>JAFGLV010000145.1 GCA_016927855.1 Sedimentisphaerales bacterium
ATCCTGAAAATGTGTGCCAATGCCGACGATGCGGCGGAACTAACCCAGGAGACGTTTGTCAAAGTTATTGAGAGCATAGAGAAGTTCAAGGGCCGGAGCAGTTTCTACACGTGGCTGTTTCGCATTGGCGTCAATTTGACGCTGAACCACTGCCAAAGAAACGCGCGCCGGGCCACCCGCTCTCTGGACGCCGAAGAATCGGAACTCGAGGGCCGGTCGCAGCAAGCCTTGAGAGAGTTTCTCAGCGACGGCAGTGCGGCCGATCCGGCCGATTTGGCCCAGAGCCGCGAATTGTGCGATCTGGCCAAGCAGGCGCTGTCGAAGCTCGATGAGCCGCAGCGCGCCGTGATGGTGCTCCGTGATATCGAAGGAATGGACTACGCGCAGATTGCCGACGTCCTGAACGTTGAGCTGGGGACCGTTCGCAGCCGGCTCAGTCGGGCCAGGAGTCACCTGAGAGAGATTTTGGAGGCCATGCTGAAATGAAGTCGAATCCCAACATCGATGAGCTGCTGTGCAGTTTCATTGACGGAGAGCTGCCCCCCAGGCAGAAGACGGAAGTCCAGCGCATGGCGGCCCGCGACCCGGAGGTGGCCCAACGCCTCCGTCAACTACAGAATTGCAGTCATCTGGTCAGCGTCCTGCCCCGAGCCGAGGCGCCGGACGACATGATCGAGCAGATCAGGCTCTCGCTGGAGCGAAGGACCCTGCTGGGCGAGCGTCCGATCTCTTCCAGTGGTCGAGCGGGTACCTGGCACCTGAGATTGCGCCACCTGACGGCGGTCGCGGCCATGCTCGTACTACTGGGTGTGCTCGGCCTGGTCGTCTACCAGATCGTCTCTCCGGTGCCGGCTACGACGGATTCATCAGGCCTGACGGCGGCGGGGGGCGCGGTAACGCCACCTTCCTTGGATTCACCTCCGGTGATCGTCGCTTCCAACACGGGTTTCTCCGGGCGGCTGGAATTTCAGACCGCCGCCATGGCCCGTGCTCACTCGTTCATCAAGCGCGCTATCGACGAGCATGGTTTGGCAGAGGCGGTCGCGTCGGAGAGCTCCGACGGCAGGAGGAGGGTCTACCACATTACCTGTAGCCAGGAGGCACTCAGCGGCCTGGTGGCCGATCTGAACGAAGTCTGGCGTAACTCCGAGTCCAGCACGCTGGTAGTGGAGACGGGTCGCTTTGCCGAGTCGGTGGTGGTCAAGCCGGTGACCCTGCAGCAAACGGCCAAGATTGTCGGTCAGGAGAGCACCGACGCCTGTGTCGAGGTGGCCAAGCTGGAGAAGCTCGCGCAAGAGATGCCGGGACAGAACCTCCTGGCCGCCGTCGACGGGAGCTTGGAAGCGATAGTGCCTGCGCCGGCGCTGCCGAGACCGGTGATGACGGATTCGCGCCCTCGGACAGTTCCGCCTGCGCCGGAAGGAGCGATTCAGACGAGCCTGAAGATCGTCCTGATTGACGCGGGCTTGTAGAATGCCCGAAGGCAAGGGAATGCTGCGAATCGACGATTGTTGCCTGGTCGTTGTCGACGTTCAGGGCAAGCTCGCTCAACTGATGGTCGACAAAACGACCCTCTTCGAGAATATTCGCATCCTCATCCAGGCGGCCAAGATCCTCGATATCCCCATTCTGTGGTGCCAGCAGGTGCCGAACGCCCTGGGGCCGACGGCGCTTGAAATCGCGGAGCTTCTTGCCGACGCCGAACCGATCGATAAGGCCTGCTTCAGTTGCTGGGGCGCCGAGCCGTTTCGCGAACGACTCCAGGCGACCGGTCGCAAGCAGGTCCTGCTCTGTGGCATCGAGACCCACGTGTGCATCTACCAGACGGCTCTCGATCTGCTGACCCAGGATTACAGGCCCACCGTCGTCGCCGACGCGGTTTCCTCGCGGTCCCTGGAGAACAGGCAAATCGCTCTGATGCGTCTGACTGCCGAAGGCATAGACATAGCCAGCACCGAAATGGTCCTCTTCGAACTGCTCCAGAGCGCCGAACACCCCCAATTCAAAGCTATCGCGCGTTTGGTCAAGTAAGACAGACAGGCTCTCCCGACCGTCGCGCCCTCTGTTTGTCATTCTGAATGGAGCGCAGCGTAATGAAGAATCTGGCCCGCCATCGGGATGGCCGCCTTGTTCGATGCCCAGATGCTTCGGCTTCGCCTCAGCATGACAAACAGGCGTGGTGAATGCTGGAAGGAATTTCTGCAGAATTCTTGTTTTTGTGCTTGCGTATTCTATTTATGTCGAATAGTATCGGGATAAATAGAATAAGGAGCCATGAGATGACGAAACCAGCCAGATCGCGGAAGGGCAGGCGAGCCAGAACGCCGGAGGAATTGACCGAAGCGGAGTGGGCCATCATGAAGGTCGTTTGGGAGAAGGAGCCCTGCACGGCCGGCACGGTCCAGGAAACGCTGGCCGGCAGCAAGGATTGGGCCTACAGCACCGTCAAGACGACGATGGACCGCATGGCGGAGAAGGGCTTCCTTGCCATCGAGAAGATCCGCAACCTGCAACTGTTTCGCGCCAGCATCAGCGAGGTGCAGGCCAAGCGGGCGGAGTTTCGCAAGATGCTCAAGCGTGCCTTTGACGGGGCGCTGACCCCGATGATGCAATTCCTGATCGAGCACGAGGGGCTTTCCGCCGACGAAGCGTCGCAGTTGCGCCAGCTTGTGGACAAGACGGAAACCAAGAAGCGTGGTCGGTAATCGAAACCGGGGATATGCGCGGAGGTTTCAACCATGAATCAGCTCGTGATCTTCCTGAATGATAGCGGTAGGGCGTTCCGCGATTATGCCGGCGCCATGCTTGTGCAGACCGGCGCGCTGATGGCGGCACTGGCGCTCGTCGATCTGCTCATCCGCAAGCGCGTCCGAGCGTCCGTTCGCTATTGGCTGTGGATGCTCGTATTCGTCAAACTCGTCCTGCCGCCGACGCTGGCGCTACCGACCGGTGTTGGTTACTGGCTGGACGTCGAGACGCCTGCTGTTACGCCGGTCGCGGAAGAGCCTTTGCCCGTCGTGACGCCGCCGGTTTCTCCTCCCAGAGCAGTTTCACCGCTGCCGCGTGAGCCGATGGAGGTCTTGCCCGCGTCGCAGGTCTCCCCTGAGGCAATCGCGCCGACCGCAGCGGCCCCAGCGCTCACGTGGCAGGCGGTGGTCTTCGCCCTCTGGCTGGTTGGGCTCGTCGTATTCGGTCTGCTGCTCGTGCAACGTGCGTTCTTCGTGAGAGGTTTGATCGCCCAGAGCGACACGGCCGACGATGACCTGATGGAGACGCTGGAGCGATGCGCGCGGCAGATCGGCGTCGACCGAGGGATCGGACTGAGGGTGTCGCCCAACACGTTCAGCCCGGCCGTGTGCGGCCTGGTCCGGCCCACAATCCTGATCCCGGCTTCCCTGCTGGTGAGGCTCTCAGGTGAAAGCCTGCGGGCGGTCCTGATCCACGAGCTGGCCCACATCAAGCGCGGTGACCTGTGGGTGAACTTGGGCCAGACGCTCTTGCAGGTGGTCTACTTCTACAATCCGCTGGTCTGGGTGGCGCACGCGATCGTGCGGCGCGTCCGCGAGCAGGCGGTGGACGAGATGGTGCTCGTGGCTCTTGGCGCGGAGGCCAAGAGCTACAGCAAGACCCTGATTGACATTGCGGAGATGGCTTTCTTCCGAGCCAACCTGGCCTTACGCCTGATCGGCGTAGCCGAGTCGAAGAAGTCGTTAGAAGGAAGGATCAAACACATGTTGACCAGACCGATACCGAAGCGTGCGAGGATTGGATTCGCAGGGATCGCGGCGATTCTGATGACAGCGGCGGCACTGTTGCCGATGGCACGAGGGCAGAACAGCGAGCGTCGAAACGATGCTTCTGTCGCTCGCTTGCCCGGCGGTGTGACGGTTGAACTGCTGGGCGTTTGCAGTTGGCCGGTGGGAGGCCGGCGCTGCTGGAGGCCGGATGGAACGAAGCTCTCCGATGAGATCTATGCGGCCAAATCGAACACGCACCCTGGGCCGGGCGACTACGGATTCATGGTGAAAGTAACCGGGCCAGAAGACCTCGATATCCGGTGGCGCACCATCGAAGGATCGACGGGTTGGGAAGGCTCCTGCCAGGTCGAGGATGCGCAGGGCAGTGTTCTGGAGAATGGCACCGCGGCGATCTCCGACATGGAAGCGGGAAGAACGTCCACCTCCATTCGCATCGGCGTTGCCACCGGCGCGTGGGGCACGATATCGACCCATGACGGCGGGAGCATGCGTATCGGCCGTGGAACCGGCGTCCTGTGGTCGCAGGCCTTCGCGGATTCCGACCGTATACATATCATCGCGTCTACCCAATGGCGCAAAGACCGTGCCGAGAGGATTGTCGCGGTTGATCTGGAGGGCACAGTACATTCGGGCTGGTGTGGATCCGTTGCCTCGGGAAACGTCGACCAGTTCACGGCCCGTTTCCGCGACCTCAAGCTTAGCCAGATCAAGGAGTTTCAATTCCAGGTGCGTCCGTACGAATGGGCCGAGTTCCGCGGAGTTTCGCTGCGACCTGGAACGCGAACGAACGTGCAGGTGATAGCTGGGCTGACTGACGAGGCCGAATACGCTCACGCTGTCGTCGAGGAGGGTGTTGGTTTCGATGGCCTTGTCGTTGGGGATCCCAACTGCACGGCCGAACTGATCAAGTCCAAGTTGGGAGAGCCCGAAAGGGAGACCAAGAGCCGGGAGACCGGGTGGTGGCTCAGCTACAAGGGAAGCTATGGTTTGGACTTCTGGCTGCGTCTGGATACGAATATGCTGGCAGAGATACGTCTCAACCGAGGATTCAAGGGACCCCTTCGTTCGGGCATTTCCATGGCTTCCACGAAGACCGATGTGTTTCATGTCTATGGCCCGCCGTTGAAAGAGGAAACCGTCCTCGATCTGACCAAGCACTTCGGCGATCAGATACTCTACACCCGGGCGGGCCTGCGCGGCAGATCGGAAAACAGCAAGATCTTCTACGGACAAAACGGGCTGCTGTTCTGGTTTGAAGGGGAGCAGATTCTGCAGATCGTGATCCACCCGAAGCAACCGCAGGAGAGAGAGAATGCAGGTGGACTGGGATCAGGTCAGGCAGTCGATGTCGAGTGGCGCACCGCATCGGGGACGCGGCTGGCGGAACTGGGCAAGGCGCTGATGATCTGGGCCAATGACCATGATGACACGTTTCCGGATAGTCTCGAAGACCTGCGGTCGGAGGTCGATCAGGACACGCTACAGTGGCTCCGAGAGCACGTGCAATACGTCGGCAAAGGCATGAAGGCCACCGACTATCCAGGGGAGGTACTGGCCTATGACAAGACGATGATGGCGGACGGGAATGGGACAAACGTCCTGTACCTTGACGCGCACGTTGCCTTCGAGGATTCGCAGCGGCTTGAACAGATCGGCATGGCGTTGGCGAGCGAGCCATCCGAAGCAGAGCTGGTCGAATCGGCGACGCGCTTGTCCGATTTGGGCAAGGCGCTGCTGTTCTATGCCAACGAACACGATGACAGACTGCCCGACAGTCTGATGGGTGTGAAGGAGTACAGCGGCGTGGGATTCGCCTGGCTGTACAGCAACGTGGCGTACCTCGGCAAAGGTGTGACCGTGGCGAACAACCCCGAGCGCCCGGTCGCTTACGACAAAACGCTCATCGAAAGCGGCACAGGTACGAACGTGTTGCACCTCAACACTGCGGTAACGTTCGAGCACCCGGATCGATTGGCGGAGCTTGGCATCCGCCGCGACGTCCAATCGCCTCTGGCTGGGCGGGTCGAGTCCGCACGCCGGTTCGCGAACCTGGGCAAGGCGCTGCTAGTGTACGCGGTAGATCACGGAACGTTTCCTGACAGCCTCGATCAAATGACGTCCTATCTCCGTCCCGAAGATCTCGCATGGCTCAAGGCGAATACCGAATACGCAGGCCAGGGCAAGACGGAGCGTATGCCTCCCGACACCGTGATGGCCTACGACAAGACGCTGCTTGAAGGGAACCTCGGCACCAACGTCCTGTATCTGGATTGCCACGTGGCCTTTGAGACTCCGGAGCAGCTCGAACGGGTTGGCCTCATTTCCAGGAAGAGCGCCATGCAGCGTCTCCGCTTTCTGGGGCTGGCCGCGATCATGTACGCGCATGAGCACGACAGTACACTCGCAGATGACCTGGGTTCGTTGAGGCCGTATACAGGTGATGAAGCCAGGTTTGCCTGGATGCGAGACAACTTCGTGTATCTGGGTAAGGGGGCCAAGTTGGAAGTCCGGGATCCTGCGGATAAACCTCTGGCGTACTGGAGGACAGGCCCCGTCGATTCCGATGGCACCGCCGTGGTCTTCTTCGATGGTCACGTCGAGTTTGTCTCGCCCGAGAGGTTGGCACAGTTCGGTCTTTCGTCCATCCCGTTCGAGTCGGCATCTGTGGCGAATTCGCATGAAGGTGTCTGGATTACGTTCCTGCCGCGCAGTCCGATCCGGAGCTTAGCCGAGTATCACCATGCGATTCAGGTCAGCCCCGTGCCGGCGCCCCCTGGGTACAGGTCTGTTCCCTTTCCCGCGTGTGATCTTGAAATTCGCCGGGCGGCCGACCAGCAACGAGTGGCAAGAATCTACTTCCCTGAGAGTGGCTGGACACCGTCCGGGCTGACGCCAGAAATGAGACGACGGATCGGAGAATTGCCCGACGGAGAATATCTTCTGGCCTTCTGCTATGGCAATGCTCGATGCTCCAACGCGGCCCGTCTGAGGCTCGATTCCCAATACGATCCAAGTGCCGAGCCAACGCTGAGCCTGGTTCCTTTGCCGGTGCCGCCGGGTGGGAGTCCTATGCTCCTTGGCATCCGCGCCGTCAGGCCGAGCCCCATCGATCCCGAACTCACGAACCAGGCGGTGGCCTTTCCCTCGCTCGTCGTCGATGGAACTGAGAGACGCCTGACCCAAATGGTGTGGGTTGGGCCGGTAGGCCCGCTTCGGCCGGGCCAGCAGGAGGTGCGGATTCTCCGCCTGAGCGAATACGAACCTACGATCGAGCCAGGACGCGCCCACAGTGCCAAGGCGCGCGTGGGCAAGTACGAGTCGGCACTTGTGCAGATACCGGCTGCCGACGATCTCGCCAGGCAATGGGACGAGGCGACGAAGAACCTGGCGCCTTACGAGCCACCGTCTGCGGTTTTGCAGGGCAAGGTGGTCGGAACGGATGGTCTTGCCGGCAGGGGCTATGAAGTGTGTCTGTTCGGCGACAAGGGTGAGCGCATCGTTGAAGTTGCCGCTGAAGACGGCTCTTACGATTTCGCCAATATCCCTTCGGGCCCATACCAACTCATCTGCAATCCCAAGGGCCGAGGGCAGCCCTGTGTCACGATCAACTCGGTTACGGTCACAGCCGGTCAGTCCCGAGTGCTGAATGTCAGTCTCGAAGGACGCTACCGCCTGGCCGGGACGGTTGTTCGTGAAGACGGCAGCGCTGTAGCGAGAATGGATGTGACACTAACCTGCGAAGACCCCGACGCTCAAGCCGAGTTCCAGGATTTTGTACTCACCGACGAGCAAGGGCGGTTTGAACTGGGCTCACCCTATTCGCAGGTCACTTACGTAGGCGTTAACGGCAGGAGAATCAGAGGCTCAATGCCACAGCTTTCGACGGTCCCCACAGGTCTGGATATCACCCTGCGTGACGACGGAAGAGGCGCTGCTCTGTAGCGCCGCCTTCTGGTTTAGAGTAGCGGAAGCCCGAGGAGTCGTTGGTTTGTCCGGAACTGGCCTTGTTGGCCGGTGAAGAAAGCGAGTGCCGCTCTTCGTTGCCGCTGCCTGAGGCCGACTCGAAGATGCCGCCCTGGAGATTACCGCAGGCGCCGGACCGCGACGTGCCGTTGTCAGGGGAGGCTCTGGACGGTCTTGAGCAGATAGTGGTACAGCGGGGCGGTCATGCCGAAGCCGGCCTTCAGGTCATCGACGAGCCGTGCGCTGAGGATGGCTTGGTCGATCTTGCGGTTGCAGGAGAGGTAGAAGCTCTTGTAGTTGTACCAGGTGCGGATGGGCTCAGGCTTGTCCTGGCCGCGCGGACGCTTGTACGTTTCACCCTCCAGAGCGAAGGGATCTTGCTTGTCGAACCACGCAACCGCTTTGAGGAAGGACTCGGGGTCATCGTCGATCTGGCGCCTGAACTGGGCCATGACGTCGGGAGCGGCGTCGTAGAAACCCAGGCCGTAGCGATACCAGGTCGCGTTGATCTCCAGGAAATAGCCGGCGGTGTAGCGTGCCCAATCCTTGCCCGGGCGCTTGAACACGATCCATGCGCAATCCCGCAACGGGGACTTGTCTTCGGAGAACCGCGTGTCGCGGTAGATCCGCGAGATGGTCTTGTTCACCGCCGGTGCCACCTCGAACGACAGGTCGATTCCCAGCACGAAATCCGCCAGGTCCGTCACGAGGTCACGCAGAGGATTCAGCAGGTGTTGCTCGTACTCGCGGCGATGAGCCTCGAACCAGGTCTTGTCGTTGTGCGTGCGGATGTTCTTGAGGAAGGTAAAGCTCGCACGCGAGAAGCCTTGGAACTTCCTCTCGCCGCCTGTCACGTCCGTCTGTTTCATACGCGCTTTAGCCATCGTTCTTCTCGCACGCCACGAGGTTGTCCAGAATCCGTCCCAAGTATGCCTCGAACTGCTCGATCTCGGTCTCGTCGAAGCCCTTGTACCAGAGCTCCGTCATCTGCTCCGACAGGTCCGCGTATTGCTTCTCCAGCGCCCTGTCTTTCTCAGTCCGGTAGATCATGATCTTCCGCCGGTCGTCTTCGGAGCGCCGGCGCTGGATGTAGCCCATCGCTTCGAGCCGGTCGAGCATGCTCGTCAAGGTCGATTTGCCCAACTGCGTCTTTCTGGCCAACTCTTGAATGGATACTCCGTCCCGCTGCCAGAGTGCGAACATAATCCGGCCTTGCGCGGGATTGATCTCGATGCCCGAGCCCTTAAGCCGGCGCAGGAAGACCCGCTCGCCCACCTGGCGTATCTTGGCCAGGAGGAAGCCGGCCTGGCGTTGTTGTTTCATTGACTTTGTCAAAGGTGCTACTTCACCTGCTCTTTGATGTCGATCAGCTTCCTTATCGCATTCAGATCTGTTGATTTCCTAGCGGTTACTGTCACGCCTCTGATCTTCCCATACCTCCTGCT
This sequence comes from Sedimentisphaerales bacterium, assembly GCA_016927855.1. GTDB lineage: Bacteria > Planctomycetota > Phycisphaerae > Sedimentisphaerales > Anaerobacaceae > JAFGLV01. The sequence continues at coordinate 9,167 of JAFGLV010000145.1, forward strand.
ACCGACGAACTGATCGACGTATCCTCTCTTCAGCTTGCTCGCTACGATGAGCGTTTCCGCTCTGTCGGGGAAATAGAAGGCCACCTTGAACGCCTGGGTCCAGACGGAGACCCAACATATCGTCTTTTTCTTCTTGGTGACCTTGTAGAGCCAGCTCTTGCCGTCTCGGTAATAGCGCCATTCGCCCGAGAACGAGGGGTAGCTCTCCTGGAGAAGGGCAAGGAACGAATCCCATATGTTCTTCACGTTGCCGAGATAGTGACTCAGGACTTCATCATCGGGGTATTCGTTGCTGTTGTTCAGGCACTTTTCCATGTTTGCCTCCGCTCGACGAGAGTCTATCGGGGATTGGGCAGGGAGTAGTGGCCATGCAGCAGTTGCCACCGGCCATCGCGCAGGACGAACAGCATGGAGACTGCAAACGGGCCGGTAAGCACGCGGCCGTCGTACAGCGTCACCGAAGACGTGCCGCTGCCCGTGAGCAGGGCGGCCTCCGGCGAGATCACCGTGACGTAGGTCTGGTCGTACGCGCGCTCGATCTTCGAGACTCCTTGAAAACCCACGCTGACGGTATCGAGGGCTTCCCGTCGCGTCTTGAAGAGCACGCCGTCCTGGATAATCAGGCCTTTGTCGAAGTCGGGGATGGAAGCGAAGAACTTCTCGGCATCCAGGGCTTCTTCCGCCTCCCCCATCTTCGCATGAGCGGCGAGGACCGCCTTCTCGATGGCGACCTGATCGGGAATTGAAGAGCGGCCCGCCTGTGAGGCGAGCACTATAGCGCCGGTGATAACGATGACGGCAAACACTGTCTTACGCATGGGAGTCTCCTATCATTCTTGAATGGCTTGGTGCGACAGCACGAGAAAACGCCGCATGAGGTCCAAATGGTTCCACGGTTCGGTTTGCATGAAGAGGATGCCACACATCTGCTCTTTGAAATCGACGTAGTGGTAGGTATTGTGCGGGCCGCCGGCCCAGTAGATGGTACCGTTGCTCGCGAGTTGTCCGTGTTTGACCGAATCCGTGACGATTCCGACGCCCAGACCGAAGCCGGCGCCCGGCTCGAAGGCGCCTGGGATCGCGCCCAAGTGATCCGAACACATCAGCTTGACCGTAGTTGGGCTCAGGATGCGGACTCCGTCGAGCTGGCCATGATGGCGGAGCATCTCCATGAACCGCCACCAATCGCGTACCGTGCTCACGACGCCGGGATAGCTGTAGCTCCATCCGCCTCCGCCGGACAGGGCTTCGGCGCGCTTGAGAAACGGACTCGTGGCCGCCTCTTCCTTGCACACCAATTGGCCACCGGCGAAGCTATAGTGATTCGTCAAGCGCGAGACCTTATCGGGAGGCACGACAAAACCTGTGTCTCTCATATCCAGCGGCGTCAGGATGTGCTCGGCGAAGTACTCGTCCAGAGGCTTACCCGAGACCACCTCGACCAGGTATCCCAGGACGTCGGTCGAATAGCCGTACTGAAAGCGCGTTCCAGGCTGACAGTCCAGCGGCACGCTCGCCAATCGATCCACGAATCCCTGCAATGAACCGGTCCAGTTACGCAATCCTGCCTGGGTGTAACGTGAGCCGCCGTAGATGCCGGCGGTATGGCGCAGCAGATCGCGGATGGTGATGTCACGCGCTAGAGCGACCGTACGGGGCCGGCCGGGTTCGGCGCCGGTCTGATTGGGGTCCATCACGCGCATGGTCTTCAAGACCGGGACGAACCTGGCCGCCGGGTTGTCCAGCATGAATCGTCCTTGCTCGAAGAGTTGCAGAACCGCCACCGATGTGAGCGCCTTGGTCATTGACGCGATGCGAAAGATGGCGTCCGAAGCCATGGGTTTCTCGTTCTCCACGTCCATGAATCCCAAGTCGCGTCGGTACGCGACCTGTCCCCGGCGACTGATGAGCAGCGAAGCGCCTGCGATTTGGCCGTCATCCACCAATCGTCGAAATGTCTCGTCGATGCGCGCGAGCCGCTCGGCCGACAGTCCCACGGACTCCGGCGTGACAACCTGAAGAGCCTCCGCCTCCGCGAAGCTGCAAAGCAGAGTCATGATCGCCAAAGCTGCCTTCCTCATCGTTTCCCTTTCTACTCTCAGCCGCCTCCTTGAATCACGAATGATCGGTTTCGACATCGGCCCTTCACGACGCTCGGAGCCAACTTGATCACGCCGTACTCCGGGCCCTGCCGACCGCTCGGGAAGTACATCGTCCAGCCCTCCTGCCAGACACGGTCCTTCACGGTTTGGTCCTCGATGACCTCGATGTCTCCGCCCAGCATCAGACTGATGAACTGGTCCGCGTCGGAGAAGTACAGCGAGACCTTCGGGTTGGCCTTCAGGCGCGCCATCTTGGCGGACTGGTTGGCTGTCGCCAGGTAGATGCAGAAGTCGTTGTCCTCTGCGGCGTGCAAGTCCACCAGGCTTGGGTACTCGGCGGCGCAGCGTAAATTGTACATCGTGGTTGTGTGAGGGTAACCATCAGCATCCAGCGTGGTGAACCCACAGACGGGAACGGTGGCGATCAAATGGAGAGACGTCTCCCTTACGTCTTGTCTCTCGCTCGTCTGGAGCCGTTGGGCCGGGCCGGCCTCGACCTGCCTCGTTCCGGGAATCAGTGTCCGCCAGGCCACCTTCCAGTCCGTCCCATCCTGAACGAATACGAAGATCTCGCGTCCATCATCCGTGAACGTCTTGCCCTTGAATTCCCAGACGCAATTGTACCGCTGCGACATGACTGCCGTGCCACCGAAAGCGTCGATCTGCTGATCGGCGGTGTCGAACTTCTCGAATTTCATCTGGGAGCATGCATCGGCGTAGTTCTTCAGACAGGCGTCACGACCCATCGCCCGCGCCGTGAAGTCCGGCTGGACCATCACCGCGTCCTGGTGGAAGAGGCTCGCCAGCGCGTCGAAGCCTGTGCGCTGCGTGCAGGTCCGGTTGATCCTCCCGACAATACTTCTGATCTCGCTCCCGGGATCGCTCATAGTTTCACTCCTCATTGGCTTTTGAATAGGCCCGCGCCCAAGCCACGGCCGACGGAATTCTCGACGAGGCGCAGGGGCGGGGTCGATGTGAACGCAATTCGACCTTCGGTGACGACGTTACTTCTGTCGAAGCTCACCTCGGGTCCAGTCTGGCCGCTTGGACCGGCGGCGGTCCCGTAGCCGGAGAGATGCTCGTTGTCGATAAGAACGCAATCGCGCATGCGGTAAGTCTGCTGGTCACCCGGTTTACGCATCCAAAGGTATTCGCTGTCAGTCACGACATTGTGGTGAAACTCGAAGTCCTTCGCAGTCTGGCAGGTCCAGACCGCCGAGATGCGAGCATCTCGAACGAGGCAGTAACGCATGGCGCAACCGTTGCCTCCGATTCCTTCGGGGCCGTCCCAGAACACCGTGCATGCGTGACAACCGGAAAAGGTGCAGTGGTCCACGATGAAACGATCACCTGTGGCTAGAGCGGCGCAGTAGATATCTGGGGTTCTGGCGTTGCCGGCGAACACGCACTGCGTCACAAGCAGATCATCGAGCTTCTCGCCGAGGCGCTCGATGCAACAATGCCAGTTGTGCAGGAGGGGATTGCCAAGGAACTTCAGGCCTTGGACGGTCGCGTGGCTGGTCTGTATCTTGAAGCTATACGTCTCGCTCACGCGGCCAGGCGCTCCCGACCGACCTAAATTCTCGGCTGAGACAATCACAGGCATCAGATCAGCGCGCCACTGGAGGTCGTCCGGCAAGACAGAAGCCCTGATCGTAAGCCGGTCGTGCTCGGTGAAAGCCCGATCCGAGGCAAAGACCACGCAGCGGTTGAGACTGTAGAGGCCGGGGGAGATGACGATGGTCGCAGGGCCGGAGGTGGTGCGGGCATTCACGAGGGTTGCTGCACGTTCTAGCGTTCTCAGCGGTCTATCCTTCGTCCCTGGGGCATCGTCACGGCCCGTTCGAGCGTCCACGTGTAGGACTTCCGCCCGGCCCACCGGCGCACAAAGAACTGACACGAGCAAACAGAATACACATCGTCGCACGATCTCACGCTCCTTCATGATACAACTCCACAGAAGCCAAAACTCGTTCGCTATAGAATAGTACTATATCGAACTATTGCAAGCAAAAAACAGGGACTTTCTTCTGCGTGATCGCTCGTCAGCGGCAAATCGTTGTAAGTAAAAGAGATACGTGTATGCCGCCGTCCTCTTTACCTGATCTTGCACCCACGCGGTCGGTGCGGTATGGTACGAAGACCGTGGATTTCGCGTTGTCGCGGCGGCTTTTTTCAAGGAGGCGGGCAGCCGGAGGCATTCAAGACGCTGTTCTGAAAGAGAACTGGAGTGTGACAATGAAGACGATTCAACCGATTCTCCTGGGCGTGTTTCTGGCTTTGGTCGGGATTCACGGCGCGGCTCTGGCGTATAGCCCGCCTGCGAGCAGGCGGGTGACGTTCAATTTCAATGCGGGCTGGAGAGTCCTCGTGGGTGATCCGAACCGGGCGCAGGCCATGGACTTTGATGACACCAGGTGGAAACAGGTGACGTTACCTTATGCCTGGAACGAGGACGAGGCTTTCCGGAAGTCCATTCACGAGCTGACTACCGGTGTCGCCTGGTATCGCAAGCACTTCAAGATCCCGGCTGACTATGCGGGCCGCAAGGTCTTTCTCGAGTTCGAGGGCGTGCGCCAGGCCGGCGAATTCTACCTGAATGGCCAGTTCATCGGCCGGCACGAGAACGGCGCGATGGCGGTCGGCTTCGATGTCACTGAAGCCGTGAAGGTAGGGCCGCAGGAGAATGTCCTGGCCGTGCGCCTCGACAGTTCGTGGGACTATCGTGAGAAAGCCACCGGGACCAGGTACCAGTGGAGCGACAGGAACTTCAACGCCAACTATGGCGGCATCCCGAAAAACGTCTACCTGCACGTCACCGACAGACTGTACCAGACGCTGCCTTTGTATTCGACGCTGGGCACGACCGGCGTGTACGTTTATGCGCAGGACTTCGACATTGCAGGCAAGGTGGCCACCATCACCGCCGAAGCGCAGGTGCGCAACGAGCACGGCTCACCGGGAACGCTCGGCTACGAGGTGGTGATCGAGGGCATGGACGGTCGGGTTGCCAAAAGGCTGACGGGGCCCGCGGTTGCGGTGGCGCCCGGCCAGACGGTGACCGTCAAGGCGAGCGGGCGTGTGGACGGGCTGGACTTCTGGAGCTGGGGATACGGCTATCTCTACAACGTCTACACAATCGTGACTGCCGACGGCGAACCGGTCGACGTAGTCCGCACACGGACCGGATTTCGGAAGCTGGAACTGGGCCACGGCATGGTCAAGCTCAATGATCGCGTGATCCAATTTCACGGATACGCCCAGCGGACCAGCAACGAATGGCCGGCCGTCGGCATGTCGGTGCCTCCCTGGCTGAGCGACTTCAGCAATCGCATGATGGTCGAGGGCAACGGCAATATCGTCCGCTGGATGCACATCACGCCATGGAAGCAGGATGTGGAGTCCTGCGACCGCGTGGGATTGATCCAGATGCTGCCGGCCGGAGATGCCGAAAACGATGCCAGAGGCCGTCAGTGGGAGCAGCGCGTCGAGCTGATGCGCGACGCGATGATCTACAATCGCAACAACCCCAGTGTCTTCTTCTACGAGGGAGGCAACGAGAACATCAGCGAAGAGCACATGCAGGAGCTCAAGAACCTGCGCGACAGGTACGACCCGCACGGCGGGCGCGCGGTCGGCGCGCGTGAGATGCTCGCCAGCGAGGTCGCCGAGTACGGCGGCGAGATGCTCTACATCAACAAGAGCGCCGGCAAGCCACTGTGGGCGACGGAATATTCGCGCGATGAGGGGCTGCGGAAGTACTGGGACGAGTTCTCCCCGCCATACCACCAGGATGGGGACGGCCCTCTCTACCGCAATGCGCCTGCACGTGAGTACAACCGCAACCAGGATTCGCACGCAATCGAAGACGTGGTGCGCTGGTACGACTATTGGCGCCAGCGCCCCGGGACGGGCACGCGGGTCAGCAGTGGCGGCTGCAATATCATCTTCTCTGACACCAACACCCACTTTCGCGGGGCTGAGAACTACCGCCGCAGCGGCGAGGTCGATCCCATGCGGATTCCGAAGGATGGCTACTTCGCCCATCAGGTGATGTGGGACGGCTGGGTGGACCCGGACCCGGACGGTATCCACATCATGGGGCATTGGAACTACCGACCTGGGACGACGAAAGACGTTTACGTTGTCTCCAGCAGTGACAAAGTGGAACTGTTCGTCAATGGCGTCTCGAGGGGATTCGGCGCGCAGAGCTACCGGTTCCTCTATACCTTCAAGGAGATTGTCTGGGAGCCGGGAACGGTCAAGGCGGTCGGCTATGATGGGCAGGGCGGCAAGCTCTGCGAGGCCGAGAAGCAGACCACCGGCACACCAACGGCCATTCGCCTGACCGTTCATGTCGGACCCGGCGGATTGCGCGCCGACGGTGCTGACATGGCTCTGATCGAGGTCGAGGTGGTTGACGCCGAAGGCCGACGTTGCCCGACAGCCTTGAACACAATCGACTTCACCGTGGATGGTCCGGCCGGGTGGCGGGGCGGGATTGCCCAGGGGCCGGATAACTACATTCTTGCCACGAGCTTTCCGGTCGAGTGCGGCGTCAATCGAGCCCTGATCCGATCGACGACCCAGGCAGGTAAGATCGTTGTCCGCGCCAACGCCGAGGGGCTAAAACCCGCCTCGGTTGAAATCTCTTCCAGGGCCGTCGAAGTCATCGACGGGCTGGCGCGGACCTTCCCGGCTGGCGGCCTGCCTTCCTACCTCGGTCGTGGTCCCACCCCGACAGGGCCTTCGTTCACGGTTTCGCGCGTTTCGGTGCCCATCGTTAGCGCGTCGGCCGGCGTGAACCAGGACCGGGCCGCTTTGAGCTTCGACGACAACGAAACGACCGGCTGGTCCAACGACGGGAGCCTGAACACCGCGTGGATCACCTACGAGTTCGATCAGCCCGCGCCGGTCAGCGAGATCGGCCTCAAGCTGAGCGGCTGGCGCACGCGCAGCTATCCGCTGCGCATCACCGTCGACGGCCGGGAAGTTCTCAAAGGCGACAGTGAGCGGAACCTCGGCTACTACATGGTCAGCTTCCCGCCTGTGACCGGCAAGAGCGTCACCGTCGAGCTTGTCGGCGCCAACCGCGACCGGGATGCCTTCAACATCGTCGAAATCACCGGCCAGAAGGACGAAGCGGCAACTCTCCGCAGCGACCGCGCCGCTCGAGGCACCCTGAACATCATCGAGGTGGAATTCTACCGGCAACCTTGAGGGCAGGCCGGCGGAACACAGCACGCAGGCATAAAAACCTGCAATAATATATTGACATATCCAAACCTTTCGATATATAGATATGTAGTATGCGTGTGAAAGGAATGACGATGGCGCAAGAACTGGACTTGCTGCCGGATGAGGTGCTGGACGATGCGGCCGAATGCCTGAAAGTCATGGCTCATCCGGTGCGGCTGAAAATGGCCCACATCCTCATGCAGGGCCAGTTTGCGGTCCATGAGATCGCGCGGCTTTGCGAGACGTCGGCCAACCAGACCTGCGAGCACCTCAGGTTGCTCAAAGGGCACGGGCTGCTGTCGAGCGAGAGAAGGGGCCGCACCGTGTACTACAAGATTCTGTCGCCGCGTCTGCCGCGCTTGGTCGAGTGTATCAAGGCCAGTTGCGGTGCATAGTGCCGCGTGGTCCCGTGAGCAGTGGGTGAACGGGCGGCGACCGGTTGGGGTTGCGACGCTCGTTTCGGTTGAGTCTGGCGTAGCGCGGCACGCCTCCACGCAACCGCCCGACGGGACGAGCCGCGCAACCCCAACCGGGAGACGGTTACGTGTGTGTACCGCCAAGTCCAATTAAGGCTGTCGCAGAAGCAGTCCACTTTCATTTGGAGACCTATATGGGTCAGAGAAAACGTATCGTGATCGTCGGCGGGGTAGCCGGTGGCGCCTCGGCGGCAGCCAGGGCACGGCGGCTCAGCGAAGACGCCGAGATCGTCATGTTCGAGCGGGGAGAATACATTTCGTTTGCCAACTGCGGCCTACCTTACCACATCGGTGGCCAGATTCGCGAGCGCGACAGGCTCTTGGTGCAGACCCCCAAGATGATGAGCCGGCGGTTTGCCATCGACGTACGCACGCGCAGCGAGGTCACGCGCATCGACCGCGCCAAGCACGAGGTGACGGTGCGCGACCTGGCCAAGGGCGGGGACTACCAGATTTCCTACGACGCGCTCATCCTCAGTCCCGGCGCCGAGCCGGTGCGCCCGAACATTCCGGGAATCGAGTCTTCCCGCGTCTTCACGCTGCGCTCGATTCCCGACATGGACGCGATCAAGACAGCGGTGGAGCAGCAGGGAGCCCAGCGTGCCGTGGTGGTCGGCGGAGGCTATATCGGTCTGGAAATGACCGAAGCGCTTGTCGATCGAGGCCTGATCGTTGCGCTCGTGGAACTGGAGCCTTCCGTTATGGGCACCGTCGATCCGGAGATGGCGGCGCCGCTGCACGAAGAGCTGCGCCTGCATGGCGTCGATCTGCATCTCGGCACGAGTGTCACGGAGGTGACGGAGCAGGGCGGGACTGTCTCCATGCTGTTGAGCGACGGCAAGCGCATCGAGACCGACCTGGTCGTTATGGCGGTCGGTGTGCGGCCCGAGGTTACGCTGGCGCGCGACGCGGGTCTGCAACTTGGCGGTCGCGGTGGGATCGTCGTGGACGAGCACATGCGTACGAGCGACCCTGCCATCTACGCGGTGGGCGACGCGGTCGAGGTGACCGATTTTGTGGGTGGCCACCCAACGGTGATTTCGCTGGCCGGACCGGCCAATCGCCAGGGACGCATCGCAACGAATACGATCTTTGGCCGTGAGAGCCGCTATGGCAAAACCCAGGGCACGGCCATCTGCAAGGTGTTCAACTTGGCGGTCGCGACCACCGGCATGAACGAGAAGAGCCTCAAGAAACAGCAGATTGCCTACGAGAAGGTCTACGTCCACCCGGCCAGCCATGCCGGCTACTATCCCGGCGCCAGCCAGCTTAGTCTCAAGCTGCTGTTCGAGCCGCAAACCGGCAAGGTCCTCGGCGCCCAGTGTGTCGGCACCAAAGGCGTCGACAAGCGGATCGACGTGATCGCTGTCGCGCTGCGGGCCGGCATGACGGTCTTCGACTTGCAGGACCTCGAGCTGTGCTACGCACCGCCTTTCGGCTCCGCCAAGGACCCGGTCAACTACGCCGGCTTCGTCGCCGCCAATGCCATCGTCGGGGACATGCCGGTCTGCCACGTCGAGGACGTGCTCAACCCGCGCGACAACCAGCGCCTGATCGACGTGCGTACACCAGGCGAGGTCCAGGCTGGGACCGTTCCAGGCGCCGTCAACATCCCTCTCGACGAGCTGCGCAGCCGTCTCGACACGATCCCCAAGGACAAGGAACTTCTGGTCGTTTGCCAGGTGGGCCTGCGCGGTTACCTGGCCTGCCGCATCCTCAACCAGCGTGGTTTCTCCGCCCGCAACCTGACGGGAGGCTACAAAACCTACTGCGCCGCCGTCGGCGCCAACGGTGCAGCGAGCCTGGCCCAGGACATGAAGAGCGACACAGGTGAGACCTCCGTTCAAGAAAAGAACTGAAGTCGAGCCGCCCGGCGTCAACCTGTTTATCTGAAATGCCCCAGGATTTTGTTGGTCTTTTCGACCGCCTTTCGGTAGAGTGACGTTTCCATGGCGTGTGCTCTCAGGTCTCTCGGGGCACGTTGCCGGTAAGCCCAGAGTGAGAGATGCGGTTCGAGCGACCTGGAGACAGGCGAAGGAGAACGACAGGTGAGCACAGGCACGGTCAAATGGTTCAATTCCACGAAGGGATTCGGCTTCATTGCCCCGGACGAGGGCGGCGACGATTTGTTCGTTCACTACTCGGAGATTCAGACGGGCGGCTATGCGTCGCTCGATGAAGGCCAGAAGGTCAAGTTCGAGGTCGGCGAGGGACGCAAAGGCCCGTGCGCGACCAAGGTAACCCCTCTCTAGCGAGAGATCGGATCGTGACGACCATGGCCCTGTTAGCCGGCAGGGCCTCTTCCTGGCTGTGCGGTGGATCGACGTCGTGACGTCGCGCGCAGGCGTATGGTGCGCGCCAGGGGTCCGGCCTACAGCTTATCCTTTATCCGCCTCAGCAAAACCACCGACTTGTTCTTGTCCCCAAACATCGCGACGCTGATGTGTAACTGCGTCCTGCCGCCAGGCATGGCTTCCAGCCGGATGGAGACCTGCTCGTCCTGCGCATCGCGTGAGACCAGTTCGGCTGCGATCCCGTCCCGCTCGGCGCCGAGCACCTTCAGTTCCAACTCTTCGAGCGCCTCCTGCGCCGCCTCATAGACCTGGTCGATCGGCGCCGCCAAGGTGGCCTTGAGCGTGCCCCATTCGTAGATCGCTTCCCGCCGGCCTTGAGCGTCATTGATCGAACTGGCGCAGCCGCTTAAGACGAGACCAGCCGTCAGAGCCAGGCACAGGCATGCCATCCGTCTTGTCTGCATGTTCATCCTTCTCCTTTCCTGCCGAGATTACGCGACAAGACTGTACCGCGCCGGACCGAGCCTGTCAACGTCGCCGGATATCGACGATCTCGACGAGCTGGCCCCACATGTGGAAGGAGGCGCGGCTGCGCAGGATGCGCACGCGGCAGGCGACCGGCAGGCCGTCCTGCTTGAACTCGTCGGGCAGGTTGACGGGATCGTACCGGCGGTTGTTGTCGGCCTCGATCCCGTAGAAACCGCCTTCCAGCGGAATGTGGCGCACTGTGCCGGTGATGAGCAGAGTGTCGGCCGGCGGGTTTTCACTGTCGCCGGCGGGTGGAGCCGTCGTCTCAGGCTTTCCCGGGTCGGTCGCGGACGTGCAGCCGCCGAGGGTCGTCACGAGCGCTAGCAGCAGGAGTGTCATGGCAAGACGCATCGCAGACTCCTTTCCTGACACGAGGTCCTTCGCCGCCCGACGGGACCTATGCCGACTTCTTCTTCGGCGCGGCTGCCGAGTCGGTCTTGGTTTCGGTCGACGCGGCTTTGGTCTCGGTCTTTTCGGGTTTCTTGTCAGTGCCCTTGGCGCCGCCGGTTTCCTTTTCGGCGGCCTTCTTGTAGCTTTCGCTGCGGTAGTCGGTCTCGTAGAAGCCCGAGCCTTTGAAGAGGATCCCGGCGCCGGTGCCGATGAGCCGCTTCAGCGCGGATTTGCCGCATTCGGGACATTTGCGCAGTGGTTTGGCCTTGATGCTGTGGAATTCCTCGAACTCATGTCCACATTCATCACATGCATACCCGTACGTCGGCATGGTCGTTACTCCGTGTCTGTCGTTTCGTCACCTTCAGGTGGTTCTTCACTTGCCGCTTCCGGGGTCTCCTCGGCGGGTGACGCTTCCTGCGACATCGTCTTGTTGACGATGACCCGGCTCGGTCGGATGACGCGGCCGTGCAGTTTGTAGCCCTTCTGGAATTCCTGCAACACGACGCCGTCGGCCTTGTCGGGATCAGCCTGCTGGAGCATCGCCTCGTGGTGGGTCGGATCGAACGTTTCGTCCAGCGCCTGGATCTGCTCGACGCCGTGACCTTTGAGGATGTCCATCATCTGGTCGTAGATGATGCGCACGCCTTCGATGACCGCCGCGACGCACTCGGCCGCGTGCGACTTGGCCAGCATGTGCTCGAAGTTGTCCACCGCCGGCAGCAAGGACTTGATGATCTTCTCCTTCTCGTAAGCGACCGAGTCCTGTATCTGCTTGGTGGAACGCTTCTGGAAGTTGGCGTAGTCGGCGCTGACGCGCTGGAGCTTGCCGAGAAGGTCGTCCCGCTCGGCCTGCACGCGCTCCAGCTCCTGCCGCAAGGAATCCATCTCCTTCGCCTCGGCTTGCGCTTCCGCACTCTTCGGTTTCTTGTCTTTGTCCTTATCTTTCATCAGTGATTACCGAAATGTCTCTTCAGTTTCTCAAAGAAGCTTCGAATCTTCGGGGAGACATTGGCGCTCTCGGTCTGGGCGAATTCCCTCAGCAACTCTTCCTGGCGGCTGTTGAGATTCGTCGGGGTCTCGATAGTCACCTGGACGAGCTGGTCGCCATGCCGGTGCGAGCGCATGTCGGGCAGTCCCTGCCCGCGGATGCGAAAGATGCTGCCGTACTGCGTGCCGGGCGGGATCTTCAACTGCTGCGTTCCGTTGAGGCTGGGCACGTCGATCGTCGCGCCGAGCGCCGCCTGGCTGAACGTGATCGGCACGACCGCAATCAGGTTGTTCCCGTCGCGCTCGAGGAACTCGTGGAGCTTGACCCGCACGTAGCAGTAAAGGTCGCCGTTCGGACCGCCGGCCCGGCCCGGCTCGCCTTCGCCCGCGACGCGGATGCCTTGCCCTTCGTGGACGCCGGCGGGAATCTTGATCGTGACGGTGCGCTTGCGCGGCACGCGCCCGCTGCCTTTGCACTTGGGACAGGGGTTCGTAATCACCTGGCCGGTGCCTCGGCACTGAGGACACGTCGAGACCATCTGGAAGAAGCCGCCGCCTTTGGCGACCTGGCCGGAACCGCCACAAACGCTGCAGCGCGAAGGCTTGCTACCTCTGGCCGCACCGGTGCCGTTACATTCGCCGCACAGGTCCTGCCGCGTGAACTCGATGGTCTTTTCGGCACCGTGGGCGATCTCGCTAAGCGTGAGTTCGACGCCCGTCTCGAGGTCGTAGCCGCGTGCCGGACCACTGGCCCGGCTGGCGCGCTGCCGACCGCCGGCGCCGCCGAAGATACCCCCGAAGAAATCGTCGAAGCCGAACATGCTGAAGATGTCCTCGACATTCATCCGCGAGAAATCGTGCATGCCCTGACCGCGGAGCCCTTCATGGCCGTACTGGTCGTACTGCTTGCGCTTGTCCGGGTTGCTGAGGACCTCGTAGGCCTCGGCACACTCCTTGAACTTGGCCTCGGCGTCTTTGTTGCCCGGGTTTTTGTCTGGGTGATACTTGATCGCCATGCGCCGGTAGGCGCGCTTGATCTCGTCGGCCGAGGCGCTCTTCTCGACCCCCAAGACATCGTAGTAATCGCGTTTGGCCATAACTTCCATAGTGGCACGACCATCCCGGTCCTGTCTGTCAGCAGGCGCGACCGGGATGGTCCAAGTCCGCGGGCGCGAGGCCCGCGCCACTGCCTTACTTATCGAACGGAACCCGCGATGGGTTCGGCGTCCTTAGCGTCGTCCTTCAATTCGGTGACCAGGACGTTGGTCGTGAGCATCAGCCCGGCCACGGACGCGGCCATCTCCAGAGCGGTGCGCGCCACCTTGGCCGGGTCGATGATACCGGCTTTGACCATGTCCACGAACTCGCCGGTATTCGCGTTGTAGCCAATGTTCTTGTCCTTTTCCAGCTTCTCGAGCAACTGGGCGACGATCACATCACCTTCGGCGCCGCTGTTGTCAGCGATTTGCGCCGTCGGCGCCTTCAGCGCGTGGGCCACGATGTCGCAGCCGATCTTCTCATCGCCTTTGGCCTTAGCGCGAACCTTCTCGACTTCCGGAATCGCCTTGAGGAAGATCGTGCCGCCGCCGGGCACGACGCCCTCAGCGGTCGCCGCCCGCGTGGCGTGCAGCGCGTCGTCGAGCAGGTCCTTGCGTTCCTTCATCTCGGTCTCGGTCGCGGCGCCGGCCTTGATGACCGCGACGCCGCCGGTCAGCTTCGCCAGACGCTCCTGGAGTTTCTCGCGGTCGTAGTCGCTCGTGGTCTTCTCGATCTGGGCGCGAATCTGGTCGCACCGCGCGGTGATGTCCTTCTTCTTGCCGGCGCCTTCGATGATCGTCGTGTTGTCCTTGTTGACGACGATCTTCTTGGCCTGACCGAGCTGCGACAGCTCGACCTTCTCCAGCTTGATCCCGAGGTCTTCGCTGATGACCTGCGCGCCGGTGAGGATGGCGATATCCTGGAGCATGGCCTTGCGGCGGTCCCCGAAGCCGGGTGCCTTGACGGCGCAGACCTTCAATATGCCTTGCAGCCGGTTGATAACCAGTGCCGCCAGCGCCTCGCCTTCGATGTCCTCGGCGACGACCAGCAGCGGTCTGCCGACCTGGGCGATCTTCTCCAGCAGCGGGATGAACTCGCGGATGTTGGAGATCTTCTTCTCGTGGAGCAGGATGTAGGCGTCCTCAATGATCGCTTCGAGCGTGTCGGCCTTGGTCACGAAGTAGGGCGAGATGTAGCCGCGATCGAACTGCATGCCTTCGACGACACTCAGTTCGTTCTCCATGCCCTTGCCTTCCTCGACCTCGATCACGCCTTCCTTGCCGACCTCATCGATCGCCTGGGCGAGAATCTCGCCGACGGAAGCGTCGTTGTTGGCGCTGATGGTCGCGACCTTGGCGATATCGGCGTGCCCTTTGACCGGGACACTGGCGTTCTTGATGAAGGCCGTGGCGGCTTCGGTCGCTCTGCCGATACCGCGGTTCAGCGCCATCGGGTTGAGCCCGGCCGCGACGTACTTGAGCCCTTCCAGGTAGATCGCTTCCGCGAGCACGATCGATGTGGTGGTGCCGTCGCCGACCACGTCGGACGTCTTGCTAGCGACCTCGTTGACCATCTTGGCGCCCATGTTCTTGAACGGTTGGGGCAGCTCGATCTCCTTGCTGACCGAGACGCCATCCTTGGTCACCTTGGGCGAGCCCCAGCTCTTGTGCAACACGACGTTGCGGCCGGTGGGCCCGAGCGTGACTTTCACGGCGGCCGCCAGCTCTTTCAGACCGTCCCGCAGGGCGGTCCGCGCTACATCGTCAAACATCAATTGCTTTGCCATTTTCTCATCCTCTAATCAAGCCTCTGCGACGACCGATGCGACATCGACCGCTCGCGTCCTTCGGCACGTTATTTCTCGATGATGCCCAGCAGGTCGCTCTCGCGCACGATCACGTACTTCTCGCCTTCGATCTCGACCTCGTTGCCCATGTACTTGCCGTAGATGACCTCGTCGTTCTTCTTGACGCTCATGGCGTTGCGCTTGCCGTCGTCGTTGACCTTGCCCGGGCCGGCCCACACGACTTTGCCGATCTGCTGCTTCTCTCGCGCGGTGTCCGGCAGGAAAATCCCGCCGGCGGTCTTCTCCTGGGCCTCCAACGGCTTGATTACGACTCTGTCATCCAATGGTCTGAGTTTCATATTCTGCTACTCCTTCACCAACACGCGTTCAATTCGTTCGTGACAATTCGTTTGTCGGGGCGATAGCCCTTGGAATTCTGGAATGCTGGAATATTGGAATGTTGGGTGCGAGCTAATCCCATTATTCCATCGTTCCACTATTCCATCATTCCGTTATTCCACTATTCCATTCTTCCGTCTTACTTCTTCGTTGAGGACGAGAACCACGACGCTATTGACGGCATCCGGCGCCTCGTCGCCAACGGTAATGACGATGTTCTCATCTCCGGCTGCGACCGGCAGCGGAGCTCTCTTCTTGTCGGCGAGCAGGTAAGCCTGCCGCACGCTCGCCTGCGCCAGCGGGACATCGAGCTGGCCGTCCGTCGGCCAGTCGAAGACGTGCAGGTAGAGTCTGTCGTCTTTGGCGGTGCAGCGACCCCAGGCCGGGGCGCCGATGGGACTGGCGGTCGTGCCATAAATGCTCTCGCGGTTGACGGCCATCCACTTGCCCATCGCTTCGAGCCGCTGGACGCTGGCTGCCGGGATCAGACCCTCGGGCGTCGGACCGACGTTGAGCAGGAAGTTGCCGCCCTTACTGGCGATATCCGCGAGCTTGCGCAGCAGGTCCTCGGTGGACTTCCAATTCTCGTCGTAGGACTTGAAGCCCCACGTGTCGTTCATGGTCATGCAGGTTTCCCAGTCCACGCCGGGCAAGCCGCTGGCGGGAATCTGCTGCTCCGGTGTCCCGAAGTCGCCGGCATAATCGTCGTCGCTCTTGTTCAGGCCTTCCATGCCTTTGCGGCCCTTACCGACACGGTTGTTGACGATCAGGTCGGGCTGGATCTCCAGCAGCCAGGCATACAGCGCCTTGCCTTGTGGTTCCGTCCAGTCCTTGATCCATTCGCCGTCGAACCAGAGCACGCCGAGCGGGCCGTAGTTGGCCAGCAACTCCGCGAGTTGCGGCTTGAGATACTCTTCAGCGTAACGGCTGAAGTTGGGATTCGACTTCGACGTATCGTTGTAGTTGGGATAAAACGATCGCTGCGCGTCCGGGTGGTGCCAGTCCATGATCGAATGGTAGAAGCACAGCTTGATACCTTGCTTCTTGCACGCCCGGGCCAGCTCCGCGAGAATGTCACGCTGGAACGGCGTCGCGTCCATGACGTCCCAGTCGGTGACCTGCGAGTCCCACAGGCAGAAGCCATCGTGGTGCTTGCTCGTGATGACGATGTACTTCATGCCTGCGTTCTTGGCGATGCGTACCCATTCGTCGGCGTTGAATCCGACGGGGTTGAACTTGCCTGCGAATTGCTCATACTCCTCGACGGGAATGTGGGCGTTCTGCATGATCCACTCGCCGATCCCGTCGACGCGCTGACCCTGGTACGTCCCGGCGGGCACGGCGTACAAGCCGTAATGTATGAACATGCCGAAGCGCGCCTCGCGCCACCATTCCATGCGTTCGTCCTTGGTCAGCGCGATCTTCTCAGCCTTGCTGATTCTCATGTCCTGGCCGCATCCGGCCACGAGCAACATCGTCAGCAGCAAGCCCGCCGACAAAGGGGCAATCCATCGTCTGTTCTGTCGAAGGTTCATCGCGTCAAGCTCCATCGGGGTCGAGAATGCGCCGTTTCGGACTACATCATGCCCATGTCGTCCATGCCACCCATGCCACCCATGCCCGGACCGCCGCCTGGCATCTCGTCCTTGTCCTTGGGCTTCTCGGTGACGAGGCAGTCGGTCGTCAGCAGCAGACCGGCGATACTGACCGCATTCTGCAGCGCGATGCGCGTGACCTTGGCCGGGTCGATGACACCCGCCGCGATCAGGTCTTCGTAGGTATCGGTGTCGGCGTTGTAGCCGAAACCATCCTTGCCGTCGGCAACTTTGCTGACCACGAGATTCGCGGTCGCGCCGGCGTTGTACGCGATCCAATAGCAGGGCATCCGCAGCGCCTTGGCCAGAATCTCGGCGCCGGTCTTCTCGTCACCTTTGAGCTTGAGCTTTTCGATTGCGTCGATGCAGCGCACCAGCGCCACGCCGCCGCCGGGGACGATGCCTTCTTCGATAGCGGCGCGAGTCGCGTGCAGCGCGTCCTCAATGCGAGCCTTCTTTTCCTTCATCTCGGCTTCCGTCGCGGCGCCGACGTTGATCTGGGCAACACCACCGGTAAGCTTGGCTAAGCGTTCCTGGAGCTTCTCGCGATCGTAGTCGCTGGTCGTGACTTCGATCTCGTCCTTGATCTGGTTGATCCGGCCATTGATGGCGTCCTGGGTGCCGGCGCCTTCGACGATGATCGTGTTGTCGTTGTCGATCGTGACCTTCTTGGCTTGGCCGAGCTGCGAGACGTTGATGTTGGACAGTTCGATACCCAGGTCTTTGAAAATCGCTTCGGCGCCGGTCAGTACCGCGATGTCTTGGAGCATGGCCTTGCGGCGATCGCCGTAACCGGGCGCCTTCACCGCCGCGACCTGCAGCACGCCCTTGAGCTTGTTAACGACCAGCGTCGCGAGCACCTCGCTCTCGAGGTCTTCCGAGATGATCAGCAGGGGACGCTTGGTCTGCGCGGTCTTCTCCAGCACCGGGACGAGCTTGCCGATACTGCCGATCTTCTCTTCGTGCACGAGGATGTAGGGTTTTTCCAGTTCGCACACCATCTTGTCGGGATCGGTCACGAAGTGCGGCGACAGATAGCCGCGATCGAACTGCATACCCTCGACGAACTCGACGTTGGTGTCGAAGCTCTTGGCCTCCTCGACGGTGATGACGCCGTCCTTGCCGACCCGCTGGAAGGCCTCGGCCATGATCTTGCCGATCTCGCGGTCGTTGTTGGCCGAGACGGAAGCGACGTTGACGATGTCGCTGGTCTTGGCGATGTCCACCGGCTTGGCGAGCGTCTTGAGCTTGGCCGTGACCGCGTCGGCAGCCAGTTCCAGACCACGCTTCAACGCCATCGCGTCCGCGCCGGCGGTCAGGTTCTTGTAGGCTTCCTTGAAGATGGCTTCGGTCAGCACCGTCGCGGTGGTGGTCCCGTCGCCGGCGATCTTGGACGTCTTGCTGGCCGCCTCTTTGACGAGCTTGGCGCCCAGGTTCTCAGCCTTGTCGCTCAGCTCGATTTCCTCGGCGACGGTCACCCCGTCCTTGGTCACATTCGGGCCGCCCCAGCTCTTATCGAGGACGGCATTTCGCCCGCGCGGCCCCAGCGTCGCTTTCACCGCCTGCGCCAGCTTCTCAACGCCGGCCAACAGACTCGCTCGCGCCTCAGCCTCGAACGCCAATTGCTTGACTGCCATAATTGCGTGCCTCCTTAAAGTGCATCCGTTACAAACGTTCAGGTCGATAGTTTTCGCCTAAGCCTCACTTGCGTGCAAAAGATATACCACCGGCCCACCCAAAGCCCGCCCAATTTGCCCCTGGGTACTTAAGTGATTGTTGCATCTGTGCTTAGATTCAGGTGAAACTGGCGATGCGATGCGGTTTCGCCGTTGGACCGGTGCCTCCGTTGCCATTTCCGGCAGGCCCGCCGGCCCGGTAAACGCCAACTTGACAGTCCGACGGTTTACTCTTAGCGGGCCGTGCTGGATGGGCCAGACGGGATCTTGTGGCGCTATTCGATGCGGGTTTGGCGGGAGCGTTCGCCGACCTTCTTGTAGTGCGACAGGGCGCTTTCGCGATCCTCGAAGTCCTCGGTCGTGAAGAGCATGATGGTCTGGCCGACGAGGATCTGGTCGCCGTCGGTAAGGGGCGTGGGCTTTGAAATCCGGTTGTGATTGACGAAGACGCCGTGGCGGCTGTCCATGTCCTCGGCCAGGTACCGATCGTTGGCTTCGTCAAAGCTGATACGCAGGTGCTTGCGGGAGACCAGATCGTCCAGCAGTTGCAGCGGCAGGTTCTCAGCCCGCCCGATCACACTGATCCGCCGGCCCAGCGGCAGGAACTCACCTTTCTGTTTGCCCGATGCCACGATGATCGACGCCATCGATACACCTCCCAATTCCACCGGTCCCTGCAAGCAGGCCGGCATCTCTCAGGCGTTTCTTGCACCACGTCCATCGGCGCAGCCGACACAAACGTCCTGCATCGCCCGATCGAGAACGCCGGCAAGATGCACCCATTCGAATCGCGCGAGTCGCCGCCGGAGGTGCTGGCCCTCGTCGTACAGGCACGTGCCGCGACCGGCTCGCGCCGCCAGGTCCGTCAGGCGGTCGGCCAGGACCTGCGGTCCCCCATCGTAGAAGAAGGGTGCTGCATCGTCTTCTGCGCCGAAGATCTCGGGGTACGCCAAGCGCCTGGGCAGCAAAGGATAGGCGCCTGCCAGGGTGGCCTCCACGGCGCTGAGACCGAAGAATTCGTGGTTGGCGGTGGACACGAAGACGTCCGCGTCACGCAGAGCAGCTTCATATTCGGCCCGGTTCTCCCGGTAACCCCAGCGATCGATCCGGCCGGCGAATTCCCGGGGCGCCTCGGCAAACACCTCGGGGCTCTCGCGAAACTGCTCGCCAATCACACTGACGCGAAAAGCGACGCCCCGTCTGGCCAGGATGCGCAGCGCCTCGAAGAAGTCCTCGGGATTCTTGTCGTGCTCCCAGCGAGCGGCCCAGAGGAGGCGCAGCGCGCCCAAGCTTCTGCGGCCAGCGCCAGGCAGCGTCCGCACGCCTGGAGGGCTGATGCGCGTCTTCTGTCGAATTCGCTCGCAGACGCTCATCGGTTGGTGGTCCGGCATGCGCTTCAAGAACGCGTCCAGAGCCTCGAGGAAAGAGTCACGGTGAAAGGACGAATTGAACCAGACGGCATCCGCTGCCAGGGCGCCGGTCATATTGGTCATCGCGAACTGGTAGTCCCGTTCATTCTCGAACCGCACGGGGTACGTCAACTGGTTTTCGTGGAAGTAGATGACAGTGGGAAGATCGCGCACCAGCGGCGGGACCAGACCGCGAAACTCCGCCAGGTTGAGCATATCCGAGCACCAGAGCCGGTCCCAGCGCTGGCCTTGCGCGAGGAGGTCGCAGACCTGGTCGGCGAACGTCACGGCCGCGTGACGCATACGCCATTTCCATTTGTAGGCAGGCAGCCTCAAGATCGTCCACGCATGCCGGCTGCCGGCCGACCAGCCTTCCAGGAATGCTTGGTGACTACCGCCACAATAGGGCTCCAAGGCGAGGATCTGTAGGCCCCTCGGTTGCGATGGTTCTGCGGGATGAACGTCTCTGCTCTCGGTCAAGCTGTCTCCCAGTCGTATTCGATTTCCAGCCTCAATTTGTGCTGGGCCTCCTCCTGGGCCAGGCCGAGCAGCGTGCGCTGAACCTCGGGATCCTTGGCGATCGACGCCAGGTTGGTGTAGGTCCGGAAGGCGGCTTTCTCCTTGGTCATCGCGATGAGAAGCAAGTCCTTGTACGTCATCTCAGGGTGCGGCTCGATCTCGCCGGTGGTCTCGGCGACGCCCAAGCTGCCGATCTCTCCCTGGATGAAGGTCGCTTCGCCTGCCTTGATCGCCTGCAGGCGAAGGCTGTGCTGAAGTTCATCGACCGCGAACCGTTCGATGACCTGGCGCAGATCGGCTTTGGAGACCAGGCCCGCCAGGCGGACGTAGAAATCGTGGGCCTCGCCCTCCTTGGCGATGGCGAAATCCAGAACGTCGTCTACGGACCTGAACTTCGGCATGGATGTAGTGTATCCGACCTCGCTCGCAAGGCAAGCGCTACGCGTTCGTCATGTGTCGCGTAGAGGCAACCCCCTTGTGGCTGCCCAGGCAGGCACCGGGCCCTGCCTCTACGAGCGTGACTGCAAACGTCCTAGTCGAAGGCGTACCAGGCTATGCCCTCGAAGGCCCACAGGTTCGCCGGGCTGTTGAGCAGCTTGTCCTTTTCGCTTTCGTCGATCGTGTAGAAATGGTGCCCGAAGCGACTGGACCAGAAGCGGTACACCGGCTTGGCGCCGACCGGCTCGCTGCCCGGGGCATAGGCGTAGAAAACCACGCCCTCGAACGTCCAGACGTCGGGGTACTTTTGCAGCAGCGCGTTCTTCTCTTCTTCGCTGATGGTGTAGAAATGCCCGGCCAGCTTCTCAGACCAGAACCGATAGACCGGTGCCAGCGCCAGATCTCCGGCGCACGAACCTTGGTTCGTCAGCAGTTCGAAGGCCACGTCCCAGGGTTGGCCGGCCATGATAGGCGTGCCGTTGAGCCAATTGCTGCCTATGCTCGGCGGCCAGGAGGGAGTGGTTCCCTCGATCACGACGGCGCCGCAGTGAGAAACGGAGGGTCGGGTCGTCCATCCCCAGGGGTGCTGCGGTGTCAGGGATTGCACGTCGTAGACCGCGGCGATGCTAACCCAGTAGGTAGCGGCGGTGGAATCGGGATAGAACCATTCATCCTGGCTGAGCAGACACGTGAACTGAAAGCACGTCTCGTCGCTGCTGAGCCCTCGGGGATCCCGATCCTGGCCTGCCACGCTCCAGGCCCAATTGGTGCAATAGGTTTCCCAAGCCAGGGTGCCCGGCCGGCTGAGAGCGGCCGGATCGCTCGGCTGCGGGACATCGGTCCAGATCGCGATGTGGAACGCCAACGGCTGTTCGGAAACCATCACGGACTCGACCCAGCCGGCAAACGAGCCCCACCACTGGAAACCGGTGATGGGCCGGCCGTCCTCGCTGCGCCAGTCGTCGGCGACGATCCGGTGCTGATGCAGACTCGACGCGGCGTCCCAGCCGTCAAGGACATAAGGTGTGGAAGCGTCTACCGGTTGAGGCGGTTGAGTCCACTTCAACCCGCCTTTGCCCGAATTCGACTGAGGGCTGTAGGAGGGCGCCACGGTGAGCGCGTAGTCCTCGACCTCTCCGTCCGAGGCGAAACCCTGAGGGCCAAGCAGACCCCGGCTGTTGAAGCGGAACCGGGCGAAGGTCTGCCCGGCTGAGGCATTCGCGGGAACGTCGAAAACCAGACCGTTCAGCCCCAGTGCCAGAGGCATGTCGGCGAATATCTGTTCGGTGTCGTCATCGAATCGACCGTTCCGGTTGAAGTCGATCCAGGCGTTGAGGTAGCCGCTGGTCGAGGCAGTCACCTCGATGCTGGTGGACTGGCCGGGCGCAACCGGCGACGTGAAGATGACCCCATCCTCGTCGTTCTCGCCCCGGACGTTGTCGCCGGTCGCGGTGGAGTTCGGCTGAGCGTCCGCTTCCGAGTCGATTCGGCTGCCCAGGCGGATCCCGGCCGTGACCGCATGCCGAGCGCCGTCGCTGGCCAGACGCGTCTTGTAGGTGTCCGGCGCATCCCCATAGTCCATCGCACCACCCGACTGGCCACAGGCGGCACACGAAGTGCCGGCTCCCAGCCACACGTAAGGCCAATGGCAGTCTTCTTCGGTCGACAGGAAACAGTCGCCTGTAGATTCCAGGCAACAGGCGCCCTCGGCGCCCAGGCACTCATGCTTGGCGCCGCGATAGACATACACGTTGCTGCCCCGGAAGTCGATCGCTACCCACTCCGGGTTGTAGTCCTCGATGATCTTCTCCTTGATTGGCTCGGTGCTGCCTGGCACGAAGGCATCCTGGAGGCTGAACATGTGCACGCCGTCCATGAACATGGACTCGGCGCCGGCCGTCGGCGCATCGCCGGGCAGCGGCGGATGGTCGAGTCCGAGGGCGGACCATTCGGGTGTTGTCCAGGTCATGGAGATCTCGACGCTGGTCAGCATGTTCGGGTCTATCGCCTTGATATACGTGTCGTAGCGCAGATAGCCCTGCCGGTCGGGATCGTAGGGCTGGTTGTAGTACCATTGGCGATACCAGCCGGTATCGGGGTAGTAGTACCAGGTGCCGCCGCCGTAGCCGTCACCGTCGCCACCGATGAGGGCGCCGCTGTCGTCCAGGATGATGCGGTACCAGTATCCTGGGAAGTGACTGGGGACCTCGTGTTGGGCGGTGGCGACCGAACCGGCCCACGTCAGGGCGATCAGGAGAGGGCAAATGAGTGACAGAGCGGGTTTGAAGCGGTTCATGGTTCGACTCCTATGCCAAGGTTGTTGCGGGCGCAAAAAGACCCGATGCATTTCCTTTCTCCGGTCAATCGGCAATCCAGAGGGGGCCCTTGAGCGGATGTCCGGTTGCCTCCGGCGGCTGGCCGATGGAGAAATCGCGCCGGAGCATTGTGCCCGGTGGCAGTAGCCTCTACAGTAGTGGCGGATAACGGTTTGTCGCACGGTTGGACACGAGGAGATCTGGTGCCGATGAGGGTTCTGATCACAGGCGCATGCGGTTATATCGGTCGTAGACTGGTCGCGGCGTTGCGCGAGGCCGATTGGGTCGAGCGTGTAGCTGGCCTGGACGTCCGTGAGCCTCCCGAGCCGGTGGCCGGGCTCGTGTTCGTCAAAAGGGACGTTCGCGAACCTCTGGACGACATCCTGAGCCGCGAGGCGATCACGACGGTAGTGCATCTGGCCTATGTCGTAGCGCCGGTTCGCGACACCGTGCTGACGCAAGCCGTCAACGAGCAGGGCACGCGCAATGTCCTGGAGGCCTGCCGGCGCTACGGTGTGCGTCATTTCCTCTACACCAGCTCGGTCGGTGCGTACGGCCTGCACGCCGACAACGACGTTCCTCTGACCGAGTCCAGTCCGCTGCGGGGCAACGATGATTTCGCTTATACTCGGACCAAGAGGCGGATCGAGCGCATGATCGAGCGCTTCGCCGGCGCGCATCAGGACGTGGCGGTGACCGTCTTACGCCCGAGCTTCATCGTGGGACCGGGATTCGCCGATCCGCTGGCAGCCCATTTGCGGAAAAGGGTCGTCATTCTTCCCAGGCGGACCCAGCCGCTCCAGTTCGTTCACGAGGCCGACCTCACCAACATCCTGACACGCTTCATCCGGACTCGGCAACGCGGCACGTACAATGTCGGCGCCGCCGGCACAATGACGCTGGCCGCGATGATCGAGCGGCTCGGCAACTTCCGCCTGGGGTTCTCCTGGCCGACGGTCTGCTTCTTCAACGAGCTGGCCTGGCGCCTGGGCCTGCGTTTCGTCACCGAAGTCCCCAGCGCGGCGTTGCGTTTCCTGGTGCATCCTTGCGTCATGAGCAGCGAGAAGCTGTTGCGCGAGACGGGATATCGTTTTCTGTACGATACCGCCGGGGCGTTCGAGGACTTCGCGCGGGCTGCCACCTCCCGGGCGCCTTCGTGCCGATTCCAACGGACCGCTCAGAACATCTCACGCAGGAGTCTGAACACCTCAGGACAGCCTTCGGATTGAACGCAATCGCAGAAGCCGGCAGACTCGGTTGGCGGGATCGGAAGCGCCTTTCCCACGAGATACGGCGCGAGCCTCCTGGCCACGCAACGCAGCTTGGGCGGCCCCATGCTCTGTCTCATGCGCCGGTAGATGTCTGCCAGGTTCTCGGTGAGGACGTTCCCAAAGGACAGCGGGACGAAGTCGCAGGGGGTCAGGTCTCCCTGAGCGGTGACGTAGCTGTGCAACAGGCCGGCCGTGCAGCCGAATTTCTCGGGACCTTCCGTGTAGGGAAAGGAACTGACCCTGGGGAAGCCGAACAGCTTGCGATTGGCCTGCGATTGGATATCCACCAGTTTGAGGCGGTCCTCCTCCGTGAGGAAGACGCCTTCGCAGTCGAGGTCGTCGAGCAGGCGGCCGGCGGCAGCCGGCTGATGGACGCGGACTTCGTGCGCGCCGTGCGCATGAACCAGCCGGAACAGCTCGAAGAGATTGTCCTTGGACAATTCCCTCTGGGGGATCACGGACTGAACGACGGTATAGAGCCCCGCCTTTCTGGCGAAACTGATCGCATCCAGGGCGCGCCGAAAGGCCTCGGGATGCGAGCGGGTCTCATTGTGTTTCTGCTGGGAGCTGGAATCCAGGCTGACCGACAGCGCAAACAACCCAGTGTCCTTGAGCGCGCGGGCCCGCTCCGAAGAGAGTTCGAAACCGTTGGTGAACAGGATCGTCACCGACCGGTCGTCCGCCGCCGCGATGAGCTTCTCCAAATCCTGCCTGAGCAGGGGCTCGCCTCCGGTAAAGCCGAGGTAGGCCGTTCCCAGGTCCTGCAGGGCGCCGATGATGGCGGTCCAATCGGAGGTGTTGAGTTCTCCACTGAGTGCGGCGAACTTGGCGCTGCAATGGGCGCAGCTCAGATTGCAGCGTTGAGTTACCTGGAGGTAGGTGGACAAGGGAGCCAGACGCCAGCCTTGGGCGAGATCGTGCAAGAGGCCTTTGCCGCCCTCCGACGTCTCGGTGGCCTTGAGAAAGGTCGAGAAAGCGCGGGAGGGCAGAGGTGGAATGAAGGAGCTCAGGACGTACCGCCCGTCGAACCGGATGATGCGTTCACCTCGCGCCATCGCCAGGAGGCCCTTGGCGTACTTGAGCATGGGGACGCGCTGCCGCCGGCTGAGGTCCTGGTGCAGCCCCAGGACGAACCGCATCAGGCGGGGATCCACCGCCATGCGTAAGACGGTCGGCAGGTTGCTCAGGAACACGCGATCGGCCCTCTGGAGATACTCTTTGGCACCTTGGACGGCGCTGGCACGCCCGACCCCATCCCGGCGCGCCGCTGCAATCTACCTGAAATATCGCTGTCCTTCAACCGGCAGAATCGGACCAAAACCGCGAAGTCATCATTTTTCCCGGGGCCCAAATCGCTGTTGCAGGCAAAACTTGTATTTGGTATAACCAAGATGGTCGAAAAACACCTATGGCGGGTCTGCCGATTCTGCATGGCCCCGAAGCCGGGAGCCATCGCAGCAGGAGCGGAGGATCCGCATAGGCGTACAGAGGAGGTCTTGGCGGTGCATACCTGTCGAAGCACGCTGCGAAGCGAGGGGGGACGGAGCGAGGTCTTCTCTGTTCGGGGCCGACCTGTCCCGGTGTGTGGCCGGGACGAATCTCCTGCCGGTTTCTCAGCCAAAGACTAAGGAGGACACAAGATGAACAAACTACTGGTGGTACTCGGGGTCGCATTGGCGTTCAGCCCTGTGGCTATGGCGTCGGACATAGCGTTCTACGTCGGGATGCCTAACACTGAAGGCTGGTATGACGTCGCATCGATGAACGCGGACGTCGCGACGATCATTGCCCAGACGGGATATCTGTTCAAGGACATCCAGCAGTTCGATGACAACGAGCTCAATGATCTTGGCGCGTGGGTCGACGAGAATACCGATGACGGAGAACTGGACATCATTTGGCTGAACGGAGCCACGCCGAGCGTCCTCTACGGAATCGGAAACACGCAGCCGAATGACTCCCGTGCGGAACTGTGGCTTGACGGCGGCAACATGATTATCAACGTCGGAGACTGGTTCGCGTACGTTTCGTTCGAGGGTGGGACGCGACAAGCGAACAACACGGGAACCGGCGCCGCGAACATCCTCGACCTCTCTTCCGGCATCATCGCAGGCAGCGCCCAAGGGCAGATGCAAGTGACAGCGACAGGCCGGGAGTATCTACCCAGTCTTAACGCCGTCACATCCGAGAGACCCGTTCAGCTCAGTGCGGTGGTAGCCCCTTGGGAGGTAGCAGCGATATTCGCACAAAACTCGGCCGGCACATACGCTGATCCTGTCGTGATTCACAACACCGAGACGGGCGGTTACCTCGCGATCGTCAACCAAGGTGGTGGTAGCGGTGCCAACTGGATAGACGACAGAGGTTTGACTTGTGCTGAACTGATCGCGAACTGGGTTAACGAGGTGATCGGTTTGGGCGGCAAAGAGCTCGCTACGGTGCTCAGCCCCGAGAACGAAGCGGTCGAGGTGCCGCGCGAGTCGGTTCTGAGCTGGGCGCCGGGCGAATACGCCGCGACGCACGATGTCTACCTGGGCATGTCCTTCGCTGACGTCAACGCCGCCAGCCGTGCCAATCCGTTGGGCGTACTGATTAGCCAGGGTCAGGTCGAGACTTCGTACGATCCGGCGGGCGCGCTCGCGCTCGGTCAGACCTACTACTGGCGCGTCGATGAGGTCAATGCCCCGCCGACCAGCACGATCTACAAAGGCAAAGTGTGGAGCTTCACGGTCGAGCCGGTGGCCTATCAGGTCGAGAACATCACCGCCAGCGCCCCAATTCCCCCCTATGCGGAGGATCAAGGACCGGAAAAGACCGTCGATGGCTCCGGCCTGGACGACCTGGGCCAGCATTCCGTGACCGATACCGACATGTGGCAGGGCGACGCCGCCGGCTACGACGGCCCGGTCTGGATCCAATATGATTTCGACACCGTCTACAAGCTCCACGAGATGAAGGTCTGGAACTACAACCACTCCTTCGAGCCGCTGCTGGGCTTCGGCGCCAAGAACGTGACGATTGAGTACACCACGGACGGCAGCGCGTGGGAAACGCTGGGCGATTACGAATGGGCGCGGGCCACCGGCAAGGTGACCTACACCGGCGGGATCGTCGTGGATTTTGGCGGGGTTGCCGCCCAGGCGGTGCGGATCAACATCAACGAGAAGTTCGGTACGATGCCGCGGTACGGCCTCAGTGAGGTGCAGTTCTTCTACATCCCGATTTATGCACGGGAGATCGAGCCGGCCGATGGGCAGAGCGGCGTAGGTCTGGACGTGACGCTGTCGTGGCGTGCGGGCCGGGAGGCGGTCACGCACGAGGTGTACTTTAGCGACGACCGCGAGGCGGTCGAGAGCAGTGTGGCGCTGGCCGACGTCCTGACGCAGACGAGCTACAATCCCAGCGGTCTGGAATTCGGCAAGCAGTACTATTGGCGGATCACCGAGGTCAACGAAGCGGGGACGCCCAGTGCCTGGCCCGGCGCCGTCATGAGCCTGACCACGCGTGAATACGACGCTATCGATGACTTCGAGAGCTATACCGACGACGAGGGCAATGAGATCTTCAGCACGTGGATCGACGGTTACGGCGTCGATAACAACGGTTCTCAGGTCGGCAACGACGATCCGCCTTACGCCGAGCAGAGCATCGTTCACGGCGGGGAGCAGTCGATGCCGCTGCGGTACGACAATACCGGTACCGTCAGGGTTTCCGTAGCCGAAAATACCTTCCCGTCGCCGCAGAATTGGGCGGCGGGTGGTGCCGACACACTGCTGGTGCACTACCGAGGCAATCCGATCGGCTTGTTCCCGATCTCCAACAGTGAGGTCATCATGAGCGGCATCGGTGCCGATATCTGGGACGTCGCGGACGAATTTCGCTTCGCCTATACTCCGCTCAACGGCAACGGCTCGATCGTCGCCAAGGTCGAGAGCATCGACCGCACGGACGACTGGGCCAAGGTCGGTGTCATGATTCGCGAGACGTTGGCGCCCAGCGCGGTCAATGCCTTCGTGGCCGTGACGCCGAGCGAAGGGGTGGTCCTGCAATACCGGTCCACCATTAGCGGTACGAGTTCCAATGTCCAGCAGACAAACCTGGCGCCGCCTTATTGGGTGAAGCTGACGCGTTCGGGCAACCAGTTCACTGCCCAGCGCAGCGCCGACGGCGTGAACTGGGTGAGCATCACCGACGACCCAGCCGCCTCGACAGTGACCATCCCGATGGCGACGAGCGCCTACATCGGCCTGGCAGTGTGCAGCCATGACACCGCGGACGTCGCCCAGGCGCGATTCTCCAACGTGGCAATCACCGGCGCCGTATTGGATCACTGGCAGGATGCGTCGATCGGCCTCGATCAGCCGGTGGGGAATGTGCCTGACGCGTTCTCGCTGACGGTAACCGACAGCGCCGGTCACGCCACGACGCTCGTCAATCCGGATCCGTACGCGGTGGGAGCGACGAGTTGGTCGATCTGGCGTATTCCGCTGAGCCTGCTGACGTCGGCGGGGATCAATACCGCCAGCGTCGCGAAGATGGCCTTTACCATTGGCGATGCCGGCCAAGCTCCCTCCGGCGCGACGGGACGGATCTACCTCGATGACATCCAGCTCGGTCGCCCGATGGTCCATAGCGCTGCTGCCGACGTGACGGCGCCGGACGATACGGTCGTGGGTGTCCCGAACGACGGCGATTGGCCGGCGAACGAGGCGCCGCGTCTGGCGGTGGACAACAGCGCGACCACCAAGTTCCTGCACTTCAAGGGCGAACTCCAGCCGACGGGTGTGCGGATTACACCGGTTATGGGCGCGTCGATCGTGACCGGCCTGACGCTGACGACCGCCAACGATTCGCCGGGACGTGATCCAATCGCTTTCGAGCTGTACGGTTCGAACGATGGGATTAATGGTCCGTACACGCTGATCGCGTCGGGTGACGTGCCGGACTTCGCGCAGGTGGACGCCTGGCCGCGCTTCACGAAGAATGTGACACCGATCGAGTTCGAGAACAGCACGGCCTACACGCACTACCAACTGCTGTTCCCGGCGATTCGCGATGTCGCCGCCGGCATGATGCAGATTGCCGAGGTCGAGCTGATTGGCACTCTCGTGCCGTAGCCCGTCTTGGCAGCGGTTTCCAGGGGTCGGCCTCCTGGCCGACCAACGCACGTTTCAGGGCCTGCATCCTCGCGATGCAGGCCCTTTCTTGTGGGCGTTCCCCGGGTGGTTGACCTCGAAGGCGGCACACGGCGGCCCGAGTAGCGTTCGATGGGAAAAGCATTGTATGCGCCCTTGCAGGCGTGCTCTTGCGGTGGTATAAATGGACTGATTGGGAAGCAGGTGTTTCTGAGCTCTTTCGTGCCGTTGCGGTGCCGGGAGGACAGCACGGTGGAACGGTGACGACGCCAATTTCATTGAAGGAGGACTCTCATGAACAGGAACGTGATTCATCGCGTTGGCTTGGTACTGGTCTTGGCCGTGTTTGGCTCGGATGCCTGGGGCTGGCAAAACCAGATCATAAACAGCGACTTTGACGACGGTCTTGAGTCGTGGGGCATCTATCAGTACCAGAATACGGCCGAAGGATTCACCGTGGAGGTGGTGGAGGGCGCCGGTCTTTCGGGAAAGAACGCCGCCCTGATCGATATCACCGATGCCGCTGCCCTGGCCAGCATAGGGATTGCCCAATCCGGCTTGGTACTCGAACCTGGAGTCACCTATCCCATTGGTTTCACCGCCAGGGCCGAGCAAGACAGAGGGCTGGTAGTCCTGCTCCAGGCCAATCTCAACAACGCTTCCTGGCCCACCTATCTGGAGCGAACGGTGGATCTGACGAAGTCGCCCCAGACATTCGTTCTTGAATACACCCACGCCGGCACCACGGTTGGCGATGACGACACGGAAGCTGTGACCCTCTATTTGCTGGTCAAGGGGCCCTGGTGGCATCCGGATGGGGAGAATCTGAACGGCAAAGTCTGGATTGACAGGGTCTACTTTGGTGCGGAGCCTCCTCCGTCGCTGGCTCAGCAGGCCGACGACCTGAACCCTATCGACGGTGCCTGGGACGTGCCTCGTGATGTGGGTTTGAGTTGGATTCCGGGAGCATTCGCCGCCACCCACGACGTGTACTTTGGGGCGGTTTTTGAGGACGTCAACGCGGCCAGCCGCGCCAATCCGCTGGGTGTGCTGGTCGGCCAGGGTCAGGAGGCCAGTTCGTACGACCTTCCCAGCATGCTCGCCTATGGTCAGACGTATTACTGGCGGGTCGATGAGGTCAACGCGCCGCCGGACGAGACGATCTTCAAGGGTGACGTCTGGAGCTTCACAGTCGAGCCGGTGGCCTATCAGGTCGAGAACATCACCGCCAGCGCGTCGATTCCCCCCTTTGCCGAGAATCAGGGACCGGACAAGACCGTCGACGGCTCCGGCCTCGACGACGAAGGGCGACATTCCGTGGCCGACACGGACATGTGGCAGGGTGACGCCACCGGCTACGAGGGCCCGGTCTGGATCCAATACGATTTCGACCGGGTCTACAAGCTCTCCGAGATGTGGGTCTGGAACTACAACCACTCGTTCGAGCCGCTGCTGGGCTTCGGGGCCAAGAGCGTGACCATCGAATACACCGCCAACGGCAGCGAATGGCAGGCGTTGGGTGATTACCAATGGCCGCAGGCCACCGGCAAGGTGACGTACGCCGGCGGTATCGCCGTCGATCTGGGCAACATTTCCGCCCAGGCGGTGCGGATCACCATCAACGAGAAGTTCGGGACGATGGCGCGGTACGGCCTGAGCGAAGTGCAGTTCTTCCACGTCCCGGTCTACGCGCGGGAGATTCAGCCGGCCGATGGGCAGAGCGACGTGGCTCTGGATGTGACGCTGTCGTGGCGGTCCGGTCGCGAAGCGGTCACGCACGAGTTGTATCTCGGTGAGGACGCCGGTGCTGTCGAGAGCGGCTCCGCCTTGGCCGACGTCCTGACCCAGACGAGCTACAACCCCAGCGGTCTGGAATTCGGCAAGCAGTACTATTGGCGGATCACCGAGGTCAACGAGGCTGAGACGCCCAGTGCCTGGGCAACCGACGTGATGAACTTCGTCACCCACGAGTATGCGCCCATCGACGATTTCGAGAGCTACACCGACGATCAGGGCAGTGAGGTCTTCGGCACGTGGATCGACGGTTACGGCGTCGACGACAACGGTTCTCAGGTCGGCAACGACAATCCGCCTTATACCGAGCAGAGCATCGTGCATGGTGGACGCCAGTCCATGCCCCTGCGGTACAACAACACCGGCGGCATCAGGGTCTCCGTAGCCGAAAGGACTTTCCCTCAGGCGCAGGATTGGAGTGCCGGTGGCGGCGATACGCTGCTACTGTACTATCGGGGCAACCCGATCGGCTTTCTTCCGATCTCGGACAGCGAGGTCATCATGAGCGGCATGGGCGCCGATGTCTGGGACGTTGCCGATGAGTTGCGTTTCGCCTACAAGCCCCTTAACGGTAACGGCTCAATCGTCGCCAAGGTCGAAAGTGTGGACAACACGCACGAGTGGGCTAAGGTCGGCGTGATGATCCGCGAGACGTTGACGCCCAGCTCGGTCAACGCCTTCGTGGCCGTGACGCCGCGCCAGGGGGTGACGTTCCAGTATCGTCCTCTGGCCAACGGCGTGACCGCGAACGTCCAGCAGACAGGTTGCGCGGCGCCGTACTGGGTGAAGCTGACCCGCTCGGGCAACCTGGTCACCGCCGAACGCAGCGCCGACGGCGTCACCTGGGTCAGCGTCACCGACGACCCGGCGGCTTCGACCGTACAAATCCCGTTGGGCACCAACGTCTACATCGGCTTGGCGGCGTGCAGCCATGACAGTACGACGGCCACCCAGGCGCGGTTTTCCCACATCGCGACCACCGGTGCCGTGACAGGTCAGTGGCAGTCGGCCCCGATCGGCCTCGATCAGCCGGTGGGGAACGTGCCTGACACGTTCTCGCTGACGGTGACCGACAGCGCCGGTCGTGCGACCACGCTCGCCAATCCGGATCCGTACGCGGTGGGAGCGACGAGTTGGTCGGCATGGCGTATCCCATTGAGCACGCTGACGTCGGCAGGGATCGATATCGCCAGCGTGGCCAAGATGGCCTTTACCATTGGCGCCGCCGGCCAAGCTCCCTCCGGCGCGACGGGACGCATCTACCTCGACGATGTCCTGTTCGGTCGCCCGAAGGTTCACATCGGCGCCGCCGACGTGACGACGCCTGACGATGTGGTTCGAGGCGTCCCGCACGATGTGGATTGGCCTGCCGGGGAATTCCCCGGCCTGGCGCTCGACAACAGCGTGCTGACCAAGTTTTTGCACTTCAAAGGTGCGGCCCGCGCTACCGGTCTGCGGATCACGCCGGCGCTGGGCGCGTCGATCGTGACCGGCCTGACACTGACGACCGCCAACGATGCGCCGGAGCGCGATCCGGTGGCCTTCGAGCTATACGGTTCCAACGACGGGATCGACGGTCCCTTTACGCTGATTGCATCCGGCGACATCGTGGATTTCGCGCAGGCGACGGCCTGGCCACGCCAGACGATCAATGCGACACCGATCGAGCTCGAGAATGCCACGGCGTATTCGCACTACCAACTGCTGTTCCCGACGGTCCGCAACGCCGGCGCCGCCAACAGCATGCAGATTGCCGAGGTCGAGCTTATCGGTACGCTCGCACCGTAGGCGCGGCGCTTGTAGTGTGCCCGTAAGGGCGTATACACGCGAACCAATACCCACCAGGGCCTGCGTTCACGCGACGCAGGCCCTTTCCGCAACCGCGCGCCCTGGCACAAATCCCGGTTGCAATTCGTCGGACTTGCCGCTAAAGTAGTCCCGAAATGTTGAACCGGGTCAGAATTGAGGTCTGGAGAAGATGGCGCAGATGAAACCGACGCGCGATGATGCTTTGTCGCTGTTGCAGGAGTTCAACGAGAATGAAGCGCTGATCCGACATGCGCTGGCGGTCGAGGCGGTGATGCGCTACAGCGCTCGCAAGCGGGGCGCCGACGAAGAGCAGTGGGGCCTTATCGGCCTGATCCACGACCTGGACTACGAGCGTTTCCCGGAGAGCCACTGCCACAAAAGCGCGGAGATCCTGCGCGAGCACGGCTGGCCGGAGGAGTACATCCGCGCGGTCCTCTCGCACGGGTGGGGCATCTGCACCGACGTCGAACCGCAAAGCGATCTGGAGAAGACGCTCTATGCGGTAGACGAATTGACGGGACTGGTGGCGGCCACGGCGCTGGTACGCCCCAGCCGCAGCGTGCTCGACATGACGCGCAAGTCCGTCAAAAAGAAATGGAAAGACAAGGCCTTTGCCGCCGGCGTCAATCGAGACGTTGTCGAGAAAGGCGCTGCCATGCTGGGCACGGACCTCGATACGCTGATTGACGATGCGATCATGGGGATGCGAGAGGTAGCCGACCAGATCGGCCTCAAGGGCGAAGTGGCATGAGCGATTCAGCGAAAGAGAGTCGACCGAATCGAGACATAGGCGCTTGCGTTTTCACGCTGAGCCTGGCGCTCGTTCTGTTTCTGCTGGTGGGCTGCGGCACCAATGAGGGCAGGAAGGCGTCGCTGACGGAAGATGAAATTCGCAGTCTCAGCTACGCGCCGCAACCCAGCCGGCCCGATGAGCTCATCGTCAGCGGCGAAGTCATCACGTGCCAGGATGTCATGGCTCCCTCGTTCGGACGGCAGGATGCGACGCCCACCTTCAGGGAAAAGCTCGTGGAGTTGGCCAAGGTCGCGACGTTGGAGGAGTTCATGGAGTTGGCGCGTCCGCAGGTGCGCCAGCGGCTTAACGCCAATATCACGAATGTCATCCTCTACCGCCGAGCCGAGAGAACGCTCGGCGACAAGGTCGATGAGACGCTGGAAGCTGCGGCGGAAAAGGAGCTGCGCCGGTTCGTGCTGGAGCATGGCGGCAATAACGCGCAAGCCGACGAAGCGCTCAAGGCCAGAGGCCAGACCCGCACGAGCTTCAAGCAAGCATGGAAGAAACAGGCGCTGGCTCAGTATGCGTATTCGTCGCAGATTCCTCGCAATCGGCCGGTCACCTACAGCGAACTGGTTGCCGCGTATGACGAGATGAAGGACGAATACTTCGTCAAGCCGGGCTCCGTGCAGTTCCGCCTGATCGACGTCCAGCCGGCGCGGATGGTGATGAACGACCCGAATGCCGACCCGAGTCGCGCCGCGCGGGCGTTGGCCGAGTCGCTGGTCACGCGGATCATCGCCGGGGAGGATTTCGCGGCGCTGGCAAAGGAGTTCTCGCACGGTTTCCGCGCCGAATCGGGTGGTCTGTGGACGCCGCGCGATCCGGAATCGCTGGCGGAGCCTTATACGATCCTGGCCGACGCGGCGGCGCAAATCGAGGTCGGCCAGATTGCCGGGCCGCTCGACGCACCGGGACACTGCTTCATTATGAAGCTGGAGGCCAAGGACCCGAAGGGCTACCTGCCTCTGGCCCAGGTCCAGGACCAGGTCGAAGAAGAAATCGCGGGCTATCGCAACCTTCAGGCCCTGGAACAGCTCGACGAGGAGGTCGCCCAGCAGATCGCGGTGGCCGACACCGACCGCTTCCTCGACTACTGCCTCGAACAGATCTACCGTACGGCGACCGAATCGGCGTCGGCGCAAGCGGCTGATGATTCGGTAGGTGAGAGACCCTGATGGAAATCATCGCACACGGCATTGACCTGGTGGATTTTCCGCGTATCGAAGCGATGATCGACCGGTACGGCGAGCATTTCCTCGCGCGCGTCTTTACCGAGACCGAGCAGGCGTACGCGCGGGCCAATAGGAATCCGGTCGAGAAATACGCCGGTCGGTTTGCCGCCAAGGAAGCGATCCTCAAGCTGGTCGGGACCGGCTGGCGCGGCAAGATCGCCTGGACCGACATCGAAGTAACGAACAACCCTGCCGGTCAACCCGAAGTGACGCTTTCAGGCGAGGTGCAGCGCATCGCCCAGAGCCTCGGGATCGACCGCATCAGCCTTAGTATCACGCACACGGCCAACTTCGCGATTGCCTCGGCCGTGGCGGTGGCACGATCCGATGAAACCCAACGACTTTGACTGCATCGTGGTCGGCGCAGGTCACGCTGGGATCGAAGCCGCCCACGCCGCCGCTCGGATCGGCGCTCGGACCTGCCTAGTTACGCTGAGCGCCGACACCATCGCGAAGATGAGCTGCAACCCCGCGATCGGTGGTCTGGGCAAGGGACAGATCGCACGCGAAGTCGATGCGCTGGGCGGCCTGATGGGCTTGGCCATCGACGCGACCGGCATCCAGTTTCGCCTGCTCAACCGCTCGAAGGGCCCGGCCGTCCGCGCCCCGCGCGCCCAGGCGGACAAACACCGCTACCAGGAGTTCATGAGGCAGCAACTCGCCCAGACGCCCAACCTGAGTATCGTCGAAGCGATGGTTACCGACATCCTCACCGAGGGCGAGCAGGTGCGAGGCGTGCGCTGCGACAACGGCGTGCTCCTGACGGCTGCGACGGTCGTTCTCACGACCGGGACCTTCCTGCGTGGACTGATGCACGTGGGTGCCGAGCAGTGGTCGGGCGGGCGATTGGGCGAGCCGGCCGCGAACGATTTGTCCGCTGGCCTCGAACGCATCGGCCTCGAATTGCGCCGCCTCAAGACCGGCACGCCGGTGCGTCTCGATGCCTCAACCTGCGATCTGGACAAGCTGGAGATTCAGCACGGCGATACGGAGCCGTCAGCGTTTTCGTTCCTGACGGAGCGAATCGACCGCGAGCAGACACCGTGCTGGGTCACCTACACCAACGAGCAAATCCACCAGCTCATCCGCGACAACCTCGACCGCGCGCCGTTGTACACCGGCCAGATCCAATCGACCGGCCCGCGCTATTGCCCCAGTATCGAGACGAAGATCATCCGCTTTGCCGACAAGACGCGCCATCAGGTCTTCCTGGAGCCCGAAGACGAGGCGCGCACGACGATCTACTGCAACGGGATCAGCACGTCCTTGCCGAGAGACGTGCAAGAGCAGATGCTGCGCCTGATGTCTGGCACCGAGAACGCGCGGATCATCCACTACGCTTACGCGATCGAGTACGACTACTGTCCGCCCGTACAGTTGCAGCCCAGCCTGGAAACCAGACGCATCTCGGGCCTGTTTCTGGCTGGGCAGATCAACGGCACGAGCGGCTACGAAGAGGCTGCCGGCCAGGGCATCGTCGCGGGAATCAACGCCGCCCGCAAGCTGCAGGGCGCCGAGCCGCTCGTCCTGAGCCGCGATCGGGCCTACATTGGCGTGATGATCGACGACCTGCTCACACGTGGGATTGACGAGCCCTATCGGATGTTCACCTCGCGCGCCGAGCATCGCTTGGCGCTGCGCTCGGACAACGCCGACCGGCGCTTGACCGAAATTGGCCGTGCCGTCGGTCTCGTCGACAAAACGCGCTACCGTCACTTGCAGACCAAGCTCGACGACATCGCCAGACTCTGCACGCTCCTGCGATCCACTCGCCGCGACAGCTCCAGCCTGTGGGACCTGCTGCGCCGACCCGACGCCGATTTCGGATCGCTGGTCGCGAAGTATGGACTCGAATCCGAAATCCAAAATCTCAAATCCGAAATTTGTGAGGCGGCCGCGACCGATGCCAAATACGAAGGCTACGTCGCCAAACAGCAGCGCACCGTCGCGCTCCAGCGAAGCCTCGACAGCAAGCGCATCCCGGCGGACCTGGACTATGCGAACATCGAGCACCTGCGTGTCGAAGCCAAGGAGAAGCTCTCGGCCTTCCGGCCGGCCACGTTAGGCCACGCCTCCCGCCTGACCGGCATCACCCCCGCCGACATCACTGTCCTCCAGGTGTACCTCAAGAAGCTCCACGGCCGCGAGGAGAAACGCGGTGTTTGAACTGTCAGACAACATCTATAACGCCGGGCGCGGTCGGGACCAGGCGAAGTTCAAGCTGTGGCGGTCGGTCGGTCTGCTGCTGACGTACCGGTGCAGCGCCGCGTGTGAATTCTGCTACTATCACTGCACGCCGCAGAAGGGCGGTCTGCTGCCGGTCGAGACAGCCGTCGCGGCGTGGCGCTCGCTCAAGACGCTGGCGGGAGACGCCGCGAAGGTTCACTTAACCGGCGGTGAACCCTTCCTTTACTGGGAGCGTCTCGTGGAGATACTCTCGGCAGGCCAGCGGGAGCACCTCGGCCCCGTCGACCTGGTCGAGACCAATGGCTCCTGGGCCGTGAGCGAGAACCTCGTTCGGGACCGTTTGCAGGTGCTGCTCAATCTTGATGTGCAGCGGCTAAAGGTCAGTGTTGATCCGTTTCACCAAGAATGTGTCGATAGCGAGCGGGTGCGCCTGCTGGCGGCAGTAGCGAAAGAGCTCTTCGGATCGCAGCGCGTACTGGTTCGCTGGCAAGAGTATCTTGACGTAGGGCGAGCGTCCTCGCTCGCCTGTCGTGCGGGGACGCACGACCTACGGCCCGACGAGTGCGATCAGGCGTACGTTGAGACGTACCATGCCCATCCGTTTCGATTCACGGGCCGGGCGGCCGGACGCCTGGCGGGCCTCTTGGCGTCGACACCAGCGGAGGCGTTCGTCAAGATGAATTGCCTGAGCGATTTCCTTGGCGCCATGGGGGTTCACATCGACCCGTATGGCAACATCTTCAGCGGGACGTGCAGCGGGATCATCGTGGGTAATGTCAACGTGGCGCCGCTGGAAGACATCTGGAGACGATTCCACCCCGACCAGAGCGCCTTGGTTCGAACGCTGTGCGAGCGCGGTCCCTATGGCCTGCTGGCCCAAGCGGAAGACTTAGGCTATGCACGCCTGGCGAAGTACGCTGACAAGTGCCATCTTTGTACGCACGTCCGTCAGTTCCTGTTGGAGAAAGGTCATCACGAATCCGTGATCGGTCCACCCGATTGCTATGAGAACGGCAACGACGTCAGCTCGCCTTCTGGCGTGTCATTCCGAGCGCAGTCGAGGAATCTGGCTGCGAAGGAAGAGGGCATCTAATCCTGGGCCGGACCCTTCGACTCCGCTCAGGGTGACAACACACAAACGCACCACGGAACTACTGCCATCTGCATACCTCGGGTGAAGTTGCCGACGAACTCAGGATGATGGGCATAGCAGTGGTCGGATTGGCTCTAGCTCAGGCTGACAAACTGTTGCGTTTCACGCGAGCCGCATGGGCTGAAGCCCATCCTGCACATACCTTGTTCGCTCACCCAGAGGGAAGCCAAACGGGACGACAAACCCAAGGCATGACTCTCGTCCGACGCTGTTACTCGCGGAGGGATTGCCAGGGATGGTCGGTCCCGTTCGCCTTGGGCGTGGCCATGGTGATAGGCATGGTGACGGAAATCCCCTTGTCGCTACGAACGGCCTGCGCAAGCTTCACCTTGCTCGCTCGAATCGGCTCGGTCACCAGTTCGGGCACGCTGAACGTCCAAAGACACGAATCATAGAAGCGCGGGTCCTTCTGGGGCAGAAGGATCGGTTTGTGAACGCGGCCCTCTTCATCCATGTACGCCAGATAGGTCCGGGTGAAGATGTGGCTGAGCCGCTTGCTGCTGAAGGCGATCCAGCGTCCGTTGCTGGAGAAGCTATGCCACGATTCGCTCGCGTCGCTGTTGGCGTCGAGCCGTCGCAGTTCAGCCCGTCCCGTCCGCGCAAACGCATCCAGGTCCAACAGGCACAGGTCACTGCTGGAGCGATAGACCGGAAAGCAGCCATAGTCACACGTTGTTAGCAGCAGCCAGCGACCGTCGGGGCTGATGCGAGGCAGCAGGAGCGATCGGTCTGCCTCCTGCGCCGAGAGCACCGTCTCGACCTGTCCCCACGTGTCGGTGTCAACGTCGTACGAGACGCGCACCAGGTCGTAGTGGACATCTTCGAGCCGCTGGGGAACCGCGTTGAGACCTTCCCAGGTCAGCGGGGCGCTGCAGAAATACAGGTGGCGCCCATCGGGCGACCAGGCGGGATAGGTTTCAAGCCGATCCTTACGCGCCAGGGCCGGCGCTGTTTTCAACGACTTCGCGTCGGTGCGGTAGTAGGTCATCACCGAGTCGCAGTCGAACACGTCGCGGATTTCGCTGGCGGCCGAGCGAAAGACCTGGTGCACCTGGTTGACGGAGAACGCCACGACCTTTCCGCTCGGATGCCAGGAGGTGTAGCCGAATTTCGTTGCGACCTTGCTGACCCGCTCCCCTTCGACGAGCACGGCCGGACTGCCGTACGCGCCGCTGCGGATTGCGATGGACATGGTGTCGGTTCCATGGTTGCAGAACGCATGGCAGTTCAGACACCAGTCCTCGAGATGGTCGTTGGTCAGTATAGTCCGCTCGTCGAAGCTGCGCAGATCGCGCTGATAGATCCCCATCTCCCGCCAGGTGGAATGTCCGGGCCGAATCCTGCGGTATACGAGGTAGCCATCGATGTCCTCGGACGCGATCGTGTTCGTAATGGTGGCAAACCGCCTCCAGCGCTCGGACGCGCCGTCGGCGTCAGACCGGACGAAGACATCGATGTCCAAGCGACCCCCACGATTGCTTTCGAGCAGCCGGTGCCAGCGATCCTGCGGGATGCCAATCTCGTGCGTCTTGCTGAAAATCTCAATGGGCTCACCTTGGGCTCCGGAGATGCGGACGAAGCAGCCTGTTCCTTCCTCCTCGACCAGGAAGTTCAGCGGCGCGATATTCGGCGGCAGTGTCACACCACTGTAATCGGGTCGAATCCTGGGCAGACTGTTCACGGCCTCGCAGGGTTCTTCCGGCCGCGTGGCACCGCCAAATCCGTGGGTGACGACAGTAAGACCCGCCGCACAAAGGGCCAGCACGCCCACTATGCCTATCGTTCTTGCACTGGGTTTTCCAGGTCTTTTCATGTGCATGCCAATCAGTTCACTCCGCCCGGCCGCCCATAGACGAAGTAGAAGAAGTAGTCGCCGGCATGATACTTCACTTGTTCCGCCCTTGCCGCCTGTTCGTTGCTTTGGTAGCGACCCATGGTCCCCATGAAATGTTCGAGGCGCTGATGCACGTCGGCGCGCGGCCCATAGCCGCCCAGGTAGAGGGGCTGTTTGCTCATGTTCACGTGAATCAGCGCGGCCTCCTCGAAGTGTGTCGGCAGCGCGGTATACCCGAGCCGCTTGAATTCGCCAAGCCGCTCGACGAACTTGGGCAATTGCCGGGTCGTGAGATACCAGGCCATCAGGTACTCGAATGCCATCCGGTTCGTGGGATTCTTCTCGAGCAGGCAGCGCAGCGTCCTCTCGGGCGACGAAGTCACCGACGGGAAATCGCTGTCCAGCGCGATCGAGCGCAGATGCTGCACCCGCGCATCCGTGCCCAGGTTAGGATCGCACTGCAGCAGGTCCAGGTACTGCCTGGCCCAGGCTCGATGAAAGAGGGTATGGCTCAGGGTGCCGAGGTACACTCGCGCCGTACCGATGTTGCCTTTGACCATGTTCGCCAGCGCCAGGCGCTGCAATACCATCGGACGCTCGCCCAGCCCCTCCAGGCACTCCGTCAGGCCGTGCTCGGCCCCGTTTATAAAGCCGATCTCCAGGTAGAGATCGGCGGCGTCCCAGAACGCCTTCTTTCCCTCCGTCTCGGTCAAGAACAGGTACTCGGGACGTTGCGGCCACTTGAACATCTCGTTGCCCAGCCGGCCGGTGTGGTACAAGGCGCAGTCGATCGCGTGCATCACCGAAGGATCGTTGAGGTGAGCCGCGCCGGTGGCAATGACCTCGGTCCACTCTTCGTGGTAGGCATAGTAATCCACCGCGAATTGGGCCTTCGTTCTGTGGTCGAGGCTGCCGAAGGCGACCGTTGTTGCGACCGCC
The DNA here is from genome assembly GCA_016927855.1 of Sedimentisphaerales bacterium. Lineage (GTDB taxonomy): Bacteria > Planctomycetota > Phycisphaerae > Sedimentisphaerales > Anaerobacaceae > JAFGLV01. Next base: position 50,510 of record JAFGLV010000145.1, read on the forward strand.
AGCAGGAGTGCCGTCAGCGCCGCCCAGCGCCAACCTGGCGACCGCGCATAACGCCAGAGTGCCCCTTTGCGTTTTGCGCGTTTGCGCTTTGGGGGAGTGCCTTTGCCTCGACCGTATCGCGCCCATAGAGCCCGTGCGAGTCCCGCTGCTACCATCGTTGCCGGCGTGAGCAGATACATCGTATACACGAGCTCCACGGACTGGCGCCGGCCCTCGTAGCCGAGCAGTTTCCAGGAGATCGGCAGCAAGCGTGAATAGGCGTCGGCCGGGTAGATGTCGAAGGCGAGCACTCCGACCCCATAGGGCAGGGTGGCCGCGACCACGACGTATACCAACCCAAACCTCCACCGTCGCGTCGAGATCAACTCGTGAATGATACACACCACCGCGAAGAGCAGGAAGGCGCCACCCGCGACGTAGTAGCACAGAAACGACAAGGCAAGGAAAGCAGCCGGTCCGACCCAGAGCGTTCTTCTGGTCGCCAAGGCGACATAGATACAGGCGAGCGTCAGTGCGGCCAGCAGCGCGGTGGTCGTCGGCACATAGTACGTATACCGGCCGTAGAGAGCCAGCAACAGCAGCGCAGGGACATACCCCACGACCGAGAGTCTCTTGAAACCCGACGAGGCTAGCAGGAAGGCAACGGACAGATAGAATGCCCAAGCCTGCGCGGTGACGACCAGCGCTCCCAGCCACGAGTAGTAGAACAACTGCGAAGCGAAAGCCGCGACGTATTCGGCGGGTCCGCCGGGATAGAACAGGTGCTCGATGAGGAACAGCCGGGTGGTGTAGAAGGCCGGGAAGTTCGTGATGATCCCTGCTCCGTGAAAGATAAGACACGGCTCGACCACCAGCCAGAGATACAGATAGAACGCGATGAAGAACACCGCCATCGTGGTGACTGTGCGCCAACAGGGCGTCATTCTGTCTGGCTCGCCAAGCGGCTCGTTGGACTGTGCATTGTACAAACGCTGCGTTCTCCGTTCTATGTGCCGAATAGCGCGCTGGCCGGTCGCGCCCCGGAAGCGCCGGGTTGAAGGCCAGGTTGCTCTGACCACCTCAACCAAGCTCGGACGCGCAGTATATCTATCGACAATCGGACGACGCCAATCCAATTGCCAGGATTCCGCCTTGGTGGGCCGGTGCGAGGCTTCACACAGTCACAAAAAAATATGAAGAAATCGCAGATTCTGCTTGACTTTCGTGTTACAGATGTAACATTTATATGTGTTACAGGCGTAATATTAAGGAGACGATCATGAAAAAGGTGCCAAGAATCTCGGAGGCGGAGTGGGAGGTGATGAAGGTCTTCTGGAGCCATTCGCCGCGCACGGCCAACGATGTGGTCGAGGTGCTCTCGAAGCAGACCCATTGGAAGCGAGAGACCATCCGGACTCTCATCAATCGTCTCGTACAGAAGAAGGCCCTCGGCTTCAGGAAGCAGGGGCGCCAGTACGATTACTATTCGCTCGTAGCCGAGGCCGACTGCATCAAAGCCGAGACGCGTTCGCTGCTGAGGCGGTTCGGCGGCGGACCAATCGAGCCGATGCTCGCCGCGTTCGTCGAGGAACGCCAACTCACGCCGGAGCAGATCGAACGTCTGAAGCACATCCTCGACGGCAGCGACCCCAGCGGCGGACTGGGCGAGACCAAGAGGCACTCGTCGTGACGAAAGGGTAATCTATGGAAGCTTACGAAGCGAGTCTGGCTGCATTCCTGCAATGGCTGCTGAAGACGACCCTTCAAGGCAGCCTGCTGATCTGCCTGATCGTGGCGATCAAACTGATCCTGCGAGAGCGGCTACCGGCGCGATGGCAGTATGCCCTCTGGCTCATTCTGCTGGTCCGTCTCGCTCTGCCGTGGACGCCGCAGAGCCGCATCAGTATCTACAACCTGGTCCCTCGCTCATCGCCCTCGCGCGACATGACAGTGGCGGCCGGTGTACATCAAGGTGAGGGAGGTGCCCAGCCAGGCGGTCCCGGTCAAGAGAGAAGCATCGACCACGCAGGTGGCGTCGACGAGGGGCTCGCCTCTGAACAGACCCAGGCCGGGCCTTCCGAACCTGTGGCGCGTCTGCCGGCGTCTGCGGTGTCGTCCAAGGGAATGACCTGGGACATAGGCAACCGGGTCTACGTACTCGCCACCGCAGCGCTGCTGTGGCTGGCGGGTACCGCCATTCTCGCGGCCTGTGTTCTGGTCAAGGCCGTGCGACTGTGGCTGGGCGTTCGTTCCGAGCGGCCGGTGACCGATCAGCAGGTCCTCGATCTTCTGGAGGACTGCAAGCTGCAGATGCGCGTCCGGACCCTGGTGGGAGTGGTTGTCACGGACAAGGTTGCGACGCCCGCCCTTTTCGGCTTCGTTCGGCCCCGCATTCTCCTGCCCCAGGGTCTGATCGAAACGCTCGATCTGGACGAGCTGCACGACGTCTTTCTTCACGAATTGGCCCACTTGAAGCGCCGTGACATCTACTTGGCGTGGCTGGTGTGCCTGTTGCAGTTGGTCCACTGGTTCAACCCCCTGATGTGGTATGCGTTTCGCCGGATGCGGGCCGACCAGGAGATAGCGGCCGATGCCTTGGCCCTTGCTTCCGCTGGAGCGGGAGAGTCACACCGGTATGGCCGGACTATTGTCAAGCTCCTCGAACGATTCTCTCGGCCTCAGTACTTGCCTTCTCTGGCCGGGATTCTGGAGAACCCCTCTCATGTCGAAAGGAGAATGGCCATGATTGCCCAGTTCAAGAACAACTCGTATCGCTGGTCCGCGGCGGGAATCGGCATCATAGTGGTGCTGGGTGCCATATGTATGACCGACCCGACACGAGCCACAGTGTCGGCGAGTTTTGCACCGCAAGACAAAGCCCCGATGACGATGCGCCTGGTGCAGAAGACCACTGGATACGTGAGCGTATCGCCCGATGGGAGATACCTCTGCGATTGTGACACGTTTCTAACGGAAGGAATCATTACCATTCGGGAGTTGGCCACCGGCGCGCAACGCACGATAAAGCCGACCAAAAGCGCTCCGGACGAGAACGGTCCTGTATATCCCGTCATCTCACCGGACGGCAAGACCGTTGCATATGGTGTAGGCCGAAAGGGCACGGCGTATCTGTGTCTCATTGGTGCGGACGGCTCCGGGCAGCGTGACCTATGTCCCGCGGTGAGGTCGATCCAATGGTTCCCGGATGGCCGTCGCATACTGGGAGTTCGGAAGGCAGGGGACCCCAAAGAGATAGAGATCGTGTCCGTCTCCGCCTCAGATGGCTCTGTACAGGCAATCAAGGCACTGACTGGCGACTTCTACAACACAACCATTAGACTCTCCCCGGATGCGAAGTACGTCGCCTACGAGCTGTCTTCCAGGGATGCCCCCGCCAAACGCGATATCTTCGCAACCGAGATTGGTTCCCAGCGGGAAACGCTTCTCGTAGGGCATCCGGCTAACGACAAGCTGCTGGGTTGGACACCGGATGGGCGGCACCTCCTGTTCGCCAGTGATCGTATGGGGGGATGGAGCGTTTGGCTCTTACCCGTCGCCCAGGGCGAGGCACAGGGCATGGCGAAGTTGGTCTCGCGGGACATAGGCGATGTCGCGCCCGTAGGTTTTACAGAGAACGGCTCCTACTGCTATCGGCTGGCATACAATTATGGTAACGTCTACACGGCCACGGTCAATTTCACCACGGGTCAGCTCCTGTCGATGCCGGCTCCCTTGGAGGCCACCGGCTTCAACCTTGGTGCAGACTGGTCGCCTGACGGCAAGTATCTTGCCTATCGGTCGCAGCCAGCCCCAGTCGTTGCTCCCGAGCCGGGCGTGATCCGCATTCGTTCGCTGGCCACCGGCGAGGAACGTGAGCTTCTTCACAAGATTCCGACGCTTTTCCGGTGTATCCGCTGGTCGCCAGACGGACGTTCGCTGCTGGCGTCGCAACTGATTGCCTACGAACCTGACAAGGCCGTATGGATGAGACGTGTGTGTCGCATTGACGTGGATACGGGTGATACTACCGTTCTGCTGGAGAAGGAAGACAATCCGGTGTGGATGGCGGAGTTGTCTCCCGACGAGAAAGCACTGTATTACTCGGGAGGGGCTATCGTTCGCAGGCAACTCGAGACGGGCGAGGAGAAAGCGATCTTTACGTTTCCACAGAACGCGCCCGGGGCTGGTTGGGCGATTTCACCGAACGGGGAATTCATCGCCACCGGCTGCAATGAGGGAACGAAGAAGAGTCAATGGGAGGGAGGCGTCAAGAAGGTTCTCCTGATCCCTGCGCAAGGCGGGCCAGCTAGGGAACTGGTCCGCTGGGAAGAGCCCACCGGCATGCTCACCAACGTTGCCTGGTCGAGAGACAGTAAGACCGTCCTATTCACGCTCTACAAGCAGTCCGTCACAGGAGGCAACGCACAGATGACAGATGAGTTCTGGCAGGTGCCGGCGGATGGTGGCGAACCCCGGAAGATCACGGAAACGGAACTCGGTATGTGTTATGGCGTGCGGGTCCACCCGGATGGCCAACGGATCGCCTTCTCGGCGGCAGGCCGCCGTCACGAACTGTGGGCGATGGAGAACTTTCTGCCGGTGGTCGCGACCACGGGCGCCGCGCCGGCGCCGGCCGGCCGGGTAGCCGAGCAGGAACAGGCACGTTTTCCGGCGGAGAGCAATGTCTTCGTTGACCCGAACACCGGGGTCCGGTTCACGAGGTTCAAGGCCCTCGCCGGTCCCAGCGACGTCGAGAACCCGCGGTTCCTGTGTGTCTCACCGAGTGGGAGGTTCCTGCTGTCCGGCGTGCATGTTATCCCTCTTGACGGCCGCGCGTCTTTCGATTTGGTGGATATCCCCGATAATGGGCGTCAAGGATCACTGTCGCCCGACGGCCGAAAGGTAGTGTACAGTCACGACGAGGCATTGTGGCTGATCGAGATTGATCCGGATACCGGGCGGCCGATCGGCTCACCCAGGAAACTCCTGGACAAGCAGTCCTATGTTACAGGCGGCTGGTCCCGGGACTCCCAGAGGATTACGTTTCTCCGGGCAGACAACCAGCCTGGTGACGCACGGGTATACAGTTGGTGGACCCTCAGCCTAGAGGGCGGTGAACCTTCCCCGCTGACGGATCCGCACAGCTTTGGCCTCCTCGCGCCCGACGGCAAGACGGTGGCCTACCAAGCGCGGACATCCACGGACGGTTCTTCGCGTGCTTCCTCCGCCTCCCTCCTCGTGAGACCGGTAGCTGGTGGAGAGGCCAGGATGGTCCTTGATGGCGGACCCGCCTTGTCTCCCGCTGCCTGGTCAAGCGATAGCGAATGGCTGGTATCGGGCGTCTGGGGAGGTCTCGAGTTCATTCGCATCGCGGACGGACGCCATGTGCAGGTGACCACGCCGGGCAACCTGATTGGCGGGCATCGGCCGGGAAAGAAGTTGCTTTTCTACAAGCCTTCGTACGAGCGTAGGATCTCGGTGAAACTGCTTTCTGTCGCCGGTGGTCCACCTGCGACAATTGGATGGCCCAGCCTATTCTTCCGCCGAGGACCCGGCAATCCCTGGTGGGCCCAGGACTCTCGTAGCATTCTGGTAGAGGGCACGCGAGAAGAAGATCAGTGGGGCCTTTGGGTCGTTCCCTTGGACGGGAAGGACCCCAGGCCGTTGGCAGTCGACACGCCGCTGTGTCGCAGTGCGATTGTCAGGCTGTTCTCTCCCGACGGCAGTCACCTCCTGCTGTTCACGGAGCCAGGACAGGGCAAGTGGGACCTCTGGACGGTGCCGATCTCCCAGGTGCAGAGGAAATCCACCGGTCCGGCCATCAAGATTTTCAGTGGGATGGTCCCACCCTCTCGTGGAAGTGATTGGGCCTACCTGGATACCTGGTCGCCGGATGGCAGCAAGGTCGCCTTCGTCCATGACTGGGATATTTGGGTGGCTGGCGCGGATGGCAAGAGCGTGCAGCAACTGACCAAGACGCCCGAGAGAGAGGGGTGGCCCATCTGGTCACCCGATGGCACGATGATCGGCTTCAGCATCCGATCGGGAGATGAGACGCCCGCTGGTGCGCTGGCTTCACCCGGTCTGAAGATCTGCGTTATGCCGGCTTCGGGTGGCCCAACGAAGGTCATCGCGGATTTTGCGCACGCCCCCATCATTGACGGGCCCAAATGGGCGTGGTTCCCCGGTGGCAAGAAACTGGCGATTGTGTGTAGTGAGGAAGGAGTCATTGCTGAGTTCGCGATTGCCGGTGGTGATCGCAGGACGTTGGTGCGTCTCAAGGATCTGGAGATGGAGCACGCAAGCTGGCTGAGATGGTCCCCGGACGGTCGTCTCCTCGCCTTTCAGGGTCGCAGCTCCACGGACACGAAGTTCTATGTCTATCAGGTGGATGACGCCAGACTACAGCGTTTGAGCGACGAATATGTCCCTCCCTGCTACTGGTCGCCCGACGGCAAATGGATCTGTTATTACACCCAAGAGACCGTCAAGACTCGTCCCGAAGGCATCGTGTGGGAGATGGACGTGGACGAGGCCGTGACCAGGCTGGCGAACCAATGACAATTGCTGCTGCTACCCTGCAGCCGCAAGGGCGTCGGGCAGGGTGAGGGTGCCCTCGTAGAGGCTGCGGCCGACGATCACGCCGGCTACGCCGATCGGTTTGAGTTTGCGGATATCCTCGGCCTCTTTGACGCCCCCCGAGGCGATTACGGGGGTATCGACCGCCTCGACCAGCGCCCTGGTGCGTTCGAGGTTAGGCCCGGTCAGCATGCCGTCCTTAGCGATGTCGGTGTAGATAATCGCAGCCAGCGGCAGCGCATCGGCGACGATGGCGAACTCGAGCAGGCTCCGCGCGCTGTCTTCCAGCCAGCCATGCGTGGAGATGGTCGCGTCGCGGGCGTCGAGCCCCAGCACGAGCTGGCCGGGGAACGTTTCGGCCATACGTGTGAACCATTCGAAGTCGCCGACTGCCTTGGTCCCGATAATGACCCGCGTGACGCCCAGGTCGAGCAATTGCCTGATCGCGGTTTCGTCGCGCAGGCCGCCGCCGACTTCGAGCTTGAGCAGCCCGAGCTTGGCGATGGCCGCGATGCTCTCGGTATTGACCGGCCGGCCCGCCTTGGCACCGTCAAGGTCGACGATGTGCAGCCACTGCGCACCGTCGGCATGGAACTCCCGCGCCTGCGCAGCGGGGTCGTCGCGGTAGGTGATCCGTCGGTCGTATTGTCCTTGAATCAGCCGCACACACTGGCCACCCAGCAGGTCGATGGCGGGAATGACGTCCATACTCTTGCTCCGATCAACAAGCCTCAGACTGTGCCCGGCGGACGAACCTCAACCACGCGACCGAGCGGAAACTCGAACTTGCCTAACGCAGGACCCAGGGTACACTATATCGCGATAGCCCATGTTTCTCCAGAAGGACTTGCGAAATTGGAGACACGGCCATGACCAGACCGATTCTGCTGACAACCTTCATCGTCATGTTGGCCGTTGTGCGTCCGGCACCGGCCGGACAGGTCGCCAGACCGGTCATCCTCGACACCGATATCTGCGATGACATCGACGACACCTGGGCGTTGGCGCTACTGCTCCAATCGCCGGAGCTGTCGCCGCGCCTGATTACGACGGCGGTTGGCAACACCGAAGCGAAGGCCAGGGTCGTCGCCAAGTTCCTGCATAGGGTCGGCTGCACCGACATCCCCGTCGGTATCGGTGTCAAACAGCACGACGGGTCACATCGGCAGATCGCCTGGGCGGCTGACTACGACCTGTCGTCTTACCCCGGCACGATCCACCGAGACGGTGTGCAGGCCATCATTGACACCGTCATGAACTCGCCGCAGCGCATCACGATCATTGCAATCGGTCCCTTACCCAACATCGCGGCGGCGCTGGAACGCGAACCGCGCATCGCTCAGAAGGCCGATTTCGTCGGCATGCACGGCAGCATCTTCAAAGGCTACGGCGGCAAGACCACACCCGATCCCGAGTACAACGTTCGCGCCGACGTCGCCGCCTGTCGCCAGGTGTTCGAGGCGGCCTGGCCCATGACGATCACGCCGTTGGACACCTGTGGCCTCGTCTCGCTCCACGGCGACAAGTATCAGAAGCTGCTGAATCGCAACAGTGCGACCACCAGCAGCCTGCTCCAGAATTACTTCATCTGGCAACGAGACGGCCTGCGGAGCGAGAACCCGGACCTCGACGAAGCGGACCTCTACCGGCGTGTCAACAACCAGCTCAGTGCGGCCAGCACGACACTGTTCGACACCGTCGCGGTCTACCTGGCTATCAGCACCGACCTGGCCAGGATGCAGCAGCATCCCATCCGGATCACCGACGACGGTTACACGCGGATTGCCCAGGGGGCCAAGCCGATCAATTGCGCCGTCGAGTGGGTCGATCGCGACGCCTTCGAGAGCTTCCTGGTCGAACGCCTGACGAGGTAGCGTGATGTTCTGTCGTAAGATTTTATGGGCAAAGCAGTTATCGCCTTCGCGCCGCCGCTGCGCGCGGTGGGTGTGCTTTCTGCCTTTCCCGAATTGTTTGCTTGACAAATCTCTGTGTGGGCGCGATAATACTGTCGCCGATGCCCATTTGAACCCGGATGCGGAGGTACTGCTATGCGTCTGGTCGTCAAACAAAAGGACGGAGAAACGAAGGAATTCACCTTCGCCCAAGGTCCGATCCGTATTGGTCGTTCGCCCGACAGCCACGTGTTTCTGGCCGATTGCACTGTCTCCAAGAAACATGCCCAGATCGCTTCCGACGGGGATGGCACGTGGACCGTCGAGGACCTGGGTTCCTCGAACAAGACCTATCTGAACGGCGCGGCTGTCCAGAAGGCCGAGCTCAAGACCGGCGATGCGATTCGCATCACCGACTTTCACATCCAGATCAGCCTCGAAGACGTGCCGCAGGTGGACCATCCGGCGCAGTTCGAGGACACCCTGAACTTGGAGGCGGGACTGGCGACGCCGGCGCACGAAACGGTGGTCCGCAAGCCCGACGCCGGTCATGCTCCAGCGATGCGCCTGCCGGCCAAGCGGCTGAGCGACTTCTCGCAGGCCTGCGACGTCATCTGCAAGGCCCAGAACCTCGAAGAACTGCTGGTAACGTTGCTGAACATCGGCTTGCAGCAGTTCAGCGGCTTCCACACGTGGTGTGCGTTGCGCGAGCAGCCGAACGGACCGATGACCTATCACGCCGGCAAGCGTCGCGACGGCAAGCCGGTGGAGCTGGGCGATCTGATGCTGGCCGACAAGGTCAATCAGGCCGTCGAGCGAGGCCAGTCGCTGGTCATGCCCAGAGTGGCGCCCGACATGGAGTCGAAGGAGCGCATTCGCTCGGCCCTGATCGCCGCCATCTGTGGTCCGGCCGGTTGCTACGGCGTCATCTACGTCGACAACGCCATGGTCCACGACCACTACACGCTCGGTGACCTCGACTACCTGATGCTGGTCGCGATGCACACCGCCGCGATCCTCAAGACGTTCACCGTTTGACGTGGCGGAGATGGACTTCGTCCACCTCGTCCGAGGAGAATCACTCCCGGCAATCAGGCCAGTTCCTCGTCGTCGTCGACTCCTCTGGTGCCGTCGCATATCTTGAAACGGAAGGGCCCTACACATGGCGTACCGTTTGGACCTGGTGCGGGAAGTGGAAGCCGAGGTGCAACGCGTTGCGACCGAGCAAATCGATAAGGCTCTGGTGGAAATCCGCGACGAGCAGTCGAGCCAGGCCGACACCATTCACCAGGTGCGCAAGCGCTGCAAGAAGCTGCGCGCGTTGGTGCGCCTCGTGCGCGGCGCGCTGGCGGACCCCGGTCTGTACGCCTTCGAGAACGCGTCCTTTCGCGACGCCGCACGCAGTCTCTCTGCCGTGCGCGACGCCGAGGTCCTCGTCGAGACATACGACAAACTGACGGATGCCTCAGCCGGCAACGCCGAATGGCAGCAGTTCGGTGCTGTGCGCGCCGCGCTGGTCCGACGCAGAGACGAGCTAACGGGTCAGAAGCAAGAGTTGGCCGAAGGACTCAAGGCATTCTCCGAGACGATGACCGAGGCCAGGCAGCGCGTGACTTCCTGGCACCTCAGCGCCGAAGGCTTCGACGCCGTTGCCTCTGGTTTCGCGCGGACCTACCGTCGTGGTCGGCGCGCCATGAGCGCCACCTACGACGACCTGACCGGCGCGAGCTTCCACGAATGGCGCAAGCGCGTCAAGTACCACTGGTACCATTGTCGCCTCCTGCGCCACCTGTGGGTGCCGGTGATGAAAGCGCGCATTGGCGAGTTGGATAGATTGGCGACCTTGCTCGGCGACTATCACGATCTCGACGTGCTGGCCGCACGCCTGGTAGACCTGCCAAACGAGGCGGCCGACGAGGACACGACGGCACAACTTCGGCTGACGATCGGGCGACGTCAGGAGCAGATTCGCCAGGAAGCGCGTCCTCGTGGCGAGAGGTTGTTCGCCGAGAAGACCAAGCATCTGCGACGACGTGTCCAAGCCTACTGGAACGCCTCCCAGGAATGAGCGCTGCGGTTGACAGGCGGGTGTTTGGGAGCCTATTCTGTCTCCAGGCGGGGCGTTCCTGCCTTGGAAGAGTGAGCCCACGCGAAGACATACGGGTTTGAGGATGAGCTGTCCGAGAGTCCTGTTGGTCAACCCAGCGATCCATGACTTCGCGGCGTACGATTTCTGGCTGAAGCCGTACGGCCTGCTGAGCGTCGCCGGAGAACTGAGGGGCCAAGCCGATTTCGCGTGCTTCGATTATCTCGACCGGCTGCATCCCTTCCTGCTGGATCGATCCGAGCTGCGTCCCGACCGCTGGGGCAGGGGACGTTTCTATTGTGAGCGCATCGACCCTCCGGCGTGCCTGAGGAGCATTCCGCGCTACTTCCGGCGTTTCGGCCTGCCGCGCGATTTCTTCCGGCGGTTCCTCTGCGAGCGAGGTCCGTTCGATCACGTCTGGATCGAGAGCGGGATGACCTACTGGTATTTGGGCGTTGCCGAGGTCATTGAGGACGTCCGCCGGACATGGCCGGACGCCAGGATCGTCCTTGGAGGAAACTACGCGACGCTCTGCCCGGACCATGCCCGAGACCTGGGCGCAGACGTGGTCGTCGAGGGCACGGACCTGCAGCCTCTGTGGGACCTGCTCGGGATGACGCCTGATTCCGAGCAGCCTGCTCTGTGGGAGTCGTACTCGGTTCTCAAGGTGGGGGTGCTCAAGCTGACCGAGGGCTGTCCTTTCAACTGCACGTACTGCTCGGTACCGCAGGTCTATGGGAGCTTCAAGTCCCGGTCGCGGCAGCGGTCCCTGGCGGAACTGGACTTGCTCACCGCCCGTGGCGTGCGCGACATCGCCTTCTACGACGACGCGTTGCTGTTCGAGGCCCAGACGGTCATCGTCCCGTTTATCGAGGAATTGATGCGACGGGGCGCCCCGCTGAATCTCCACACACCGAACGCGCTGAATGCACGTTTTGTTACGAGCGAGATGGCTGAGCTGATGGTCCGCGCCGGTTTCAAGACTTTCTATCTCGGCTTTGAGAGTTGCTCGCGGCGCTGGCAGCACGACACCGGAGGCAAGGTCTATAGCGAGGAATTCGCTCAAGCGGTTCGTCATCTCCTCGCGGCCGGCGCCGAGCCGGTGAACGTCACCGCCTACCAAATCCTGGGCCATCCGCACGGCGACGTCCAGGAGCTGGAGGATTCGATGCGGTTCGTCCACCATCTGGGCGTGCGCGGGATGCTGGCGGATTTCTCCCCGATCCCGGGCACGGTCGATGGCGAAGCCTGCCGCGTGTGGGCAGACCTCGACGAGCCGCTGCTGCACAATAACACCGCCTTTCCCATTCTTCATCTGGGCTTTGACGAAGTGAATCGGTTGAAGGACCTGCAACGCCGGCTCAACCGCAACGTGGGCCGCACCGCGCCGATTTGATTCGAACGCTGCCGATGGTTATACTGGCGCCCATGCCAGGACACAAAGTTCACATCAAGTGCTTTGGGTGCCAGATGAACAAGCTGGACACCGCGCTGGTGACTACGGCACTGATGGACGCAGGCTTCAGCCTGACCGCCGGCGTCAAGGACGCCGACGTCGTGCTCATCAATACCTGTTCGGTGCGCGAGCACGCCGAGGCGCGGGTGCTGTCGCACCTGGGCCACCTCAAGCACCTCAAACGTCAGAAGCCCAACCTGATCGTAGCCGTCATGGGCTGCATGGCGCAGCGGCTGGGCGACAAGCTGCTCGCGCACGAGGCTGTCAATGTCGTCTGCGGCCCGACGGAGATTCCGCGCCTGGTGGACTTGATAGGCGAAGCGCTGGAGCGCAACGCCAAGCAGCTTGCGATAACCCCTGAGATTCGGCGTGAGAACGAGAGCCACAGCGCTTCCCTGGAGCGCTTCGAATCGGCCTACGGCCGGGATGGCGTCGATGACGGCTCAGTACCAGGGCAGGCGTTTGTACGCGTCATGCGTGGCTGCAACAATTTCTGCACCTACTGCATCGTGCCGCACGTGCGCGGCCCCGAAGTGTGCCGGTCGCCGCAGGCGATCGTGGAGCAGGTCCGCAAGCTGGCCGAGCAGAGGGTCAAACAGGTGACGTTTCTGGGCCAGACGGTCAACGCCTACAAGTATCGCGCCGGAGAGAAGACGTACTGCCTGGCCGACCTGCTCTCACTGGCCTCCCAGGTCGAAGGCATCGAATGGCTGCGATTCGTCACAAGCTATCCATCGGCTGAGTACTACGACGAGATTCTGGCGGTCATGGCGTCCTCGGAGAAGGTATGTCCCTACCTGCATATCCCTGCTCAGAGCGGCTCGGACCGGGTTCTGCACGCGATGAACCGCCACTACACGGCTGCCCAATACCTTGAGCTGCTGAACCGCGCCAGAGATGCAGTCCCCGGTATCGCGCTGGCTGGGGATTTCATCGTCGGGTTTCCGGGCGAGACGGATGAGGATTTCGAGGCGACGGTGAAGCTCGTGCGTCAGGCGCAGTACCGGAATTGTTTCATCTTCAAATACTCACCCCGCCCCGGGACGGCCGCCGACCGATGGCATCAGGATTCTGTGCCGGCTGAGGTCAAGCAGCGCCGCAACGTCGAGCTGCTGGCGGTCCAGGAGCAGATCAGCGATGTGTTGAGCCGGCAATTCCAGGGTCAAACGGTTCGCGTCCTCGTGGAAGGTCCGAGCAAGAAGGCCCACGTTAATCCGACCGATGGCGCGGATAACCCCCAATTGGTCGGCCGCACGTCGGGCGACCACATCGTTGTCTTCAACGGTCCGCTCTCGCTGGCAGGACGGTTCGCCGATGTGCACATCACGCGAACCTCACCTCTCACCCTGTTCGGGACATTGGCTCCGGCTCCGGCGTTGCGTTAGCGAGCGTCTTCTTTCTCGGCGTTGTCGCCTGGCGCTGCCGGCGGCAGGGTAGGGACGGGACCCAGCATGTCCAGCGCGGCTTGCACCCTCTCGGCGTGCTGCTCCCACATCGGCATCAGATCCTCCACCGGCGCCGTCAACGAGGGCGAGACGTCGAACGATGGCAATGGCGGCGCAGGCTGCGGCAAGAGTGACACATACGTTGCGTACATGTGAAAACGCACCGCCCAGAGCTTCAAGCCCATCGTACTCCTGACCAGCCCGCCGTAAATGGCCATGTCGGTCGCATCGGGCGAATCCGCGAAGGGCCAGGACACCCAGCCATGTGCCAGGCGTCTCGACGCTTCGATCTCGGCGCCGATCCAACGGCCTTGCTCGTCCTCATCCAGGTGAGGACGGTTCAGCGGGGCACCGCCGCCATACCAACCATATTCGCCCAGCACGACCGGTTTGCCGACGTGACAGTATGCCAGGAGGGTCTGCAGATAGGCCAGGTTCCGCAGCCAGTTGTCCCGCGAGCCGTAAGGGCGGCCCATCAGCGGGTAGAAGTGGATCGAGATGAAGTCGAGCCACTCGGCTTGGCGGTGCGGATTGAAAGCGCAGTAGAGGGAAGGATCGCCGGGCCGGATCACCGGAAACGACCATTGGATGTACCCGATCGTAATCAGATGCGTCGGGTCAACCTCTCGCAGCACGCGGACCTGACGCTGCACCCACTGGTCCGCCAGGTGCTCGCGGAACAACTGCCAGTCGTGCAGACGTGGATCTCCCCGCTTGGCGACGTCCTCAGGCATCTCGATGCTGCCCCACGGCTCATCGTCGCCGAGGGCCTGGCCCCAGGCGGCTTTCAGGCCGTCTCGATCGCTGTACTTGGACTGAAGCCACGCGTTCCAGCGCGGCGCCCAGGAGGGCGCCGACCAGGGGAGCTGAGGCTCATTGGCCAGGTCCCAGGCCAGGATGGCGGGCTCACCCTGATATCGCTGTCCCACCACCGTCCAAAAGTGCTCGAGCGCCGCGAGGGCCTCGTCGCCTGCGAATCGGTCCGGCTGCCAGTAACTCGGCTCACCTTCCCAATCGCCGGGCCCTGTCACGATGAGCCGTATTCCCGCGCGCCGCGCGATCTCGATCAGGGTATCCAGCTTGCTCAAGGTCTGTTCGTCGATGGTGTTGGGGTCGGGCTGGAACGTCGCGGCCGCGATGAAAACGCGAGCGCAATTGACCCCGAGCCGGCGCATCAGTGCGAAATGTTCGGTCACCCAGTCGGCGTCGAACTGCTGCCAGACCTGGGGAGGCCAACCGGTGTTGGGGTCGTAGTAGTTGGTGCCGAACGGAACGTAAGGCCGACCCGACGCGACTTCGACGAAACCGTCGCCGGTGGCGGTGGTGGCGATCAGCTCCAGCTTCCGCGCGGACGAGCAACCGGCGGCGCCCGCCAGCAACAGGCTTGATTCGATCCCGATCAATGTCCACAGAGCGATGGTGGCCGGACGTGGGCCTTGGCGTCTCATGCTCCGTTCTCCACTATCTGGGTGACGATGGCCTGGTCTTGCCCGGACCCGACCCGGCGGCTAATAGGCGTTCCACAGATACATGACCTGCGGTGCGCTCAACTCATACAGCGTCGAGCGATCGAGCTTCAAGGCTGCCTGGCTGTTGGCGTTCAGCAGGCCCAGGAACGAGAAGGGCCGGCGGTATTCGATCACCTGGGCGTCCGAAAGGCCCGCGCGGGACATGACGCTGGCAATCGCGTCGTCGAGGTAGCCGATCTTGTCAATCAGCTCCACCTCGAGGGCTTTCGGTGCCGTGTAGACACTGCCGTCCGCCAGGCGGGTGACCTCTTCGGCGCTCAAAGTGCCGGCCCGCCCCGTCCGAACCACCGCGACAAAGCGTTCGTAAGCCGGCGTCAAAACGCGTTCGCGAATGTACGCCAGCTCTTCCTCGGTGGGGGTCCGGAACGAACTGGGCCAATCCTTCTTCGCACCTTCCACAAGGAAGACCGGCTGGACGCCCAGCTTGTCCTTGAGCAAGTCCTCGAAGACGAAGTGGCTCAAGACCACGCCGATGGAACCGGTTATGGTGGTCGGCTCGGCGACGATCTGCTCGCAGGCCACCGACGCATAGTAGCCGCCCGAGGCCGCGATGCCTTGCATGAACGCGACGACCGGCTGGCCCTCCTGCTGGCGGTATTTACGTAACTCTTCGTAGATGCGATCGCTGCCTGAGACGGTGCCACCGGGCGAGTTCACGCGGACGACCAGACCGCGCACGCTGCGGTCGCGCCGCGCCGCCTTGAGCTGGCGATAGACTTCATCGGCCTGTTCGTCGTCGATGATGCCGGTCAGGTTGACCACGACGATTTTCTGGGCCGGCGACCCCTCCCGCACGATGGCCACTTCGTACTGGCGGGCCTGCCCCGATGCGATTAGAACGAAGGCGCCGATCAGCAGGAGAAACATCCCGATGTTGGCAAGCACCGATAAGGCGAAGAGAATCCCCCAGAATACGCGCCAGACGCTCGATTTCTTGTGTGGTCTCTGAAAGGCCTGATACGGCGGCTGAGGCGTGGTCGGCGGCGGGGTCGGGGGTTCGGGACTCGGCGGTCCCTTGCTAAAAGGAGAAGACTGAAGGTAGTCGTTGTCTTGATGGTATTCCATGGATAGCTCCTTGAAAAAACACGGCCATTATAGTCCAATGGCTCATAACCGTCAAACGCACACCGGCGCGCGAGGAATCATTTTGCCGCGGTAGCCCGAGCTCGCGAAAGCACCGGGCGCCGCCATGATAGCCGAGTATCCGCAATTCTCCGACCTGAGCGTATCAACGTGTTCGTGCGGAACAATACTTGTACTGCCAAACCACTGCTGGAGGACTATGCCTTGGAGCCTCTAACAGAATGATCTGTCGCGCTACGGGCGTTGTAGGGGCAACCCCCTGTGGTTGCCCCTTCGGCAAGCTCAGGGCAAGCTCAGGGCAGGCACGGGGATCTGCCCCTACCCATCCACCGGTCATTCAGTAAGGCGCTCTCAGATGCGCGCGGGATCCTCGACGCTTGGCGGGCCCGCCAGGAGGAAGAGGGTGACTGCGTCGCCGCGTGCGAAGCCCTTGACCGAATGGGGCAACTGCAACTCTGCGGCAGGGTATTCTACGTCGACGCTGAGCCCGTCGCTTATGCCCTTGGCGAGGAGCTGGTCCGGGGACCCAGCTTTGTCATCCACTTCGAGAAGGCGGTCGTCGGTCCGCCGTACCGGGGCGTCTACCAGTACGTCAATCAGGCCTTTGCCGCTGTGCTGCCCGAGAAATACGAGACCATCAACCGCGAGCAAGACCTCGGCATGCCGGGATGCGCCACGCGAAGAAAAGCTATCAACCCGCCGGATTCGTAAAAAAACACCGCGCCGCCAGGTGACCGCTGCCACGGGCCACGAGGCCGGACTTTTCCCAGCGACATGGTTTGGTATCAGCTCCCTGTTTCGCCCTTGGAGTTGTTGCTCCCATAACTCAGGTCACCTTTGCGAGATTTCCGCAGGTGGTACGCGCGGTGGTAGCATGAACCCGGATGTCCCGTCAATGCCGGCCAAGGCCGGTTGACCCCTGGTATCAGTCTTGCGCTCTCATATTCGGTAAATTGAATCGTGTGCAGAATTTCCTCGTTGACAATATGAATAAGCTGGGTATAATAAGGGCATTGTTTGGAGGAGCGGCCTAAGGGTCATACTACCCTGTCGTCATGGGTTTCGGACGAGCAGAAGGCCGTTTCATTCTACGGAACGGGTGTTCGGCCTGGAATCTGGCGCTTGTTTGGCGTGAAGAGGGCGGCCGGGCGCGTACGCACCAGGAGGCGGCTTTCCAGAAAAGGACTTCGCAGGTTCTCAGGAGAGGGCGCTGCCGGCGCGGATCGCCCATGTGCCAACAATGATGGAATTAGCTATCTGCGATGAAGGGGGACGGACATGAGACGGGATACACTCATCTGCATGCTCGCCTGCGGCCTTGTTTGTGCCACGCCGGTTCTTTGGAGCGGCTCCGGTGGCATTGCCAAAGGCGATATCTCGGGCGAAAGTTCTACCCTGGCATTGGGCCAATTGATTCTGCGTGATGACTTCGAGGACAACACCAAAGGGCCGTTGTGGCGTGTGTACAACGAGGACCCGGGCAATTGCGCGATTGTGGAGGCCGCTAGCCGTCTCGAGTTCCGATCCACGAGTGCCGCAGTCAATGCGTTTGCAGGTTATATCGCTAATGCCTGGCGGCTCGACCCAAAGCAGGATTTTGCCTTTCGCGCCGACGCCCATTACGACTTGAAGACGCTCGCCGGAGGCTGGGTCAACATTGGAGTGGCCCCCGACGCGGAGCATCCTCGCCAGCGCAGCGTTGAGATCGGCATCGGTTGTACCAATCTGCTGACGTGCTATTGGTACGACCAGATAGACGACGGTTGGAGGATCGAGTCGGCGCGCGAGTCGCGACTCACCAATGATGTGGCACTATATATTTCCTATACGACCGACGACGACACATTATATGTCAGCGACAGCGGGTATGGCGCCGAACATGCCTGGAGGAGTTTCCCCGGCCTGCTGAAGGGGCAATGGGGAGGTGAGCCTGTCTTCGTGTACCTCGGGGGCAGATCGGACGGGCTGGAAGTCGGCGCCGGCCGTGCCTATCTTGACAATCTGCTCGTGGAGCAGGGCTTGGTCGTCGAGGCGGCGTTGCAGGAGGTTTACCGCTTCTGGTCTCCTTTGACCGGTGGTCACTTCTACACGATGGACGAGTGGGAGAAGGAGAAACTCCTGGTCGACTATGCCGACGTCTGGATCTATGAGGGAATCGGCTACCGTGCTTATCCGGACCGATCCGATCCGGCCTGCAAACCCGTGTACCGATTCTGGTCGCCCGACTTGGCCAAGCACTTCTACACGATCAGCGAAAGCGAGAGGCAGAAGGTCGCGGATGAACAGGGCGCAACCTGGGCATACGAAGGGGTGGCCTTCTACGCCTATCCGGAAGGGGCGCAGCCCGAATGGGCGCTTCCGGTGTACCGGTTCTGGTCGGCCAGTTTGGGGTCTCATTTCTACACGATGGACCTGGCTGAACGAGATAAGGTGGTCAACGAGTACGCCGGCATCTGGAGCTACGAAGGCATCGCCTGGTACGCCAGCCAGTAGCCACTGCGTTCCGGATCGACAGGTCCGGGACGGCACGTCCTAATACCGGGGCGGTCCGGGCTCAGTGCCGTCGTGTCGATTCCCATTTTCGGCCGGACAGTCCACGTGCGGTCGGCACGCGCCCGATCGAGCCGGATTCCCGTCCATCTTCCGCTCGATTTCCCAAGTATCGGCTTGAGTGATATGCCGTTTTCTGGTATGGTAGCCGCTTTGCCGCGGGCAGAGCGAGGCACCCTTGCGCCCGCACAGGAACGATCCGGTTCAAATCAGGATGACAATCGAGGTAGATGGATGGACGTACTGCTGATCGGAAGCGGGGGACGCGAGCACGCCATCGCGTGGAAGCTCAGGCAATCCAGAAGGCTCGGCACGCTTTACATCGCGCCGGGCAATACCGGCACCGCCCGATGCGGCCAGAATGTCAATATCGACGACACCGACATCGCAGCCCTGGTGGAGTTCGCCAGGGCCAAAAAGGTCGGCCTGGTGGTCGTTGGTCCCGAGGACCCGCTGGCGGGCGGCGTGGTCGATGCGATGGTGGCGGCCAGCATCAAGGCGTTCGGCCCAAGCCGAGCGGCGGCGCAACTGGAGGCCGATAAAGCGTTTGCCAAGCATATGATGCGCTCTTGCGCCGTCTCGACGGCGGAGGCACGGGTGTTCGACCGCTTCAGCGACGCCAAAGCCTACATCGCCAGTCGTGACGAACCGGTCGTGATCAAGGCGGCCGGTCTGGCCAAGGGTAAGGGGGTGGTCGTCTGCGACGACCCGGCCGATGGCATCCTCGCGGCCGAGAAGATCATGGTCGACAAGATCTACGGCGCCGCCGGCGAGCGCATCGTCGTCGAAGACAAACTGCTGGGTGAAGAAGCCTCGATTCTCGCCTTCGTCGACGGTCACAACATCTACCTGATGGAATCGTCCCAAGATCACAAACCCATCGGTGATGGCGACACCGGTCCCAACACCGGCGGCATGGGTGCCTACAGCCCGGCGCCGTTGGTCACGGATGCGATGATGCAGAAGATCTCGCGGGAAGTGTTCGTACCGATTGTCGACGCGATGAATCGCAATGGGACGCCCTACAAAGGCATCCTCTACGCCGGTCTGATGATGACCAGCGGCGGGCCGCGGGTGCTCGAATTCAACGTTCGCTTTGGCGACCCTGAAACGCAGCCCATCCTGATGCGTTTGCAGAGCGACCTGCTCGAGATCCTGCTGGCCGTCTGTGATGAACGTCTGGATGAGGTCACCCTCAAGTGGGACCCTCGACCGGCCGTCTGCGTGGTCATGGCTTCCGGTGGGTACCCCGAGGCCTATGAGAAAGGCAAAGTCATCACCGGTATCGAAGACGCGGAAGCCCTGGGGGAAGTGGTTGTTTTTCAGGCGGGCACCCGCCAGCAGAATGGTGACATCGTCACCGCGGGTGGGCGCGTGCTGGGGGTGACCGCCCTCGGTCGCGACATTGCGGCCGCGAAGGCACGCGCCTACGAAGCGGTCGCACGCGTTCACTTCGACGGGGCCTACTGCCGCCGCGACATCTCGGACAAGGCCCTCAGGCAGTGAGGCCGCTAAGACACGGGTCGTTTGGGCTCTTATGACGAAATCCGAAAATCTGCATAAGGAGCGCGATTTCACCAAGAAAGGCTGGCGGCGGCGCATCCTCATTCGGGCGCTGATCGCGCTGTCGGTGATCGCGGTAGCGCTGGCAGTCGTAGGCATCTGGGTCGCCAAGGCGCTGCCGGGCATCGCCGCCGCGGAGATCAGCCGCTTGACCAATACGCGTATCGAGATGGGGTCGTTCGACTTCCGTCACGATGCGTCGGTCTTCATCAACGGCCTCGTGGTCCGTCCCGAGCGCGAGCAGTTGTTTTACGACGATGCCATCCTGCTGGCCGACAGCGTTTATGCCAAGTTCAGCCTGCGCAGTCTCTTGTTGTTGGCGCCGCGCGTCACGGAGATTCGGATCCAGGATTTCCGTCTGGACGTGCAGTGCGATCTGGACTCGGGGCAGTGGAACGTCGGCGGGCTGCAACTGAATGTCTCGTCCCCGATTGCCGACGGTCCGGTGCCGACGATCAGTCTGGTCGAGGGCAAATTGCGCTATTGCCGCGTCTCCGGCGGCGAGGTGGACGTAGCGATGTCGGTGCCGATCGAGGCTCGCTTGGGCCCATCCGGCCGGGCGCCGCGGCGCTACGAGTTCGAGATCAAGACCGCGACGCTCTCGGGAGGCTACGGCAAGAGCCACCTGACCGGTTCCTGGCAACCGGGTCGCTTCGAACTAGCCGGCGGGTTGTCCTCCACCGACATCCCGTCCCTGGAGCGGGCTTGGGCGGTAGACGTGCTGGCCGCGGAGCTGACCTACGACCAGAGCCGCAACTACGAGTTCGAGCTGCGTGCCAAAGACCTGCACAGCAAGCACAGCCCTCAAGTCGACGCGTTTCGCCTGTTCGATCCGGACGCGTTGAAGCAGTCCGGCCCGCTGGCGACGGTCCAGCGGTTCTTCGCGCGGTTTCGTCCTTTCGGCACGGTCGGTCAGATTGCGGTCAAAGCCGTCGGCTATTTCGACGCGCTCAACGAGAGTGAAATCACCGGCAAGGTCATCTGCAAGGACGTCTCGATCAATGACAGCCGGTTTCCCTATCCGCTCGACCACTTGGGCGGACAGGTGGACTTCACCCAGTCGATGGTGGTGCTCAACGACCTGTCCGCCAAGCACGGCGACGTGGACGTGCGGATCGAAGGATGGACGCGCGGCTATGGCGACGAGCGACAGTACCGCTACGAGATCACCAGCGACAACATGGTATTGGACCAGGACCTCTATGCGGCGCTGCCTTCGGACCAGAAACGCCTCTGGGACGCCTTCGATCCGAGCGGCCACGCGGCGATCGCCTACGAACTGACGCGCTCCACGCCGACGGACAAACGCAGCGAGATTTCCGTCGCTTTGAAGGACGTCGCGGCCACATATCAGAGGTTTCCGTATCCGCTCGAAGGCCTGACGGGCCAGGTGGTCTTCGATCCCAACCAGGTCGTGGTTTCCGACGTCGCGACACAAGACGGCGGGGTGCGTGTGCGACTGAACGGCAAGGTGACGGGACGCCGTACCGGCAAGCCGGTCTATGACATCACGATCGACGCCGACGACGTTCCGCTCGACGCGACGTTGCGCGACGCGCTGCCGGCGCAGCAGCGCCAGTTGTATCGGCAGTTCGACGCGCGCGGTTTCGTCGACGTGCGCGCGAGGGTCCTCACCGCCGACGTGAACGGCGCCGCTCCCGTCACTTTCGTCGCGGACCTTTCGTTCGACCAGATGTCTCTGAAGGTGGAGGGATTGCCGGCGCCGCTGACGGCTGTCTCCGCACAGGCGACCCTGACGCCGCGTTCGCTACGCATCGCGCAGGCGACCGGGCGCTACGGGCAGAGCCAGGTGAGCCTCTCGGGCGAGCTGGACTTTACCGACGACGGACGGATGGGCCGCTATGGTCTCGGAATCGCTACCGAAAAGACCTTGCTGGATCGGAAGGTCATCGAGCTGCTGCCCGCGTCGATGAGGGACCCGGTCTCGGTGTTCCAGCCGGAAGGACCGGTCAACCTGCGCGTCGATCTGACGAAAGCCGACGCCAACGCGCCGCCGGCGTATTCGATCGTCGTCGATTGCCTGGGCAACAAGATCACCTGCGCGCGGTTCACCTATCCGCTGGACGACGTGCGCGGCACCGTGAGGATCGACCCCGAGGTACTGACGGTCGAAGGCGTGACCGCCAAACCCGCGTTGCAGGTTGAGCCGGGTCTCGATCCGCTGATCGAGATTGCCGGTCGGGTCAGCCTGGTGCCGCAAACCCGCGGCCAGGGCGCCTTCACCCTCCAGGGACGCGACCTGCTGTTCACCAGGGAACTGGGCGCCGCGCTGCCCGAGGACATGGTCGGTGTCTACCGCGACCTGGCGCCGCGCGGGCCCTTTGACGTGAACCTGCCGACGCTGAAGATCTCCAACGGCGCCGACGGTCGCCGGCGGGTCGAGTTTGGCGGCCAGGCCAACCTGCGCACGTGTAGCCTCAGTGTCTCCGGCGCCGGCGCGGAAGTGCGCGGCACGCTGCGGATCGACGGCCTCTACGACACGAAGCAGGGACTCTCGCGAGGCCGGGTGCAACTGGCCGCCGAGCGGCTGAGGGTCAAGAGCAAGGACGTCACCGATCTGAACGCCGATCTCATCTACGATCCGAACGCGCGCGTGTGGTCGGCGCGCAACTTCCTGGGCCATGCGTACGACGGCAAGGTCCTCGGCAGCCTGGAGATTGCGCGGGACGGTCCCGGTGTCCTGCAGTACCTCGTGACGGTCGCGCTCAACCGGGTCAGCCTCCAGCCGTTCCTGCTGGCCGGCAAGCTCGGCAAAGAGGCGGATCGCAACTACACCAGCGGCACCATGAACGCGGTGCTCAGCATGGGCGCCAAGGTGGGCGACGGCTCGTCGCGCCTGGGTTTGTGCCGCGTCGACGTCGCCGATATGCAGGTGGCCAAGGTCTCGCCTCTGGCCAATCTCCTGGCGGTGCTCAGCCTGACCGAGCCGACCGACTACGCCTTCGAGCGGATGCTGATCGAGTCGTACCTCCGCCGCAACAAGCTGCTGATCTCCAAGTTCGACATGTCCGGCAAGAACCTTGCGTTCGTCGGCGCCGGCACGATGAATCTGACCGACGGCAGCGTGAACCTGATGCTCACCGCGCGCGGCCGGCGCCTGGCCGCGACGCAGCCGTCGCTGCTCCAGTCGCTCACCGAGGGGATCGGTGGCGCCATGGTTCGCATGGAAGTCACCGGCAAAGCCGACAGCCCCAAGGTCGAGACCAAGACCCTCCCCGTCCTCGAAGACTCCCTCAAAATCCTCGGCACCCCGCGCTAGTACTCCGTCTATTCTAACTTGGTGGGTAATGCCCGAAAACGCGTAAGTCGGTTGCGGTTGCGCGGCACGTTTCGGTTGTGTCTGGCGTGCAGCGGCGCCGCCTGCCCCAACCGCCTGACGAAACGAGCCGCGCAACCGCCAGACGCTGGCCGTGGCTGGTTGCACACCTTCTCAGAGTAGTCGCAGTACTATGATGCGTCTCCTCGTCTCTTGTGTAGATCGGTGAGGGGCCTCCGCCTGACCCTGTCAAGCACCCAAGGATTCTTCCGAAGGGCTCTCAGTAGTCCCTGAATTTCCGCAGCCATTTGGGCCAGTTTTCGGGTTGCACGCCGCCGGCGCGCGTCCACGGTCCGTCCACGTTGTATTGCGGATGCCACTTGAGCGTCCACAGCTCCTTCAGGCCGACTTTTCGCACCGATGTATCCAGGAAGACGGCGCCGATGCCGCCGTGGTGGCGGTCCATGCACAGGTAGTTGGCCCGCCGCGAGAGATCCACCCTCGGAATGGCATCATCCAGCGGCGGCGGGTCTTCGGCACGGCAGTGAGCGTACAGCCACCAGCAGTCGAGCACCAGCGGGATTTTGGACGCACCTTTCGCGTGCGTGGCACTCCAATAGCGTCCGGCGTCCTGCGTGTCATTGACGTCCACATGGGATGAGTACGACCAGGAATTGGACCAGCTACAGCTATAAGACCAACTGCTTGTGACACCGTTCGCGTCGGTTTCCGTGTGCGCGTGCCATTGGAATCCGCCCGCCGAGGAGCCGGGTCCGGATTCGTCGAGCTCGCCGTCCTGGCGGCACGACTCCAGGTTAGTCCGGTAGGCCCAATGGTTCAGGCCGTAGCTGCCCGAGTTGTCCCAGGCAGGTCTGATCTCCTTGGGAAAGAGACTGCCCCAGGCCAGACGCGTCCCACCATAAGGCGGCTCCGTCGTCAGCCCCTTCGGATTCGACGGCTTTGCCGCCGACGGGCATTCCAGCAGGCCCGGCATGTCACCATAGTAACCGCGGATGGGATGGTACCAGGCCGGCTCGCCGCTGTTCCGGATCAGCTTGCCGTCGTGTTCGCTGGCATATATCGCGAAGATGATGCCCCACTGTCTCAGGTTGGCCAGGCAGGCGGTCTGCCTGGCGTTCTCCCTGGCGCCCCGGAGACTGGTGGTCAGGATGGCCATGAGGATCGAGATGATCCCGATCACGACCAGTAGTTCGACCAGGGTGAAGCCTCTCCGCTTGCCCATCGCGTTACTCCTTGTCACTCGTCGTTTTCGCCGGCCTCATTCCGGCCCTTTTTCCTGCCGCCGTTGACGCGTTTTGCCTCTGCCGGGCGAAACCCTTCCGGTAACTATGTCCATGTACAAGGCATGGCGCTACACCCTTTCTCAAGAAAAACCTCGGTTCATAGCCGAAAGAGGCGGCGGTGGAGGCGGCGCGATTGTTGTTGTGCAGCGGCCTGAATGGCCGCATAATGCGTCAATAGGAAAACGATGCGTCTGTTCCGAAAAGAGGACGGGATCAGGCTTGGCTGCAGGAATGCCGCCAACGAGAGACGGGAGGTAAGAAAACCATGAAGAAGATACCGCTGGACAACGGCCAGAGCGCCACCGTCGATGACGAGGATTATGAGTACCTCTCCCAGTACAGGTGGTACGCGTATTTCGATGTCGCCCGCGGCCAGACGTACGCGGCCTGCGACACGCCTAGCGGCCGGCGGGTGTTCATGCACGACGTTATCATGGGGCTGGACACGCTCGAGGACGAGCTGCGCAACTGACGCTTGCCTCGACCCTCTCGCCTTGACCACGCCGATTTGGTATCATGCCAGGCATTAGCCGCCGGCAGATAGCCGGACGGAATGGCTTGGAGGCAGTGGTTATGGCTCAGACAGCAGGCGGTATGAACAGGCGGCGTTTTCTGCAGGTCGCGTCGGGCTCGGCGGCGGCTCTCCTGTTGCCCGGCGGGCGCACGTTCGGGCAGAACGATGCGCCGCACGCCCGGCCGAACTTCCTTTGGATCAGCACCGAGGACATCAGTCCAGATCTGGGCTGCTACGGCGACGCGTACGCCGTGACGCCCAACCTCGACCGGCTCGCCCAGCGGGGCGTCCGCTACAACAACGTCTTCTCCCACTCCGGCGTCTGCGCCCCGACCCGCTCGGGGATCATCACCGGCATGTACCCGACCACCATCGGCACCCACCACATGCGCTGTGCTGGCGTGCCGCCGGAGCAGGTCAAGTGCTTTCCCGAGTACCTCCGCGCAGCCGGGTACTATTGCACCAACAACTCCAAGACGGATTACCAATTCGCGTCGCCGCTGACTGCCTGGGACGAGTGCAGCAACGCCGCTGATTGGCGCAACCGACCGGAGGGCAAGCCGTTCTTTGCAGTCATCAACTTCACCGTCACGCACGAGAGCCAGATCCGCAACCGCAGCGCCGCGATGCTCAACCGCCTGGCGGGACTCGGGCCCGACGAGCGCCACGACCCGGCGCAGGCGAAGCTGTCGCCGTATTATCCCGACACGCCCAAGGTGCGTCAGGATTGGGCGCAGTACTACGACCTGATTACGCTGATGGACAAGCAGGTCGCCGGCGTGCTTCAGCAGCTCGAAGACGACGGGCTCGCGGAGGAGACCATCGTGTGGTTCTGGGGCGATCACGGCCGGGGTCTGCCTCGCGCCAAGCGCTGGATCTACGACTCGGGCCTGCGCGTCCCGCTGATCGTCCGCGTCCCGGAGAAATGGCGCCGCCTGGCGATGCCCGACGATCCCGGCGCCGTCCAGCCGGGAACCGTCAACGACGACCTGATTGCGTTCATCGACTTTGCGCCAACGGTGCTTTCGCTGGCGGGTATCGACATCCCCGACCATATCCAGGGTCGCGCCTTCCTGGGCCGACAGAAGGCCAAGCCGCGCGAGTACATCTACGCCGCCCGCGATCGGATGGACGAAGCGTACGATCTGATCCGCGCCGTCCGCGATAAACGGTATAAGTACATCCGCAATTATTTATGGTACGTCACGCGCGGTCAGGACATCGACTACATGAACCAGATGCCGACCATGCAGGAGATGCGCCGCCTGAACGCCGAAGGCGCCCTGGAGGGTCCGCAGAAGCAATACTTCGAGCCGACCAAGCCGCTCGAAGAGCTGTACGACACCGTAGCCGATCCGCACGAGGTCCACAACCTGGCCGCTGATCCGGAGCATGCCGAAGCGCTCGAACGTCTGCGTCAGGCGCACGCGGAGTGGTACGGCCAGACGCAGGACGTCGGCCTGATTCCTGAGCCAATCCTCGACGAAATGAAGTGGCCCGACGGCAAGCAGGAGACGACCGCCCAGCCCGTATTCACCCGGCAGCAGGGCGGCGCCGTGACCGTCGCCTGCGCGACGCGCGGTGCTTCGATTGCTTACCGCATTGGTGGCGACCCGAAGAACGCGACAGGCTGGCTGCTGTACACGCGGCCCGTGCGCCTGCAGTCGGGCGAGACTCTACACGCGAAGGCTTGTCGCATCGGCTTCAGCGACAGCGAGGTCGCGACCTTCCGACTGGGCGATCCGCTCGCGGACCGGCCGGCGCCGGCGCGAACCGAGCTTTGGCTGGACCGGCTCGACGCGACGAACCTGCGTCAGCGGCTCTGGAAGCTGCGGCAACTGGACTTCGAGGGACCCAACGCGAACCATCTTTACGTGGACTATCTGGATGCTGAATTCGCTCCGACGCGCTACTGGGCGGTCGAAGGCCTACGCGCCAACGGACGGTACGCGGTGGATCGCGAGTATGCGCTGGAGCCCTTGCGGGCACGGCTGGAAGACACCTCCGTCGCCGTCCGCGTCGCGGCCGCACGCACGCTCTGCGAGTGGGGAAGTGGCGAGTCGGCCTTGCCCGTGCTGATCGCCGCGCTGGAACACCGCACCGCCAAAGCACGCCTGCTGGCGGTCATCGCGCTGAGCCAGATCGGCAAGCGGGCCCAACCCGCCTTGGCGCAGGTCAGGAAGATGGCGACCGACGATCCCGACGAATACGTCCGGCGGGTCGCAACCACGATGGTGCAGCGCGCCGCCTCTGCCGGCGAAGCCGGTTGAGCGCCGGCACGCATCGTCTGTCGTCCAACGGTTGCGCGGCTCGTCGTGTCGCGGGCGTCCTCGCCCGCGCGTGGCGAGGGCATCCTGCCCTCAATTCGAAGGCGAGACGCCTTCGGTACACGCGGGCAAGATGCCCGCGCCACGCCGCGCAGCCGCAACCGACCTACGCGCCTCCGTGCCCTAAGCGGGCGGTTCGAATTTGTAGCCCAGCTCGCGGATGGTGTGGATGAAAATCGGATTGTGCGGATCGGGTTCGACCTTGTTCCGCAGGGTCGTGACGAACCGGTCGATCGTGCGTGGCCCGACGTAGGAATCGTAGCCCCAGACGAGGTTGAGAATCTCATCGCGGCTCAGCGCCCTACCCGGATGCTGGACGAACAGCGTCAGCAGCTTGAACTCCTTCGGCGAGAGCTTCAGCTCCTCCCCTGCGCGCGTCAGCTTCCGCGCCGGCAGGTCGAGCTCGCACTCGCCGAAGCGGTACGTCTCCGGCTCCGTCTGGCGGGTCCGGCGCAGCAGCGCCTCGACGCGCGCCAGCAGCTCCTTGATGCTGAACGGCTTGGTGACGTAGTCGTCGGCACCGAGGTTCAAGCCGAGCACGACGTCGGACTCCTCGCTCTTGGCGGTGAGCATGATGATGGGCATGTCGAGCTTCTCCTTGCGGATCAGCCGGCACACCTCGTAGCCGTTGATCTTCGGCAGCATCAGGTCCAGGACGATCACGCTTGGCCGCGCGTTCAACGCCGCATTCAGGCCCGCTTCGCCGTCGTCGGCGGTCAGCACCTGGTAGCCGTGGAACTCGAAGTTGTCCTTCAAGCCCCGCAGCATGGTCGGGTCGTCTTCAACGATCAGTACGGTTTCCATCGGTCGCAGGCGGTTCGAACTTGTAGCCGATATTGGCCAACGCGTGAATGTACCGAGGCCGGTCCGGGTCGGGCTCGACCTTCTGGCGCAGGCTGGCGATGGTCTTGTCGATGTCACGCAGGCTGATGAACTGCGAGTAGCCCCAAACGGTCGTGCGAATCTCCTCCTGCGTGAGCGGAAAGCCGCTCTTGCGCAGGAACAAATGGAGCATCTTGAACTCGCCGGGCGTCAGCGCCACTTCATCACCGCCGCGCCGCAGCGTGCGGCTAGGCACATCCAGCCGGCAGTCGGCGAACTCGTAGACCGGCGGCTCACTGTCCGCGCGCCGCCGCATGAACGCCTCCGCTCGCGCCATGAGCTCCTTGATACTGAACGGCTTGGTGACGTAGTCGTCGGCGCCGAGGTTCAGGCCCAGGACGATGTCCGACTCCTGGTCCTTGGCGGTGAGCATGATGATCGGCATCTCTAGCCCTCGCTCGCGCACGTGCGAGCAGACCTCGAACCCGTTGAGCTCAGGCAGCATGATATCGAGCACGATCAGGTCGGGCTTCTCCTTCAGCGCCGTCTCCAGACCCTGCTTGCCGTCGCTGGCGGTCAGGACATAATAGCCCTTCGCCTCGAAGTTGTCCTTGAGCCCCCGCAGCATGGCGGGCTCATCTTCAACGATCAAAACCGTTCTCATAATCCGTCGCACCACACCCATCGGCCGCAGTTTTCCGCCCATGCCCCCGACCGTAACTCCCCCATACGATAGCCCCAGCCGCCCGCCGCTGTCAAATACAACGCCCGGAGAATTGCCCGTGTTTCCTCTTGGTTTCGCATCACGTCCGGACTAAAATGAGGGCATGATCTCGAGGCCTGGAGGCATGCGTGAACTCCGAGGCGGAAAAGCGAAGCAATGCGCGCTGCACATGCTTCGCTTTGTCTGAAAGGGGAGAAGAATGAGAAATGTGAACCATCTCGTGTTGTTCCTGGTTGCGTTGGGTCTTGTGGGAGGATGTGTTGCACAACAGCCGGCGACTAGTCAAGTGCCGGAATTCTCAGTTGAACAAGAGCCAGTGAAGGAAGGGGTGACGCAACAGCCAGCGACCAGTCAGGTCGCGGAATCCTCAGTTGAGCAACACCCGGCGGAAGACGAAGTGGCACAGCGCCCTGCTGAGGAGGAAGGGCCATCCCAAGCGCACGGCTTTGAGGAAGAGACACTTCCGAAAGAGACCGATGCGGAGCGTGCTGCACGCCAGAAGCAAGAGGCGTGGACTAGGCTCATGCAGAAGCTTAGAAAATCATGGGATGAAATCGAGGAAGTTGAATGGTATCACTATCTCAGGACCCCGATGCCCGGAGAGAAAGGGAACATTCATGCGTACATCGGCAAGAAGAAGGATCTTGTATGGTTGCGATTCAGGATGGTCTACACAGGAAGCGATTGGCTGTTTGTGCAGTCGGTGGTATTCAAAGTAGATGGGGAGACCTATGAACTGCGCTACGGGTTGTTCGATGACTGGGATAGGGACCACTCCGCGGGAACTGTATGGGAATGGAAAGACATTCCTGTGAACGCATACATTTGGACGTTGATTAGCAAGATAGCCGACTCAGAGAGGACGATAATGCGTTATCGAGGACAGCAGTACTACTCAGATCGAGTAGTCGATGAGGCAGAGAAGTACGCTCTCAGGACCATACTGTCGGCATATGAGGCT
Organism: Sedimentisphaerales bacterium; assembly: GCA_016927855.1. Lineage (GTDB taxonomy): Bacteria > Planctomycetota > Phycisphaerae > Sedimentisphaerales > Anaerobacaceae > JAFGLV01. The sequence continues at coordinate 80,601 of JAFGLV010000145.1, forward strand.
ATGGGAGGGACACAACCAAGTAGATAGGCAGATTGACATGCGAAGTCGGTACGGTGGGTCCTTGGTCCGCGCGTTGAACGCGAATCGCCCACGTTTCTTCTTGTTTTCGCATCAGGTCCGGACTATAGTAGGAGAAGGGTTCCGACGGCACGGAGGCGTGCAGTCCGAGGCGGAGGAAAGAAGCGGTGCATTCCCTACGAGACTCATATGAGCATCGACAGAAGAACGCAACCCGATTGCAATGACGAGCCCGAGTATCTGCACCACTACACTACGGTGGATGCCTTGGTCAGAATAGTCAAAGAGCAAGAGCTTTGGGCGACCGACATCTTCTATCTAAATGATCGAGAGGAATTCTATCGAGGGTTGGGATTTCTTAGGAATGTCCTGCAGCAGAAACAGGAAGAAATAGCTACGACAGAAACACACGGACGGTATACTTGGCTGATTGAGGAGCTCAAGAGGATTGGACCCGGGCGCAGCATTCACATTCATGTGTGTTCATTTTCCGAGAGGGGCGACGATCTGAGTCAATGGCGAGCCTACAGTCCCAACGGAGGCGGCGCTGCGATCGCGTTTCGCCCGGCTAGCCTGCGGTCGTGGGCAGAGAAGAAGGGCTTGGTTCTGTACCGGTGTCTCTATGATCACGATGAGCAGAGTAGGAGAATCAGGCAAATCGTGGACGACGTATGCGAGGTCCCTCTGGAGCCCGTCATCAGAGACCAAGTTGCACCTGACGATGAAGAACGCGTAAGAGGTGAGATACAGCTTAACCGACTGTTGTTAAGGCTCACTTGCGAACCAGCGGCTTTCAAGAACAAGACATTCGGGGCCGAAGGAGAATGGAGGGTCACTTATGTACCCAGGCTCGTCCAAGCCGACAAGAGAGCAAAGATCGACTTCCGATGCCGCAGAGGTATGGTGATTCCTTACTACAGACTGCAATTGGAGGCGAACCTATGGAAGGACGCCGTAGTGTGGGTCGGCCCGTCTCCACGTTCTAAGGATGCGAAGGCATCTATTGAGCGACTCCTGGGTGACCACCCCCACAGTCTACCCGCAAGTGTCAGGGAGTCGCAGATTCCCTATCGCTACTGGTGAATATGGCTCTGAGGGTCAGCCCTTGAATTAAGCTTCTACGGTTCCTGATAAAGCGTAATGAGGGGCAGTCGCCTGGATGATCTAGCCGGTTGTGGTGCATCATGGCCCCCATTGCGAGCGCGGTCGAATCGGTGTGCGGGGCACACCTACGAACCGGTCCTTCGTGCGCGGCGGAGCAGGCGATCTCGATACTTTTCCTGTTCGGCCATGTAATGCTCGACCAGCCGGGTAGGGTGTGCCATGCACACCGAACTTGACCGACGTTGAATCGACCGATGCGGAATCGGTGTGCGGGGCACACCCTACGGGGCCATGCCGTGCATGGCGCATGATGCACGTGCCATTGGTTCAATGCGACAAATGCCATCTACTCTGGTATTTCGGCGAAAGCGGTGGACCGATCTGGCCGAAAGACTGGATGCGCACGGAGTCCGGCGGGCGGCGTTCGTCCTCTCGGGGTGCGTCGGCGTGATGAGTGAGTCCTGGATAGGACGCGATTGGAAGGATTTCTACTGATGAACCTGGAGGTCACACGAATGGCCCTGGTGGAGTGGAATGAGACGCTGTCGGTCGGTGTACCGGAGATGGACCAGCAGCATAACAAGCTCGTCAACCTGATCAACCAGTTGTACGACGCGATGCACTTGGGTAAGGGCGACGAGGTCAAGAACGCCATCCTGATCGACCTCATCACGTACAGCAAGGTGCACTTCACCGCCGAGGAGCGGCTCATGCAGCAGTACGGCTATCCGGACTTCGCCGGGCACAAACGCCTGCACGACGACCTGACCGCCCAGGCGGTGCAACTCAAGCAGAGACTCGATGCCGGCCAGACGGTCGCGTCCGTGACGCTGGCCAACTTCCTGAGAGACTGGCTCAGAAAGCACATCACCCAGGTCGACAAGCAGTACGGCCAGTTCATCTGTGCCGGCGCCGGCGTATAGGCTGACAGCGCTCGGGGCTCTCGGGGAGGGCGCTGAGCATGACAGACGATTCACACGGGCTCAATCAGAGTCGGGTCTGGATAGAGCTTGCAGAGCAGCGCTCGTAGGGCACAGCAAACGGCGTGGTAGAAGCCGAGGAAGAATCCCAGCGAGATCGTTATGCCGATTGTGGACTGAAGCAGACCGGTTCGATTGTACCAGGGGGTCTCTTTCACGTCGATGGCCACGTCGGGACGGCCCAGTTGCTCGATGGCCGCGACGATCTCGTCCGGGTGGCCATCGGCCGTGATGTGAATCGTGTGCGTGTAGGGCCCGGTGGCTTTCCGTTGGAGTATGCCCAGGACGCTCAAGGCGAAGCCCATGACGATCAACGCAAGGAGCCGAGCCAGCCATGTCAGTTTGTCTGATGTGTTCACTCTATTTCCTCGCAAGGGACTGTCGGCTCGCGTGGGTCAGTAGCGGATGGACAGGCCGAAGAAGGGGCCATTCAGGGACGTTTCGGGGCTGCGGGTCCACCGGTAGCCGGCCTTCACCGCGAGGCTCTTCCAGTTCAGCAGCACTGCCGCTTCGTATTCGTCGATGCTCGTCTCGTTGATTTCGGACCAGATCGGGCGGAACTCGACCAGCAACCAATCGTAGACTTGTGCGAGAATAGGCGTGGTGAGAGAGAATCCTGTGTTGGTTTCGTTGCCTTCGAGGACGATCGCGCCGGCGCCGAAATCGAACTCGATCCGGTCGGTGATCGACATGCGGTAGAGTCCCCAGATGCGATAGATGTCGAGATCGTCGGCGGGGATTTCCTCTTCGTAGAAGGTGGGATTGAGCTCGACCGCGAACGGGCCGTAGCCGACCTGGGCGCGGTAGTCCATCGCTTCGACGTCCGATTGCAGGTTGAAATAGGCGAAATCGAAGCGGACGATGGGCAGCAGCGGATCGCCTGGCTCGCGCGGGTCCCAGCCCAAGTCGGCCAGCCGGTTCTCGTCGCCGGAGACCCTGGCCCAACTGGCTTGGCCGGGCGCTATGACGAGCCCGTTGACGATTCCCGCGCCGAAGTTCCCGCCAAAGCTATCCCAAGGATCGTCGTCCCACGACGACCGGTGCCGGTCGCGGCCGGAATCGTCGCGGGACCTGTCCCTCGTTGCGTCCTCCTCGAATTTGTCGAGCGTCCCGCCCGGGGCGGTCCCGGCCATGGTGACAACAACTGCCAGGATCACCGCAATAGCCCTAGCCATGTGCTCTCCCTTCCGAGTAGCATGGGCGTCCCGCCCATGAGTCACGGGCAGGATACCCGTGCTACGTTGTAGCGGTCGATACGCTGCACCTGAACCTGCCGGCCTTGAGCCGTATCGGCTGTGTAGGATATCCAGAGAGCGCCTTGCGTGTCAAGTGTCGCCGAGCAGTGGCGCGGGTTGCCTTCGCTGATGAGCGTCTCGGGCCGGGACCACTTGCCTTGCTCGTTCCAGGTCGAGGTCCGAAGTTCCCATCCTCTGTTACGCTGTTTTTGGCACCAGACCAGCGTCATTCGACCGTCCGGGTGTTTGACGAAGCTGGGGCTGCACAGGTGTTCGAGATTCGACACGATAGGGACCGGCTCGCTGGCGCACGCCTGCGTTTCCACGCGGCGTACGAACAGGGTCTTGCTCAGGGCTCTGCCCGAGCGGATCAGGCTGTCCCAGGCGCACCAGGCGGCGTCACCGTCGGTGGCCAGGATCGGGACCATGTCGATGTTGCCGGCACTGGCGTGGAAGGGCTTGCCGAGGTCCAGGTTCGACTCGAGGGCCCTGAGGAAGATCGTTGGCTCGCGCGCCGCCTGCGTGTAGCTTGGCGGTCGATGAAAGTCCCAGCTCCAGGCGACGACGGCTTTACCGTCGACGAGAGCGATGGCCGGGTCCGTGTGGTCCTCGTACGAAGGGACATCGGTTGGACTGATCTGCACCTCTCGCGACAGTTCACCATCTTTGACCTGACGGACGAAGACCTCCTTGTCACGCGATATCCCGGCGTTGTTCTTCTGCCATTTGTAGTACGCGATCCACAGGGCGCCGGAGGCGTCGCAGGCGACCCGGCCGTGCATGGCGTCGTCGTCGGAACGCGTGACACGGATCGAATCCTGACCGGCGTCCAGACGATCCAGGCTGGTGACGAAGATGTCGTATTTGTCACCGCCCGCGTTGCTGGTCCAGCAGAACCACACCTTGCCGTTCGGTGCGACCATGACGGTGCCGTCGTATTCGTCGGCGTCCGATGCCGCGTCCTCGAATCGCGCTACGGCGCCGGCAGGCGCACGGTAAACGTGCTGCCTTGTCCCGGTTTACTCTCCACTTTGATCGAGCCGGAGTGGGCGTCGATGATGAACTTGGCGATGCTCAGGCCCAAGCCACACCCTTCGGCGCGACGCGACAGGCTGCGATCGACCTGATAGAACCGCTTGAAGACGCGCTTCAGCGCGCGGCGCGGAATCCCAACGCCGTTGTCCGTCACGGCAAAGCACACCGAGCCATCTTCTCGATAGACGCTCAAGCGGATCTTTTTATCATCGTAGGAGTATTTATAGGCGTTATCCAACAGATTGACCAGGACGGTGACCAGCGCATCGGGGTCGGCTTTGATATCGGGCACGTCCTCGCCAAATTCGGTCTGAAACTGGCAGCCGGCGCGGTCGAACTTGGTCTTGACCGCTTCGGCGGCGGTCCGCGCGATCACGATCGGGCTGGCGCGGCGCATCTGAAAGGCCTGTTTGTTGCGTTCCATGCGCGAGAAGGTCAGGAAGTTGTCGATTAACCGGCTGAGCCGCTCGTTCTCTTTCGAGACCAGTTGCAGATACTCGGTTGCCTGCTGGGGGTCGTGATAGCTGCCGTCGATGAGCGTATCGACCAGGACCCGCATCGAGGCCAGCGGCGTCTTGAGCTCGTGGGTGACGGTGGCGATGAAATCGTTCTTGAGCCGGTTGAGCTTGACCTGCTTGCCGATGCTCTTGGCCGCCAGGGCGCCGGAGCCGAGGATCAGGACGATCACGAGCGTGCCGGTCCAGGTGTAGACCGCGATCTGTTCGCTGGCGGCTTTGTCGAGAATGTCACCTTCCGCGAAGAACAGCTCGATCCCCCAGTCCGGCAAGCACGCGCCGACGGCAGCGGTGGCGAAGGACTCGCCTTTGGGCTCAGCACTGCCGGCCACCGTCCGCCCGGCTTCGTCGACGATGCGATAGTCGATGTAATCGTTGCGGAAGGCGTCAGCAAATCCCTGCAGCGCCGCGCGAATGCTCTGGTTCGACAGCACCGCCAGGTAAATGCGGCCGGATGCTCGATGCACCAGGCCGTAACCGTTCGGCTCCGCGGCGGCCAGAGGTTGGAGCGTATCGACCGGCCAACTCTCGAACGGAGCGGCAGTGGGGACGCGCTCGGCCAGTTCGAGCGAGCGCTCCTCGATGGCGACCAACCGCCGCAAAGAGACACCGTGCGCGCGTAACGTCCCCGATGAAAGGGTCGGATGCTGCTGGGCCAGGTCGAGCGCCTGGTGGGCCAGGAACAGGTTCTGATCGGCTCGCAGTGCCACCCCGGCCTGGTTCGAGCTGTAGAGCATCTTGATGAAGGCGTCGAAGGTCTCGCGGAACTTGGCGGCATACTGCGCGCGATCCTGCATCCAGTTGAGCATGAGCAGGCGTGCGTCGGCGATGCGCGCGAGAATCTCGCTGTCACCGGTGTCGGCCAGCGGGCTGAAGGCGGCCTGGCGGCAGACGTCCAGCGCCTCGCTGATACGATCGAGCTTGGCCAGCGAGCGGCTCTGTCCGATCAGGGCGTCCAGCAATCCGCGCTCATCGAGCATCGAGCCACGACCGACGAGGGCGGCGATGTCCTTGCGGTAACCTGAGGCCCAGCGTGCGTGCTGCTCGTAGCGTGCCGCCGCCTGGGCGTAGTCACGCTCGACGAACTCGAGTTTCCAGGCATCCGCCAGCGCAGTGGAAGGCCCGCTGGGGGTGGAGGCGTCGGCGGACAACAGGGGATAGAGGCGCTGGCCCAAGGCGTTGTAGACGAGGAACCCCTCGTAGTCGTCTTGAGCGGCGGCGGCAACGAGCTTCTCGTAGGGCCCGGCGGAACCATCCCGCTCGAAGAGCCGGCACCGCTGGGACCAGGCGGCCTCCAGCCGGCGGGCGGTCTCCTCCAACTCGTTCTTGTGGAACAAGACCAGCTTCTGGCGGATCACGAGGCGCTCGTTGCGGACCACCTCGTTCATGAACCAGAGCAAACAAACGGTGGGTAGTATCACCGCCACAATCAGCAGCAATACCACCCACCGGAACTGACCGCTACCCGTGTTGAGCTTCAATCTGGCTCGCACCGGTACCCTTCGCGTTGTCTACAGACTCTGCTACCGGCCTGACGCCAAAGCGGCGATGTCGGCCTGGTTCAAAGCATAGTTGTAGACCCGCACGTCGTCAATGGTCCCTCCGAAGTAGGCGCTGTCCAGGGCATGCCGTCCGAGCTTGAGGGTTTGCTCTTCAGGAACGGGTGCGCCGGACGGGTCCGGATTCTCAGTGACGAGAGAGCCGTTCTTGTAGGCCTTGAGCGTTTCGCCGTCGTAGGTTCCGACGAGATGGTACCAGGTGTCGGATTCGAGCGGGCCGAAGCCGGCGTCGTACCACGTGCCTGCGACGCAAAGCGCCGCGGCGCCGCGGAACGCGTCCATGTCGTGATTCCAGTTGATCTGGTAGTTCTTCTCGCGATGGACGGGACCGCTGGGGGCTCCGGAGGCAGGCGCCGCCGGGCTCTTGACCCAGACCGCGATCGTCCAGGCCGGCAGGTTCGTCGTTAGGTTGGTCTCGACGTAGTCGTCCTGACCGTCCAGCTTCAAAGCGCCGCCGATCTTGCCGCCGGAGGGCTGCCACTCGGGACCGCCGATGAGCATGCCGGTATGACCGTTGCCCGAAGCGTCGTTGGCGTTGCTGCCTGTGGTTTCGTCGAGCCTCCACCAGGCGATCAGACCGGCCAGTTGGGCCGTACCGATCGCGCCGGGGTTCTGCCAGGCATTGTCCTGCACCGCGTGCCAGGCGAGCTTGCTGTCGCGCTCGCCACCGTCATCGTCGTCGTTGACCTGCACGTCCAAGCTGATGTTCGCACCTGGCGCAGGAGTGACGCCAAGAGTAGACCACGGGAATTGGACTTCGAGGCGATAACCTCCGTCGGTCTTGATGAAGGCGTGCTTGACGCCGTCGGTCTTGCCTTGCTGGCCTTCGCTCATGGCCGGCGCGGTCGCGTCCCACTCGAAGCGATACTGATAGTCATTGTCACCATACGAGGACGCCTTGCTGTTGTCGGCGTCCATGAAGATCTCGATCGCGTCGTCCTGCCAGAATTCCTCCGAGTCGTTGCGCAGGTCGTCGTCGGTGACGTCCACTAGAAGGTAAAGACCGTTCTTGTCCCACAAGGCCCTGTATGTCGCGGAGCAATCTTCAGGCGAAGAGACCGGATTGTAGAAGCTGTGCTTGATTTCGAGCGCCTTGGCCTGGGCCCAACAGGCGTCGATATTGCCGTCGATGGTCGGAGCGGTTTCGGTGCTCAGGACCGTCGCCGGCGGGGTGCCGGAGACCGCCCACGAGGTGGCTTGCCTGTGTATCTGCTCCATGCCCTGGGCAATCTGCATGATCGGTCCCACCACCTCACTCACCGGCGGCAGGTTGTTGACGGCCAAATGCAGGCCGAAGCTGTTTTCCTCCTCGCTGGTTCGCAGTTGGACGGTGGTCTTGCGGCTGGCCCGGGCCAACTGCGCCATGGCGCCGATGACCTGGCCGGCGATTTCCTCGTCGGGCAACTCCATGGTCTGGGCCGCGAACTCGAAGACGCCGGCCGCGTTGAGCATCACCAGCTTGCTGGTCGTCTCAGGCAGAGCCGCCAGAGCGTCGCTGAGTGGACCGGCTTGGGCTGCCCCTGCGCTTTTGGCGGCGGCCATGGACTTCTCGACGACGGTGGAGTTGAACGACAGGACCGTCGTCTTGGCGTCCTGGTCCATGTAGCCGAAAATGTTCTGGTGGTTAGGCAGGGTGAACTGGAAGCGGCCGCCCGTCGGCGCCTGGCCGCCGACGACCAGATTGGCTGTGCGGAGTACGCTGTCCAGCAGGTCGTACGTCTTCTGCGGGTTGGCGCTGGTGATCGCCAGCCCCAGCGACATCGCCTGCGGCGGGATATCGGCGCTGAGCTGCTCGGCCGGCACGCGGAAGGGCAGCGCGAACAGCGTGATCTGGTCGATGTTGGAGAACAGTTCGCCACCGATATTGAGACCGGTGGCGCTCAAGATGTGCTGGCCGACCATGGCTGCCTGCGGCGAGTCTGCCTGGCCTACGCCGACCGCCAGCAGCATGATCGCATCGGCCGGCACGGCCTTCAGCGCCGCCGTGCTGAGGTTCGGCGTGTGCGCCATGCGGTAGGCCATGCAGTTGTGGCCTTCTTTGAGGTTCACGTTGGCGTCCAGCGCCAGGCCTGTCTGCTTGAGCGACAGCGACGCGATCAGATCGTTGACGTTGGCGAAATCGACGAAGCCGTTGGCCATCTGAATCTCTTGGGGGATCTGACCCTGCGGGAACATCTTGACCATACTGCCATAGACCTCGTCCGCATTGACCCAGACGGTCAGGGCGTTTGCCTGCCTGGCCTGCTTACTGATGGTGGCAAACGACTTGTTGCTGGAGGCCAGGGTCGGCTCGGTGGCGAGTCCTTTGTACTGTCGGACGGACCAGCGAAGCTGTTCGAGCGAGTTGGCGCTCTGGGCCAGGATGACGACGTTGTCGTCGTAAGCGACCGCAGCGGCGCCGGCGATGGTGACACACGGCATCCCGTCGATCGCGTCGGCGGGCCTGCCCACGAAACCCAGTAGCATCTGCAGCACGCCTCGCAGAGCGTCACTCTGGCCGGGGAACAGGACCAGGACAAACGGCGGGTTGTTCTGGGCCATGCCGGTCAGTCCCAGGCCGATGCCTCGGATCTTCTGAAACTCCGCCATCATGCTGGGATTCAGCAATGCGCCGATCATGTTGGCATGGGGGCTGGGCCGCGAACCCGCCTGCCCTTGGTTGGCGCCAATCATCGCCAGCGGGTTCTCGAAGGGCGTGCCTTCGAGCATCTTGACGATGGTCTCGATCTGCTTGCCCGGGCTGCCGATCTCGATATAGGCGATCGTGTTGGGCGGCATCAGGCTGGCCGGGTCCGCGTTGCCGAGGTCTCCCAGCAGCGGCTTGACCTTGGCGATCAGCTCGGTCTGGTCGCTGTGCTCGGCGATGAGCTTGGTGAACGCGGCCTTGGCCTGCCCTTCGTTGTTCTTTTTCATATAGCACATGCCCTGGCGGTACAGGGCCTGTGCCACGATGTTCTTCGGGGCGCTGGCGTCGTCGATGACCTGCTGATAGATCTTGATGGCCGCGTCGAGATCGCCTTCGACCTCCTCGGCATAAAGACCTTCACGCATCGACACCGACGCCGCCTGGACCGGCAACGCCGTCAGCAAGACCCCCGTCAGTAACAACGTGACACCAATCGGCACTGTCTTCCACATGGCTGGGCTCCTTTCAAAGAAACTGGTCGGTTGCGGTTGCGATGCTCGTCGTGTCGCGGGCGTCCCCGCCCGCGACACGACGAGCATCGCAACCGAGAGACGACAAACGAGATGTTGACCGGTTCATCTGACACAAGCCCAGTGTGCCGCTTGGGTGTTACTGGTTTGTTACAAGTGTGTCCTTTTTCGATGATTTTTGGCGGGTCGTGGAGTCGCCCCTACGCGCGTCACGGGGAGTCGATCCGCCGGAAGTGGAACGACACGGCCCGGCTGTTCGGTGCGTCAAAGGTGAACGTCCCCGAGGCCCTGTCGGCGATCCGCGCGCGGGTTTTGGCGATGGCATCGTACCAGGTGACTTGCCAGGAGCCGGTAGGCAGTTGGGCCTGGACGCCGGTGCGAGCGCGATTGGTCGCCAACACGTACTCGCAGCCGGGCCAGCCCAGCGCGCGAAAGTCGCGGTGGACGTTGCGGAAGATGCCGATCCTGTCGTCGGCAGGGTTCGGGTCGGCCACCGGCGCCATGCGCCAGAACGTGATGTTCTCGTCGATGGCCTGCCGTAGCCAGAGCAGGTTGTCGGCGGCTCGGTGCTCTTCGGCGCGGAAGCGACCCCAGAAGTAGTGACCTTGCTTGTTGGCAGGTTTGTGGCCGGTCGTGCCGTAACCGCCGCCCAGAAAGGCGCCGAGATGCGACTCGATCACGTCAGCCTCGCTCCAGCCGTCTCCGTCACCCTGATACGCCAACTCGTCGTCGATGACGGGGACCCGTCCGCCGATCGCGTATTGGCGCGACACCCAGTCGGCCGCGACCGGCAAGGTCTTGATCTTCTTCTGGATGATGACGTGGTCGTGCCAGGCCGGGTCCGTGTTTAGCTCAGCGTACCAATCTCGGGGCTGGGCATGCACACTCACCGGCGTCGGGTAAGGCAGGAAACCGCGCAGCAGTTGTCCGAATTCGTTCATCTGCGCGCACGCATACTTCGGTTCCTTGATGTCGAACTCATTGCTCAGGCAGATCCAGACGTTCGGGTAGCTGCCATAGCGAGCGGCAAGGTAACGCAGAATAGGCGTGGCGTCGCCATCATTGCGGGCCGCCCTCAGTACGGCACGGCTCTCTCTCGTATCCGGCCCGTTGACGATCAGGTCGGCGATCAAATCGCGCTCGTAGGCGACCTGCACCGCACGGTCTACGCGCTGATGGAACCAGGCGGGGTTGGGACGATGAGAGAAGTCGCCGTCATCGGTCGGTCGGCCGGTGTCGTCCAGGAAAGGCTTGGCGATCGGGTGCGGATAGCGGTCACCACTGATGGAGAAGCGGACCTTCTTGAAATACTCGGCGTTGCCCTTGATGTCGTCGGCGATGTTACTGCCGCTGGACCCTCGGTTGTCGCGCTCTGACAGAAATGTGTACATTGTGTTGCCGAAGATATAAGGATGCGAGCCGTTCGACCGCCGATACCAGCGCCCGGCCGTTTGCGCGCGATCCAGCTCCCAGAAGCCCGGATGGTCCGAAGCGGTGCACGCGATGGTGAGCCCCTCGTTCTGACCGTTTAGTCTCGCCTGGTTCGAGGAAGTCTTCACGAGCGTCCATGTGCCGGCGCGGGTGGGGCAGAAGCGCACCTTGAAGACGTTGCCGGAGGCGCCGCCAGCGCTGTCGCTATCCCAGAAGCCGTGGATCGTGTAAGAACGGCCCGTCTCGTGTCGCCATTGCGTGACCAGCTCCGCGTCTCGAGCCGGCGTGTCCGTGGGCCCGAAGGTCGGGCCCTCGAAGACCACCTCATGGATGCCGTAGCACGGGACCTCCGTCTGAGTGCTTGCATTGGCAAGGCCAGAGACGAAGATGACGACGCCCGCTATGACAATGACGCGAATGTCCCGTAGTGCTATTATGGTCTACTCCATCCACTACCATGCGGGCTTGTCCGGCCGTGCCGGCGAATCGAGCAGGTCGCGCCAGGTCTCATCCGTAAGCCGGTCGCTCATCGGTTGCTTGAACTCATAATAGCTCAGGACCGGCCCGACCGCCAGGAAGATCGAGCCGTCCGCCGCCGGGCAGGCGACCACGATCAGGTCCACCTTGCCGACCGCCTCTTCGAGCACCATTCCGTCGCCTGTCTCGGTGTGGACGTCCGCCACCAGGGTTGTCCTCACGCCGGTGTCCGAAACGCCGGCGACGATCCGGTCCAGACGCCAGGTCAGGTTGGCGATGAAGGCTTCGTCGCTTGCCGAGAGCGGTTCGTTGCGAAGCTGTTGCTCGGTGATGGTCAGCAGCCGTTCGATGAGCTCCTCGGTCTCCACCAGGCGCTGACGAGCCTCTTCGGACAGCACGCCAAGGTTCTCCAGACCGCGCGCGGTCATCCGCGCCAGCGCCAGCAGGCGACCCCAGAATTCCGCGGCCGGCTCGACATAGGCCGGCGGAGCGGGCGTGCCTCCTCCGCGACCAGGCGTGTAGCTCTGCTTGGCGTAGAGGATCGTGTCGTGCCGCAACTCGGTCCACGACGCCAGCGCCGAGCGGAGCTGATGTCGTTGCCAGGCTTGCGTGCGCGTGAAGTTCGGATAGCCCTCAGGCGGCGCCTCCAGCAGCGCGCGCAGCGTGTAGAGCCACGACCAGTACAGGTTCGCGTTCCAGTCGGTTTCGGTTAGCGTCGCGAACTGCTCCTCCAGTTCCGTGAAGCGCTGCCTGTAATCCACGTAGTCCGTGTCACCTTCCTTGATGAGAATGGTCCTCGCCTGTTCGGAGCCCAGCAGCGCCATCACGTCCAGCCCGCGCGGATAGCCTCGCACAGGGTCCATGCTCATCGTAAAAGGCGGATTGGCCGGATCGCCCAGATACCCGCCGACCTGCGGCCAGACCAGGTGCTGAAACATGTACGAATCGGGGATGAAACGCTGACCCATCAGACGCAGTCCGGCTGTTTTGCTCAAGACCTCGTCTAGCGCCTCAGGTGGCGCATGGGGCGGCAAGATGATATTGCCTGTCCCGCCGTATATCTTCGGCTGAGGCAGCAGCGCCAACTCCCTCTTGAGAGTGAGATAGTTCTCGTCGTCTGCCAGATCCTCCCACGCGAAAGCGCCGTCAAATACCTGATCGAGCGCCCAGAGATAATCGTAGGGCGTCAAATCGTCAGCCAATCCCACGTAGAAAGCCGTCACCGCATACAAACGGTCCCAGACTTCCAGGCCGAACCGCGTGCCCACCGGAGCCGTCTGGAGCGACGTAGCGAGCAGCATCGCCTGGAGCGTTTGGATCTTCGCGTCGTGAAGGCTGACTAGAGCCTTACTGCTCTGGCCCTATGGGTCTGCGCCTTTCAACAGAAAGGCCATGCGGCCGTACCACATCATCGTCTTGAAGTAGCGTTGCAGCGCGGCGCTGCGCGTGTAGTGACCTCGCGGGACGTACTGCGAGTAGTCCTCGTCGTAGATGAAGATGTCACTTGGCACGAAACCCTCGTGGGCCTCGATCTTGGCCAACTCGCCGGCCACCTCGTCGACGACGAACGTCGAGACCGATGCATTCGGGTCCATGAGCATGCGAGCTACGGACAGATACGCGACGTTCCGCTTGGCGGCCTCTTGGAGATCGCCCTGCAATTGGCCGTAGAGTCGCAGCGCGTCGCCGAGCAGCGCGACGGTCAGATCGTTGATATCGCCAACGAACCAGCGCTCCTCGATCTCCCGCAGCGTCTCGTCGAACTGCACGTGATACAGGTGCAGCATCGTATCCGTCGTGAAGAACAGCGGGACGCCTCTGGCGCGCAGGTAGTTGTAGGGTTCGATGATGTCGTCGTCGGCGCCCCAGGCCGCTTGGAGAGCCGCGTTGGGCTCGATGACGGCAAAGCCGTTCTGCCGGATCAGCTCGGCGACGCCGTCGAGATCGATGATCTCATCGACCTGAGCGAAGTTGGTGATATCATTGACGTCCAAGGGCAGAGTATAACCCGGCGCGTTCGGCACGACGTTGGGCTCGCACGGTTCGTAGTAGCGCGCGAAGCCGGGTCTGGGCGGCAGGTCGCTCTTGGGTCCCGGCGGCGGGGCGGTGGCGCCCCACGCCGCGGCGAGCCCTTGGCCGGCGTAGTCGCAGACTTCTGTCGCGGCGCCCGTGTTCGGGTCAATCGCGTAGAGGGAGGTGCCTGCCGTGCCGTAGAGCGTGCCATCCAGCGTATCCAGACCGTAGAGATTCAGGGGACCGAACGACCCGACCAGGCGGGCCGGACCGCCGTCGGCCAGATCGAGCCTGACGAGGTCGTTGCCCTGGGCGGTCAGGTACAGCGCGCCGTCCAGGAACGCCATATCGCCCCACGCGTAGAAGCCGATGTCGCGCCAGGGTGTCGCTCGCGCGGAATTGGGGTCGACCGTGTAAAGCCACGTACCGCCACTGCCGGCGGCATACAGCGTGCCGTCGGCGCCTGCGACCAGCGCGTTCGCCTGCGGCACGCCGTGCAGGCCGATGTAGTTCGGCTCGCCGGTAGCGCTGTCGATCTCGTAGAGCACGTCGAGACTCAGCCCGAACAGCTTGCCTTGCGGATCGAACGCGATATCGGTCAGGATCAGCCCGGTATCGCCGATCACCGTAACCGTCCCGCTAGGCACATCGACCGTCCCTAGCACGCCGCTTTCATCGACAACGTAGAGTTCGTTTGTCGTCGCGGCCGCTCTGGAGACCAGCAAGCCCCAGACCACCAGCCGCAGAAGGCCTTTTCCCGTCGTTGATCCCGCATTTCCAACATTGCAGTACATGGCTCGATTCTCCCATAAGAGGCTCTGTCGAGCTACATCGCGCTCTTCTCCCAAAACAGAGCTCTCGGATAGTCTTCCCCTCCTATCAGCGCTCCGACCTCCGTGCTGCCCTCGCCGGCTTGGATCGTCACCGTTGCCTGACAGCCGCTGACCTCGCCTATTGAATGGTAGCTGGCGCCGATCAAGCCGCCGATGAACTGGCTGTATTCGCCCACGGTGATAGAGCCGGTCACAGAGCAGTTCTTGATGACACCGTAGTTGCTGCCGGCCAGCAAGCCAATACGCCGCGAATTCACTCCTCCCGTGATCTCGCAGTTCTCGAGCGTCACATTCCTGACCTCACCGGTAACATACCCAAACAGTCCGCCGTTCCACATCGGCGTCGTACCATCGTCCGGACTCCAGTGGAGGTTGCGAATTACATGACCGTTTCCATCGAACGTTCCAGAGAAACTGGACCCGGCACAAATGCCGATGGGGGGCGGACCGCCGAGTGACATATCCACATCGTTGCCAAGGATGAAATGCTTGTCCCAGTAGATGCTCGCCCGATGCAGGTCTACCAGGTCTCCACGAGTTCGGATTACATACGGATCGCTCTCCGTCCCGCTGCCTTCCTCAAAGGGCCGAAGGGTACGTTTCGGGACCGTTATCCCGTCCACCCCTTCCCAGGCGAGCCGCGGGTAGTACGCGGGGGGAGAGAGCTCAGAAAAATCCGGTTCAGCGGGGATCACCCAATTCGGATCCTCGGACCAGCCGTTCAAGGCCAACGGAGTCAGCCCCCCCCTCGAATGCCATGCACGCCTATTCCGGCGCCGCTCCAGTGGCAGTCCGTGTCAGTCCAATCCCAGACGCAATTCGAGACGCTTCCCAGGATCCCGCCCCCAGCCAAGCTGACCAGACCGCCTCTCATCTCCCCCGTAACCAGACTGGCTGCATAGCAGGTCTGAAGATGCCCCGTGTTTTCGGATACCAGGCCACCCGCCCCCACCTGCCCCACGACTGGTCCACGGGCGTAGCAGTTACGAATCGTACCCGCATTCCGCCCCACAAGACCACCGACACCTCTGTTGCCCAGCACAGTAGCCCAGGCCAGACTGTTGGCGATCAAGCCGTTCTCACCATTCACACTCACCAGCCCTCCGACATAGGCAGACTCGAGTTCATCCCCCTCGACCTTGTCCTCCCACGGGGCAATGACCCATCCATCGAAGTAGCAGTTGATGATCGCGCCTGCATTACCCCCCACGAAACCGCCCACAGTGCCGACCCTCCAGGTGACGACTACGCCCGTAACGCCGCAATTCTCGATGATGCCGAAGTTCTCTGCGGCAAAACCACCGGCCGCAAGCATCGATCCGGGGTAGTCCGGCAGAGCAGTCGTGACGACGTCGACATCTGCCACGACCAGGTTCCTAATGCTCGCGCCTGCCATCACCCCCCCGAACACGCCGGCCCGAGAGCTGATTGCGTTCCGTATCTCAAAGCCGGCGCCGTCCAGATGGGCGCGGAAGTAGGTAAGCGGTCCGGCCTTTCTGTCCAAGTCAATGTCATTGCACAACCGGAAGTACGTCTCGGGCACGGTGAAATCCGCCGTCAGGAACTGCTCGGCAGTCGCGATGAGGTAGGGATCGTTCGGCTCGCCCGTGCCGCCGGCGAATTCCACGGCGGCTGTCCGTGCGCAAAGCGCCCACGTGAAAAAGGCGAGGACGGCCGCTGTGAGGTGACGCTTCGATGATGCCATGTTTGGCTCCTCTCCTTTGCGTATGATCTAATCACGACGAAGAAGGACGTGCATCGCTCGCGGCGATACCGGAAAGGGCGAATGATTATTCGCCCCTACAGGCCACGCGACGAACGAATCCTTCTATACCTGCTTCTCCCAATACCCGAACCGCGTTTGCATCCGCAGGCGAGCCGCTATGAAATGACAGGCTAACGTATGATTGCAGACGGTTATGATAGTGTTCTTCCGGCCCGCCTTTTAGTACGTACTATTATACCCTCGCCCCGGCGAAATCTTTCCAGATGGCGGCGAAAAACCCGAAAAATATCCATCCATAAGCAGGGGATGCGGGTTTTGAAGAATTCACTTGACAAGAGCAGAGGGCCAGTTATAGTACGTTCGAGCCGAATCAGGAGGATTCGGCGGGGGGCACGGAGCCAGGGGTCTTGTTAAGGAGGATGAGACATGCCGGCCGGCTGGAGGTTTTCTGCATTCCTATGGGTTTCCGTATGCGCCCACGGTCTGGTTTTGGGGGGGATCGAGCCCACGCCGCCCTGGCCAACGCCGCCGGGACAGTATCCCGGGACCCAGGCCGCGACGGACACCGCTTACTATCTGTCCACCGCGACCGTCGAGCAGGCGCGGATCGCTGCAGGCCAGACCGCCGGTAGCGAACCGGTACCGAGAGACGAAGCATCCTGTCCCGATGGCGTCGTGCACGTGCCGCTGTGGGGCAGGTTCGAGATGGCGATCGTCCATCCCCGAGCGCACGCGGACCCGTATCGGGACGTCACGCTGGACGTGACTCTCACCCGACCGGACAGCAGCACGGTTGCGACCTGGGGATTCTACGACGGGGAGAACACCTGGCGGATTCGCGCCCTGGCCGACCAGGTGGGAACGTGGCGGGTTCAGGCGCGGTTCTCCGACGGGACAGGCCAGTTCGCCGGTGCGTTTACCTGCGTCGAATCGGACCGGCCGGCGCTGCTTTCCGTCTGCAAGGACAATCCCATCTGGTTCGGCTACAAAGCAGGCAAGGCGGCGCTCGTACGTTGTCTCCACGTCAGCGAGAGGTTCCTGGCTGAGAGCGATGATCCGGTCGCCGACGCGCAACGCCGGGCGAGATTTCTCGATTGGGCCCGGAGCCAAGGCTACAACGCCCTCTCGATTGGTACATCCGCCCTAGATAGCGGCAGACGCACGCTCCGCGCCGAGGGCGGCCGGGCTACATTGGCGCTGTGGAACGCTGAAAGGCACCAGCCCGACCCGGCGGCGTATCAGCGGCTCGAACTCGCGCTGGATGACGTGCTGGCTCGGCGGATGCTGGTTTATCCGGCCTGTGGCTTCTTCGGCCGGGACACGGACTTCCCCAAGGACTCCGCTCAGCAGGGCCTGTACCTGCGCTACACGCTGGCGCGACTCGGCTCCTACCCGAATATGATCTGGGTGGTCGGCGGTCCTGAGCCGTCGAGGGCCAGCGATCCCTATCTGGGTGCCGAGGAAATAGAGCGGCTGGGCCGCAAGATCAAAACGATGGACCCATACGGCCATCTGCTCTGCGTGCCGAGCGCCGCCGGCAACGATACGTTCAGAGATGCCGACTGGACCACCTGCGCCGTCATCCAAGGTCCACGGACCGCGAACCTCCCTCGGCTCAGCCGGGTGCTGCTGCGCAACCGCAACCCATCCAAGCCACTGTACGTCCAGCAGACGCTCTGGTTGGGCAGCCGGCGCACGCCTGATTACTCGCTCGATGAATTGCGTAAAGACGCCTACGTCCTGATGATGTCGGGTGCGTCGGTTTCCGTGGCGGACATGGGCGGGAACCCCTCGTCGGGACTCAGTGGGACGTTGGACGTGAGTCTGGCGGTTCAGGCGCGTCACGATACCGTCAGACGCGTATGGGACTTCTTCGAGACTGTCCCGTTCTGGCGGATGCAGCCGCGACAGGACCTGGTCGACAACGGTTACTGCCTGGCCGAACCGGGACGGCTATACCTGGTCTACCTGCCTGAGCCTGGGACGGTCACCGTCGATATCGGCGAGGGAATGTACCAGGTCAAGTGGATTGACGCCCGCGACACGTCGGACGTGCGCGAGTCGGGGATCATCGAGGAGCGCTGCGCCCTGACCAGCCCTCAGGAAGAGGACGATTGGCTGCTGTCACTGAGGCGCGTCGAGATCGTCGCCGGCGAAATCCGTCCGGATTAGGCTCTTGCCTCGCAGACATCCTCGCTCGTCGACCGCTGTCAGATGTGCCAGGGACTGCGCATGGCGCGGGCGAGCAAGCGATTCGCTTCGGCATCATCGGGAAAGGTCTCGGTTGTGGGGTCCCAGCGTAGCTTGCGGCCCAGGCGCAGGCAGATGCTCGCGACGTGACACGTCGTCACCGAGCGGTGGGCGATCTCAGCCGGCGCGATCGGATCGCGCCGGGTCTTGATGCAATCGAGAAAGTTGCGATGGTGGGCGGTCCAGTTGGCGGCGTCCATCCAGGTCTGACGCTGGAAACGCTGCTGTTCGAGCAGTGATTCGGGCTGGGCCAGGACGTTGCCGCCGTCGTCGGCATAGACCCAGCCTTCCGTGCCCTGGAACATCACCGCCAGTTCGCTGTTGTCGGTCGGCCAGAGCGGCCTTTCCTTCCTGTCGTGCATCACGAGCTTGACACCGTTAGCGTACGTTGCCTCGACGTGCAGTGCGGTGGGGACATCACCAAAGCCATCGCGCGGAAACTTGGCGGTCCCCTCGAATTCGAGCGGGCCGGCGCGTTCGCTGTCGTTGGCCCATTGCGCCAGATCGTTGCAGTGGGTTCCCCAGTCGGTAATCATGCCGCCGCTGTAAGCGAAGTTGTTGTTGTACAGATGCTCGTAGACGAAGCTCTTGTGGTAAGGTCGGTAGGGGGCCGGACCCAGCCAGAGATCGTAGTTGAGGCTCGCCGGGACGGGCTGCGGCGATAGGACCGGACAGGCTGAGCCGGCGCGGACGTAGCTGCGCAGCGTTGTGAGCTTGCCCAGCTTGCCACTGCGCGCGAGCTGCACCGCGAAGGAGAACGTCCTCATACTGCGCCGCTGTGTGCCGCACTGATAGACGGTGCCATAGCGCCGGACGGTATCGGCGACTGCCCGGCCTTCCGCGACCGTCAGGGACATGGGCTTCTCGCAGTAGATGTCCTTGCCTGCCTTCGCGGCCATGACGCTCAGCGGTGCGTGCCAGCGGTCGGAGGTCGCGATCAGCACCGCGTCGATGTCACGGCGCGCGAGAAGCTCGCGAAAATCGACGTAGGCGGCGCAGTCGGTATTGCCATAGGTCCCGTCGGCGATCGCCTTCGCCTGGTTGCGCCGGTCCGTATCGACGTCACAGACCGCCACCCATTGCACGTCGCTGTGCGTGATGAAGTTGCGCATGTTCCGCTGGCCTTGCCCACCCAGGCCGATCCCACCCATGACGATCCGCTCGCTGGGCGCGACGCCACCGGCCGCGCCGAGCGCTGGCGCCGGGACGAATCGGGGCAGCGCCGACGCGCCGACAGCGGCGCCGGTCTGCTTGAGAAAATGTCTACGTGAGGTCCGTGCCATCGTGTCTGTCTCCTGCCGAAAGTCGGTTCTGCTGTCGGGTTTATCGTAGCACGGTCCCCTCCGGTGCGGCAAGTGTCTTGACAGCGGATCGTCGCGGGTGATAGGATTGGCACGGATCAGAACAGAGGAGCCGAACGTGCCCGACCGAAGCGTAGAGACAGTGGCAGCGTCGCGTGCCGGGCCTTCGAGGCGAAGGCCCGCTCTACGTCTGTGGCACATACCGCTCGCTCTCCTCGTGCTGGCAGTTGCCTGCGTGCTGCTGCTTCGCTGGCGCTGGCAGCACGAGTTTCGCCAGCGCATCGAAGCGATCGCCGCCCAAGGTTATCCAGTGACACCTGCGGAACTGGATGCGTGGTACAAGTGGCCGGAATCGGGCGGCAATGCCGCTGACTACATCCTCGACGCGGCCAGTTGCTACATTGAGTTGCCCTCATCCGAATCCAGCCAACTCGGCTGTCTCCTGGGTCCGAGAAGGGGTAGACTCCCATCGACCGAACCTCTTCCCGACGCGGCGAAGAGGATTCTGACAGCGCACGTGCAAGCGAACGCCAGGGCCATCGAGCTGGCGCTTCAGGCAGGAAAGGTTGAAGTGAGTCGATGGCCGATCGATCTGTCCGACGGGTTCGAGACGATTACGCCGGACCTTGCGTGGCCACGCAAGCTTGGATATCTGCTTTGTCATCAAGCCATCCTCCGCGCCGAAGAGCAGGATACCGCAGGTGCGACCGAAGCGCTGGAGGCCGCCTTCGGCGTGACGCGCTCGCTTCGCGCCGAGCCGGTTTTCATCTCGCAGTTGATTCGCTTCGCTGTGAATGCGCGCATGCTCAGGGCCGTCGAGCGCGTCCTGTGCCGGTCCCGTCCGAACGGCGCCGAACTGCGCCGCCTGCAGCGAGCGGTGCACGCCGCCGACGATCCTGACGCGCTGGTGCGTGCTCTGGTCGGAGCGCGGTGCATGAATCTTGAGCTATTCCAGAGGCCTGAGTCCATCGAGCGGGAGCTGCTCGAGACGTCTGACGGTCTGCCTCCGCCGGTGGCATTGGAGATGTACAAAGACGTGGGGCTTGCCGCCAGAGAAGGCGTCCTCTTCCTCGATCTGATGACTGAGTGCATTGATGCCGTCCAGTCGTCGGCGCCGGGCCGGTACGAGGCTGGCCGGCTCCTGCAGGCTCAGCTTCCACCGACGCGGAAGGGGTACGTCTTGCTGCCAAGACTGTCCAATATCGGTCACTTGGTACTCCTGGAAGCAGATGCTTCGGCCTGTCTTCGGACAGCGCTGGCGGCTTTGGGCGTTCAGCGTTACTGGTTAGCGCACGGCGAATTGCCGAGCGATTTGGCGGACTTCGTGCCCGATTTTCTCGACAGCGTGCCTGACGACCCGTTCGATGGGCGTCCGTTGCGGTACAAACGTTTGGACGACGGATTCTGCGTTTACAGCGTCGGCCGCGACCGTTCCGATGATGGCGGCAAGGAGCAGCCCGTCTCAGGGGGAAGCAAGCCGGGGGACACCCACGATCTCGTCTTTACAGTCCGTCCACGACATCTGCCGCCTGCCGCGGAAAACCGGCCCCAAAGCGGCCCAAAAGAGGGTTTGGGGGGTGAAATCCCGGGGAAAGTCAGTAACCTTTGCGACGATGGCACGTCGTACTGTATATAGGTGGTTGCGCGCCGAGAGTCTGAACCTTGGTTTCTGGGGTGGCGACAGGCCTCAGACGGTAGGGTGGGTTCTCAACCCGCGCGTCGACTAAGGAGTGGAAAATCATGTCCTTCACGAAGTCGTTCAGAGAAAAAGTCCGAACCGTCCGGCTTCGGTGCAGCCTGAACCTGCTGCTGCGCCAGGCGGGCTTGGTTCTCGCCTTCGCCGGCACTGTCGCCATCCTGGCGATCCTGGTCGAGCGTTTGCTGGCGGTAAGCGTGCGGCTGCCCGCGACGCTCTGGGCCTTTGGCGGTGCAGCCGTGCTGTTTACCCTGGTTCCCTGGCTTCTCCGGATGCCCAGCCGGATGCAGGCGTCCTTATTGCTCGACGAGCGGCTCAAGCTCAGCGAGCGGTTCAGCACCACCCTGGCGCTGGCGGAATCCGAGGACCCCTTCGCCCAGGCGGCGCGGGCCGAGTCGTTGCGGGTCGTACAGGGTGCGAACCTCAAAGGGCACTTCCCGATCGCGCTGTCGCGCCGTTGGTTCTACGGTGCCGGGACGTGGCTGGTCGCCATCGGCCTGTTGCTCTACCTGCCCCAGAGAGACCTGCTCGGTTTCCTGCGACAGCATCAGGATGCCGAGCAGCAGGCCAAACAGCTCGAAGAAGCCAAAGCCGACGTGACCGAGACGACCGAGGCGGTGAAGGCGGCAGTGCAGCAACTGGGCGACCCGAACCTGGCGGAGGACCTGCGCAAGCTCGACGAACTGGCGCAGGCAGCGGACCCGCAGAATGTCAAGCGGGAGGCGATCAAGGCGCTCGGCAGCCTGTCGGAGAAGATCGAGCAGATGCAAAGCAGCGGCCAGGCCGACGCCGCCAACATGCTCAAGCAGACGCTCAAGCAACTGCGCGGCTCGTCCGACCCCTTCTCGCGCCAGATGCGCCAGGCGCTGGCCAAGGGCGATTTCGGCCAGGCGGCCAATATGTTGCGCCAGATGCAGCAGGAGCTGGCGGAGGGGAAAGTGCCGAGCGAGCGCAGCAAAGAGCTGGCGGAGCAGTTACAGCAGCTCGCGGCGGAATTGCAGAAGCTGGCGGCCGAGCGAGAGCAACTGGAGCAGGAGCTGGAGAAGCTCGGACTGGACAAGAAGCTGGCCCAGATGAACTCCAACCAGATGAGACAAGCCCTCCAGCAGCAGGGGGTCAACCCCGAGATGGTCGAGCAGCTCATGCAAAAGATGGCGGCCTGCCAGATGGCGCAAGGCAAGTGCTCGGCGCTGGGCCAGGCCATGGCGGCCGCGGGCGGCAGCGCCGGCGGGCTCTCCGCCGACGAGCTGTCGGAGGCCGTCGACCAGCTCGACGCGCTGGAGTCGCTCCAGCAGCAGATGACCTCGATGCGCGCCAGCCTGGCGGAGATCTACCGTTCGCTGGACTGCCTGGGCGAGGGCATGTGCAACGGTCTGGGAGGCCAGGGTCCGTGGCGCGAGGGTGTCCCCAGAAGGATGGGTTCGGGGACCGGAGGTCCGGGATTGGGCTACGGCGGTCGCGACAGCGACACCGAGGGCCAGACCGGCACCAAGACCACCCGCGCCCAGAGCCAATCCAACGACGGCCAGGTCATCGCGAGTTGGTACTTCAAGGACAACCAGGTCAAAGGCGAGTCGCGACGGTCTTTCTCCGACGTGGTTCAGGCGGGACGTGACAGCGCCGCCGAAGCGATCAGCGAAAACGAAATCCCGCGCAAATACGAGAACGCGGTCAAGCAGTACTTCAACCAACTCGAAGACAGCGGACCCAGGGAGTGAAGCCGCTGGAATCACCCGTCTGGAGCGATTCAGCCAGGGAGTTGTCGGTATGCAGGAACGGACTCACGGACATTGTCGGCAGTTGGCAGCGGTATTCCTTTCGGCCCTCGTCCTCCTGGGCGCTTCGTGTAGTGACAGGAGCGGTCAACGGGAGGTCGTGCTTTACTGTTCGGTCGATCAGGAGGTGGCCGAGCCGATCGTGGCGCGCTTCGAGCAGGAGTCCGGGATCAAGGTCCTCGCACGTTACGACACCGAAGCCAGCAAGACCGTGGGCCTGGTGCAGCGGATTCGGTCGGAGGCATCCGCGCCGGTAGCCGACGTTTTCTGGTCCAGCGAGGTCTTCCACACGATTCGACTGGCGCAGGAAGGGTTGTTGGCTCCCTATCGCGGTCCTGCCGGTGACAACTGGCCGGCGGCCTTTGCCGATCCGAACGCGCTGTGGCACGGGTTCGCGCTGCGAGCGCGGGTCATCGGCTACAACACGAGCCGGGTCTCTGCCGAAGAGGCGCCGAAATCGCTCGAGGATTGCCTCGAGCCTAAGTGGAAAGGGCGGCTGGTTATGGCAACGCCTGCCTTCGGGACGACCGGCGGTGACGTCGCCAGTTGGTTCGCCCACTACGGTCCCGAGCGTGCCCGACAGATACTCGACGGATTGAAGGCGAACGAGACGCGCATCGTCAACGGCAATAGCACGGCCGTGCGGATGATCGCAACGGGACAGGCGGACGTCTGTTTCACCGATACCGACGACATCTACGCCGGGCAGCGCAATGGCTGGCCGGTCGCGATGAACCCGCTCGACCAGGGAGGCGACGGCGTGCTGACGATACCCAACACCACCGCTTTGATCGAGGGCAGACCGCATCCCGACACCGCCGTGGTGCTGATGGCGTTCCTGTTGAGCGAAACGCCGGAGCGGATGTTGGTCGAGAGCGATTCACACAACAGCCCGATCCACCCGGCGGTCGCGGCCGGCCATCCACAATACACTATTGCCAGGCCGCTCGCGGTGGACTACGCCAGGGTGGCCGACTACCTGCCGACGGCAATCGAGACAGCGAGGGAGACGCTTCAGTGACTTCGGATACGCTCCCAGCGACACTGCTGAAGACTCTTTCTCTGCTTGCCTGGTTTCTGGTCGTTTTGTTGCCTTTGCTGGCGCTGCTGGTCGACGCCGTTTTCGCAGCGCCGACGTCCGATGTCACCCGTCCGGTCATGGCGTCGCTGTCCCGCTCGGTGGCGCTGGCGGCGCTGATCGCAGCAGTGGCGGTGCTGCTGGGCTGGCTGCCCGGTCGGTTGCTGGGGACCGCGCGGACCGGCGGCGTGCTCCTGCTGGTGTTGTTGCTGCTGCCTCTGGTGCTGCCTCGATATGTGCTCTATTACGCCTGGACGCTGTTGCTTAGCCCGACGACGGCGCTGGGCACCGCGTTGGCGTCTCGACCCGAGCTGGCGCGTTTCGTCGGCACCTTCACCTCCACCGGTGTGCTCGTCGGGTGGTACTGGCCCGTCGCGGCGCTCGTCCTGGCGCAGGGTTGGCGTGGGATCGACGGTCGGGTGTGGGAACATGCGAAACTGGAGGCCGGACCTTTCCAGGTCTTTCGACATATCACGTTGCCTCTGCTCCTGCGTCCGCTCGGTTTGGCATTTGCCGTCTGTTTCGTCTTGACGCTGTCCGAGTTCGCGACCTTTCACCTGGCGGGAGTGGAGACCGTCGGGACCGAGCTGGCGGTTTTGTATGAACTCACTGGCGCCACGGCTCCCGTCGCGCGCGCCGCCTGGCCGGTCGCGGTGCTGGCGCTGGCGGCGGCACTTCTGCTGACAAGAGCCTCGCACCGGTGGGTTTCGACCGGAGACGCAAGATATTGCGTCTCTACAGGGAAGGCGGGATGGATCGTCTTGGTGTTGCTTCTGGCGGTATCAGTCGTAGCGCCGATACTCTTGATGGTTGGCAACGTCGCGAGCCTTGAGCCGTTTCGGCGTTTCCTGACGCTGCACCTGGACGAGCTGGGCTGGTCTCTGGCAACCGCGGTGTTGGCGGCAACGCTGGCGTATCTCGTCGCGCTGAGCGGTCTGTTCGGCCATCCCGGCCGTGCCGGTAGGGTGGGCTCTCAACCCACGCGTTTTTTGATTGCCGCCACCCTGTTTCTCGCGATGTTCCTGCCGGCATCGTTGGTGGCGGTCTCCGTGCTGAAGCTGTTGGCGGTCTCCGGCGCGCCTGCGGCGTTGCGCCAGGCGTGGTGGGTCGTTTCGATGGGCCAGGCGGCGCGCTTCGCGGGCTTGGCGTTCGTCCTGCTGCTCTTGACGCGCTACCCCGACCGGCAAGGCCTCACGGAGATGGCGTCCCTCGACGGCGCTTCGCCTGCGCGAGCATGGTGGCACGTTCATCTACCCCAGGTTTGGCCTGTCCAGGTCGGGACGTTCCTGCTCGTGATGATGTTCAGCTTCACGGAGCTCTCGGCGACGATGGTGTTGTTGCCCGCCGGGCTGCCCAACTTCGCCCAGCGACTGCTCAACCAGATGCACTACGCGCGCGACCAGCAGGTCATCGCCAGTTGCCTGGTCCTGGTCGGCATGTTCGTGGCGCTGGCAGTCGTCGCGGCCCTATTGTTGCGTCGCGGCGCCGCGCAACGCTCGATTGGCGTCCTTCTGTTGTCGCTCATCGTTCTCGTGGCACCAGGGTGCGGCCAGGCGGGCGATCGTGACGGCGAGCCAGAGGTCGTCGGCGCGTTCGGTAAAACCGGCGCTGGAGAAGGGGAGTTTCTCTATCCGCGCGCGATCGACCTGGCTTCGGATGGGACGCTCTATGTTGTGGATAAGACCGGCCGGATTCAGCATCTGACGAATACCGGTGCGTTCCTGGGCGTCGTGCAAATGCCCTTGACCCAGGCAGGCAAGCCCACCGGGATCAGCTTGCATCCCGACGGGCGGCTCTTCGTCGCGGATACGCACTACCATCGCGTCATAGTTTACTCGCCCTCGGGCGAGAAGGCAGGCGAGTTCGGCCAATACGGGAAAACGGATGGCTGCTTCATTTTCCCGACCGACGTGACGTTCTCGCAGGACGGCAGGCTCTTCGTCGGCGAATACGGCGGCAACGACCGGATTAGCGTTTTCACCAAAGACGGTGCATTTCTGATGTCATTCGGCTCCCCCGGCACGGAGATGGGACAATTCTCCCGGCCGGCGGCCCTCTGCATCGACGAGACGCGGAAGCGCCTGTACGTTGCGGATGCGTGCAACCATCGGATCGCCGTCTACGATCTCGACGCGCAACTGATTGGCTACTTTGGCGAGCCGGGCGTCGGTCTGGGACAACTGCGCTACCCCTACGACCTGGCCCTTCTGGACGACGGCACCATCGTGGTATGCGAGTTTGGGAACAATCGCACACAATTGTTCAGTCCCGGCGGCGTCAGTCTGGCCACGTATGGCCGGGCGGGGCGCGAACTGGGCCAATTGGCCTATCCCTGGGGCGTCGCGGTGGATGCAAAGCGTCGCGCCTACGTCGT
This sequence comes from Sedimentisphaerales bacterium, assembly GCA_016927855.1. GTDB lineage: Bacteria > Planctomycetota > Phycisphaerae > Sedimentisphaerales > Anaerobacaceae > JAFGLV01. The sequence continues at coordinate 107,157 of JAFGLV010000145.1, forward strand.
CGACGCGGGGAACAATCGAATTCAGGTGTGGCAACTGTGAGCGATACGTACGGTTTTTATCTCGGTCAGCCCTGGTGGCTTGCGGTGGGTCTACTGGCGATCCCCATGATCTGGTTGGCGCGCCGCAACCTCGCGGCGCTGGGGCGTGGACGGCGCCTCGCCGCGATCGTCCTGCGCGTCGTCGTGCTGCTGCTGTCGGCGGTCCTGCTGGCCAGGCCGATGCTGGTGCGCCAGAGCCACCGCGCGACGGTGATCGCCGTCGTCGACCGCAGCCGGTCGATTCCCGCCGATTTGGGGGAGGCGGCGCTGGACTATCTGTCGAAGGCAGTCACGTCCAAGACGCCTGAGGACCAGCTTGCCATCGTCGACGTTGCAGAGGCCGCGAGTATTTCCAAGCTGCCCTCCGGTGATGAAACCGTGCGCCGCCGAAACACCACGCTCAGCGGTCAGCAGACCGCATTGTCACGCGGCATAGAGATGGCGATGGCGATTGCCTCGCCCGACACGGCGACGCGCATCGTGCTGGTCAGCGAAGGCAACGAGACCGAAGGCGACCTGAAGGAGGCCGCCAAGACCGCCGCAGCCAACAAGATTCCTATAGACGTGCTACCGGTGCGGTATCGTTACGAGCGCGAGGTGCTCTTCAAGCGCGTCGCCGCGCCGTCGCGGGCCAGAAGCGGTCAGACTATCTCCCTGCGTTTTCTGCTCGACAGCACCGCCGACATCAACGGCAAACTGCTGCTGACGTTGAACGACCAGCCGGTAGACCTGGTGCCCGACTCGCCTGAGGTGGCTGTCCCCGTCGAGCTCAAAGCCGGCGGCAACGTCAAGACCATCTCCGTGCCGGTCGGCACGCGCGGGATACACAAATTCGAGGCGCTCTTCGTCCCCGATGATTCCAGGCAGGATCGGATCGTCGAGAACAACCGCGCCACCGCGATGACCTATGTCGCCGGTCCCGGGCACGTTCTCGTCGTCGATGAAGACGGGGCGCCCTCGCAGATGCTCATCGAGGCGCTGCGAACGACCAACATGGAGATTCGCTACCAGCCGGCGGGCAGCTTCCCGGACAACCTGGCTCTGCTGATGGACACCGACGCTATCGTCCTGGCCGATACCAGCGCCGGCAACTTCACGTACGAGCAGCAGGAGATGCTCTGTCGCTACGTCAACGATCTCGGAGGCGGCCTGGTCATGGTCGGCGGACCCAATGCCTTCGGCGCCGGCGGCTGGATTGGCTCTCCCGTCGCCGACATCCTGCCGGTGGACCTCGATCCGCCCCAGAAGAAGCAGTTGCCCAAGGGCGCCCTGGTGCTGGTGATGCACGCCTGTGAGATGCCTCAGGGCAACTTCTGGGGCAAGAAGGTGGCCGCCTCCGCGGTCGGCGCGCTCAGCCGCCTCGATTTGGTGGGCATCCTGGCCTACGACTGGCACAATACCGACAACTGGGTCTTCGATCTCGGTCCCGTCGGTGACAAGAAGGCGGTCCTCAGCGCGATCGATCAGATGCAGATGGGTGACATGCCCAGCCTGGACGCCATCGTGCAGGAGGCCTACAACAAGCTGATCGCGTGCAACGCGGCCCAGAAGCACATCATCGTCATCAGCGACGGCGACCCTGCTCCGCCCACACGGCAACTGGTCACCCTGCTGGTCAATGCCCAGATCACCTGTACCGGCGTATGCATCTGGCCGCACATGGCCAACGGCGGCGCAACCCTTCAGAACCTGGCGATGGATACGCAAGGGCGCTATTACGAAGTCAAGGACGCAATGGCGCTGCCCCAGATCTTCATCAAAGAAGCCCAGGTCGTACGCCGCTCGATGATTATCGAGCAGACCTTCGATCCGCAGGTGGTCTATTCGCTCAGCGAGACGGTCAAGGGTATCGGGCCGTCTCTGCCGGCGCTGGACGGTTACGTCCTGACCGGGCCCAAAGGCGGGCTGAATCAGCTCGTGATGACCAGTCAGGAGGCGGACCCGATCCTCGCGACGTGTCAGTCCGGCCTCGGTCGTTGCGTCGCATTCACCAGCTCCGCGGACAGCCGTTGGGCGGGACCGTGGATGCAATGGGCGGATTTCGCGCGGTTCTGGGAGCAGGTCGTCCGCTGGGCGGGTCGGCCGGCCCAGGCAGCCGACTGCGAAATCTTCGCGGATGTGCAAGGTCAGGACGTCACCGTCAACGTCGAGGCCTCCGACGCGACCGGCAAGTCGATCCAGTTTGCCGGGATCGAGGGCCAGGTGCTTACGCCCGAGATGAAGGCCGATCCCCTGCAACTGACCCAGACCGGTCCCGGCCAATACGCCGGACGGTTCCGCGCCGATGCCTCCGGCAGCTACATCGTCAACATCCAATATCGTCCCGTCGGCAGCGACGAAGGCAACCGCCTGGCGAATACGATTGTCACGATCCCGTTCGCGCCGGAATTTCGCGACCTGACCGACAACGCGCCGTTGCTGGAGGAGGTCAGCCGCATCACGGGTGGGCGGATCCTGCCTGCCGACCCGAACCAGGCAGACCTGTACGACTACGCCGGCTTGCATTTCCCCCAGACGCATCTTCCTTTGCTGCGGCCATTGATGCTGATCTGGCTAGCGCTGTTCCTGCTCGACATCGCGGTGCGCCGCGTGATCCTCGACGTCCGCGCCGGATGGCGTCGTGTCGAGTCGTGGGTCTTCGCTACCGCGCGGCGCGAGCAGAGCGAGACCATCTCCCGTCTTCAGGCCACCCGCCAGAAACTCCGAGCCCAATGGTCGACGCGTGCGGACCGGACGGTGATCGCCAAACGCTACGAAGGAGGGGAGAAATACCAAGGGCAGGTCCTCGGCGCCGAACCGCAGCACAAAGCGGAACCGCCCAAGCCCGCCGAGACGAAGAAGCCGGAAAAGAAAAAAGAAGAGGCGCGCGAGGCGTCGCATATCGATCAGCTTTTGAAAGCCAAACGCAAAGCCACCGAAGACAAGGGTAGGGGCGAATAGTCGTTCGCCCTCGCTGGGTCCAGGAGAGAAGAAACATGGCTATGACCGAAAAAGAAGTAGAGAAACAGTGTCGCGACTTCCGCGAGATGTTCCAGGCGCTGCGCCGCGAGGTCGGCAAAGTGATCGTCGGGCACGAGGACATCGTCGACAACGTGCTGATCAGCCTGTTCGGAGGCGGTCACGTGCTGCTGGAGGGCGTGCCGGGACTGGGCAAAACGCTGCTGGTGCGGACGCTCAGTTGTGCCTTCTCGCTGGAGTTTCGACGGATTCAGTTCACGCCCGACCTGATGCCGGCCGACATCATGGGGACCAACATCGTGATGGAGGACCAGGCCAGCGGCCGGCGCGAGTTTCAGTTCCAGAGAGGCCCGATCTTCGGACAGATCATCCTGGCCGACGAGATCAACCGCGCCACGCCCAAGACGCAATCGGCGATGCTCGAAGCCATGCAGGAGCACAGCGTCACCAGCGGAGGACAGGTGCGCAAGCTGCCTGAGCCCTTCACGGTGCTCGCGACGCAGAACCCGATCGAGCAGGAGGGGACCTATCCGTTGCCTGAGGCGCAGTTGGACCGGTTCTTCTTCAAGCTGCTCGTCGGCTACAGCGACCGCACGCAGCTCAAGAGCATTCTGGACCGCACCACGACCGGCCAGGACCCCCAGGCCGAGCAGGTGGCGGACGCAGATAAGATCATCTGGGCCCAGAAGCTGGTGCGGCGGGTCGTCATCGCCGACCACGTGCAGGATTACGCGATTCGCCTGGTCCTGGCGACACATCCGCAAGGCGAATTCGCTCCAGACATCACCAATCGGTTCGTGCGATTCGGCTCGTCGCCACGCGGCGTGCAGGCGCTCGTCCTGGCGGCCAAGGTCCGCGCCATGCTCAACGAGCGGTATCACGTCGGGTTCGACGACATCACGAATTCAGTCCTGCCGGCGCTGCGGCATCGCATCCTGCTGAATTTCGAAGGCCAGGCCGAGGGAATTCGCACCGACGACGTGCTCAATGACATCGTCGCGAAGACGCCGCGAAACATCGAGATGAAAGCCGCGACTTAAGTATTAGGACCAGTTGGACCGGTTTGAGAATACCATGGCCGCAACGAGGACGACAACTCGGAAGCTGACGGAGCTGCTGGACCCGAAGTTCATGGCCCGCCTGGACTCGCTGGATGTGCTCAGCCGCAAGATCCTGCAAGGCAAGCTCCAGGGTGAACGCCGGTCCAAGCGCCGCGGCCAAAGCGTCGAGTTCGCCGACCACCGGCCCTACGTCGTCGGCGACGACCTGCGTTTCGTCGACTGGAATATCTATGGACGCCTCGAGCAGTTGTTCCTCAAGCTTTTCCTGGAAGAGCAGGACCTGACCGTCCACATCCTGACCGACGCGAGCGCCTCGATGGGCGTCGGCGACCCGTCCAAGGACCTGTTCGCCAGGAGGCTCACCGCGGCGCTGGGGTACGTCAGCCTGGTCAACAGCAATCGGTTGACGATCAGCCTGTTTGCCGACGGCGTGCGCATGCAACTGCCTCAGATGCGTGGGCGCAGCTATCTCTCCCAGATGGCGGAGATGCTGCTGACGACCGAGTGCCAGGGCTTCTCTGATTTCGAGAAGGCCTGCCAGGATACCGTTGCCGGTCGAATCGGCACAGGCATCACCATTGTGATCTCCGACTTCCTGTTCAAGCAAGGCTACGAGAGCGCCTTGCGCCGGCTCATCGGCGCCAAGTACGATCTCTACGTCATCCAGGTGCTGTCGCCCCAGGAGATCGCGCCCGATCTGGCGGGAGACCTGAAACTGCTGGATATCGAAGACGCGGATACCGCCGAGATCACCGTCAGCTCGGCGCTGATCAAGTACTACCAGCGAAACCTCGCGGCCTACTGCCAGGAGCTGAACGATTTCTGCGTGCGACGCGGCGCGGTCTACGTCCGCGCCAACTCCGCCGACTCGGTCGAGACGCTGGTCTTGAACTATCTGCGGCGCATCCGCCTGTTGCGTTAGCGGCCGGCGCGAGAGAGACATTTATGGAATGGCTGACACCCTTAGTTGGAGCCTATGCCGCCGCGGTGGCGATTCCGCTGCTGCTGTTGCTCTATTTCCTCAAGCTCAAGCGGCGCGAGACGATTGTCTCCAGCACGCTGCTGTGGAAGCGCGCCGTTCAGGACTTGCAGGTCAACGCGCCGTTCCAGCGGCTGAGGCGCAACCTGCTGCTGTTGCTTCAATTGCTGGCGCTGATCGCGATGGTGTTGGCGCTGGCCGGACCGGTGCTGTCGCTGCGAAGAGGACCGGGACAGCGCTACGTCGTGCTCATCGACCGCTCGGCGAGCATGAACGCGACCGACGTCGAGCCCAGCCGGCTAAAGGAGGCTAAGAAACAGGCCAAGGTCTTTGTCGAATCCATGCGCAGCGGCTCGGTCGTCTCCCTGCGTGACGTCTCCGACCACGCGATGGTCATTGCCTTCGACAGCCACGCGAAGGTGATGTGCAACTTCACGTCCGACCGGCGCCAGCTTGCCGCGGCCATCGACGCCATCGAGCCCGGCGACGGCACCAGCCGCCTGGGCGAGGCGGTGACGGTCGCGCGGGCTTTCGCCCAGTCTCCCGGCACCGACGACAGCATGCGCAATCCCGAAGCGCCGGCGCGGCTGGTCCTGTTCAGCGATGGTCGCATCGGCGACCTTGACACGATCGTCATGGCATCCGACGAACTGGCCTTCCACAAAATCGGCGCGTCCGGCGACAACGTTGCGATCACCGCGATGAACGTGCGGCGCTCTTACGAGCAGCCTGAGCAGCTCGAGGTCTTTGCGTCGCTGGCCAACTACACGTCGCAGACAATCTCGCGCGACGTGCAGCTTGGGATCGACGGCAACGTTCGCACGATCCGGCCCATCACCATCCCGGCGGCAACCGCCGGGCCTGAACCTTCGCCGGGTCAGGTGGCGGTCAACTTCTCGCTGACGCATGCCGACGACGGCATTCTCGAAATCCGCCAGTTGACGGCGGATGTACTGACCTGCGACGACGCCGCCTGGAGCGTCCTGGAGCCGCCCAAGCGGCTTTCCGTCCTGCTGGTGACAGCGGGCAATCCGGTGCTGGAGTCGGCGCTGCGCGTCTGTCCGATTGCGCGGCTCGATCCCTGCACGCCGGCAGGGTTCGACGCGATGGATCCCGCAGCGCTGGCCGTGCAGCAACCCTACGACGTGATCGTGCTCGACAACCATGTGCCGGCCCATCTGCCACGCTGTCGATACGTGGTGTTCGGGGCGCCGCCGGTCGGTATCGACGTGAACTCGCCAGGTGAGTTGGAGAACCAGACCATCGTGGACTGGCGCACGCGGCATCCGGTCCTCCAGTACGTCAACCTGATGAACCTCTTTGCCGCCAAGAGCTGGGCGCTGAATCTGCCGCGCGACGCTGAGGTGCTGGCGGAATTCAACGAATCGCCTGCGCTGGCGCTGGTCCGGCGGCAGGGCAGCACCTTCCTGCTTGTCAGCTTCGACATCCTCCAGAGCAACTGGCCCTTCGAGCCGGGTCTGGTGCTGTTCTGCTACAACGCGCTGAACTTCCTGGCCGCGCAGGTCGGCAACATTGAGCAGCGCGAACTGGCGGTAGCGGAGCCGATCGTCATCGAAGGCGCCGTCCCGGAGACATCGGCCACCGTCGTCCCACCCGACGGCTCGGAGGTCGAGCTGACCGCCGACCCGAGCGGGACCCTGCGCTTTGCCGGCACGCATCGCGTCGGTGTATATGCCGTTGATGTCCCCGACAGGCCGAAGCGTTTCTATGCCGTCAACCTGGTCGACGCCCAGGAAAGCCGGGTCGAGCCGCAGCAGGAGATCACGTTTACGAGCACGACGGTCGAGGCAGCACAGCAGGGGGTCCGACGGGCCAATGTCCCCCTGTGGCCTCTGCTGGTATTGGCGGCTCTGGTGCTTGTCTGCGTGGAGTGGCTCGCGTATAATCTAAAGGTGCGAATTTGAAATCTGTCTTCAGGCACGGCGGGAGTCTCAGATGTCCAGAATTCCAATTCTCTTTCTGATCGTGCTGTCGTGTGCGTCCTACGCGGCCGGCAAGGTCGAGTTCAATGTGGATTTCTTCTGTGGCTGGGACGGATACTACCGGCCCATGGAGTGGACGCCGGTGGAGATCGGCATCACCAGCGACCTGACCGAGCCCTTTGCCGGAACGTTTACGATTTCGGCGCGCCAGGACGGACTCAACACGCTCAACGTGGTCCGCAGCTTCGTGCTGACGCCGGACCTGCCGCAGAACCTTCCGCTCGTGACGAAAGTCGCTTTCGGCATGGGCAAGTGCGACCTGGCCATCCGGGACAGGCGCGGTCGGGTGCAATGGGATTACTCAGCGGACATCTGGGACTACTCATCTCAGGCGCGCCTGATGCGGCCGATTCAGGAGCATGACCTGCTCATCGGCGTCGTGGGCCAGCCGCAATTCGGCCTGCTGCGCCTGCCGCGCGAGACGGCCTCCGCCTCGAATCGAGGGCCCGGCAAGGTGAACGTTGGGCGTAAGGTCGCTCGCGTGGTGCCGCGCGACTGGACCGGCTTCGTCAGTCTCGACGTGCTGGTGCTCTACGATCCCGATTGGTCGCTGCTGCACCGCGAGTCGCTCCAGGCGATTTCCGAATGGGTCTCGAATGGAGGCACGTTGCTGCTGGTCCTGGGTCAGCACCCGTTGTCTCAGGATAGTCCGCTGGCGGAAGCGATTCCGTTCTATCTCGGCGAACCGCGCGAGAGAACGATAGACACCGAGGTGCTGGCCGATTGGGGATTGAATTCGAGCGCCGCTGAGACGGTGGTGGCCTGGCCTTTGTTTGCCAAGCCGGACGCGCTGCTGACCAAACATACGTCAGCCGAGGAGGGTGGCTACCTCTATGGACTGGGCAGCGTGGGTTTCGGCCGGGTGGCGGTTCTGAGCTTCGATCCTGCCCAGTTGAGTGAAGGGCAGGCCGCGCGCGCCGCGGCCTTCTGGACCAGTCACATCAAAGCCTGTCTGGATGTTCCTCTGACGGCGGCGCAGCGTGATACGCAAGAGCGTGAGACGAGGATCCGGTCTCAGTATGATCCCTTCCTTGCCGGCCGGGCGGGTGCCGTTCAGGCAAGCCAGGTGGCGGCCCGGAACGGCCGCACGATCGTGCTGACCAGAGAAGGTGACGACGCGGAGGGCGGACGCAACGACAGCATGTATCAGATCAGCGTAGCGCAAAGCGCCGCCAACCGGGTGATGGAATATCTCTACGAACTGAGCCAGATGAAACCCCTGAGCATCTGGTGGGTCATTCTCATCCTGACCACCCTGGCGCTGCTGCTTGGTCCGGTCGATTACCTCATATTGAAACGCCTGGACCGGCTCCCGCTGACGTGGCTGACGAGCACCGGATGGATCGTGGTCTTCACGGTGGGCGCCTATTACGGCGTCCAGGCGCTGCGCGGCGGACGCATGCAACTGCGCGCGATCTCGGTGCTGGACGGCATCGCCGACAGCAACTGCGCCTGGGCGACGCACTACGCCGGTCTGTTCGCACCGCGCAGCGCCGACTACCGCCTGGAGGGCCTCGGGCCGCGTCAGTGGTGGTCGGGCATCGCGCCCAGCCAGGAGCAGCTTTACTACTACCAGCGCGAGAGTGCCATGCGTCGGATCCACTGCGTTCAGGAGGACGGCGCCAATCTGCCGGTCTCGGTGCCGATCAATATCTGGACGGTGCAATCGCTGCTGGCCGAGATGCCTCTGGAGAAGATGCCCTTCACTGCCACCGTCGAGCGGGACGGCGACGATCTCCTGGTGGAGTTGACCAATCTCTCGGACAGCCCCGTTCGCACCGGATTCGTCCTGCTCGAAGAGGGGTTTGCGAACTTGGGGCTGGTTCACGCGCGGGCCACCGAGCAGTTCCGATTGCGCACCCGACCGTTCAATCCCTGGGGCCCCTCGCATCAGGTTTACCGAGGTCCGCGCCGCGCGGGGCAATTTCCGGTCGAGGTTGCGTCGGTGCCTCGGTATCCCATCGACCTGGGGCTGGTGGGCTCCAGCGCGTTCTTTGCACAGGGCACCTTCGACCGAACGCAGGCGATGCATGCCTATCTTCGTCTCGGCGCCGCCTTGGTGTGCGTCGAGTTCGCCGACGCACCGGTGCCGTTTTCCGTCAAAGACCGCTCCTACGACGTGGCCCACATCCAGTTGGCGCGGCAGATCGTTTTTCCCAAAGACCCCCAGTAAGGAATGAGGCGATGATTGAGATCAAGAAACTGACTAAGAACTTTGGGAGTCTGATCGCGGTCGATCACCTGGACCTGTTCATCGGCGCCGGCGACATCTTCGGTTTCATCGGGCCCAACGGCGCCGGCAAGACGACGACCATGCGGATACTGGTGACGCTGATGGAGCCGACCAGCGGTATTGCCTTCATCGACGGGCTGGATGTCACGCGCAAGGGCAAGGAGGTCCGGCGGCGCGTCGGCTACATGCCTGACTTTATGGGTGTCTACGACGATCTGAAAGTGTTCGAGTACCTCGAGTTCTTCGCGGCCGCGTTCGGGATCGAGTACCGCAAACGCAAGGCCATCGTCGATGGCGTCCTGGAGCTGACGGACCTCGTCTCCAAGCGGAACGCCCAGGTGGACAGCCTCTCGCGCGGCATGCAGCAACGCCTGGGACTGGCGCGCGTGCTGATTCACGATCCGAAGGTGCTGATCCTCGACGAGCCGGCCAGTGGTCTCGACCCGCGCGCGCGGATCGAGATTCGCGAACTGCTGCGTGAACTCAAGAAGATGGGCAAAACGATCATGATCTCCAGCCATATCCTCAGCGAGCTGGAGGAAATCTGCGACCGGATCGGAATCATCGAGCACGGCCAGCTCGTCTTCGGCGGCACGATGGACGAGATCCGCCCACGTCTCGGGATTCAAGGCAAGGTGCGCGTCAAGGTGCTCGGCGACAGCGCCAGAGCGACGGAGCTGCTGACGGCGCTGCCCCAGATTCACCAGGTCGAGACCGTCGGGGATTATCTGTCGGTAACATTCCGCGAAGGCGAGCAGGCCGACGGCGTCATCGCACGTACGCTCGTCAACGGAGGTGTCGACCTGGTCTATCTCCAGCCCGAACAGCTCAAGCTCGACGACGCGTTCCTGAAACTGACCAAGGGGATCGTGCACTAGTAGCATGGGCGTCTCGCCCAGGATCACGGGCAGAGCCGGTCCTGAGCTTGCCGAAGGAATGCCCGTGCTACGATGCCCTCACGGCACACTACAAACAGGTTACCCCGGCGCAGGAACGCGACTGACTCGACGCCGATATGCAAGCTACCGTGACATCTGATTTATTGCGGACCTTTAACCCGCTGTGGCTGGCGGGCCCGATCTTCGACAAGGAGCTGCGCGTCGCCAGCCGGCAGCGCCGGACCTACGCCATTCGAGCCGGGTATCTGCTGCTCATGAGCCTGACCCTGTTGTCCGCGTGGTACTCGATCAGGCGGGCGCAGATCAGCGCGGTGCTGGGCGCGTCGCTGAACGCATTCCTGGCGATGAACGTGACCATCAGGCTCATCCATTTCCAGTTCATGGCCGCTCAGATTCTGGCGGCGGTGGCGTTGGCCGGCTCGATCGGTGACGAAATCCGCAAGGGCAGCCTCGGTGTCCTCCTGTCCACGCCGATGACCAGCGCGCAGATCGTGGTGGGAAAACTGTTGAGCGGACTCTTGCAGGTCGTGCTCCTACTGGCGATCAGCCTGCCGGCGCTGGCGGCCGTGCGGGTCATGGGCGGTATTCCGTGGACTGCCTTATGGGCCGGTCTGTGCGTCACGTTAACGGCAGCGCTGTTCTGTGGCGTGTTGTGCCTGTGGCTGGGCACATATTACCGACGTCCTTACCAGATCATCTCGGCCGGCACCGTTGTATATCTGGTGGCCCTCATGGCTCTACCGGCCCTTGTGGCTTTGGCCGGTTCGGCCGTGATACCGGGTTGGGGCCCGTCAGTCCAGGCCTTGATCGATCCGCGCCGCGCCATCAGCGCGCAGCTATCGACCTTATGGGGTGGCGGTGCGCCCGTCGTTGTCCACTTTTCATGGCCTGCCCATTGCTTGGTCATGTTGGTGATTACCTTCTTGCTGTTCGCTCTATCGGTTCAGAGGATCCGTCGCATGGCCTTTCCACCGGCCGCGGCCAGAGGCGTCTGGTTCGGGTCCGCCGAGCCGCTGGGGTTGCCGTCCGTCTGGAAGAGAGGGTCCAACCGTCTGTGGGCCCTCAGTCGGATCGACAAGGCGGCCATCCTCGGCGCGTTGGCGACGGCCGTCTTGGCGGTGTGGTCGGGCATGACGCACCCACGTGGGTACGACACCTCTCTGAATGATATCGCCTGGGTCTTTTCCACCGTGGCTCTGCTGCAAATGGCGGTCCTGGCGGCGGGAGGCATCGCGCGTGACAAAGAAAGCGGCGCCTGGCCGCTGCTCCTGACGACGCCGCTGGACGACCGCCAAATCGTCCGGGGCAAAGCCAGGGTGGCCCTGCGTCGCGGGCTGCCCTTGCTGCTGGCGGCGCTGGTTGTCAGAATCAGCTTCATGATGGGCGTGGGAGTTCCCAATAACGAACGAGTGGTCTATGCCATGTATTACACCTTCCCTTTTCTGGCTTCTGCATTCTTCATCCTCGCTGCCGGGCTCTATTTCGGCATCCGCCTGAGAACCACGACCGCGGCGGTGAGTGCGACCGTAGCGGCCTACTTGGGCCTGAATTACTTCGTGGCTGGCTACTACAGCCCGCTGTTTGTCTGGTTGCAGTACACGTTAGTCTACGCTCGTCCTCGTCCGTCGCTGTATATCTTCGGCATGGCGGCGGCCCCTTTTGTGCTGGACATCGTCCTGGGCGTTGTCCTCATCAGGCGAGCGCACCACCATGTCAGGACGGCAAGTACTTGAGCGCACGAAACGAAAGACTATGGCTGAGACTTCGACACGCATGATTTCACCGCTGGCTCCGCTGGCGCGACTGGCGGGACCGGTTTTCGGCAAGGAGCTGCGCGTCGCCAGCCGCCGGCGCCGGACGTACCTGCTGCGTTTCGTTTACGTCGGCGCTCTGACGCTGTTCGTCGCGCAAGTCCTGGCTGTGGCTCTGCGCGCCTCCGGGACGACCTCCGCGGTCGTCCGGATGTCGAAGATGGGCCAGGCAGGCGCGACTGTGGTTTATTCCATTGTCTGGTTTCAATTCCTCCTGGCCCAGCTTCTGGCCATCATCCTGCTCAGCGGTGCCATCGGTGGCGAGGTCCGCCAGCGCAGTCTCGACGCGCTGTTGGTCACTCCCGTCAGCAGTCTCCAGATCGTGGTCGGAAAGCTCCTCGGCGGGCTGCTCCAGCTTGTGCTGCTGCTGGTGGTCAGCCTGCCGTTGTTGGCGGTGGTGCGCGTCTTTGGCGGCGTGCCCTGGGAGTACGTCGTCTTCAGCCTGGCGACGATACTGGCGACGGCGCTGTTCGCCGGCTCGCTGAGCCTGCTGCTGTCGGTCACCAACCAGCACGCCAGTCGCGTGGTCTCGAACGCCATCGGCTGGTGCCTGGTCCTGTGGGGAGGCGGCCCGGCGCTGCTGGGCCTGCTCCGATGGGCCGGTTACATCAGTGGGTCCGCGGCGGGACGAATACTGTGGCTGACCAACCCGTTCTTCGTCATGGGTGAGGAGACGATGTCCATGCTCGCTGCCAGCGGCACCACACCGGTGATGCTGAGGCTGTGGCCGGTGCATCTTCTGGTTCTGCTGGGCGGGACGGTGCTGATGGTGCTCTGGGCGACACGCCGGCTGCGGCGCGTCGCGCTGGCTGTGGTACCTGACCGGGGCCAGCGGAGTGCCAAGGCGACTGCGGGCGTAGCAGACATCTGGCCGTGGCGTCGGCGCGTGCGGCCGCTCACCACCGGCTCGCCGCTCGTCTGGAGAGAACTGCGCCGGCCCATCTTCCCGCGCGGCCGACGCGGCATCATCAACATGCTCGGGCTGATCCTGGGCGGAGGTCTGCTCCTCGCGATGCTGGTCTACATCGTGATCCGTGACATCTCTGCTCTCGGTCCCCTGTCCTACGTGGTTGCGGGTCTGCTGCAGGTGGTCTTTGCCGTCAATCTGGCCGGCGCGGCCGCCTCGACCGTTGCGCGTGAGAAGGAGGCACGCAGCCTGCCGATCCTGCTGACGGCGCCCCTGGGCAACGGCGTGATCCTCTGGGGCAAAGCCCTCGGCCTGCTGCGTCGCAACCTGCCGCTGCTGGTCCCGGTCCCGATTCTCGGCCTGGTGGCGTACTGGCTGACGCCGAGCGACATGATCTCGCATGGCGGGGTCCAGGCCATCGTGCTATCTGAGGTCTCGGCGGCAGGCGACGTGGTGCTGCTGTTGGGTCTGGGACTGTGCCTGAGCGCTTACCTCAAGACGACCACACCGGCAGTGGTCGGGACGTTCGTTGTTTATATTGCCTTCAGGATTGTCGTCGGAGTCGTGGCAGGGATCGTGTTCCTGGTGGGAGTCCGTGCCGGTCTCTTTCGTCCCGAAGATGGAGTGGTTCGCCTGAGCACGACCGTCTTGCACCTGATCGGCTTCAGCGGTTTGGGTGTGTTGTTGGGATACGTCGCCGCGGCCGGTCTGCGGCGCAACTGCACCTGACGAGGCTCGTATGATTCCAGTGATCAGATGGCCTTTGCGTTTTGTCTTCGGTTCCTGCTTGGCCGGACCGATGTTCGACAAGGAGCTGCGCGTCGCCAGCCGGCGCCGGCGTCACTATGTGCTTCGGTCCGCCTATGTCGTCATGCTGATGTTCTTCATTACGTCCATCTGGATTGACGCGGTGCGTTTCAGTGGCTCGACGGCCATGCAGCAGACGCAAATGGAGGCGGCCGCCAAGACCCTGACCCGCGGCATTGTCTGGTTCCAGTTCTTCGCGGCCCAGATCGTCGCGGTGATCATGATGAGTACCGCCATCAGCGACGAAGTATACAGCCGCACGCTCGGTGTTCTTATGACCACGCCGCTCAGCAGCGTTCAGGTCGTTCTCGGCAAGCTGTTCAGTCGCTTGTTTCAGATCCTCCTGCTGGTCGCCACGACGTTGCCCTTGCTGGCGGTGGTCCGCGTGCTCGGCGGCATCCCCTGGAACTTCCTGCTCTGGAGCCTGCTGATTACCTGGGTCTCGGTGGTATTCGCTGGTTCGGTTAGTCTGTTCTTCTCCGCCTTGTGTCGCAGAGCGTACGTCGTGATCATCGCGTCCGCCGTGAGCATTGGCTTGCTGTTCGTTCTGGTGCCTCTTGTGATGGCGGTGGTTTTCGGTGGAGGGCGTCGCGGCGATGACGTGCTGGATTTGCTTCGTTTTGTGAATCCCTACGTCCTGCTTTCCTATTGTACCGACTACATGCTCTCGCCGTTTCGACGCGCGCGTGTTCCTACGGTTGCGTTGATCGTGTGTACCGGTTTTCTCCTGCTGGGGTCGCTCCTGCTTCTGCACGCTTCGGTTCGCCTGGTGCGCCAGGTGGCGCTGCGACGTGCGACCGGGGACATGACGTTCCTTGACTATCTGCGCCGACGGCGCCGCCGTGACGTCGACGCAGTCGATCCATCGGCCGAACCGCGTGATATCCAGCGCCAGATCGACCCGCCGACGATCCGGGAAAAGATGATTTGTGCTCTGTCGCGCCGGCAGAAGCTGGCGGCTATCCTCACAATCGGTATTGCGCTTCTGCTCCTGCTGATTGCCTATGCTTTCCCGGCGTTGATGAACGTCGTCAGTTACGAACGGGTGCAGTCCCTTTACCATTGGTTGTTCTTTGGCTTCGCTGCGCTGCTTGTGCTCTCGGCTGCTTTGTTGTTGCACGCATTGGGTCGCGTGGTGCGCCAGGTGGCGCCGCGTCGCGTCGCCGGCAAGAAGACGTTCCTGGACCGTCTGCGTCGAGGCCGCGTGGTTGGCCGTCAGCTTGGGGAAGACCGTGGTATTCGTCGCGTGGTGGGCCCGCCCATGATCTGGAAGGAGCTGACGTGTGCCCTGTCACGCCGCCAGAGGCTCGCCGCCAAGCTGGCCATTGGCATGGAGCTTCTTCTGCTGCTGATCGTCTATACCTTCCCGGCCATGATGAACGTCGTCAGTTACGAAGGCGTGCACTTCTTGTACCTTTCGTTGTTCCTCGGATTGGGCGTGTTGTTTACGCTCTCCGCCTCCGCCACCGTCATCGGCTCCGAGCGCGAGTCGCGCGCCTGGCCATTACTGCTGCTGACACCGCTGCGCGACCGGGACATTCTCTTCGGCAAGTTTGCCGGCGTCCTGCGGCGCTGCGGCCTCGTCTGGTTGCCGATGCTGGCCTATGTGGCGGCGTTTACCCTGGCCGACTGCTTCCGCCCGCTGGCGGCGGTGCAGATGACAGCCTTGATGCTCTCGGTCATCGTCTTCCTGACCGCGACCGGCTTCTATTTTGGCTCCCGCTGCCATCGCACCGCCGACGCCGTGACCGCCAATCTGATCCTGGCTGCGGTGGTCTGGTGCCTCATCCCTCTTGTGGTCCAGTGGGTTTCGGGGGTGCTATGGAACCTTCGCTGGCCCGACGGGTGGGCCTTTCTGGGTGTCCCCTTCATGCAACTGGGTCCGATCCTCGGCACCACGCTGGTGGGAGACGACGGCTTCTGGCGCTGGACGTACCATCAGAAGCTGAACGCAGGGGCCGTCACCGTATTCATGCTCGTTTCTCTGACGGTGTACGCGCTGATCGGCGTCGCCTTCCTCCGGCAGGCGACTCGTGCGTTTCGGCGCCGCATGATCTGAGGACGCAGGACAGGTTATGATCGCTAGTGTCAAAAAGACGTTTCTGTCCATGGTCAGGCCCAAGTGGCTGACGGGACCGATCTTCGAGAAGGAGTTGCGTGTCTCATCGCGGCGGCGGCGCAACTACGTGCTGCGGTTCTTCTATATTCTGCTGCTGACGATCTTCGTGGGGATGGTCTGGCTGAGCGTCGCGGAGTATCAGGGCGACGTGACATACCAGCGCTCGCGCATGGCCGCGGCCGGTAAAGAGATCGTCATGACCATCGTGTTCTTCCAGTTCATCGCGACACAGGTGCTCGCCATCGTCATGCTCAGCACCGCCATCAGCGACGAGGTCTACCATCGCACCCTGGGCCTGCTGATGACCACGCCGATCACCAGTCTCCAGGTGGTGATGGGCAAGGTGCTCAGCAAGCTGCTGCAACTGGGACTGCTTCTCGCCATCACGCTGCCGATGCTCGCCGTCGTGCGCATCTTCGGCGGCATCCCCTGGGGCTATCTTCTGTCGAGCTTCTGCGTCACGCTGACCGCGGTCCTCTTTGCCGGCTCGGTGAGCCTGTTGATTTCGATCAACAACCGCCGGGCCTACGCCGTCATCATTCGTACCGGGTTTGTCCTCCTGAGTTTCTACCTCATCATTCCGCTGATCCTGGCGGCCTTGATGGGATACCTTGTGCCTCTGTTCGGACCGATCCTGAACGTGCGCGGCTTCTTCTCGCCGTGGAGGTGGGCGCTGCTGGCGCACCTGAACCCATTCTACGGCATCATGGCCAACACCGAGCGGATGATGTCGCCGGGGACAAGAGGGATGCCCTTCATCTGGCCGGTGCATTGCCTCGTCATGCTGGGTCTGTCGGCCTTGGTGCTGACCTGGTCGGCCAAGATCGTGCGCCGGGTCGCGCTGCGCCAGGTGACAGGACAGCTCGATCCGTCGGCGGGAGGCCTGAAGGTTGGCCGGAAGCGGTGCCGCGATTCGGCGCCGGTCGCAGAAGGGCGGGTCAAGCGCGTGATCGGCCCGGCGGTCGTCTGGAAGGAACTGCGTGCGCCGCTGATTCAGGGTGTGGATCATCGCAACAGCTACATAGGTCTGGCCGCGACCCTTGGCATGCTGCTGCTCACCTACATTACCGGCTATCTGGATCGCTCGCTGCGAGAGGAGTTCTGGCACGTGTCCTACGGACTGCTATTCGTCTTCATCGGGATCATCGTCGCGACGGTCTTTTCGGCGACTCGCATCACCACCGAGAAGGAGGCGCAGACCTGGTCGCTCTTGCTGGCGACGCCGTTGGAGGACCGGGACATCTTGCTCGGCAAAGCGGTCAGCGCGTTTAGGCGGTGCCTGCCGATCTGGGGCCTGCTGGCCGGCCATGTGATCTTGTTCGTGCTGGTCGGCTACATTCACCCGATCGCCATCTTCCATCTGGCGATCCTCGTGACGTGGTTAACGTGTTTCGTGACGGGAACCGGCCTGTATTTCAGCGCGCGGTTCGCGCGGACGACGTCGGCGGTCCTCGCCAGTTTCGGTGTGATGCTAAGCTTGTGGGCGGTCGGACCCGTGCTGGCAGGTCTGCTGGACCTGATGGGCGGCTCGATTCGAGGCGGTTTGCTCACGAAGTACATGCTGATTCACCCGGCCATCCAGACGCAACTCATCTTAGCGGGCGCCGGAGGCGCCGCCAACGGTCGAGCGGCGCTGGCAGAGTTGCAGTACGGCGAACGCTCCGTTCTCGGCTTCAGCCTGGAGGAATTCGGTCTTTCGGACATGACGTTTATTCTGACCGTGACCGCCCTGGCCTACGTCGGGACAGGAATCCTGTTCTTTTTTGGCGCCAAGCGCCGCCTGCGCCGCAACATCGTGTGATCGCGGTACGCTTGCGGCAGGCCACCAGAAAGACTACCATGATCGCTGTTGAGAATCGTGACGGCCGGCGGGACCTGAATGCATTGGCCGCCTGGCGTCGGTGAGGAGTCTGAATGAGCAGTGTCGTATCGGATTCATGCATGCGTGTTTTGCGTCTGTCGTGGCTGACGGGACCGGTGTTCGATAAGGAGCTCCGCGTTGCCAGTCGGCGTCGCCGCAATTATCTGCTGCGCGGCGTCTACGTGATGGGCTTCCTGGCGCTGGTCGCACTGGTCTGGGTCGGCGTCGTCCCGAAAGACAATTCCGGTGCCTTCCAGGCGTCGCGCATGGCCCAGGCCGGACAGATCATTATCCTGGCGATGGTGTGGTTTCAGTTCCTCGGCGCCCAAATTCTGGCGGTCGTCATGCTCAGCACCGCGATCAGCGACGAGATTTACCATCGCACGCTGGGCCTGCTGATGACGACCCCGATCGGCAGCTTTCAGATCGTCCTGGGCAAGCTGCTCAGCAAACTGCTGCAAGTGGTGCTGCTGCTGGCGATCTCGCTTCCCATGCTGGCGATCGTCCGCGTCTTTGGCGGCGTCCCCTGGGACTTTCTGCTCTATGCCCTCAGCATGACGCTGACCACCACGGTCTTTTATGGTTGCCTGAGTCTGTTCTTCTCGATCTTCACCCGGCGTGCCTACGTCGTGATCATTCAAACGATTCTGACCGGGGCCGTCCTGTTCGGCTTGTTGCCCTTGTTGACGTTGCTGTTGCTCCATCAGATCGCGCCGCAGTCTTCGGAGCGGTTGATCTTGGGCCTGCTCTTCTATCTCAACCCGTACTTCGCGATGCGTGCTTCCTTCAACTGGTTTGCGATCGGTCTCCCGACAGGCGTCGGGGCCTGGCCGATCCATTGCGGCGTGGCCTTGGGCGCTTCCGTGCTGCTGCTGGTGCTGGCGACCGTGTTCGTGCGCAAAGCGGCGCTGCGTCAGGTGACAGGTCGGGATGGGATGCTCTCGGGCCGGCGCCGCGTCGTCACGGCCGAGGGCGCGTCGGCGGGCCGCATTCGACGCGTGATCGGACCGCCGATTCTCTGGAAAGAGCATCGGGCGCCGCTGCTGTGCAAGTGGACGGTCGGCCGTGTGATCGTAGCGCTCGTTGGAACGATTCTGCTCCTGGCGCTCTATGTCCTCTGCGCGCGCGAACACGCCCTGGACGATCGCGAAGCGCACGTCACCTTTGCCGTTATCTATACGTTGCTGGGAACACTGGTGACCGCCATCGTGCCGGCCACCACCATTACGACGGAGAAGGAGTCGCAAGCCTGGCCTATCCTGCTGACCACGACCGTCAGCAACGGCGCCATCCTCTCGGGCAAGCTCTTCGGCGCCATCCGTCGTTGCCTGCCGGTGTGGGGCCTTCTGCTGGGCCATGTGATCGTCTTCTCTCTGGTGGGCTTCATTCACCCCCTCGCGGTCCTCCAGTTCGCGATCCTCGTCGGCTGGGTCACGGTGTTTCTCTGTATGACGGGACTGTATTTCAGCCTGCGGTGCAAGCACACGACCGCAGCGGTCATCGCCAACCTGGCGCTGGCGGCCGGCATCTGGGCGGTTCTGCCCGGCTTGATTGGACTGGCCACCGTGGCCGTCAATGGCGACGGGGACCTGATCGAGTTGTACATGGACCTGAATCCTGTCGTCCACGCTATCGTCATCGCACTGGCGACGGCGGGAAGCGGCGGGCTGGCGGCCTACGATTGGCTTCAGGGGGGACTCAGGACGGTCGGGGCCGCGACGGTCTGGATGATGTTCAATTTCATCGCCTACGTGGGGATCGGCCTGGCGTTCCTGGCGCGAGCCTGGTCGCGCGTACGGTTCAAACCTGTCTGACGACCCTTTCCGGCGGGCGACATGGCTTCCATCGCATTTCAGCAGGTCACCAAAACCTACGATCGGCACACCGTTGCCGTCAGCGATCTGACGCTGGAGGTCCCCGACGGCCAGTTTCTCGTGTTGGTGGGTCCCAGCGGCTGTGGCAAGACGACCACGTTGCGTCTGGTCGCCGGCCTGGAGACGCCGACCTCCGGCGCGATCCATATCGGTGCCAAACCGGTCGCAGACGTTTCGCCCAGAGACCGGAACGTTGCGATGGTTTTTCAGGACGGCGCGCTCTATCCACACATGGACGTGTATGCGAACATGGCGTTCGCGCTGCGCATGAAGAGGCTGTCGGCGACCGAGGCAAGACGGCGGGTCGTCGCGGCCGCGGAGATGCTGGGCATCGCCAGCCTGCTGCATCGAAAGTCTGCCGCTCTCTCCGGAGGCGAGCGCCGGCGCGTCGCGTTGGGCCGTGCGATGGTTCGTGAGCCGGCGGCCTTTCTCCTCGACGAGCCCTTGAGCAGTCTCGATCCGCTGCTGCAGGGCGCTTTGCGCACCGAACTGAAGGCCTTGCACCAGCGACTGGCGACGACCACGCTGTACGTCACGCACGACCAGGCCGAGGCGATGGCGCTGGGCCAGAGGATCGGCGTGTTGCACCACGGACGTCTTCAGCAGGTCGGTTCGCCGGACGACATCTACCGAAGGCCGGCCAATCGCTTTGTGGCTGGTTTTTTCGGCATGCCACCCATGAACTTTCTGACCGCCCGCGTCCGCAGGCAGCACGAGGGTCTCTCTCTGGAGATCGCGGGCGCCGGCTTCGACCTTCCGGCGCCGTTGCGTTCATCGTTGGCCGGGCACGTTGGCCCAACGGTCCTGGCCGGCATCCGTCCTCACGATCTCTCCCTGAAACCTCGAACCGGACCCGGCGGCGACGCCCTCTCAGGCAAGGTCACGCACATCGAGCCGCTGGGGTCGCGCTGCGACGTGCACGTGCAGTTGCATTCAGGCGAGAAGTGCGTCGTGTGCACCGCGCCCGACTCGGTGCCGCGCGTCGGCGCCGACGTGTCCCTCCACATCGACCCCGACCGCCTGCACCTTTTTGAACCTGACGGGACGTGCAGGAACATCAGAGATGTGGCTGTGTGAACCTAGCGGCGGGAGTCGCGGGGGAGGTAAAGCGGCTGATGGGATTCGAACCCACAACGTCTACCTTGGGAAGGTAGCACTCTACCATTGAGTTACAGCCGCATCTAATCACTGAATCTTAACCCCTCTTGAGGACCCTGTCAACGGAAAATCCCGGCTGAGAAATGACGAGGGTGCACTGCATGTTTGTTGGTAGGTCTCCCCTACCGGCGGATGTCTTTGTCATTTCGACTGGAGGACTGCCGCAGAGCCCGCCCTGAGCGAAGTCGAACGGGCAGGCCGGAATGGAGAAATCTGGGCGAG
>JAFGLV010000146.1 GCA_016927855.1 Sedimentisphaerales bacterium
CAGCAGGTCCGCCATGCCGTCGTAGTAGTCCAGCACCTGGTGCGAGATGCGAGCGTCTTCATAGCGAGCCGCCACCGCCTCGTGATTGTCCAGGCCGGTCAGGTGGACGATCTGCCAGGTGTCGGCAAAGCGCTCCAGTCTGCCCAGCAGCATTCCGACCGCTTCGTTGATGTGGGCCGAGCCGCTCGAAGCCCCGGTGATAAGCAGGACTTTCTTGTCCTTCTCCAAACCGATATCTGCGACCGCTCGTCTGGGCTGAGGGTCCGCGAATCCGCGGCGCAGCGGACATCCCACGACCGTCACAGGCACGCGCCGCTGACCAAACTGGCGGCTAGCCTCTTCGAATTGCAGGAAGATCTCGTCGGCCCAGCGGGCGCTGAGCCGATTGGCGCGACCGGCGACGATGTCGATATTGACCACCGCGACGGGAACACCCAGCCTGCGTCCGGCCAGGCACACCGGCGCCGCGACAAATCCGCCAGCCCCGATTACAGCAGCGTTGGGGGTGCCGCTGATGATGGCTCGCGCCTGGCGATAGCTGTGCCGGAACGTTGAGCCGAATCGCAATAGCCTCTTGGGATCGAAGTACAACCCTGTCGCGAGCAGAGTCGTATAGGGAAAAATCGTGGTGTCGAGAATGCGCTTGTCGATGGGCCGCGTGCTGCAAAGAAAATGAATGTGAGCGTCAGATCGCTGCGCGGCAATCTGCTCGGCCACCGCCAAACCAGGATAGATATGTCCCCCGGTACCACCGCCGGCAAAGAAAAACGACACATCGCCCACGCACAGCCTCCTTGCCTGTTGCCGTCATACGTTCACACGCACACCCAACCCACCGTTACCATGGTAGTCGACGGCAGCGGCGCTTGTCAAACCGACCTGCCGCGTGCCGACATGGACTGGCCCGCGCGGAACCGGCGCGGTATGATTCCCGCTCGACGCTTCACAAAAAAGCCTCTTGTCCGGCCGGGGATGATATGAGGATATCGGCAATGAAGAAGGCCAAGCGAGCGCGGGTCCAGGCCTGTAAGGATTTTCTACGCTTGGCGCAGGCGCACGACCTACTCTCGCGGGCGGGTACGGTTCTGATGAGGACCAGTCCCAAGGCGACGGTCTGGACCGCCGGCATCGCGGTCTCGGGTCGCCTGGCCAGCATCCTCGGCTTGCCTGGCTTCACGCGTTGGCAGGCGCTGACAGCGCCGCTCGTCGTCGGAGGCGGCTTGCTGGCGCTCGGTGCCGCGCTGCGCTACATTCCGACTATCCTGTCGGGCCGTCTGACCATGGTCGCAGAGGCCAACGACCTGAACCTGATGGAGGACTACCGCAAGAGCCAGGCCCTCGACCATCTCAACGCGCTCTGGGACAGGGTCTTCTGGTACGAATCGGCGTTGCGCTACAGCGCCGAGGAGCGGCAGGCTGAGCGCGACCAGATCCGCGCCTTGCGGCAACGCGTGGGCAACGCCATCGACGGCTGGGACGCCGACGTCCGCGACCGGCTGGGCCTTGCATCGGAACGGGATCGCGTCGACATGGTCGCGGCCGTGCTGAGCGAGAGGCCGTTGCGCAATAACCTGGAGAAATCACGCGAGGGCTTTCTCGTCTCGGCGCTTTACGCGTTGCGGCACGCCCTGCCCCAGTCGAGCGAGGCTTACGACATCGGCTTTCGTCTCAGCCTGTACGAAGACTTCTGCGACGGCGCGTATTTCGACCCGAGTGACACCAAGCTGGCCGAGCAGTACGCCGGCAACATCGCGCTGCTGCAGATCAAACGCCAAGTTCGGTTCGGCCGGATGGATGGCCTGCGCCAACTCCCCCGCCAAGTATCCGCGAAGCTCTGGTTTCTCCTGGTCACGCGGAAGGTCGCGCTGGGCGCCGGTCGCGCCGTACAAATTCTCAACGACGCCTACGATACGGACGTGTTCAATTCCCAGGTGCTGCTCTGGCCGGGAGAGGAAAATGCGCCCTGGCTCGACCGCTTCGACGGCGCGCGGGACGAGGTGCTCAAATGGCGCCGCTGCATCGTCACCGCCGCATTGGGCAACGACTACGAACGCGCCTGCGCCGTCCTGGATCGCGCCTTTTGCCCCAGCGTCGAATTCGCCACGGAGTTGCGCGCTCGCTTCGATCCCGAGTACGTGATGGGCAGCCTCGACTACGCGAGTGACGACACCGGAGAACAGATCCGCAACAGCCTTGTGAGCGATATCGAGATGCTGGGCTGCCGCACGCGTGACATCGATGAGGCACGCGCCTCTGCCGACAGGATCAAACGCGAGCAGGCGGCTTTCACCAAGTACCTCTCCAGGCAACACTCGACCCTGATGGACAAAGGTCCCGCTCTCCGAGCCGTCCGAATCGCCTTCCACACCGACGCCAACGGCCTCAAGAAGCTATTCGAGTCCGCCGCACGCGAGACCAATCGCGCTCAGATCGGCCGCGAGATCGAGCGAGCCGTCGCGACCGAGGCGACCTACACCGACCACCTCATCGCCTTGCGCCTCCACCACCAATTGACCCTCCTCCAACGGCAAAGCTACAAATCACTGGCCCGCGCCCTCGCCTATCCCAGCCCCAGGGCGCGTCACGAAGAGGCAAGTCATGTATGACCATACCGTCACCTCTGGATTCCTGATCGAAAAGACCTTTGCACGCATGTGCCGCGAATTCCTCAACCGGCTCAAGCACTTCCGCCCGGACCTGGTGAACAAGAGCTTCTATTCCTGGCCGCGCACGGATGTCCCTCCCGAACAGATGCCCAAGCAGTATCGCGGCCTCCAGAGAGAGCCTATACAGGGCTGGATGGAAGAACTCCGTGGCTCAGGGGTTGTCGAACCCACCGAGCAGGAGCTTGAAGCGAGTCTCTTCTTGACGGAACTCGAGCGTGCCGACAAGGCTGATCACGATTTCATCTTCGCGTTGCCGGACGCCCAGGCACTGTTGCAGATGATACCACCGCCGTTAGAACGAGAAATCATCTGGGCCCGGCGCATGGACGCCGGCGATGAGCCCCCGCGGGAAACCGAGCTGTTGGGCTATGAACCCAGTGGCTTTCTGACCCCTTGCTGCGAATCGGCGTTAGCGGATTGGATGTTCTTCAATTACGGGTCCATCCCGGACGAAGACGGCTCGAAGCTTCGTGAATACCACGAGAAGCTCAACCGGTGGGGTCTTTTCGATTCACCGGTCGACGCGGAGCGCTACTTGGGGGCCTTTCTGTCCTTCGTGCCGGCCGACCGGGAGTGGCACCGGTACAACAATTATATTACCGAGGTCCGAGTCGTCGAAGGGACTTAGTGGGGCTCGTTGCTCTCGACAGTACTGGGCGTCTGGCCCTGTTTGCCACTCATCACCAGCAGCACCGCGCCGGCGATGCCGGTAATCAGGGCGCCGAGGACGGCGTATTTCGTCGCGGCCGGGGTGGCGGGCTTCATCTCCATGCCTCCCGTCATTTGGTTCATCATGCCGCCGAGGGGGGATGAGTTGCGCATCTGATTCATCGCTCTGACGTTGTTCGCATTCGTCTGGTAACCCTCTGTGTCAGAATGAGTGAGACAATTCCTTGCCAGTAATTAGAGTAGAGGGCAAGGAGGTAATGAGTATGCTGGATGTCATGG
>JAFGLV010000147.1 GCA_016927855.1 Sedimentisphaerales bacterium
AATCCACCAGGAAATGGAGAAGGGCAAGCCATGAATTAGAGCGTAATTCCAAAAAGGAACTGTCTCATTCGACTTGACAACTACCGGTGGGGATCACATGGGCGGTCTTGCTCTGGCTACGCGCGAGACTTCACGCAGACGAAAATGGCAATAGGAGGTTTCGTGATTTTGTGTTCTCTTGCTTGCGAGAGCGCCGATTTGACGAGCTCGTCCGAATCGTGGAGAAGAACGAAGCACGGATTGCTGATGCGCTGACGCCTGAGAACCTTGACTTGCTTTTCGAGGAGAGGTTCGTAGATGCGATGACCAGGACACGTACATGGCTCCATCTTCGACTCCTTTCCCATGCCGAGGTGGTCAAGAAGCTTCCCTATAGGAATGGACCGGTTGACAGCGTGATCCGGGCACTCATGTTGGAACCTTCATCGCCATTGTGTGTCAGTGTCGCGCACTCTTATGGAACCAAAGATCCCCCCTTCTCCCCCGAGGATGACTGGGAACTTCTCGA
This sequence comes from Sedimentisphaerales bacterium, assembly GCA_016927855.1. Classification (GTDB taxonomy): domain Bacteria; phylum Planctomycetota; class Phycisphaerae; order Sedimentisphaerales; family Anaerobacaceae; genus JAFGLV01. Next base: position 509 of record JAFGLV010000147.1, read on the forward strand.
GAGGACTGTCGAAAATCCGTCTTGGTATATCGAGCTTCGAGCAGACTATCCTCTTCTCATGGTTGCATGCGAGGCTCTTGACTCTGGTAGACTTGATCTAGCGTATAACAGAAATGACGAGTTATACATAGCGCATCAAGGAAGAACGACACGCACCCGGTGCCCAGTATTTCTGGCTCTCAAGGCGCATGTGCTCGTGCTGCGAAGAGCAGTCCAAGCCCAACAAGACAGAGATTTCTACGTGTCGGACTTGTACGATCTCTTCATGACGGTCTGCGACCATAGCGTCTACGAGCCCGCCGTATGGCGAAATCCGAGAGCCAATACCGAATATCCGACGCCTTTCGTCTTCCTCATGAGACAGATCCTGTTGGATCTCTCATCTCTATTCACGGAATGTCATTGCCATCGCAAGGATCGACCGGGACAGCTTGGCAGTGACATAGTGAGAATATGGGCGTTCTGCCTGATTTACCTTGCTGGCAGCAAAGGGAAGGTCTCTGACGAGTTCAAGATAGGAGAATTCACTTCATTTCTGAATGATTGCATAGATATCCGGCCAATGGCAAGTGGCAGAACACACCCGGAAGAGGATGCTTGGTCTCAATTGTTCGTCGACGTGCTCTCCGAGCAAATCCCGTCGGGTAGCAGAGAGCGCCTGATCCTCCAGGAAGCTGCTGACAGGCTCAACCCCCTCAAACCAGAGGTTCATGCTAGCGACAACTGGCTGAGAGAACAGTTGGGTTTGCCAGAGCGCTCTGAGCAAACGCCATAGGTTCATGGGGAGCCTCTCTATGGCCCGAGAGGCTCCCCATATCGAAGAGTGCGCCAACTGCACGTAAGGAGTGCGAATGACTATGCGGGACCCATCAAGCACAGACACTGACTTCATGGCTTTCGCCAACCTACATGATGTCTTCCTCAACGCAACTGTGTGTCGCTCCAACATGCTAAAGGCTCCAATTGTTGAAGATGTTGAGGCGTTTCTGGCATCCGATCGCGGGCGTCTTGAGCGTGTGTGGGTCATGTTTCTCTATGTGCTCATTGAGGCGTGGCGGTCACGGGCAATGCGCGCCACGAAGTCGTATATGGTGGCGCGCGCTCCCGACTTCGTGCAGAATATCGATAGACTTATCGCTGAGGGGGAGAAGAATGGCAACATAGAGAGAATGCGCAGTATTCGTGACTACATGTGCCACCGTGACAGGCGAAGATACTGGGATGCAGGTCGTGTGGACGTAGCGGGGCAGTTGATATATCATGAGGCAATTTGCCAAGGCTTCAGCGAGGCCTTTCTTGAGGTCGTCAAGCATAGCAGTACGCCATAGCCGCGATCGGCTATGTGTCTGCCTCAGCGGCTCACTGGCAGGGGGATAGTGCATGACAAAGAACTCGCATGATTCAAGAGACCCGGATATCATAGGCGCGGACGCTGCGCTGCGCTGCGCCGTGCGGCCAAGCGGGCTCTGCAAATCGGGATCGAGACGCACACGCCGGTGTACGTGCTGGAGGAAGGCCGGATTATCGACCTGACCAAAGAACACCCGCGCAAACGCAAGCCGCGCTGACCGGTTTGGAGTCCCGCCTTCAGGCGGCTGGCGACCGCGTGAGCGCGGAATTCCGAATGGACCCCCTGCAGACGGCGCCTAGGTCTGGCCGGCGCCCTGCATCATCTTCTCCATGAATTCCCGGCCGCGTTTTTCCATTTCTTTGGGGCTGACCTCTTCCACGTGGGTCGCGAGCGTCCAGACGTGCCCGGAAGGGTCGACCACGCTGCCGATCCGATCCCCCCAGAACATGTTTTCCACCGGCATCTTCACGATGGCGCCGGCCGAAACGGCGCGATCGAACGCTGCATCCACGTCTTCGACGTAGACGTAGAACGCTACCGGCGTGCCGCCGTACGACTGAGGCGAGCGACAGTCCATCCCGCCCATCTCATCAGACAGCATGATGATCGAATTGCCGATCTTCAGTTCCGCATGCATTACGTGCTTGCCGTCCGGCGTCGGCATGCGAAACCGTTCTTCGGCGCCGAAACCCTCCTTGTAAAACTCAATCGCCTGAGTCGCGTCGCTCACCGTCAGAGTGGGTGTCAGCGTATGGTATTCGTCCGGAATGGGCTTGACTTTGCCTTTCATGGCTGGCTCCTTCAGACCTTGCCCCAAGAGGCTGTCGTTCTCGCGTCGCGGAGGGCTCCCAACGCGCATCGGGAGTGCAACTCCACGCTTTTCGATACGGACCTCTGGGATGGGTGGTGCGAGAAAAAGCTCTCGTCAAGGAAAATGCCGGTGTGGCCGGCAAATCTCCTTTGCGCCATGCGGGTTTGGTTGGCGCGTCAGTTGGCCGGCTTCGCCAGGGTTCGCTCGAAGAACTCGTTCATCGCGGCGGTGCTGCGGTCGAGGAAACTGTCGTAGGCAACGCCGTGGTCGCCGCCCTCGATCCGCACGTAGGTCACGTCCTTCGCGCCGGCCTGCTTGAGCTTTTCCACGAAATCATCCGTCGTCTCGACCCGCACGATCCGGTCGGCCGTTCCCTGGATCAGCAGAATCGGGAGGGTCTCGGCGGAGACATAGGTCGAAGGCGAGTACTTCACCGGATCGCCGAAACGAGCGGGCAGAGACGTCGGAGGCGAACCGCCGACAACAGCGGTGACGTTGCTGGAGTAGTCGTTCCAGCCGCCGTCGCCTTCCAGGCCCGCATCCGGTCCGGCCATGCCCAGCATCAACGCCAGGTGCGCGCCGGCCGAGTGGCCGTATGCGACGATCCGGTCGGTGTCCACGCGGTATTGCTCCGCATGGGCTTTCAGCCAGCGCACGGCGCACTTGACGTCCTCGATGCAGGCCGGCAGCGGTGCCTCGCGCGTAAGCCGGTAGTTCACCGAGATCGTGACGTACCCCTTGAGTGCGTAGTCCAGCAACATGGAGCGGAAGGGCCGGTCGCGCTTGTCGCCGGCGCTCCAGCCGCCGCCGTGAACGATAACCAGGGCTGGTCGCTTCTGTTCGCCGAAGTTCTCCGGCATCGCCAAGTCTAACCGCCAGGCCCGGCTCGAACCCGAGCGGTAGGCAATGTCATCAATCACGACGATCGGTTTGGGGCTGGAGGCACCTGGAGCGTCCGTTGACTCGTCTGCCGCCACTGCCCGGCATGATTGACGGATGGGTACTATCGCCAGGCAGATGACAGCCAGCGCCAAGAAACGTATCGACCTACGGTATTCTACCATGACATCTTTCCTCCTTCTGTTAGTGACCCCTGCCGCTGCTATCAGAACGCCTTGGTTTTCTGCGGCGGAGCCGACGAAGGAACTTGAGGTCTTCCCTGTCTTTCGGGCGGCCCGCAGCCTGCTTCATCTGGATCAGATCATCCAGCGAGGCGAACCAGACGAACGTCTGTCCGAACTTGGACTTGACCTTGTTGGCCCAGACTCTCTCGAAGCTGGCCCCTTTCACGAAGGGATGAATGTCCGACTCCACCAGGTACTGCCGGATTAGCACCTTCTTGGTGAGCAGGTCGTCAATGGTGACATCGGTCATGTCGTATCCGAATGCGCGAAGCGCGTTGCGCGCTCGCTCGGCGTTTCGCGCTGTCGGCTCAATAAAAATGTCTGTATCGAGCGTGGCACGGGAATAACCGTGAACGGGGAAGGCCGTCGCTCCGATGACGACGAACCTGACCTTATGCTCTTTTAATGATCTCAGTAGTCCTTCGACGTCCATGTCGTTTGCGTAAAGCGGCCATTTCGCGGCTCTTGCGGAGCATCATCTCGAACCGTTGCTGTGTCGTCAGAGACGCCAGGTAGTCCAATTCGAACTCGATTTCCGCTCGTTCGTTGTCGCCGCGGGTCATCAGCACAGCCATTGATGCTACCTCGGTCCTTTCCAATCTGCCACAACTACTCAGTCCAACCATTCTACCGCATCCGGTCGCCTCCGGCAAGAAACGCCGTTCGCCAGGTGAACAGACAGAACGCTCCTGCGCTTCTACGCATTCACGCGTCCACGAGGCGGCTGCCCGGCTCTCGTCTATTCGCCGGTGAAGCGGCCGGTGACCTTGAAGGTCTCGCCCGTGTCCTCCAGCGTGAGGATGCGCGGCTGGGCCTGGCGGCCGTTGGGGGTGTGGAACACCAACATGAGCTGGCCGTCGAACGTCTCGAAGAACATCGCGTGACCGCCGTCCTCGCTGAAAAGCGGCTCGGCCTGCTGGCGCCAGGGACCGGCCAGCTTGCCGGAATCGGAGATCGCCAGGCCGACGGTGTACCCGCCTTTGCCGAAGCCGGACCAGGTCATCATGAGCTTGCCTGACTTGCTCTTGCGGAGGTAGCAGCCATCGGTGACGAAACAGCCTTCGCGCGCGGAAATGATCTGCCACGGCCCGTCGCTGCCGCGACACAGCAGCGTCGGCGCGCCGATCGTTTCCGACAGGTCGTCCGTCAGGCCCATGTACTCGATCGTGCCGTTGGTGATCTGGACCCATTCATGGCAGTAGACGATGTAGGGTTTGCCATCCTCGACCCACAGCGTCGCGTCCAGTGTCATCATGCCTGTCGGTAGCGTCGAGTGGTTCGCAAAGGGCTTGAATGGTCCGAAGGGCGAATCGCCCACGAGGATTTGCGAGCCACGTGTCACGCGCGGACGCCAGTTGGGCCACTGCTCTTCGAACATGTTGTTCGTGTTGAACGTCAGGAACAGGTAGTACTTGTCTTTGTACTTGTGCATCTCCGGCGCCCAGATGCCGCGCACGCGGATGTCGCCCCAGATGTCGTCGGGCGTGCGAAAGACCGTCCGCGGTCCTTGCCACATTTTGAGGTCCTTGCTGGTATAGACACGCACGCTGTTGCCGCCGGGACCGACCATGTAATAGGTCTGCGTGCTCGCGTCGGGCAGGATGCAGACGTCGCGCATGTAGATGTCCGAGAGGTGGGTGATCTGGTTGGGGTCCTCGACTCTCCCGCGCCGCTGTCCCCAAGCCGGCCCGGCCGCCACCGCCGCGACAACCAGAATCAAACTCGTCTTTCGCATTCTCATTGTTGTTCCCTTCCATTCAATCTCATGGACACGAGGTGGCCGAGTGCCACCGCCTCGATAGTAGCACAGCGGGTGGACCGATTTCAACGGTTTGGGGCTTGAGCGGGCCAAATCCCTCACCGGTATCGGCAGATGACACGGTGATGCAGCGTTGGTATAATCGCGCTCGCTATGGTGGCAACGCGACAACAGAAAGAACGAATCATGCAGGACGTGGCCGCATGCTTGAGCCGGGAGAAGGAGGTGCGCAAAGTGGTGGTCTTCGGGTCGTTTCTGACCAGCGCAACCCCCAACGATCTGGACGTGGCCATCTTCCAGGACAGCGACGAGTCCTATCTGCCTTTAGCGCTCAAGTACCGGCGGCTGCTACGGCGGATTGCCGATCAGATTCCCGTTGACGTCATTCCGGTGCGCCCGAACGCAGCCGCCAGCGAGTTTCTGGCGGAGATACAGAAAGGGGAAGTTGTCTATGAGCGATGAGGCAACGGCGTGGCTCCAATATGCCCGCGAGAACCTGGAAGTCGCCAAGATGACCCTCGAAGCCGGCCTGCTGAACCCCTGTCTACAGAACGCGCAGCAAGCTGCGGAGAAAGCTCTCAAGACGATTCGCGTTTGCCGGAGCATGCGGCCGAAACGGACTCACAGCATTCGCGACCTGAACCGTGAACTAATCACAGCCGGTTTCGATACGAGTCTGAGCGAGGACGACTGCGAATTGCTGGACTCGATCTACGTCAGCTCAAAGTACCCTTTGGAGTCTGTGTTACCAGATGCGCCGCCTGATCTCGCGATTTGCCAGCACTGCGTGAGACTTGCCGAACAGGTGCTGATCGTAGCGGAGAACGTCGCAAAGGAATGAGAAACCGATTCGAGCGTCTCATCTGCCTTCTGCACTATGCGAGGTCTGGGCTATCTGGTTGATGCGCCGAGTTGGGTTCTGTTGTCGCCTCACTCAGCGTCAACCGGCCGATCTTGTCGGCTGTTCCGATGACGATGAGCCGGTCCCCTTCCAGCAGTCGCTCGTTGGGACCCGGCGAAGCCAGCCGCTCATCGTCCCGGCGGATGCCGACGACTGTGACGCCGTAGCGCTGTCTGAATTGCAGTTCCGCCAGCGTCTTGCCCAGCCAGTCGGATTCCGCGTCCAGCGGGACCTCGGTGACCTCGAAGCGTTCGAGCTTGTCGACCGATTCGACGGTCTCCATTTGATTGACCAGACTCTCGGCTTGTTTGAGCACGCCAGGCGACCCCATAAGGACGATACGGTCGCCGGGATAGACGCGGAAATCGGGTGGCGGCTCATAGTAGGCGTGTCCGGCCCGACTGACGGCCAGGACCGAGACGCCCGTCAGCGAGCGCAAGGGGATATCACGCAATTTCTGGCCGGCGAAGGTCGAGCCGGACCGCAGGCGCACCTCCTGAAAAGCCACCGGCCAATCTACGTTCTGCGGCAGCAGATCCATCGCATCCGTCAGCGCGTCCGCCGCCTGCTCGGCGGCGTCTCTGAAGGGCCGCAGGATTACATGGGCGCCTGCACTTTCGTACAAGGTCGCCTGCGCCTGATCGGCGGCTGTCAGCGCTACCTTGCCTTGATAGCCTCCCTGCTTGAGCAGACGCAGCAAGGTCAGGCTCACGTCTTTGGAGCGAACCGTGCTGACCACCCAATGCGCATGTCGCAAGGGCAATTGCTCGAATAACTCGGGGTCCGCCATGTCCCCGTAGAGGACCGAAACCCCTCTGGATTGCCACTTCTTCAGGGCCTGCGGGTCAAAGTCCACGCCGACGATGCGCCTGCGTCGCTCCAACAATCGCTCGGCCAACCCGCTTCCATAGTTGCCCAATCCGACAAGAATGACGTCCACGGTAGCGACCTGGCCGGCAGTATCCCCCGTGGACTCGCGATAGGGGTCCTTGCGCTCGAAGATCTTCAGGGCCGGCGAGAGAAACTGATACAACGGCTGCGAATAGAGAATCATGTACGTCGAGGCGCAGATGGTGACCACTCCCACGAGTGTGATCAGGCCCATTGTCTCCAGCGGGATGTGCCCTAGGGCAACCCCCAGCGCTCCGACGATCAGGGAAAACTCGCTGATCTGGGCCACCGTCAGGCCGGCCAGGAAACTCGTACGCCGGCGATAACCCATCACCCCCATGATAATCAGGACGATCACGGGGTTTCCGACGAGCACGAACAGCGATAGCCACAGCGAGCGTCCCACCTCGGCGCCCACGGTCGACCAGTCCAGACGGGCGCCGAGGTCGATGAAGAAGAACAACAGCAAGAAGTCCCGCAGGCTCACCAGCTTGGCGCTGATCAAGTCGCGAAACTCACTCGTCGCCAGGGAGATGCCGGCCAGAAAGGCACCGATCTCCTTACTGAAGCCCAGACCTTCACTGGTGGCCCCGAGCAGTACGGCCCACGCGATCGCGAAGAGCACGAGCATTTCTTGCGAATGGGCGAGCTTCGCAAGCAGACGAGGCAGAACGTATCGCATCAGAAGGCCGACACCGACCAGCAGTCCGATTCCCTTGACGGTCATGAGCAACCATGTCGCTACGGGTGACTGACCTTGGGCCAGTGGCGAACCGAACGTCGTCAGCGCCACCAAGGCCAGGATGGCGGCGATGTCCTGGACGATCAGGAACCCCACCGCAATTCGACCGTGCAGCGCGTCGATCTCCTTCTTGTCCGACAGAAGCTTGACGATGATGATCGTGCTGGAGAACGTCAGCGCCACCGCGACATAGACGGCGCTGATCACGGCCAGACCCAGACCCAGGGCAATGACGAAACCAATGACGGAGGTGAACAATATCTGCCCTAACCCGGTGGCCAGGGCGACCGGTCCGGTGGTCCGAATCAGGTTCAGATCGAGCTTGAGTCCGACGATGAACAACAGCAGGGCGATCCCGATGTGCGCCAGCAACTCGATCTGCTCGTAGCTGTAAATCACACCTAGTGCAGCCGGGCCCGCCAGGACGCCGGTCACCAGGAACATGATAACCAAGGGCTGGCGCAGTTTCTGGCCGATGATGCCGAGCACCGCCGCCAGGCTCAGAATGATAGCAGTCTCGTAGAACGTATTGCCCTGCGCCATCGAAAGCATCGTTTACCCGTCAATCCATTGCAAATGCGTCGCGACCTGCGGGTCTGGGAACCGTCCAAGCCCCTTTGTGCGGTCGCGTTTGCAGTCATGGTACTCGCCTGCGTTAGTTGTGTGAAGGGCTCGCTCGACGGCCCTGGCCTGCCCGATGAGCGTTTTGGCAAGATTTTGCTTGAAGAAATCGGCCGGATGCGAAGTCAATATACACGGAGACCAAGATCGCGGTCGAACGTGGACGTCCGGGGGGCCGGGAGTGATCGCAATTGGACAGCTTATGTGAACAGGAGACGATGACGATGTGGGGCTCACGCCGGAGCCCTCGGCAGGCATTTGAGGCAATCGTCAAGCAACATATGAAAGACGCCTATTTCATCGCGCTGGGCCTGGTGGGCAATCGCGAGGATGCGCTGGAACTGTCGCAGGAGGCGTTTTACCGGGCCTACAAGCATTTCGACCAGCTCAACTCGCAAGAGAAGTTCTTCCCGTGGTTTTATCAGATCCTGAGGAACCTGTGTTTCAGCCACTTGCGCCGCCGGAAGGTTCGCCGGGCCTACGAGCAGGGGCCCGACGATTCCCTGGGTGCTGCCGGTGATTGCGCCCCCAATGCCTCGCCCGCCGTCCAGGATTCCCTGGCACTGGAGAGGGACGACGCCTTCGATCCTGAAATGGTGGCTGAAAGAAACGAATCCAAGGACCGCGTCTGGAGGGCGATCAGCCAACTCGATGAGAAGCATCGGGAGGTGATCATCCTGAGGCACTTCCGCAACCTGTCGTACGACGAGATGGCCAAAGCACTCTTCTGCAACAGGGGGACGGTGACCAGTCGCCTGTATTACGCCCGCCAACGGTTGAAAGAGATTCTGGACCGTGAGAGTGGCTCGCGAGACCCCAAGCCCGACACCTCGGAGCCCCGGAAAGGAGGTCAGATGGTATGACCTGCCAAGAGTACAAGGACCTCATGATGGCCTATTTGGACAACGAGCTGGACGAGACGCAGAGACGTGTTTTCGAGGAGCATCTTGCCTCGTGTCGCGACTGCGCGAAAGAGATGGCGGCCTTCAGGAGGCTCAAGCAGATGACCGACGAAGTGGAGTTCGTCGAGCCGGAGGACCGTCTCTGGCAACAGTACTGGGGAGGCGTCTACAATCGCATCGAGCGCGGGATCGGATGGGTGATATTCTCTCTGGCCGGTATCCTGCTGATCGTCTACGGAGGGTTCGCGGCCATAGAGAATCTCATCAAGGATCCCACCGTGAGCGTGTTGTTGAAAGTCGGCCTGCTGGCCCTGCTAGTGGGGCTGGCGATTCTATTCGTTTCGGTCCTGCGGGAGCGCATCTACTTCTGGAGCAAGGACCGTTACCGAGATGTCAGGAGATAAGGTATGCAGCTATCCACCACGGACACCATCGCCGGCAAGACGATTGTCAAGCAGTTCGGCCTGGTACGGGGCAACACGATCCGCGCCCGCAGCATCGGCCGGGACATCATGGCCGGCCTGAAGAACGTCGTCGGCGGCGAGATCAGTGAGTATACCAAGCTGATGGCCGAGTCGCGCGAGCAGGCGATCGACCGCATGAAAGAGAACGCCAAGGAGATGGGCGCCAACGCGATCGTCGGCATCCGCTTTTCCACGTCGGAAGTCATGCAGCACGCGGCCGAGATCCTGGTCTACGGGACCGCGGTCGTCGTCGAGTGACGGACACAAGTTCAATACGCGGAGGTGTTCGATGTTGTCTGTACGACGGTTAGTCGGGCCTGTAGCAGCGCTGGCGCTCATCGCGCCGGCGGCGGTGCCTGCTCAATCGAGCGATAGCGCCCTGCGACGGCTCGAAGGGACCTGGCTGGGTACGCTCAAGGTGTCGGTGACCGAGCTAAGGCTGGTCTTCAAGATCGAGGCGTGCGCCGATGGCTCACTGGAAGTGACGATGGACAGCCCGGACCAGGGCGCGACGGATCTGCCGGTCAGCCGGATCAGCCTGGAGCAGGATCGGGTCACTCTTGAGTTGGACAAACCCCGAGCTCGTTATGAAGGGGTCTTGAGCGAGGACGGGACCACCATCGACGGCAAGTGGATGCAAAGCGGCATAACGCTGCCACTGGTGATGAGAAGCGTCAAGGAAGTGCCCAAGCCCAATCGGCCCCAGGAGCCGAAGAAACCCTACCCTTACGTTGAGGAGGAAGTGACCTATCGCAATACCGAGGACGACGTGACGCTGGCGGCGACCCTGACATTGCCCCACACGGAGGGGTCCTTTCCTGCCGTCATCTTGATTACCGGTTCCGGCGCCCAGGACCGCGACGAAACGGTGTTCGGTCATCGGCCATTCCTCATTTTGGCCGATTACCTGACCCGGCGCGGCATCGCGGTGCTGCGCGCGGATGACCGAGGCGTCGGCGGCTCGACCGGCAATATCGTCAGCGCGACCAGCGAGGATTTCGCGCGCGATGTCCTGGCCGGCGTTGCCCATCTCAGGGGCCGCAAGGAAATCGACCCGAAACACATCGGCCTGATCGGCCACAGTGAAGGCGGCATCATTGCGCCGATGGTCGCGGCGAGGTCGGCGGATGTGTCGTTCATCGTTCTCATGGCCGGCACCGGGGTGACCGGTGCGCAGATCATCGAAGGACAGATCACGCGACTGCTGAAAGCCGCCGGTGCAGAGCCGTCGGTGATAGACGCCTCGCTGGCAGCTCAGCGGCAGGTCGTTGACATTGCCAGGCGCGAAACGGATGTGGAAGTGATGAAGCAGAAAGTCCGTGAGGTAATGGCTCAGTCCGTCTCACGCCTCGACGAGAAAGAGAAACAGGCCTTGGGGTATTCGGACGCCTACGTCGATATGCAGGCCGCGGGCGTGGCGTCTCCGTGGTTTCGGTTCTTCCTCAGCTATGATCCGCGTCCGACCCTGATGAAGGTCCGATGTCCGGTGCTGGCGGTCAACGGCGCGCTCGACGTTCAGGTCTGGGCCGATGAGAACCTGCCGGTGATCGAGGATGCCTTGAAAGCGGGAGGCAATACCGATGTCACGATCCGCAAGCTGCCTGGCTTGAACCACCTGTTTCAGACGGCTTCGACCGGGGACATCCGCGAATACGCGCGCATTGAAGAGACCTTCGCGCCGACGGCTCTGGAGACGATTGCCGCGTGGATCGACAGCCAAGTGGGACGTCCGTAGCGATGCGATGGCAGGCGAACGTGCTCGTCTGTGCAGATAATCGAAAGGGCATCAGATGGAATGGCTCAGAGAAAACCTCAGTCCGGAGGTGGTGTGGTTCATCGTGGGCCTGGTGTTGCTGCTGGCCGAGTTCATGGTCCCGGGTCTGATCATCGCCTTCTTCGCGGTGGGCGCTTGGGTCGTGGCGCTGGTCTGCGTATTCAGGCCGATGTCCATCAATGCGCAGTTGGGTCTTTTCATCGTGTCGTCGGTCGTCGCGCTGCTGGTCGTGCGCCAGCGGATCGCCGGCATGTTCAAGGGATTCACGTCCGGCGAACAGGACGGCAACGTCGATCTGAACGACTTCATCGGCCAACGCGCCGTTGTCACGAAGGCGATCACGTCCAAGCTGCCCGGTCAGGTCGAGTTTCATGGTAGCCGCTGGCTGGCCGAGGCCGCGGAAGAGATCCCCGAAGGCGCCGTCGTCGAGATCACCGGGAAAGACAACCTTACCCTGAAAGTCAAGGTCCTCTAAGAAAGGAGACTGCCATGCTCTTGCTTAGCGGTGACAATGTATTGACCGTCGTGCTGATCGGTGTACTGGTCTTCGCGATCGTCGTCTTCATCAAGACGATCCGCATCGTTCCGCAGAAGCAAGCGTTCATCATCGAACGCCTGGGCAAGTACGCCAAGACGCTGGAGGCGGGCTTTCACGTGCTGATGCCCTTCGTGGACCGGGTCTCGTATCGCCACACGCTCAAGGAGCAGGCGGTCGATGTCCCGCCGCAGCAGTGTATCACCAAGGACAACATCGCCGTGGAGGTCGACGGCATTCTGTACATGCAGGTCGTCGATCCCAAGAAGGCGTCGTACGGCATCGACAATTACCGTTTCGCCGCGACCCAACTGGCCCAGACGACGATGCGCAGCGTCATGGGCAAGCTCGATCTGGACAAGACCTTCGAGGAGCGGGACGTGATCAACAGCGCCATCGTCGAAGCGGTGGACAAGGCCTCCGATCCCTGGGGCGTCAAGGTCACGCGGTACGAGGTCAAGAACATCCTGCCGCCGCAGAGCATCAAGGACGCGATGGAAAAGCAGATGCGCGCCGAGCGCGAGAAACGCGCGATCATCGCCGAGTCCGAAGGCGACCGGCAGGCCAAGATCAACCGCGCCGAAGGCGACCGGCAGGAGATGATCGCACGCTCGGAAGGCGAGAAGCAGAAGCGCATCAATGAAGCGGAGGGCCGCGCCATCGAGATTCAGGCGGTCGCGGAGGCGACGGCCGCAGGGATTCGCAAGATCGCCGCGTCCATTAACGAAAAGGGCGGCGCCGACGCGGTCAACCTGCGTATCGCCCAGCAGTACCTGGACGAGTTCGGCAAGCTGGCCAAGACCAACAACACGATGATTATCCCGTCGAACCTGGCGGACATCGCCGGCGTGATCAAGACCGCCACGTCGGTCCTCAAGCCGCCGACGCCCGCAACGGCTCAAAGTTGACGCATTCGCAGGCAGTCTTGCAGGAAGGCAGGTGAGTATTGTGACAGAACGACCGTTGGACCCCGGTCATGCCAAGACCCGCAATACCCTGCGCACGGTTGGACCGATCCTGATCGTGCTGGGCCTGGTGCTCATCGTGCTCGGAATCGCGGGTATCTTCCTCGTCAGCCCGGTCTGCATTGTCCTTGCCTTCGTCGGCATGCCGGTGTTGTTCGTCGGCAGCAGCATGAGCATGTTCGGTTTCGTCGGGCGCATGGCCCGCTACCAGGCGCAGGAAGTCGCGCCGGTGGCCAAAGACACGTTCAACTACATGGCCAAAGGCACCAGCGACGGCGTCAGGACGATGGCGTCCGCCTTGGGGCAGGGTCTACGGGAGGGCGGCTTCGGCGGTAGCTCGCAGATGATGGTGCGCTGTCACCAGTGCAACGCTCTCGTGCCCGATGGCGCGACGTTTTGCAGCCAGTGCGGCCAGACCCTGGGCAAGACGAAGCCCTGTCCCGGCTGTCAGGAATTGAACGAACTCGACGCCAAATTCTGCGACAACTGCGGCCACCGATTCGCCTGACCGGGCGCTCATAGCATGATGAGGCTGACGGCCATGATGAGCATGCCGAGCGCGACGCCGCTGACGACGAGGTGGCCGTGGCCGTAGCGGTGGGCCATCGGTAGCAGCTCGTCGAGCGAGATGTAGACCATGATCCCGGCTACCAGCGCCAGCGTGCCGGCCAGCACCGTCGGGGTCAGGAACGACATCAGGACCAGGTAGCCGAACAGCGCGCCAACCGGTTCGGAGATGCCTGACAGGAAGGAATAGACGAACGCTTTGTTCTTGTCGTGTGTCGCGAAGAAGATCGGCACCGAGACCGCGATGCCTTCCGGAATGTTGTGGATCGCGATGGCGATCGCGATGAAGACGCCGAGCTTCGGATCGCTCAGCGCCGAGGCGAACGTCGCCAGTCCTTCGGGGAAATTGTGAATGCCGATCGCCAGCGCAGTCATCAGCCCGGCCCGCATGAGCTGATGGTCCTTGTGCTGGCCGGTCTCGGGCTGGTCCAGGCCCTCGTAGTTGTGCGGGTTCTCCGGCTCGGGCACCAGCAGATCGATCGCGCCGATGAAGATGATCCCGGCGAAGAAGAACAGCACGCCCAGGCTCTCGCCGATGACGTCCACCGCGCCGGGCAGCAGCTCGACGAAGGAGACGTAGATCATTACACCCGCCGAGAGGCCCAGCGAAAACGACAGATAGAGGACCTTCGGGCGCCGGATAAAATAGGCGATGGCGCTGCCGATGCCCGTCGAAAGGCCCGCCAGCAGCGTCAGTCCCAAGGCCATGCCGACATTCCCACTCATGACTTGCCAGTATAGCGTGTCGTGGCCAAGACAGGCAATCATCATCTGTCGCGCGCGGGACCCAAAGAGCCACCTCGGTAACTCTTGACTGCCGGTGGGGATTCTGCTAAGACTCTGTTCGGTAGAGCCGCCGGACCCGGCCGCGCTGCCACATACAGGATGGGAGCAGATCATGACAGAGAAAGATAAGGTTCCATCATACCAGGTGCCCGCCGGTCAGGCCGGGGCCTACGCCCAGGAGCCGGCGCCCGGCGGCACGGAGGACTTGCCGCCGATCGAGACGTCTCACGAGGCCCGCAACATGGCTATGCTATGCCACATTCTCGGCGCGGTCGGCTTCTTTGCACCACTGGTCATCTGGCTCAGCGAGAAGGACAAGCACCGGTTCGTGGCCGACCATGGTCAGGAGGCGATGAACTACCAGATCTCGCTGATGATCTACCTGGCGGCGCTGGCCGTCACGGTGATAGGCGCCGTCTTGATACCGGTGCTCGTCATCGTCCACATCGTTCTGATCGTTTTGGGCGCCGTCAAAGCCAGCCGGGGCGAGCACTGGCAGTACCCGATAGCGATCCGGTTCCTCAAATAGGTAACCTCTGATTGCTCGCGCCGCTACCGAGGGGACAGTTCCCTTCGGGTGACGCCTGTCGCCGTGCCCAGGCAGGCTGCGCCACATCATGTTGACTTTCCCCTTGCCGCGGCTATAATAGACTTGTCACACGAGAGAAGGGCTGACGGGTAAGAGTCTGTTTGAGGAGAACGGCCGCGCGAAACGCCGACCTGCTTTGATGATCCTCAGCCTATGGAACTTCTGCTGAAGAATACCAGCCTGATCCAGAGGGCGTACTGGCTAGTGGCGCTGCGCTGGGTAGCCATCGCGACGCTGGCCATCGCCAGCTTCGCGGCCACCCGGTTCATGGGCATCCAGCTTCGCGCGTCCACGCTCTACACGATCGCGGGTGTCCTGGTGGTCTACAACTTCATCCTGTACGATCTGCTTCGCTACTGGACCTGGGGAGGCAGAGAGCCTACCGAAGCGCGTATCGGAGGGATCATCACCTTCCAGATCTCGGCCGACCTGTTCATTCTCACCACCATTCTGCATTTTGCCGGTGGGATCGAGAATCCTTTCGCCTTCTTCTTTGTTTTTCACATGATCCTCGCCAGTGTCCTGCGTTCCAAGTTACAGAGCTATCTGCAGGCGACACTGGCGGTCGTTCTCTTCGGCGGCATCATCGTTCTGGAGGCGTCCGGCGTCGTCAAGCACTGGGGCCTGGAAGGGTTCGCGGCCCATGGCTTGTATGACGACAAGAGCTTCGTTTTCGGCTTTCTCTTCGTCTTCAGCATCACCTTGTTCCTCGTGGTGTACATGACCACCTCGATCAGCGAGCAGCTCCGCCAACAGCAGAACAGCTACGAGCAGGCCAATGCCTTGCTCCACGAAAAAGACCAGCTCAAGAACCAATACGTTCTGCGCCTGACGCACGACATCAAGGGTCACCTGGCCGCCATTCAAAGCTGCCTGGACATTGTGTTCAACGGGATGGTCGGACCGCTCAACGAAGAGCAGACCGATCTGGTCGAACGCGCCTATCGTCGCACCGGCAAGTGCCTGTCGTTCATCACCTCGCTGTTGAGGCTCACGCGCATGAAGCTGGCCGGGCGCATCGAAATGGAACGGTTCTCGCTGCGGAACTCCATCTTCAATGCGCTGGCGGCGGTCCAGAACAAGGCGCGCAACAAGGCGATCGCGGTGACGCACACCATTGACCCGTCCGTCGACGAGATTCCCGGCGAATCAGTCCTGATCGAGGAAACGGCGACTAACATTCTCTTCAATGCGGTCAAGTACACTTCCGAGGGTGGGAAGGTCGCGCTGGACGTCAAGGACGATGGGGCGTTCGTAAAGGTGACGGTCACCGACACCGGGATCGGCATCCCTGCCGGCGCCATGGAGCACATCTTCGAGGAGTTCTACCGCGCCGACAACGCCCAAGCCGCTGAGCGAGATGGGACCGGCCTGGGGCTGGCCTTCGCCAAGGAGGTTGTCGAGCGGCATGGCGGTCGCATCTGGGCGCTGAACAATCCCGACGGCGGCAGCACGTTCGTTTTCACGCTGCCCAAGGGCGCCGCCGGCTCCGGTGCCTAAGCACCCTTCATGTCACTGGGGACATCGACCAGACCCGCGCTACGCTCACTGCGGTGTGTCGACGCGAGAAAAAGTTGCCTTCTCCGACTAAGTTTCTCTGAGTGTTGATATAAGCCGAGATTTATAAAGGGTTTACGGGAAGCGAGAATAATGCGTGAATTGTATATTTCTCTTGACACCAAACGCTGCGGATCGGTAAAGTGGCGGTAGAAGTCTGTGAATGTGAACGCAATCACCAAACGGACGGTGGCTCATGCGATACCACAAGATTCCAGACGAAACGATCCGGCGCCTGCCGGTGTATCTGCGAGGGGCCATCCACCTGGCCCAACAGGGGGTCGAGAACACTTCCAGCGAGCATCTGGCGAGTCTGCTGGGCGTCAAGTCGTGGCAGATGCGCAAGGACTTCTCCTACTTTGGCGATTTTGGCACGCCGGGCGTCGGGTATCACCTCGAGAGCCTGATCGGGCACATCAACCGGATTCTGCGCCTGGATGCCGGGCATCGGGCGGCGGTCGTGGGTGCGGGCAACCTGGGATCGGCCCTGCTGGCGTTTCCCGGTTTCGGGATGTACGGTTTCGAGATTGCTGCGGCCTTCGACATCGATAAACGAAAAATCGGCCGCACGCGGAACGGCGTCGTGATCGAGGACGTCGCGAAGCTGGCCAGCCTGAGTCGGCGCAAGATCTACATGGGCATCATCGCGGTCCCCGGCAGCGCCGCGCCGGAAGTGGCCGACGCGCTGGTCCAGGCCGGCGTCAAAGGAATACTCAATTTTTCGCCTCGCTATATCGCGGTTCCCAAGCGGGTGAAAGTCATCACGATCGACATTGCTATGGACCTGGCTCGCTTGCCTTATTATATGCCGGCAGGTTGAGCGGATCGACATAAGTCGTTCTGTCAAAAAGCGTTAAGGTACGAGATGGAAAGAGCGTTCATTAGCAGATTGAAGCCCTTCCTCGACGCGGTGGCGGAAAAGATGGACCTGTACGTTCCACGCAAAGTCGAGGGGCATTACGTGTGCGAGCGGTACGAGCCGGGCGCGAATGACGCCGTCGAGCTCAACGCGATCCGCGCCTGCACGCCGGCCAAAGAGTTCCTTTTTCCCCTGCGCGAGCTGGCGGCGGTCTTTCCGGAGGCAGTGGAGCCGAAAGAGGTCAAACCCTTCGCGGTGTTCGGCCTGAAGGCCTGTGACTTGCGCTCCATGGAGATTCTGGATAAGGTCTTTACGGAGAAGGAATTCGAAGACCCATTCTACATCGCACGGCGCCAGGCGATGTTCGTGATTGCCTCCGACTGCTCTGAGCCGGGCGAGAGCTGTTTCTGCAACATTCTCGATGGCCAGCCTTATGCGGAGAGCGGGTTCGACCTGAACGTCTCGCAGGTCGAGGATGGTTACATCATCGCCGGCGGCTCGGCGCAGGGCAAGAGCTTCCTCGCGGCCCACGCAGCCCTTTTCGGGGACGTGCCCGATGCGTTGCTGGCCGAGCGCCAGCGACGTCGCGACGAGGTGCGCAACCAACTCGAGAAGGCCAATGTCGACTTCGAGCTGCGTGCGCCGGTCCAAGAGATAGTCGAACGCGGCTATGAGTCGGACGTGTTCGACGCGTGTGCCGCGACCTGCGTCGAGTGCCAGGCCTGCACGCGCGTCTGTCCCACCTGCCACTGCTTCTACCTGTACGATACCGCGCAGACGGACTACTTCGCGAAGATGAAGATGTGGGACAGTTGCATGCGGATCGGCTACGCCGCGGTGGCAGGCGGAGGAAACCCCCGCAAGCTTCTGGGTGACCGCCTGCGACACCGTCTGATGCACAAATTCGCGTATTTTCTGGAGCGATACGGCGTCGACATGTGCGTCGGGTGCGGCCGCTGCGTCGATGCCGAAGCCGGCGACGTCGACATCCGCGTCGTCCTCAAGCGACTCAGCGACGAGCTGACTGGCAAAGGCAAAGCAGTAGCGAATAAGACCAAATGATTGCGAACCTGTACCAACCGATCAATGGCGAGATCGTCGAGATCATCGACGAATCCCCGACGATCAAGAGCTTCGTGATCGTCCCACAAAGCGCGTTTTCCTTCGCCACCGGGCAGTTTGTCGAGCTGACCTTGCCCGGCGAAGGCGAAGCGCCGTTCACTCCCTCCTCCTCGCCCACGGTGACGGAAAAGATGGAAATCACCATTATGAAGGCGGGGCGGGTCACGGAACGGCTGCACAACTGCGCCAAAGGACAGCCGATAGGCATTCGCGGACCCTACGGCAACGGCTATCCGATCGATGAGTTCGTCGGCAAACACGTTTATATCGTCGGTGGCGGCGTGGGCCTGGCCCCGATCCGCTCGCTGTTCCTGACGCTGGTGGATCGGATCGGCGACTTCAAGTCGGTGGTGTGTCGCTTCGGCGCGCGCACGCCGGCGGATTTCATCTACAAGGACGCGCTGCTCGGTCCGTGGCAGAAGCTCGACGGCGTGAACATCAAACTGACAGTCGATCAGGCCAACGGCGACTGGTCCGGTAATGTCGGCGTCGTGACGACAATTCTCAACCCCAAGGACGTGGACATCGCCAATGCAGTGGCGGTCGTCTGCGGGCCGCCCATCATGATGAAATTCGCGACGGTCAACCTGCTGGAATACGGCTTCGACCCGAAGACCGTCTACCTTTCGATGGAAAAGAACATGAGCTGCGGCGTCGGCAAGTGCGGGCACTGCATGCTCGGCAAGTATTACGTCTGCAAGGACGGGCCGGTCTTCACCTACGATCAGGTGTGCAAGTATCCGAAGATCTGGGAATAGGAAGGGCGCAATGGGCGCGAAGTTGATTGTGGACTTGGCAAAGGCACGATTGCAGGAGGAGTCTCACGTCCGCTGCTCCTACAAGCATCATCCCCAGAACAAGGGCTTCGATGCGCTGCTGGAGATGATGCGTTTCGCGCTGATCTGCCGTCGCTGCACGAGTGCGCCGTGCGTCAAGGCCTGTCCGCAAGGGGCCCTGGAGAAGGTGACCAGCGACAGGCACGACGCCGGGATTCTCAAGCGCGCGAACATGCTCTGTACCGGCTGCGGCACGTGCGCTATCGCCTGTCCGTTCGGGACCGTCTACACCGACCTGATCGTGTTTCCCAGCAGCGTTTGCGATGTCTGTCGCGGCCGGTTGGCGCCGGGAGAGAAGCCGTTGTGCGTGCGGACGTGCGAGGACGGCAGTCTCGACTATGCCGACGTCGAGCCCGGCGGCGACCTGGTCGAAGTCTTCGACGGCATCGTGGCCAAGGTCGCCGGCGGCAGTACGTGGGAGCCCTTCCTGAGGAAAGCGAAAGAGGCGGTGAGATGATCCAGGCTCTGACGAACTTGTTTTGGATTCTGATCTTCCCGGGCTTTGTCTTTACGCTCGCGGTGGGCTTGGTTGCGGCTTGGCTGGTCCGCAAGGTCAGCGCCCTGGTGCAGTACCGTGTGGGTCCGCCGGTGTATCAACCCGCCGCCGACGTCATGAAGCTGCTGGGCAAGGAGATTCTCATCCCGCAAGACGCCCAGCGAGCCGTATTCGTCGCGGCGCCGCTGATTGGCCTGTCCGGCGTGCTGCTGCTATCGACGGTGCTCTGGCTCGCGCTCGCCCAGCGGGAATTCGTGGGGGACATCATCGTTGCCATCTATGTGATGGTGCTGCCTTCGCTGGCGTTGATCCTCGGCAGCAGCGCCAGCAGCAGCCCACACGCGGCCATCGGCGCCGGTCGCGAGATGAAGCTCGTGCTCAGCTACGAGTTGCCTCTCCTGCTGGCGTTCGTTGTCGTCATCATCAAGACCAGCGGCGCTCTGGAGGCAGGCGAGCAGTTGAGCCTGGTTGCGATTGCACAGCACACGCCGGTCCTGAGCATCTCCGGGATGCTGGCCTTCATCGTCGCGCTGCTGTGCGTGCAGGCCAAGCTCGGGTTCGTGCCGTTCGACATCGCCGAATCCGAATCCGAAGTCGCCAGTGGTGTCATGATCGAATACTCCGGCGCCTTGCTGGCGCTCTGGAAGCTGATGCAGACGCTGATGCTCGTGGCGCTACCGCTGTTTCTCGTGACGGTGTTTCTCGGTGGCATCGGGACTTCGGTAGCCTCTGTGCTGGGCGGCGTCGGCAAATACGTCCTGGTGCTTGTGCTGGTGATCCTGATTAAGAACACGAACCCGCGCGTGCGCATCGACCAGGCGATGCGGTTTTTCTGGTTCTACTGCGGCACGGCCCTGTTGGCGGCCGTGGTGCTGGCCACGCTTGGCAACTATTACGGCGTGGGCTGGCTGTGACCGATTTCGGATTGTTGATTTCGGATTCGCTTCGTAGCGTCAATCCGCAATCATCAGTCATCAATCCGCAATCGGATGCGTGTTTTAAGGTGAATCGATGAACTGGAAACTGTGGTCCTTGAAGAAGTCGATCTGGGTGTTTCACGTCAACACCGGCGCGTGCAACAACTGCGATATCGAGATCGTCAATCTGCTGACGCCCAAGTTCGACGTGGAGCGGTTCGGCATCAAGCTGGTCGGCTCGCCGCGTCATGCCGACGCGCTGCTCGTCACCGGCGGCGGGACCCGGCAGGCGGCGGTGCGGCTGCGGGAGGTCTACCGGCAGACCGCCAAACCCTGTGTCGTTTTCTGCATGGGCGCCTGCGCCTGCGGGATGGGCATCTTTGAGAAGGGCTATCACATGGCCGGTCCGATCGACAAGATCGTCAAGGAGGTCGATCCGAATGCCATTATCGCGTACGTGCCGGGTTGCCCGCCGAAGCCGGAGACGATGATCTCGGGTGTGGTCAAGGCGCTTTCGGCTTTGTGATCGGAACGAAGAGATGAAACAGCACGAATTGGATAACAGGCTGTCGACTATCGAGGACAAGTTGATCCGCATCGAACGCAGGCGTGCCCCCAGCGCCGCCGAGGGGGCCGGCGACCGCGTGTATCTGCTGTGCGAGCGTGAGCAGGTCTTTGAGATTTGTCGGTTCCTGTTCGAAGACCTGGCGCTGCGCTTCGTCATCTCCACCGGCGTCGATGCCGAGGATTGCTTCGAAGTCCTCCATCATTTCGCCAACGATGAATCCGGCTGTATTGCGACGGTCAGAGCGTTCATCCGAGACCGCGAGAATCCCGAAATTGAATCGATCACGCCGCTGATCCCGGGCGCCGAGTGGATCGAGAGGGAGATGCACGATGTCCTCGGGATCGGCTTCAAAAACCATCCGAATCTGAGGCGTTTGATTCTTGACGACGATTGGCCGGAAGGGGTGTACCCCCTACGGAAGGAAGTCCAGACATGACAGAGGCAGTGCGAAAACCCGTTCTCGCGGTCGGTCCATTCCATCCGCTCCAGGAGGAGATGGAATTCTTCCAGTTAACCGTCGATGGCGAGATCGTGACCGATATCGACGTGCGGATATCCTACAATCATCGCGGCATCGAGAAGCTTAGTGAGGGATTGCAGTTCGACCAGGTTCCGTTCCTGGTCTCGCGCATCTGTGGCATCTGCTCGGCGTCGCACCCGCTCGCGTACGTCCAGGCGGTCGAGGAGATTGCGGGCGTCGAACCGCCGGAGCGTGCTCTCTACGTCCGCACGATCATCAACGAACTGGAGCGCATCCACAGCCATCTGCTCTGGGTCGGCCTGGCAGGGCACTTCATCGGTTACGACACCGTCTTTATGTGGGCCTGGAAGTACCGCGAGCCGGTGTTGGACCTGCTCGAAGAAATCACCGGCAACCGTAACAATTACGGCAACGTCAAGGTCGGCGGCTGCCGCGAGGACATCCCCGATGAGCTAGTGCCCAAAATGCTCAAAGAGCTGGACGCCATCGAGAAGAAGACCGAGATGCTCACCAAGGCGGTGCTCGATGATCCCGTCATTCACGCTCGTCTCAAAGGCGTGGGAGTGTTGAAGAAGGAAGATGGGATCAAGTTCGCTGTTACCGGGCCGACTGCGCGCGGCAGTGGCATTGCGATCGATGTCAGGCGAGACGATCCGTACGCGGCCTATAGTGACCTGGATTGGCAGGTCATCAGCCAGCCGGAAGGCGATGTTTTTGCGAAGGCGGTCGTACGACTGTTGGAGACGATCGAAGCGGCGAAAATGACCCGGCAGGCGCTCAAGAAGCTCCCGAAAGGGCCCGTTGCAGTTGAGGTCAAGGAGATTCCGCCGGGCGAAGGGTGCGGCCATGCCGAGGCCCCGCGCGGCGAGACCTTCCACTACGTCCGCAGCGACGGCGGCAATCGACCCGTCCGGCACAAGGTCCGTGCGCCCAGCTTCGTCAACGTCCCGTCGTTCAAGGCCTCGTGCATCGGGGAGAGCATCGCCGACGTGACGATCACGCTGGCGGCGGTCGATCCCTGCTATAGCTGCACCGAGCGTATGGCCGTGGTGGACGGGCGTCGTAACGTCATCCACGACTACGCCAGTCTGCTGCAGATGAGCCGTGCCAAGACGACCCGGCTCAGGAAGGAAATCGGCGCACCGGAGATGAAGTTGGAGGACATCTGACTTGGATACGATCCTGTTATATCCGGTTTTCATCCCGCTGGCGGTCGGCTTCGTGCTGCTATTCCTGCCGCGCCGCGCGACACCGTTGTTCAAGGCGGTGACGCTGGTTGTCTCGTTGCTCGCGTTCGTCTGCTCCGTGCTGATCCTTTCGCGAGGCGAAGGCTCTTACCACTGGTCGATTCTGGAGCTGGGCGCGTTTCGCCTGGACCTGCTGTTGAGTGCGGCGCCGTTGGGCTCGTTCATCCTGATGTTTGCGATGGGCTTCGGCGTGCTCATCACGCTCTACTCACTCAATTCACGGGCCCCGATCGCCCGTTCCAATGAGTACTACGGCTCGATCCTGCTGACCATCGGTGGCGCGGCCGGTATCTTGCTTTCCAACCATCTCCTGTTCCTGTTGATCTTCTGGGAGATCGTCACTGCTTCGTTGTACATTCTCATCAGCACCGGGGGCAAGAGTTCCAATTTCGCCGCGACCAAGAGCTTCGCGATGATCGGGGTCTCGGACGCAGGCTTCCTGCTCGGGGTCGGCATAGTATGGACGCTGGCCGGAACGTTCGTCATCTCCGACATCAGTGTGGCGACGACATCGGCGCTTCCGATTATCGCCTTTCTGCTGTTGATGCTCGCGGCGATCACGAAGGCCGGCGCCATGCCGCTGCACACGTGGGTCCCGGCTGGCGGCGAATACGCTCCAACCTCGGTCATGGCGCTGCTGCCGGCGGCGCTGGACAAACTGCTGGGCATCTACCTGCTCGTCCTTATCGTGAAGAGTCTGTTCACACTTGATCCCAATGGGCCGCTGACCACCGTTCTGGCGGTCATCGGCGCCGCGACGATCGTCATTGCTGTGATGATTGCGATGGTTCAGCACAACCTCAAGAAGCTGCTCAGCTACCACGCGGTCAGCCAGGTCGGCTACATGATACTGGGCATCGCGACGTTGACGCCGGTGGGCATTGCCGGCGGCGTGTTCCACATGCTCAACAATGCTATCTACAAGTGTTGTCTATTTCTCTGCGGCGGTGCGGTCGAGGAAGCCACCGGCACGGCCGACCTGGAGAGGCTGGGCGGCCTGGGCGCGAAGATGCCGCTGACCTTCATCTCGTGCCTGATCGCGGCGTTGAGCATCTCCGGCATTCCGCCGCTGAACGGCTTCGCGTCCAAATGGATGGTCTATCAGGGCGTCGTGCAGATGGGCCAGACCCAGAGCAGTGCCGGCGCGGGACTGTGGCCGGTGTGGCTGGTGGCCGCGATGTTCGGCAGCGCCCTGACGCTGGCGTCGTTCGTGAAGATTCTGCACTCGGTCTTTCTGTCGCGGTCGCCCGATGCGCTCAGAGACGTCAAGGAAGTCCCCTGGGCGCAGACCTTGCCGATGCTGGTTCTGGCGTGCTTGTGCGTCGTGTTCGGCGTGTTCTACGAAGGCCCGCTGCGCTGGTTCATTTTCCCGGCTTTGGGGATTACCGACGGTCCGGCTATCTTCATCGGTTCGTGGAACTCGATCCTCGCAACGGTTCTGCTCCTGATCGGCGTCGGTGTAGGAGTCGGCGTGCTGTGGATAGCCGCCTTTGCCAAGAAGGTTCGCATCGTTCCGACCTGGACGTGCGGTGAGATCCAGCGCAACGACGACATGATCATTCCCGGCACGCATTTCTATAAGACCATCTCTTCGATGGGCGGCCTAAAGCAAATGTACGGCGGCCAGGAGCGCGGGTATTTCGATCTGTACAACCAAGGCGGCCGCGTGGGCCTCGTCCTGACGGGCATGCTCCGATGGCTGCACACCGGGGTGCTCCCGATGTACCTGACCTGGGTAACTCTGGGGCTACTCGTCGTGCTGCTGTGTCTGGTGGCGGGAATCTGGTGAGAGGCATTCGATATGGCACTATTCTACATGTTGCTGGTGTTCATGGTGATCGCCGCGATCATCGCCGTGGAGACGAAGGACCTGCTTAGCTCGGTGATCTGCGTCGGCGCGATCGGGTTTGGCGGCTCGTTGATGTTCCTCTTCCTCCGCGCGCCGGACATTGCCATCACGCAGATCGTCGTCGAGGTGCTCGGTCTGATCATTCTCATCCGCGCGACGATCTCGCGCGACCTGACGTTCATCACCGGTGACCGCGAATTCTTCGGCACCGTCGTTTCCGTCGTCATTCTCTTCGTGATTCTCCTGGCGGGCGTGCGCATCTTCGCGACGCTGCCCGAGTTCGGCGCGCCGGTGTTCGCCCGCTTGCCTGGGACTGCCTCGCAGGCATATATCAGCAGGGGACTGGCCGACACTGGCGCGCCCAACCTCGTCACGTCGATCTACCTCGACTACCGCGCGTACGACACCCTCGGTGAAGCGACGGTGCTGTTCGCCGCGGTGATCGGCGCGACCGCGATCCTGCGGAGCAAGAGCCGCAAGGCCTTGGAGGGCTCAGACGCATGAAAGGCATGACTGTCATCGTCAAGACCGTCAGTAGCTGGGTCAAAGTGCTGATCTTCCTGTTCGGCATCTACATCATTCTGTTCGGACACCTTACGCCGGGTGGAGGCTTTGCCGGCGGCGTGATTCTGGCCTCCTCCTACGTCCTGCTCATGCTGGCCTTCGGCAGACGATTTGTCGAAGAGAACCTCCCGTCGTCGGTAGCCTCGAAGCTGGACTGCCTCGGCGCGTTTCTCTTTGCGATGGTCGCGATATTGGGCCTGGTCTTCGGCGGCACGCTCTTCGTGAATTTCCTCTACCAGGAGTACCTGCCCGGCACGCCCTTCGAACTCGTCAGTGCCGGAACGATCCCGTTGTCGAACCTTGCGATCGGTCTGAAGGTGGGCGCTTCGCTGTTCCTGGTGATTTTCGCTCTGACGGTCTTCCGCTACGACGGTAGCCGCAAGCCTGGCGATTCGGATGAAAGCGCGGGCGGGACGCCCGCGACACGGGAGTAGGATCGTATGGCCTATACGCTTTGCTTTCTACTGTTCATGATCGGACTGTACTGTGCGGTCGTGAAGAAGAACATGGTCAAGATCGTGCTCGGGATCATGATTATGGAGTACGCGGTCAATCTCTTCCTGATCATGCTGGGTTACTTCCACGACGGCGTCGCTCCGATCATCGACCGGTCCGAATTCGATGCCCAGACGCAAACCGTCACGGCGCAATTCCTCAACTCCTCGGTGGACCCGCTGCCGCAGGCGCTCGTGCTGACTTCGATCGTGATCAGCCTGGGCTCTCTGGCGCTGCTGATCTCGATCTGCATCCGAACCTATGAGAAATACGGCACCTTCGATATCACCGAGATAAGGAGGCTGCGAGGATGAACATCCCGTTGCCCATGTTCGTTGTTGTTCCTCTGGTAGCGGCCTTCGTGCTCCCGGCGTTTGGCAGGCGGCTCAAGCCGTTGGCCACGCTTATCGCGAACCTGGTGACGCTCTTCCTCCTGGTGCTGGCGGTCGCATCCGTCGGGACCCCTGCGGTGTACGAAGTCGGCGGCTGGTCGATTCCGCTCGGCATCAATATGGTTCTCGACGGGCTCAGCTCGTTGCTCCTGCTGGCCATCAGCGTAGTCAGCGCCGCGGCGATGTTGTTCAGCGCTCGTTACATGGAGCAATATACGGCCAAGCCCAAGTACCTGAGCCTGTTCCTGTTGATGGTGGCCGGCATGAATGGCGTCGTTCTCTCCGGCGACATCTTCAACCTCTACGTCTTTCTGGAGATTGCTTCGATCGCCTCCTATGCGCTCGTCGGGTTCGGCTGTGAGCACGAGGAGTTGGAGGCCTCCTTCAAATACATGGTTTTAGGCAGCATTGCCTCGGCTTTCATTCTCTTCGGGGTCGCGCTGGTTTACGCCAACACGGGCTCACTCAACATG
The DNA here is from genome assembly GCA_016927855.1 of Sedimentisphaerales bacterium. Lineage (GTDB taxonomy): Bacteria > Planctomycetota > Phycisphaerae > Sedimentisphaerales > Anaerobacaceae > JAFGLV01. Next base: position 27,147 of record JAFGLV010000147.1, read on the forward strand.
GCCTACATCGCCGACGCCATCGGACGGATGGGCACGAACGTCGGGCTGACCCTGGCCCTGAGTCTGTTCATCGCCGGATTTGGCCTGAAGGCGGCGCTGGTTCCGTTCCACGCCTGGCTGCCCGATGCGCATCCGTCGGCGCCGGCGCCGATTTCGGCGATGCTGTCCGGCGTCCTCATCAAGGCGCTGGGCGTCTACGCTCTGGCGCGGCTGATCTTCAACCTGTTCGGGGTCTCGGTTGCTCTCGGCTGGCTGCTGGTAGGTTTGGGGCTAGCCAGCATGATCGCCGGCGGTCTTTTGGCCATCGGCCAGTGGGATTTCAAGCGGCTGCTCGCCTATTCGAGTATCAGTCAGATCGGGTACGTCATCCTGGGGCTGGGATTGGGCGCCCTGCTCATGGCGCAAAACGCGAACCCAGCCTGGGCAGCGCTGGCCATCCTCGGTGGCTTGTTCCACCTGGCCAATCACGCGGTCTACAAGTCACTGCTATTCCTAACCAGCGGCTCGGTCGAATTGGCCACGGGCACGAGAGAGATGCGGAAGATGGGAGGGTTGGGCGACAGAATGCCCGTGACGCGTGCGGCGTGTGCTGTCGCTTCGGCCTCGATCGCGGGCGTGCCGCCTTTTCCGGGTTTCTGGAGCAAGCTAATTCTGGTTATCGCCGCCGTGCAGGCAGGGTTCTACTGGATTGCTGTGGCCATCGTCGCCGTGGCGGTCTGTACGCTGATTATGTATTTGAAGGTGCACCGATACGTCTTCTTGGGAGAGCTGCCGCCGGACCTCCAGACGGTCCGGGAGAACAAGGGCTCGATTCTGTTCGCTATGGCGGGTCTGACCTGTGTGTGTGCTCTCATGGGATTGTTGGTGCTCGTGCCGTCGCTGAGGAGCAGCGTTTTGGATCCCGCCGTGTCTGTTTTGACCGACGGCGTGCAGTCTTCGACTCACCTGATGAGTCCGTAAGGCGCTGGAAAGGGTCTCTGTGATGAGGCGATTGATCTACTTCGTTCTGGCGTTTCTGGTTTGGGTGCTGGCGAGCTGGCCCTTCGTCGATGGGCAGGTGGATCTCCAGGTCATCGTCGCCGGCGTGATCGCTTCGGCTTTGGCGGCGCTGCTGTTCCACGACATCCTGCCCAAGGAACATCATGTCTTTGTCTCGCCCATCCGCGTGTTCTGGATGCTGGCCTACATTCCCGTGTTCTTCTACTACGTCATTCGCGCCAATTTCGACGTGGTCTACCGCGCGCTGCACCCGGCGATGCCGATCAAGCCGGGCATCGTCAAGATCAAAACGAACCTGAAAACCGACTCGGCCATTACCGCGCTGGCCAACTCCATCACGCTGACCCCCGGGACGCTCACCGTCGATCTGACCGACGACGGCTATCTCTATGTCCACTGGATCAACGTCAAATCCGACGACGTCGAGCAGGCCACCCAGGCGATCAGCACGCGGTTCGAGTGGTTCCTGGCCAAGATATTCGAATAGAGACGAGGCTGCTATGCAGGTGTTGATGCAACTGTTCTATATGGGCTTGATGGCGTGCTGCTTTCTGTGCCTGTACCGCATCGGTCGTGGGCCGAGCGCCCCGGACCGAACCGTAGCGATCGACATCCTGGGCATCGTCATCGTCGGGTTCTGTGCGCTGCTGGGCCTGGTGACAGGACGGGACTTCTATCTCAACGTCGCGCTGGCCTGGGCGCTGCTGAGCTTCATCGGAACGATTGCGTTGGCCAAATTCCTGGAAGGCAGGAGCTTTGATGAGTGATGTGATCGGCTACATCCTGGTTGCGGTGGGCGTCCTTTTCAACGTATTCGGGTGCATCGGCCTGGTTCGCTTTCCCGACGTTTACAATCGGCTCCAGGCGGCCACCAAGTGCGTCACGCTGGGCACCGTGCTGCTATTGGCCGGCGTTGCCATCGCGAGCGGCGTTGGCGCGACCGCGGCCAAGGCGATCATCTGCGCCGTCTTCGTCCTGGTGACCTCCCCCACCGCGGCCCATGCGATTGCCAAGGGCGCCTACGCCTCCGGGGTCAAGCTCTGGGACCAGACGGTGGTGGATAAGTATGCCGAACAGGCCAAAGGCGAAACGTCGCGTTTGGCATAGGTCCCATAGGTCCTATACGACTCATAGGGCCTATTCCGAACGCCTGGGGCGTTCGGTGTTGCCAAAGGAGGTTCAATTTGCGTCTACCGAAACTACGAGAACTGAAAGAGGCGGTCAACGCGGTCTTCTCGCCGCGGTTTACCACGCGTTTTCCCGCCGAGCCTTGTGTTGTACCTGAGCGCTACCGAGGCAAGCCCGAATTCGACTTGGAGGCGTGCATTGGCTGCGGCGCGTGCGTCAATGTCTGCCCGACGACCGCTCTGACGCAGACGGATGAGACCGGAGGGATGGACGGCCATCCGCCGGTGCGAAGGATCACGCTCCGCTACGACACGTGCATCTTCTGTGGCAACTGCCAGGACAACTGCACCACCGAGAAGGGCATCAAGCTCTCGAACCAGTGGGACCTGGCCGGACTGGACCGGGCGAGCATGGCCGAGACGCACGAATACGACCTCCAGACCTGCGAGAAGTGCGGTGCGATCATCGGCACGAAGAAACACCTCGTCTGGCTCTACGAGAAGCTGGGTCCCCTCGCTTACACCAATCCGTCATTGCTGCTGGCCAAGAGTGGCGAATTGCTGAAAGAGGCGCCTGAGACGATGCAGGCCGCGCCAGAAGAGGTTCAGACCAGCGACTTCATGCGCGTCCTATGCCCCAAATGCAAGTGCGAACTGAACATCAGGCTGTAGAGATGCGCTCTCTTGATGACCGTCCAAACCGCGCGGACCCGCCACATGATTGCGGATTGCCGATTGACGATTGCGGATTTGGAACTGGCGGTTCAATCTGCAATCTGCAATCCGCAATCCGAAATCCGCCACCCACCGTCATCCTCGGCGTCGGCAATATCCTCAAAGGCGATGACGGCGTCGGTCCACTGGTCTGCGCCCGCATCGCCGGGAGGGTCGGCGCCACCGTGATTGACGCCGGCACCGTCCCTGAGAATTACGTTCGTCCCATTATCCAGGCTGCCCCGGAGAACCTGCTCATCATCGACGCCGTCGACTTTCGTGGCAGTCCCGGCCAAGTCCAGGTTTTCCCGCCGGACCGCGCGAGCGACTTTGCCTTTTCCACCCACAGCCTGTCGCTGCACCTGTTTCTCACGTTGCTCCTTCAGGAAAGGGCGATGCACGCCGTTCTGCTCGGCATCCAGCCCGGCCACACACAACTGGGCCGCCCGATTTCGCCGGCGGTTCAGGCGTCGATGGAGGCGCTGGCCAACGCGCTTGTTGCCACGTTTCCCCTATCTGAAGTCTGCGACCCAGCTTCCCCCTGAAGAGAAAGCGCCCAGGTATCCTGGCGGCACGCTGCGCTAGAAAATCTCAACAGCGGTTTGGTCTCATAACCTCCGTTCGGAGTCCCACCGTTCCGTCCTGCGTTTCGCGCCGATTACAGAGTCTACCGCCGCAATGGCGATCCAGGAGATGCGGAAGAGTTCCGGCGAGACTGCCAAGATCATCAAAGTCATCGACTAGATCGCCTTCCAGACCAATCTGCTGCCCCTGAACGCGGCCGTGGAGGCGGCTCGGGCTGGCGAAGCCGACAAAGGCTTCGCCGTGGTCACTGAAGAAGTCCGGAACCTGGGGATGCGCTCGGCCGAAGCGGCCAAGAACACGGCAACTATGATCGAAGAGTCCGTGAAGAACTCCAAGAACGGCGTTGATATTGCCGGGGAGGTAAGCAAAGTCCTGGATGACATTGTCCACAGTATCGGCAAGACCACCGACCTAGTCGGCGAGATTGCCGCGGCTTCCCAAGACCAGGCCCAGGGGATCGACCAGGTCAATACGGCGGTCGCACAGATGGACAAAGTCACCCAGCAGAATGCGGCTAACGCCGAGGAGAGCGCCAGTGCCTCCGAAGAGCTGAGCGCCCAGGCCGAGTCGATGAACGAGGTCATTGCGCGATTGCTGTCGCTGGTCGGCAGAGCCACGCAGACGGGTAGGTCGCGTGGCCATCGGCGCCCCGGGAAGGCACGTGCGGCCGAGGCGGGAGTCGCCCGGAGGCAGCAGGGGCCGCCGCATGGCGGGCGTTTGGGTCAATCAGACCAGACCTGGCATCAGATCTCTGGCCGTTGGCGGACGCCTGCTGCCGCGTCGAGAAGCAGTCGTGCGAAAGCAGCGGAGCACGCCTTGCCCCTGGATGAGCACGAGGACCAATTGAATCGCTTCAACGGATAGGCTGGCCGGCTCTCAACGGGCTTGGGCAACGCGGTGCCATCGCCCGCATTGTGATCCGTGCTTCCGACGGCGCGCAAGGTAGCGGCTCTCGAATCTTGCGCGCCGCGGGTCCGAGAACAAAGCTGCGACCTTCGACACGTCTGCTCCGCCACGCTGAAAACGTCGAAAAGAGCCAAAAGCTTTCGAGCCGGTCCCTTGTCGGGCCGATACTACCGTCCGACGCAGGGTGTACTGCCGCGACGCAGTGGCCTGCTGTCGGGGGTCACGATGATTCGTATCTCGTCCCTCGTTGTGTCGCGGGCGTCCCCGCCCGCGCGTGGCGAGGGCATCCTGCCCTCGGTTCGAGGGCGAGACGCCTTCGATACACGCGGGCAAGATGCCCGCGACACAACGGGCGACGCGCGCAGGGGGCCCCAGTAGTAGAAGGTTCTCAGAAAGGCAGGATAGTCATGGGCAAGTCACTGTTGATTGTGGATAATTCGGCGACGATGCGAAAGATCATCATGCGGACCGTTCGGATGTCAGGCCTGGATTTCGATCGGACTGAGGAAGCGGGCAGCGGCGTGGAAGCTCTCCAGAAGCTCCAGTCCGGCCCGGTGGATGTCATTCTCTGCGACGTCAACATGCCCGAGATGAACGGCACCGAACTGGTGAAGAAGGCCCGCCAACTGCCGAGCTGTAGCGGGACGAAGATCGTCATGGTCTCGACGGAGAGCGCCCAGGATCTCATCGACCAGGTCATGTCCGACGGCGCCGACGGTTACATCACCAAGCCGTTCACACCCGAGAAGTTCCAGGAAAAACTGACGCCGCTGCTGAACTGAGAATTCGTCGTGCGTCGCGCGTCGCGCGGATAGGCCTGTCCGCCGGACCCTCCCAGCGACAAGGCTCGAGCGACGAGCGACGGCAGAGGAGACATGACTATGGTGACAACGGTATCACTTAAGGACGCTTTGCTGGGTGGCGCCCAGGAAGTGTTCGAGACGATGGTGTTCATGGCTTTGGAAGAGGTGGATGTCGCCGAGGAGTGCAGCGAGGATGTGAGCCTGCTGGGCTCGATCACGTTCACGGGCAACATCGAGGGATGTCTGAGCATTCGTTGCGGCCTCCAGTGCGCTCGAACGATCGCGGCCAACATGCTTGGCACCGATCCGTGCGGAGACCTGGCGGAGTGCGACATCAACGATGCGATCGGCGAAGTGGCCAATATGGTCATGGGCGCGATCAAGTCACGCGTACAACACGAGATCGGTACGATGGAGGTCTCGATTCCGTCCGTGGTTCAGGGACGGGAAATGAAACACGGTCTGGGCGATCAGGCTAATGAGATCGTTGTGAACGTGAGCATTGAGGAGCAATATCGCGCGACGTTCTCGCTGCTGTTCCGCGAAAGTGAACTTGCGTGAAGCGTGGTTCGTGAAGCGTGAAGCGTCATACCGAAGGCACGCTTCACGAGGATCGCTTCACGGTTCGCGAACTCGTTGTCACGATCCATCCGCAAGCAGGAAGTGTCTATGGCAGTCGCTACGGCCGACCATATATCGCGTGTGACGGAACTCTGCGACGAGGCGTTTGAGGCCTTTTGCACGGACGTCTCGTCCATGTTCGGCGCCGACCTCCAGTGCCGGCGCGAGCACGCCGGCATCGAAGCGGTCACGGAACTGCGCAGGCGCTTCAAGAAGCTGGCGGCGGTGCATCTGGTTCAGGCAACGGGCCTGCTGGACGGCACCTTCCAATTGCTGTTCGACCAGGGCGGCCTCTTCGTTCTGTCGGGCGTGGTCGTGATGTTGCCGGAAACCCGGATTCTCGAGCAGGTCAAGAACGGGCACATCGACGACGCTGAGAACCTGACGGATGCCGCGCGGGAAGTCGGCAATCTGCTCGTCGGCTCGTGGGACCGGGTCTTCCGCGAGGATTGCCGCGAGCACGAGCACTTCGTCAAGACCAGCACGTACATCGGCAAACCGTGGGACCACCTGGACGAAGTTGCCTTGTCTGCCGATGGCGACGTGTGGCTGGCGGTCTACGAAATGACGGTCGATTCCTATCCCAGCTTTCACTGCGCGGTTCTGCTTCCGAAGGCGCTGTTGGGAAACGATGCCGGCGCTGGCGCCGAGACGGCGAAGCCCGAAGCGGCTCAACCCGAGCCGGAGCCGGCCGCACAACCGGCAGCGAAGGCCCAGCCCGCGCCGCCGGTGGAAGCCGAGGAGCAGCCTGCTGACCAGCACGTTGCGACCGAGGTCGAGGTTTCTCAAGAGACGCCGGCCCAGCCGCCTACCGCCGACCCTGTCGAGGCGGCACCGCCCAAACCGCAGGAGCCCCAGCAGGAGGAGGAGCCCGTTGTGACTGTTGATGAGCCCGAAATGGTCGAGGCGCCGGCGATCGTCAGTGCCGAGAAACCCAAGGACTCCGTCGAATCGAAAGTCCGCGAATCTGCCGCCGTCCGCGGGAAGACCGCCCCGGTCGAATCGCTGGCTGCGCCGGTCGCGCCGCCTGCCGGCAGGCGCCCGTCAGGCGTGAGCCTGGAGGATGCTATCGGCATCTTGTCCGACGAGCGTGCGGCCGCTCTGATCGACCAGGTTTTCGAGGAGCAAGCGGTATGTCCCCCCGAGAGTGGGATCCGCGATCTGCTCGACGTCGCGGCCCGGGACATCATGACCAAAGACGTCGTCTGGTGCGATCCCGACGATGCGGTCCGGGACGTGATTACGGCCATGCAGCAACACAACACCGGCTACGTCCTCGTCGGTCGCGATGAGGTGTTGGAAGGGCTTGTCTCGAATTCGAACATTCTAGGTGCGTTGAGTCCTTATTTGCGCCCCACGTTCGCCAAGTGGCGCCGGCCCGAAGACGACGCGACGCTGGGCATCAAGATCAAGTGGATCATGACGCGACCGGTTCGGACGATCAAGCCGGATGTGTCGCTGGCCTCCGCGATCGAGAACATGCGCCGTTATGGAGGACGATGCCTGCCGGTGATGGACAAGCAAGGGAAGATTCAGGGTCTCATCACCGTTTTCGATATCCTGCTGCGCGTCCTGGAGGCGGACGGCTCTTCGTCATGGCAAGGCAGTCCTCCCCAAGGTCCTCCGTTGATGATCTAGAGGCAGATTTACGGCCGTCCGGCAGGCTGCCTGCCACGGTCAAGATGATGTGACGTACGGAAGAAACGATCATGAGCCAGAACAAGGCATTGGCCGAACTCGTCGAGCAAGCAGCGTGTTGCATCAATATGCTCAGTCCCGCTGACCTGTCGGAGGCCCAAGACCTCCAGGGCATTCTCGAGAAGATCGGCTCGGTTGTTGGTGAGTTGGGCCCTAGGGGCGAAGCGGTGCGAACGCGGCTCGAGGGTGCGACGTCCGAGGCGGCTCAGACGTTGAGTCGCATCCTCGCGCAAGAGGTCGATGATTCAGCGGCAGCCCTCGACGTGATATCCAAGGCGATATGCAGCCTGCAAGCGGTGATCCGGCAGTTGGACGACTCCGTCCAGCCGGCGTCAACCGACGTCAATGCCGCTGTGGAGACGCCACATCACGCGTCGTCGTCGCCTGAGACGGGCCAGGCTGACACACCGGTCGCCACGGAGGCCGTGACCATCTCCGAGGAAGACGCGCCGCTGGTGCTGGATTTCATCACCGAGGCGAACGAGCACATTGAGACCGTCGAATCGGGCCTGCTGGAGTTGGAAAACCAGCCGGACAACAACGAGCTGATCAACAAGATCTTCCGAGGCTTCCATACGATCAAGGGCATGGCCGGTTTTCTGAACCTGACCGAAATCGGCTCGCTGGCCCACTCGGCCGAGAACCTGCTGGACCTGGCCCGCAAAGGGCAATTGGTCCTGGCCGGGGACAATACCGACGTGGTCTTCGCCTCCGTCGATATGCTCAAGAAGATGCTCGCCGGCCTGAGCGAGGCGCTGGAGGCCGGCAGACCGATCCCGTCGCAGCCGACCCTGCCGCAAATGCTCGAAACGCTCAAAGCCGCCGCAGAAGGACGGACCCGGCCCTCTCCGACGGAAACCGCCAAAGTGCAGGAGACCGACAAGAAGCTCGATGCGCTGCTCGAGGACAAAGCCGACACACCCAAGCAGGCCGCATCCGGCGCCCACGCTGAAGAGAAGATCAAGGTCAGCACGACGAGGCTCGACAACCTGATCAACATGACCGGCGAGTTGGTCATCGCGCAGCTCATGGTCGCCGAAGAGATCAACACCGGCCGGCTCGCCGAGCATGAACTCGCACGCAAGGTTGCTCATCAGGGCAAGATTGTCCGCGAGCTTCAGGAACTGTCGATGTCCATGCGGATGGTACCGGTCCAGGGTGTCTTTCAGAAGATGAGCCGCCTGGCGCGGGACCTGTCGCGCAAGGCCACCAAACCGGTAGACTTCGTGACAGTCGGTGAGGAGACCGAGCTGGACCGGACGGTGGTCGACAAGATCGCCGATCCGTTGATCCACATGGTCCGCAATTCCATCGACCACGGGATCGAGCCCGGCGAAGACCGCGTCAAGGCCGGTAAGAGCGCGACCGGACGCGTGGAGCTGCGCGCCTTTCATCAGGCGGGCAACATCGTCATCGAGATTCAGGACGACGGCAAGGGATTGGACAAGGACCGGATCTTGAAGAAGGCGGTGGACACCGGCGTCGTGGAACCCGGCCAGGAACTGTCCGAAGAGGATGTCTTCAAGCTGGTCTTCCACCCCGGCCTCTCGACCGCCGAGAAGGTCACGAGTGTTTCCGGGCGGGGCGTCGGCATGGACGTCGTCAAGAAGAACATCGAGTCATTGCGTGGCAAGATCGAGATTCGCTCGACGCGCGGCCAAGGCACCACCTTCACGATCCGGTTGCCGTTGACGTTGGCGGTGATCGACGGCCAGATCGTCTGCATCGGCAGCAACCGCTACATCATTCCCATCAACTCGATCGTGCGCAGCCTGCGACCCACGCGCCAGCAACTCTCCTCAGTCCAGAACCGCGGCGAGTTGATCCTTGAACGCGGCGAGCTGTTGCCGCTGGTTCGACTGTATCGCCTGCTCGGTGTCCCGCCGGCCACGGAAGATCCGACCCAGGCGCTGGTCGTGGTGGTCGAAGAGGACGGTAGAAAGTGTTGCCTGCTCGTCGACGACCTGCAAGCCCAGCAGCAGGTGGTGATCAAGAGCCTGGGTGACGCTTTGGGCCGGGTCAAAGGTGTCTCCGGCGGCGCCATCATGGGCGACGGCAAAGTCAGTCTTATCTTAGATATTCCAGGTCTGGTCGAGATTGCCCAGATGCAGTAGCAGGAGGACCCTCCGGGGGATCACCAGGATGAAATCGCTGACACTACAGGAAGTGGTGCTGGGCGAGGAGGAATTTCGCCGGATCAGTGACCTCGTCTACGAGCACTGCGGGATAAACCTCCACGACGGCAAGAAAGAGCTGGTGCGGGCCCGACTGGCCAAACGGCTGCGCGAAGGCCGCTTCGAGACGTTCTCCGACTATCTCTGGCACGTCTTGGACGACCCAACGGGAAGAGAGTTCTCCATCCTGGTCGACTCGCTCAGCACGAACCTGACGAAGTTCTCCCGCGAGGACCAGCACTTCGACTACCTGGGCAGGCGATTGCTGCCTCGTCTGATCGCCGCCAAGCCAAGTCGCGGGCCCTGTCGCATTCGCGGCTGGAGCGCCGGCTGTTCCTCCGGCGAGGAACCCTATTCGATTGCGATCACCCTGCTCGAGGCGGTGCAGGGCAAGGGGCGCTGGGATGTCAGGCTCCTGGCTACCGATGTCTCTACGCGGGTTCTGGAGCGGGCCCAGCGCGGGGTCTACGAGAAAGAGCGCATCGAGCCCATCCCGTTGCCGCTGCGGAACAAGTATTTGCTGCGGCGTCACGATGGCGCCTCCGACACCTACGAGGTGGGACCTGCCTTGAGGGACCTCGTGATCTTCCGCTATCTGAATCTGATGAAAGACTGGCCGATCAAGGGGCCGCTGGATTTCATCTTCTGTCGCAACGTCATGATCTACTTCGATAAGTCAACACAAGGACGCCTGATCAGCCGCTTCTACGACCTGTTGGGCCCGGGAGGGGTGCTCTTCACCGGCCACTCAGAATCGTTGACGGGCATCGAGCACAAGTTTCAATACGTGCAGCCAACGATTTACACCAAACAGTGAGAACGAGCATGGTGAAGACGCGCATCGTAGTCGATGTCTCAGACGCAAAGGTCTCCGCGAATCCGTCGGACGTCCTGGTGACGTACTCTCTCGGTTCCTGCATCGGGGTTTGCCTGTACGATCCGGCGGTCCACGTGGGCGGCATGCTGCACTACCAGTTGCCGTCGTCGAAGATGGACCCGCAACGGGCGCAGAGCAAGCCCTTGATGTTCGCCGACACCGGGATGGACCTGCTGCTGGACAAGCTGGTCGCGATGGGCGCCAACAAGAAGCGCCTGAACGTCAAGCTGGCCGGCGGCGCCGCGATGGCGACCGGCCCGCAGGGGTTCGACATCGGCAAACGTAACTACCTGGCGATTCGCAAGATTCTCTGGAGCAACGGGATGTTCATCAACGCCGAGGACGTGGGCGGGGACACCGCGCGCAACCTGTACATGGACTTGGCCGACGGTACGGTAACGGTACGGTCCAGTGGGCTTGAACGCTGCCTGCGCTAATCGGCGTGCGATCGATTCGTGGTGAAGGAAGGTTGGTTTCAGGGATAGGCGGGGAGAGGAACGACAATGACCTTGACGCTGAACAAAACAGTGCGTGTCCTGGTGGTCGATGACTCAGCCATCGTACGTAAGATCCTCAGCCAGGAGCTGGGACGTCACGCCGGCATCGAAATCGTGGGCACCGCTCCGGATCCCTATGTCGCGCGCGACAAGATCCTGGCGTTGGAGCCGGACGTTCTGACCCTCGACGTGGAAATGCCGCGGATGGACGGCATCACGTTCTTACGCAAGCTCATGCGGTATCATCCGCTGCCGGTCATCGTCCTGAGTTCGCTGACGCCGCAAGGCGGCCGGACCGCGCTGGAGGCGCTCGAAGCCGGCGCCGTCGAGGTGATGTGCAAGCCAGGCGGCTCGTACACGGTGGGCGACGTCTGCAGCGTGCTGGTCGAGAAGATCAGGGCCGCATCGACCGCGCGCCTTGGTGCGCGCCTCTTGGCGAGCGACCGCAGCGCGCCGGTGTTGCAGCGCCTGAGCATGGTCGAGACGACCAACAAGATCTTCGCGGTCGGTGCTTCCACCGGCGGCGTTCAGGCGCTGACGCGCGTCCTGTCGGCGCTGCCCGCCAACGCGCCAGGCACCGTCGTCGTCCAGCACATGCCGGCTCAATTCACCACGTCATTCGCTCAGCGGCTCGATACCGAGTGCGCTCTGAGCGTCAAGGAGGCCGATGACGGCGACCATGTCGTTCCCGGTCGCGTACTGATCGCGCCGGGCGGCTTGCACATGATCCTGCAGCGCTCCGGTGCCAATTACTACGTATCGCTCAAGGACGGTCCGCCGGTCTGCCGGCAGAAGCCGAGCGTGGAAGTCCTCTTCAATTCGGTCGCCAAGTACGCCGGACCGAATGCCGTCGGAGCGATTCTCACTGGCATGGGCGACGACGGCGCCACCGGTCTGCTGAACATGCGCCGCGCCGGCGCGCACACCATCGCGCAGGATGAGCAGTCGTGTGTGGTCTTCGGCATGCCCAAAGAAGCCATCGCCCGGGGCGGCGCCGAGCAGGTCACCTCACTCGATCGTATCGCTGCCACCCTCATCGCCTTCGCCCAGACCTGACCGCCGCTTCTCCCGCCGGAAACGGACAGGGCAGGAATGTGCAGGGTGGGTCTTTAACCCACGCGGCCTGTCTGGCGCCCTGGCACTTGGGCTCAGACCTTCTCGAAAACGAACGTGTGAGCATTGGCGTCCACGCGGATGGTGTCGCCGTCGGTGAACTTGCCGGCCAATAGCTCCGTCGCCAGCGGGTTTTCCAGCCTTTGCTGAATCGTTCGCTTGAGCGGCCGGGCGCCGTAGCTGGGGTCGTAGCCTTCGTCCATGATCTGATCGCGCGCGCGGTCGGTGAATTCGAGCGTGATGTTGCGGTCTTTGAGTCGATCCGCCAGGTAGCCAAGCTGAATATCGACGATCTGACGCAGGTGCTCTCGCGCGAGCATGTGGAAGACGATGACCTCGTCGATGCGGTTGAGAAACTCAGGCTTGAACACCTGCTTGAGCGCCTCTTTGACATGCGCCTCGATCTCCCAGTCGGCGCCTTGCTCTTC
>JAFGLV010000148.1 GCA_016927855.1 Sedimentisphaerales bacterium
AGCAGTACGAGATCACCGGCGCCGGCGCGCACACGCTCAGGTGGCGCTACGTCAAGGACGGCAGCGTCTCCGAGGGCGACGACTGCGGCTGGGTGGACTACCTCCAGTGGACGGGCGAAACGGAGCCGCCGGACCCGCCTGCAGGTGACACCTGGGAGACGGTGACGTACGTCTACGACCCGGCCGGCCGGCGGATCGCCAAGGCCTTCGACGGGCAGGTGGCGGTGCGCTACCTGTACGATGGGGACCATTGCATTGCGGAATACGACAGCAATGACGTCCTGCTCCGCAAATTCGTGTACGGTCCCGGCGTGGACCAGCCGATCTGCATGACGGACGTGGAAGACGCGAACGCCGTGTACTACTATCACTTCGATGGCTTGGGTAGCGTCGTAGCCTTGAGTGACGCCACCGGCGATACCGTGCAAGTCTATGAATACAGCATCTACGGCCAGCCCGCCGCCGCCGACCCGAACCACCCCAACCCCTACCTCTTCAGCGCCCGCCGCTTCGACTCCGAAACGGGTCTCTACCACTACCGCGCCCGCGCCTACAACCCGTACATTGGCCGCTTCCTACAAACCGACCCAGCGGGACAAGGCATGAACGCCTACGCCTACTGCGCCAACAACAGCACTAACCGGGTGGACCCAACCGGGATGATCTACTATGAGATCTTGGATAGGCCTCTCGACAAGACCGATCCGGCGTACAACAAAGTCACGCTGGGCGAATTCAACGATGATGGCACCCCCACGGGACGTACAAGGAGTTTCTCGTCTCTGGAAAAGCTGCTGGAACACATGAAGGTGAGGTACGATTTGTGGGTCGATCTGCCTGAGTGTGCAGGTTGGATGCTAAGCACCGCACATGCTGAGAAACTCACAGAAGACGAGGAGTTCGTATTCTGGTCCATCCAGACGTTGATCTTGCTCGATCATAGTTTCAAAGCCGAAGTTGAGGAAATCGAACGGGATCCATCAGCAAGCATAAGTTTGTTATCGGGGATAGGCAGTGATTCCATAGTAAGCGGTACTCAGGTATCTTGGGCGTATGAAGCCAGTGACTACATACATCTCCCGCTGTTTCACAGGGAGGCGGACCCACACTTCACCGAACGCGCGAATCTGGGATGGTATAGGGTTCCGCCCCTTGCGATGCTCGCGCATGAATTAGCGCATGCGTCTAGCGTGATTGCCGACAAGATAGAAGATGAAAAGAACTCCGTTGCCTGGGAGAATGTCTTCCGGTACGCCTTCTACAAGAAAGTGCCGGGTTACGGCTGGGTCTTGCCGCGACCAGCGTATGGGTGGTCTGACCTTGGAGAGCCGTATGAGCCCACCCTCAGCGGTCTACATCCTGATATTTCCTGGGATGAGTACTGGAAAGGACACAATGGTGGTGTGTACCCCTTGCCGTGAGAACCCACGGAGATTCTGCGCCGGTTCTTCCGGAGCTAGCCAAACGTGTTCTTCCATCCATATTGCGTGGTCTAACCACAGTGAAAGGAGCAAAGATGAAGAGCGTAGCATGTTCGATGATAGTGTTCGCCACGTTCCTCGTGCCCGAAGGAAGCGCCGCGCGAGCGGGCCAGGATGTCTTAAACATTGAAGAGGTTGCCAAAGTGAGGATTGCTCTGACCAAGTTTGATGTAACTGACACATCCTTGGAGCTGAGTTGGCGGATCAGAAATGACACAGACCATGATGTCTGGATCTGCGACAGGTTGGTCGCAGGGCTACCCTCCGAGGTCGAATCCATAGCGGGCGAGGACGGCAAGACCCTTCTGCTACGCAGGCGATTCGACCTGCCCCAACAGGAGATAACATGGGAGCACGCGCGCCAGGCATACTATGTGCGCTTGCGCCCCGATCGCGAGAAAGTGGAATCCTGCTCTCTGCCAGTTCCTGTGCCACAATACCCCGTATTTGGCCCTCTGTATGCGCATGGTGCCTACGCTGATCGGCTAACGCTGGAGATTGGCTATTACGACGAGGATCTGCCGGGATTGATTCTCAAGATGGTCGATCTCGCCGAGCAACTCGGCTGTGACACCAGCCTCCAAAGCCCTCTCTACGGATCTGCAGACCCTACGGGATTCCTCCAACGGTTCTTTGCGGGGTTGATGATCGCAAGGGGCTTCCATCTCGACAGCTGGGCTTATTTTCGTAACTCAGTCATGTCGGGAGGTGACGAGGTGATACTCCCCTACATGTGGCAGGCCCTCAACGGGGAGAGAGTCCTGCGCGTTACAATTGATCCGGTGACAATCCCTTACAAGGGAGGTGCCTGGCCTGTCTCAACGGAAGGCAAATAGGGGTCTGGAGAAGTAACAGGTTATGGACAGGGCTGTCCGTGCGGTAGCATGGTGACATGAGACGGTTGGTGGCAATCGCGGTTGGGAACAGCAGCGCGAGCGAGGACGAGCCGGAAGCGGAGTCGACTCCGAATGACTGGCAGACGACGACCTACACCTACGACCCGGCGGGCCGGCGGATTGCCAAGGCTATCGACGGGGAGGTGGCCATTCGCTACGTCTATGACGGCGTCCACTGCATCGCCGAGTACGACGCGAACGACACGCTCTTGCGCACGTTCCTCTACGGTCCCGGCGTGGACCAGCCGATCTGCATGGTCGAGGCGAGCGGGACCTACGCCGGCACGTTCTACTACCACTTCGACGGGCTCGGCTCGGTGGTGGCGTTGAGCGACGCCGACGGCGACACGGTCCAGACGTACGAGTACAGCGTCTACGGCCAGCCCGCCGCCGCCTGCCCTGAGCCTGCCGAACGGGACGGCGCCCACTGCATCGCCGCGGCAGCCTGCCCTGAGCTTGCCGAATGGGACGCGAACGACACGCTCTTGCGGAAGTTCCTCTACGGTCCTGGCGTGGACCAGCTCCATTCGCTTCGCTCAGGACAGGCTAACCGCATGATCGAGGCGAGCGGGACCTACACCGGCACGTACTACTACCACTTCGACGGGCTCGGCTCGGTCGTGGCGTTGAGCGACGCCGACGGCGACACGGTCCAGACGTACGAGTAACAGAGGGGCGCAGGAGCTTCACTTCGATAGGGGCCACAGCACCGTCTTTACCGGGATTTTACGTTTCATCGCAGACCCATTCGCGTATCATATTTGCCAGGCGACGTTCTGCTTGGCGTCGCGGCACGTTCCTCGGGCGGAGAAAGGAGCGACGTTATGACATCACCGGCGGTTCTGTGGACCTGGCTGCTCGTGTTGGTCGCGGCAGCGAACCCCTTGCGTGGGGCAGACGCGCGGCCCCCTCGAGCTTTCGAGATGAATTCGCCCGTCTCTCAGGCGGCGGGACCCGCAGGGCTCGCAGGACGCGTCGTGGACGTGCAGGGCAGGCCCATCGCCGGGGCGCGTGTTATTGCCACACCGGGAGCCAACCTGCCGCTGCGCCAGGCCTTGCGTCTGGAGGCGTATTCGGACGAGGACGGCGTCTACCGATTCGAGGACGCATTGGCGGAGACGGACTATTGCCTCGAGTTCTCACCCTCGGCGCATGCCTATCAGACTACCACCGCCAGGTCGGGCGGGTTCATGGTGACCACCCTGGGGCCGGTTCGGGTCCACCGCCTGGCCGGCTCGGTGTGTCGGGCCGCCACGGGGCAGAAGGCGGCCGGCGCCACGATCGTCTTGATAGACGAGAAGGGCTACGCGCGGGGAGCGACCTCGGGTCACGACGGGAGTTTCGAATTCGACGACGTGCCCGACGATGTTGGCCAGGGTACGGTGTACGCGTACGATGGCGACCTCTACTCGCAATACGTGATGATCCGGCGCGGGACGATCAGCGTCGATCTGACTCTCGATACGCCTGCCTGCCTGCAAGGACGCTGCGTGGCCGCGACGTCGAATGATCCGTTGCCAGGCTGTCGCGTCACCGTCCGGCCGCCCTTCGTATGTGGATTTGCCCTTGAAGCAGAGACCGCAGCCGATGGCACGTACCGGTTCGAGCCCATGCCCAGCGGCGAGTATATCGTTTACGCGCGGCACGCGGAATGGTTTCAGCCGCCGACGCGCGGCGCTTTCCTGGAGCCCGAGCGAATCCTGGCCCTGGGCCGGGTCACGAGCGCGTGGGACATCGGTATGCACGCGAAGTCGCGCGTCGAAGGGACCGTCTTCGGGCCGGACGGCTCGCCTGCTGCGGATGCCATCGTGGCTGTCCCCACGGCGATCGAGCCGATCCATGACACCTTATACGACCTGACCCGGACCGGCGCGGACGGACGTTTCGCCCTCTACGCGCATACCTTGCATCCTCTGCTTCGCACCCGGTCCGTGGAGGTGGTCGCGTTTTCGGACACGCTCGGCATGGGCACGGCGCGTGTGACGCGAACGGATGAGTCGGACAGCGTCACACCGCTGTACGGCGACGTCGAGATCAAGCTGGCCGGACGCATGAGGATCTCCGGATGTGTCAGGGATACCGCCGGAACGCCGCTGTCCGATATCTCCGCCTACCTCCATCCAAACCTGCACCCGATTCGCCGAACGGACGCCTCCGGGTTCTACGATCTGGGCTGGTTTGCCTTGCCGCCTAACGTCGAGACACGGATCATGGTCACGTTCAAAGGGCCGCGACCTCACGATGGGGACATGCACACGCTGCTGTCTCCGTCCGAGCGCGAGCCGGCCCGGCCGCCGCGCCCCGATGCGACCTACGTGCTCCATACCTCTCTGCCAGCGGCGGTACAACACGGCGGCGACGCGGTTCTGAATGCGACCTTGACACCCGCCGATGTGCTGACCTTTGGCGGTGTCGTGACCGACGCGGCCGGTTCGCCGGTCCCGCAGGCGCAGATCATGCTCTTTGCCGGCAATGCCGACCAGAATGAGTGGCTCAACGAGATGCATCCCGAACGGATGAGAGGCGATGGGTTCGTCTCGCACCGACGGGCGCACGTGCCGCTAGCCCGAACCGTGGCCGATGCGAAAGGGCGTTTTGCCCTCCACGTGGTCAGGGAGTCCCGCGCGAGTCTGGAGATCGGCCATTTCACGACCAACATCGACCCGGCGTTATTCTCTCTGGGCGTCGGATCCCCGGACGGTGCCCAGCTTCTGCTGCGAGACATCCGCATCGGTGACGATGAAACGGACAAGCACATAGAGGTCCGCTTGCGCTGATGCAGGATGCGTGTCAACGGATCACACTTCGCATAGACCCTGGCCGGCTCGGAGCACGATTCTTAGAGCCTCTAGCAGAATGATCTGTCGCGTTACGGACGTTGTAGGGGCAACCCCCTGTGGTTGCCCTTTCGGCACGCTCAGGGCAGGCACGGGGACCTGCCCTTACCCATCCACCGGTCATTCTGTTAGGCGCTCTTAGTCTCTCTGTCGTTTGTCCCTGCGGCCGGTGTGGTAGCCGTCGTGCCAGCCCCGGCGGTAGGAATTGTAGCGATACGGCGGGCCCGGCCGGTACGCGCGGAGGTCCAGGGTGTAGGGCTTGTCGGGGAACGCGCTGAGGTAGCCATTGACGAAGCCTTCGAGGTACCCCGGCTCGGTCGAACGGGGCGCGAACGACTCGGGAGGAGCGAGCGGTTTGGCACGGGACGTGCAACCCGCGAAGAGCAGCGACAGAATCAGGATGGCCGGGATACGTTTCATTTTTCCTATCTTCCTCAAGGCCCGCCAAGGCCTGCCGGTAACAGGAAACCCGAAAGAAAAGTCACGCGGCGCGCAAGACCGGCTCGCGTTCTGGGCGTGGGGGACTCGTCCGGCCCACGGACGCCGCCGTGTGGCAGCTTCAAGCCGGAACGAAGCGCAGGCTTGCCGATGGCGGATGCATCTGTCATTGAACGTAGCCGTAGGAGGTCAGCAGCAGGTCCTCGTCCTGGATCAGGCCGATGCCGGGCGCGTAGGTCTTGAGGCTCTTGCCTGCTTTCAGCGCGGAGGTCTCCTCGGTCTTGAGGCAATCGGTGAAGAGCCCGGCAGGCGTCCGAAGCGTCGCAGTGACGCTGACGCTCTCGGCGGGGTCCATTGCTTTGCCTGGCGCGATTTCCTGGTAGTACCTGTCGCCGCCGACGGGGCGGCCGGGCACGAGCAGGCCGGGCTTGCAGCCCGGTTCGTCCGCGCGCCAGGCGCCGCCGTGACTGACGACCTGGCCGTTCTCGTACTCATCCACCGCTTCGCCGAAGTAGAACACGTCGCCGGTGGCCGGGTCGATGGCGAAATAGTTCCGGGAGACCTCCGTGAGCCGTCCATCCTGGGTCTCTCTCTCCTCGACGACGCGCGTCGTAATGGAGCCGACCCGCTCGGTCTCGTTCAGGACGGTGATGACGATCTTCTCGCCGCCACCTTCGAGCACGAGCTGGAAACCCGGCTTGAGCACGAAGTAGCGGCCCTCGCCTGCGGCCGACAGCGTCCGCTTTTCGATCCCGAAATCCTGCGTCCAGTCGTCCGAGGAGGACGCCGCACACCCCGCCACGACGGCCACTGCCATCGACACCGCTACGATCTGTCTCATGTTCGGTCACCTCCTGATCCTGATGCTAACGCGTCTACACGCTGGAAGCAAGATGCGGAGATGTGAATCTCACGCGGAGGCGCGGGGAGCGCGGAACCGGAGGCTCGCGCCGTATCGAGCGGGCTGATTTGTGCGTAGGGCGCCGTCATCGCACGCGGCGCGTGCCCCTCCCTGTCGGGAGGGCATCCGGTGGCCGACCGGGCTGCCGAAGCGAGCTTCGTCCGCCCCGTCAGCCTTGGACTTGGATGACGGCTTGGTCTAGCGAAAGAGGATGTAATCCGGTCGCTTGCGCCGAATTCACTTGACCTGGGCAGGGGTATGGCATAAATAGGCCGGGACCAAAAGCGGCTGCGGTGGTGCGACGCCTTGTGTCGCGGGCATCCGGCCCTGGATGCGAAGGCGAGACGGCTTCGATACACGCGGGCAAGATGCCCGCGACACGACGAGCCGCGCAACCCACAGACGAACGACCAGTTATGTGGAAAGGTGTACGTGTGATGAAGATCAGCCAGAGAGCGCAGAGTGTGCCGCCGTCGGCGACGATCGCTGTGACCGCGCGGGCCAAGGAACTGAAGGCCCAGGGCGTGGACGTGGTCGGTTTCGGCGCGGGCGAGCCCGACTTCGATACTCCCGAATACATCAAAGAGGCCGCCATCAAGGCGATGAAGGAAGGCAAGACGAAGTACACGCCCGCGGCCGGCATTATCGAGCTGCGGACCGCGATCGCCAAGAAGCTCGAGCGCGACAACAGGCTCAAGTACGCGCCGGAGCAGGTCGTCGTCAACATCGGCGGCAAACACTCCGTCTATGAAGCGATGCAGGCGACGCTCGATCCCGGCGACGAGGTGCTCCTGCCTCGGCCGTACTGGGTGACGTATCCGGAGGCGATCAAGCTGGCCGGCGCGGTGACGACGATCATCGAGACCGACAAGAACAACAGCTACAAGATCACGCCGGAGCAGCTCAAGCAGGCGATCGGGCCGAAGACCGCGATGCTGGTGCTCAACTCGCCCAGCAACCCCGGTGGTTTCATGTATTCGCCCGACGAACTGAGGGCTTTGGCGAAGGTGCTCGAAGGCACGAAGGTTGCGGTGATGTCGGACGAGATCTACGAGAAGCTGATCTACGGCGACTCGAAGTTCATCAGCTTCGCGGCGTTGAGCGCCGACGCGTTTGGCCGGACGCTGACGCTCAACGGCTTGAGCAAGGCCTACTCAATGACCGGTTGGCGATTGGGCTACACCGCCGGACCGCTCGACGTCATCAAGGCGATGTCCAGGCTCCAGGACCACATGACCTCGAACCCGGTGACCTTCGCCCAATTCGCCGCGATCGCCGCCCTGGCGCCCGAGGGCGACCAGGAGATCGAGAAGATGCGCGTCGAGTTCGAAAAACGCGGCCAATTCATGGCCGAGCGGCTCAACAGCATCGAAGGCATCTCCTGCACCGAGCCGGCGGGTGCGTTCTACTGCTTCCCGGATGTTTCCGCCCATTTTGGCCGGACCATCGGCGGCGCGAAGATCGCCGGCAGCATGGACTTCGCCAAGGCGCTGCTGGAGCAGGCCAACGTGGCGCTGGTCCCCGGCTTGCCCTTCGGCTGCGACGACAATGTCCGCCTGAGCTTCGCCACCTCGATGGCCCAGATCACCAAGGGCCTCGACCGCCTGGAGAAGTGGCTGAGCCGGTGACGCAGCGCCGGGCGTGCGCGAAAGCCCGCGCTGTGAACGTGGCTGTACCTGACAACGTATACGTATTGTTGGCCTGGGCCAAGGCTGGCGTTGCGCATGCCTGCCTGCGCGGGATAGGGGGCGATCCCGGTTTCAAGATGGCGACAGTCGGGCCGTCTCCCGAGCAGCCGTGCGGCGAGGTGTTGCTCTCAGCTTATTCTGAAAGGGAGCAACAGCCCTGCCCATGTTCTTGACGATATATCCAGGGCAGGGTATGGTTACATGTTTTCAGGAGAATGTGCGTTGTCTGACGGGATTTGGGCACGGTTGAACGGCTCCGGCGGGGCCGACAAGCTATTGGACGATCCGCGACGCGGCGCTTTGGCGGGCGGGCCGATGATTATCGGCTGGCTGGCGATGTTCATCTTCGCGTTCCACGCCTGCACGCACATGGTCGCGGCCGGCGACACCTGGGTCGCGATGGCGTGCGGGCGGCACTTCGTCAATCACGGCGTCGATGCCGTCGAGCCGTTCAGCGCCAACGCGCATGAGGCCGGCCCCACCGAGGAGGAGGTCGCACACTGGCCCGGCTGGGCACGCGACATCACCAAAGCTGTCGGCCTGGACACCGTCCGATACTGGCACCCCACCGGCTGGATCAACCAGAACTGGCTGACCCATGTCATATTCTACAAGCTCTCGACCATGCTCGGCTCGGAAAGGGAGCCCTACTTCGATGCGCTGATCCTCTGGAAGTTCGCCCTCTATTTCCTGGCGGTGGTCTTTCTGTACGCGACCTGCCGGGTCCTGGGCGTCAATCGTCTGCTGGCGGTCGTCTTCATCTGCTTTGCGATGTTTGTCGGGCGGTCTTTTCTCGATGTGCGCCCGGCCGGTTTCTCCAACCTCCTGGTGACGGTCTTTCTGCTGATCCTGGCGCTGACCGGCTACCGCGATGCGCGGTACATCTGGCTGATCGTCCCGGTCGTCGTGTTCTGGTCCAACGTCCATGGCGGCTACCTCTACGCCTTCATCGCGCTGACGCCTTTCGTGGCCTGGCACGTGATCATGCGCCTGCCTCAGCGCTGGACCATCGCGGTTTACAGCATCCTGACGTGGACGGTCATGGCGATGCTGGCGAATCGGTTCTTTCATCACGACTATCTGAAGCCGATCCCCTTGTTGAAGGACTGGGTGTTCTACCTGGCGTTGATTGCGATCGCCGGCAGCATCGCTCTGACGGCCTATCGTCAGATCGGCTTGGCCGGGATCATCGCCTTTCACGCCTCGGTTTCCGGGATTCTATTCGTGCTCTTCCTGACGCAGTTCTTCCCGGAAGTCCCACTGAACCTCAACAGCTACGGTCGGGAGATCCTGGCGGCGTATGTGTCCAGCGCGCGTCTGGCGTTCGTCGGTATCTTCTCGTTCGCAGTGGCGCTTGGCGCCGTGGTCGCGGTGTTGAAAGACCGGGTGACGCGCGTGATGGAGTGGAGAGGCATCTTCCATACGATGGGCGCCGGCGCGGTGGCGTTCGTTGCGATGGTCGTGTTCAATCCCTTCCACCTGACCAACCTGACGCACACGTACATCATCAGCCTGAGCAAGAACGCCGAGCGCTGGCGCGACGTTCACGAATGGCATCGCGCGCTCGACTGGACCAACCCGGTCGGCACCGCCATTCCGTTTCTGGTGATGTTCGTCTTCGCGTGGCTGGTTCTGATCGCGTGGTCCGTCACGCTGGTTCAGACCGTGCGCCTGGCGAAGCCGCCCGGCCGCAAGCAGCCGGCCGTCGGGGAGTTCACTTGGCCCAGGGTGGACCTGGCGCTGGTGGTCATCGCGGCTATGACGATCTACATGGCCATTCGCTCGCGGCGTTTCATCCCGATCGCCGGCTACGCGGCCTGTCCGATCCTGGCGCTGCTGGTCCAGCACCTCGTGACATACGTGACGACCCTGGTCCACGTGCGCCGCCAAGGGCGCACGCTGGAGTCGACCCTCGAACCGACGGTGCTGCGCGGGATCGTGCTGGCGCTCGGCGGCACACTGGTGGTCCTGGCGGTCTATCGTGGAGTTCTTTGGCGGTGGCTCTTCCTGCCGGTGCCGAGCGATCCGAGGCTGGTACAACCACGGTTCTGGCTGTTGCTGATCGGTGTGATTCTGGCTTTCTCGGCGATTGCCTTTCTGCCGTTGCTGGTCCTTCCGTACCGGCGGGCGCGGGAGAAGGACTCCGGTAAGGCGCCAAGCTGGTACGCCTACATTCAACCCGCCTGCCGGATCGCGCTGCTGCTGGTGGCCGGTTTGGCGCTCGGTTACGGCGTCTGGGTCGGTTCCACGTTCAAGCGCGTCTACCTCGACTATTGGCCGTCCGATCCCGAGCTGACCTCCGTCTTCATGCGCATGACCGCTTCGGATGCCAAACCGTTCTACGCCTGCCAGTTCATTCGCGACAATAAGCTCAGCGGCAACATGTTCAACTACTGGACGGAGGGCGGCTTCATCGCCTGGGGCCAGGACCCCGACCCCAACACCGGCCGGACCCCTTTGCAGCTTTTCATGGACGGACGCGCCCAGGCAGCCTACGACACGCGCGTGTTCGATCTCTGGTCGCGGATTATTGCAGGCGGACCGCCGGTGCAGGAAGCCGCACAAAAGGAAGAGCAGCTTACCCCTCGAGACTATGTCGAAATTGGCAACTGGGTCGCCCAGGAACTGGACAAGCATGACGTATGGGTCATCCTCATGCCCTCCGGTCAGTTCCTCAAACCTTTCGTCATGGGGCTTGACCAAAGCCCCATCTGGCAGATCGTGTTCGGCAACAACAGGCAGCGGTTGTACGTCAACGTCCAGACCGAGAAGGGCAGGAAGCTCTACGAGGACATGCTCACCGGCGCCGCGATCTATCCCGACGAGTATTCGGCAAACTTCAGCAAGGGACACAACCTGTTGCTAACCCGCGACCTGGAGCTGAAGAAACAGGGTCTCGAAATGGTCGTCAAGGCGTTCGAGCTGTACCCCTCGCCGGACCCGGTAGTGGACCTGCTGAGCCTGGCGGCGCCGGTTCCGGAGTTGCGGCCGCGCGTCGAAGCGGTCTGCCAGGCCTACGTGGATGACTTCGAGCAGAACAAGGAGCAGTACGAGGGCACAGACGGCTACAACCTGCGGATCGAAGCGGTGCGCCTGGCACTGATCCTGTTGGAGCGGACCGCGCGCGCCCAAGGCGACACCGCAACCGCCAATGACTGCGCCCAGCGGATCGATCGCTACGTGGCCGAGCGCGACCGCATTGCCGCGACGAAGAGGTGGTGATCTATGGCCCAGGTGGGCAAGTCCGCAGATCAGGGACGCGACCTGCCCTCGGGGGTATCGCTCACGGTGTTCTTCCCTTGCTACAACGAGCAGGAGAACGTCGCGCGTGTCGCGCAGAGTGCCCTTGACGTGCTTGAGCGGCTCGGCGCCGACTACGAGGTCATCATCGTCGATGACGGCAGCGCCGACGACACCGGTCGCATCGCCGATGAGATCGCCTCCGCTCACGACCGCGTGCGCGTGGTCCACCATCCGCACAATCTCGGCTACGGCGCCGCCTTGCAGTCCGGCTTTCGGGCCGCGACCAAGGAGTTGGTCTTCTACACGGACGGCGACGGGCAGTTCGACCTGAACGAGATGCCGGCGCTGCTGCCGCTCATGGCGGACTACGACGTCGTGAGCTGTTATCGTATCAACCGCCAGGACAACGTGATGCGCAAGCTGGCCGGATGGCTCTGGACCCGAATGACGGGATTGATCTTCTCGCTGAATCTGCGCGACGTGGATTGTGCTTTCAAGCTGTACAAGCGGGAGATTTTCGACCACATCAAGATGGAGAGTACCGGCGCCCTGATCGACACGGAGATCCTGGCACGCCTGGCGCGGAAAGGCTACCGGATCACGCAGAAGGGGGTTCACCACTTTCCGCGCACCGCCGGCCGGCCCACCGGGGCCAATCCCAAGGTCATTCTGCGCGCCTTCAAGGAGCTGCTGAAGCTGCGCCGGCGCATTTTGAGCGAGGACTGAGGCTGGCCGGATCGATCTCTACCGGGTCCGGCACCGCGAGTATGCATAGACAGAAAACGAATATCTTCATCTACGGATCTCTTCGCGACAGCCGGGTGTTCCAGTCCGTCAGCGGTTACAGCTTCGCGCGAAAGCCCTCGAAGCTCGATCGTAAGACACTGCTGGCCGAGCCTGCTTTCCTGCCGGATCATCGCCGGGTCAGTCCCGACAATGTCTACTGGTATGCCGTCAAGGCGCCGAACGCCCGGATCGAAGGGCTGGTCGTTCGCGACGTCCCGCTGGCGGCGCTGGCGGAGATCGACCGCTACGAAGGCAAGCGCTACCAGCGCGAGACCGTCCAGGTGCACACCGCCCAGGGTACGGTCGAAGCTCAAGCCTATCTCGTGACCACCGAGTCGATGCGCAAGCACTTCGGCGATCGCTTTCACGTCAACTTGATCCACGAGTTGTGGCTGCGCAAACGCATCGAGCAATTCCTCAAGCGGCGCACGCGGCCCGGCGAGCGCTCCGCGGATGCCGAGATCGAGCGCCAGGCCCAGCGCGAGCTGCTCGCGACGACGGAGCGCGACCTGGTGATGACCCACTATCACAGCGACGCGGTGCCGGACTACTACCTCGAACGCGAGCTGGACCGCCCTCGTCCCAGCATCCGGCACCTGCTGGGCGACCCGAAGGCCCAACCCTACATTCGCTACTATCTGACGCTCGTGGTCAGGCAAGTCTTGCTCAATCAGGTCGAGCAGCAGATCCAGAGCCGCTTTCGCTTCGAGCTGGAGCACATGCGCAACTCCGAGCGCTACTACGCCCGCTCGGTCAGCCTCCTGGCCGCCTTGCAGATCATCAATGCCAACAGCAGCGCCGTGGACTTGCTCACCGAGCGATTCCTGGAAACGATGCCCTACGAGAAATACGACCTGATCGACTACGTCAAGTACGCAGTCCGCGCGTCGAAGAGCATTTTCGAGTCACGGGTCGCCGAGGCGCATCTGACGCGTATTCGGTCGAATCTGCAGCCCGGCCTGATTCCTCTGGGCTTCGAGCTGGAATTGAGCAATCTCGGTCCGGCCACGATCGAGCCGTACCGCAGCGTCGCCAACGCGACCGATCCCGCGTACGACGGGTTCAGGTACTTCTACGATTTCGGCCTCGACGTGCTGTGCTGGAAGCTGGGCGGTTACGTGGACGACCATACCGGTGCCGGTGAACGGGCCCGTCGGTCGGGCTTTCTCGAAATCGCTCCGGGTCGGCTCAGCATTGCTGGCGAGCTGTCCCGTCCGGCCACCTGCGATCCCTGGCTGCTGAACCAGTTGATTCACGAGTTGGTGGCGTTCTTCCAGGTGCGTCCCCACAGCCTGCACTTGTCCTTCCAGTTGCTCAAGAACCAGATCGATACGCAAACCGTGCTGCCGCTGGGCTTCGTCAAGTGTCTGCTGGCTCTGGGAGGCGGGCCGGAGCACAAGCGCGGGGGCCTCTGGGTCTCGCGCATGGGACATGATGAGATCACGCGCTATCGCGTCGGCGAGGAGCTGGTCTTCGCGCACCGCAGCCGGCGCAACTGGTTCCTCGGCGTCGACGAGATTGCCAACAAGCCGCCGGCCCAGGCGACGACGTACATCCAGCAATACAAGTTCATCCGCCTGGAGAGGAGAGCCAACTACGAAGCGCTGATCCTGTGCCTCAAGGGCCTGCAGCTTGCCCTCAATCCCGGCGACTATCTCAGTGCCGAGCAGCTCCAGGCCGACCCGGGCCTGCGCGAGCAATACGAGCAGCTCAAGCGCTGGTCGCACGAGCCCACGCAGATCAGCGCCCAGACGATCAGCCGGTTCGTGCAGGCCGTCCAGCGCGGGCTGACCAACGAACGCCATCACAAACCCGCCCACAGCCTGCACTACATCGAATGGGCCCTCGGCGCCATCGCCACCCAACTGAAGATGTTCAACCAGCAGTTGAGGAAAGCCGCCAACGGGACCGACGGCTAGCGCCGCCGTACACCAGACGCAACCGAGACGAGCGTGTGCGGCGAACGCACGCCTGATCGGGGTACGGCGGCAGGGGGGGTAGGGGGACTCGATTCTACCTTCGATGCGCAGCGAGGTAGGCGCGGTAAGCCTTCTTGCGCTTGAGCCTGCCAATGGCGAAACGCGCGACGCGGCTGTGATCGAAGGCCATCTCCTCAGGCAGATGGTCGATCTCGAACCAGCGCGCTTCCGCGGCGTCATCCCCACCTTTGACGGCTGGCTGCTTCCCTTGGATGACGCCCAGAAACACGACGGTGATCTGGCGTCCGCGCGGGTCGCGCCCGACGGTGCCGAAGGTGCGCATCTGTTCGAGCGGCACGCCGGTCAGCCCCGTCTCCTCCCTCAACTCTCGCACAACCGCGTCTTCCAGCTCCTCGTCCATTTCGATGAATCCGCCGGGGGTGGCCCAGTGTCCCTGGTAGGGATCGCGCTTGCGGTTGACCAGCAGCAGCCAGGCCTTGCCCCGCGCGAAGCTGAACACCGTCGCGTCGGTCGTCACCATCGGCCGGGGCCACTCGTAAACGTATCTGCCTTTTCGCGCCATGCACCCGATCCTACCGTGTGCGACCCCGAAGCACAACCGCGATTCGCCGATTTGGCAACCGGTTCATTGCCAGAGGCAGTGCGGTCGCGTACAATCCGCAACGAATGTCGCACGCATGGACGAACATCCTGCTCATCAAGCCCAGCTCTCTCGGTGACATCGTCATGGCGTTGCCGGCGCTGTCGGCGCTGCGGCGTAACTGGCCCGAGGCGCAGATCGACTGGCTG
Source organism: Sedimentisphaerales bacterium (assembly GCA_016927855.1). Lineage (GTDB taxonomy): Bacteria > Planctomycetota > Phycisphaerae > Sedimentisphaerales > Anaerobacaceae > JAFGLV01. The sequence continues at coordinate 15,000 of JAFGLV010000148.1, forward strand.
ATCCGCCCCGAGTTCGCGCCGCTGATCGAAGGCCATCCGCACCTCGACGAGATTGTCCCATTCGACCGCAAGCGACTCGGCCAGGCGTGGCGCGATCCCGGTGCCTTCGGTGCGCTCGTTGCTCTGATCGGCGGGTTGCGGCGACGTCGCTATGACGTCGTGCTGGACCTGCAGGGACTGTTCCGCACCGCGTCGCTGGCCTGGCTGTCGGGTTGCAGGCAGCGTTTCGGCCCGGTCTGGCGGCGGGAGCTGGCCCATTACTTCTACACGACCTCGGTGCCGGTCCGCGCCGAATGGGTCCACGTCGTTGACTATTACCTGAAGCTGGTCGAAACGATGGGCGGGACAGACTTGGGCGTCGAATTCACGCTGCCAAGCAAGCCGGACGCCGCGGAGGCTGTCAGCGAGTTGCTGGCTCGCGAAGGCGTGGAGCGGGATCGATACGCCGTCCTGATTCCAGGCTCGGCCCAAGTCACCAAGTGCTGGCCCGCCGAGCGCTTCGCCGCGTTGGCCGACCGGCTCGCCTCCGAGTACGATCTGGCCATCGTCGCGACCGGCAGTCGTGCCGAAGGCACCATGATCGAGCAGATTCAAGGTCATGCGCAATCCCGCATCGTGTCTCTTGCCGGGCGCACATCGTTGCCCGAACTGATCGAGGTCTTGCGCCGCGCGCGCCTCGTCGTCAGCAACGACACCGGCCCCGGCCACGTCGCCGCCGCGTTGAACCGACCGTTGGTGATGATGTTCAGTTGGTCCAACCCGCTGCGAGTCGGCCCGTACGGCCGACCCGAATGCGTCGTCGCCCGAGACTTGGCCGAGAGGGGTCTGGCCATCAGGTGCACCAACCCCGCCCACGCTATCGCCAATGTCACGCTCGACGAGGTCTATGGCAAAGTCGTTGAGCAGCTTTCGCGCGACGAACGGTAAGATTTCGCCGCGGACGACGCAGAGGAGAAGGGGGCCAAGCCGGTGTGCGATCACAATTCGTTCACCATGCGCTTGATTCCCTCTCTGAGGTGGACAACGTTGAAGTTGATGAGCAGGCCGACCTTCTTGCCGCTCAGCTTCAGGTAGGAGAGAAGCTGTGCTTTGTGGAGGGCGATCAACTCGCTGACTGCCTTGAGTTCGACGATAACTGTATCAGCTACCAGCAAGTCCAGCCGGTACCCTGCATCTACCTGAATGCTGTCATAGGTCACAGGCAGCGCGAGTTGTCGCTTGACATCGAACCCCCGTTGGATCAGTTCGTGCTGGAGACAGGCTTCATAGGCGCTTTCGAGTAGCCCCGGTCCGAGCGCCGAATGCACCTTCATCGCCGCGTCCACTACGTGACACGTGACCTCGTTCACGTCCATCTCTTCCTCCCCTCTCCTCTGCGTCCTCCGCGGTAAGAGATCACCCGCGGACGACGCTGGCGCAGCGCTGGCAGATGTCGGGATACTCGCTGTCGGCGCCGACGGTGAGCCAGTAATTCCAGCAGCGCTGGCACTTGGCGTGCGCGCTCTTGGCGACGGTAACAGCCGTGGAGTCGGCGCCGGGCTGGAGCTTGACCTCGCTGACAATGCATAGCGCCGCGAAGGCTTCGATGCCGAAGGCCTCTACTGCTGCCGCGTCCGCCTCGGTGCAGCGCAGCGTCACCGTCGCCTCCTGATTGCTCGCGATGGTCTTGTCCTGGCGCAGGCCCTCCAACGCGCGCAGGACCTGGTCGCGCAGGTCCATCAGCTTCTGCCACTTCGCCTCCTCGCTCTGATAGTCGATCGTCGTATCGACCTTGGGCAGCAGCGCCAGATGCACGCTGGTGCAATCCTGGGGCTTGAACTTCATCGCGTCCCACGCTTCCTCAGCGGTGTGCGCGAGGATCGGCGCCAGCAGCCGCACCAGGGTGCCAAGGATTTCGTACATGACGGTCTGCGCGCTGCGGCGGGAGATGCTGTCGGCACCGTCGCAATACAGGCGGTCCTTGAGTACGTCCAGGTAGATGCTGCTCATCTGCACCGTGCAGAAGTTGTAGAGCAGGCCGAAAACGCGATGGAAGACGAAGTTGTCATAAGCGTCGGTGACGTCCGCGATGAGCCGCTGCAACTGCTGCATCGCCCAGCGGTCGATCGCGTGCAGGTTGTCGTAGGGCAACGCGTGCAGCGCCGGCTCGAAATCGTCGAGGTTGCCCAGCAGATAGCGCAGCGTGTTGCGGATCTTGCGATAGGCGTCCTGCGTGCGGCCGATCAGCTCGTCGTTGCAGCGGATGTCCTCCTGGTAGTTGACGCTCGCGACCCAGAGCCGCAGGATGTCGGCGCCGTATTTGTTCACTTCGTCGAGCGCGTTGACGTAATTGCCGAGCGATTTCGACTGTTTCATGCCTTTCTCGTCGACGGTGAAGCCGTGCGTCAGGACGCTCTTGAACGGCTCGGTGCCGATCGCGCCAAGCGCCGGCAGCAGCGAGAGCTGGAACCAGCCCCGATGCTGGTCGGACCCTTCGAGGTAGAGATCGACCGGCACCGGCCAGCCCGCCGCCCGCGCGACGCTGTACCAGCTACAACCCGACTCGAACCACACGTCAAAGATGTTCTCTTCCCTGCCCAGCGTGTCGAGGTCGAACCCGTCGGGCAGCGCGAAACCGTCGCCCAGGATGTCACGGGCCGAATCCGTGAACCAGCTATCCGAGCCGCGCTTGGCGATATGCTTCGAGACCGCCAGAACCGACTCTTTCGTCAGCAGCGTGCGGCCGTCGGGCGCGACGAACACCGGGATCGGCAGGCCCCAACTGCGCTGACGGCTGATGCACCAGTCCGGCCGCGATTCCAACATGCCGGCGATCCGCTTCTGACCCCAGGTGGGAATCCAGCGCACCCGCGTGCAGCTCTCCAGTGCCATCTGTCGCAGGTTCTTGCCGGCATGGGGCACCTCCTTGTCTACGCTGATGAACCACTGCTCGGTCGCGCGGAAGATCACCGGGTCCTTGCTGCGCCAGCAGTGCGGATAGCTGTGCCGGATTTCACTCTGCGCGAACAGCCACCCTTGCTGCGCCAGGTAGTCGTTGACCGGCTTGTCCACGTCGAGCACGCTCTTGCCTCGCAGCCACTCGGGCACACTCTGGTCGTAGGAGCCGTCGTCCTGGACGGGTGAGTAGACCGCCAGCCCATACTTCTGGCCGGACATGTAGTCCTCCATGCCGTGCCCCGGCGCGGTATGGACGAGCCCCGTCCCGTCTTCGGTCGTGACGTAATCCGCCAGGATAAGCATGTACGCATCCTTGTCCGTCGGGTTGCTCGCGATGAACGGGTGCCGATAGCGCAAACCCTCCAGCGCATCGCCGCGCACCTTCGTCGGGCTCAGCGCGTACTGGCCTTCCGCCCGCCCGCCCGCCTGCGCGACCGCCTCGACCCGGTCGGTCGAGACCACGCTGACGTACTTGCGTCCGTCCTTCTCGTAACTCAATGTCACATACTCAAGCTGCGGATGCACCGCGATCGCCAGGTTGGCCGCCAGCGTCCAAGGCGTGGTCGTCCAGATCATAAAGCACACCGCCGCGTCGCGCGCCTGCTCGTCGGTGACGAGCCCCAGTTCGACCAGCCGCTTGGCCGTGTCGTCGGTAGCGGGGAAGTTCACGAAGATGCTGGGCGAGCCAATGTCCCGGTACTCCAGCTCCGCCTCCGCCAGCGCCGTCTCACAGCCGACGCACCAGTGGATGGGCTTGAGCTGCTTGTAGACCAGGCCCTTGCCGACGAGTTCGGCGAAGACCTCCAGGATACCGGCTTCGTATTGCGGCTTGAACGTCAGGTACGGATTGGCGAAATCGCCGAACACGCCCAGCGTCTGGAACTGGCTCGTCTGGAGCTTGACGTACTTGGAGGCGTATTTCATGCAGTCCCGGCGGACCTCGGCCTTGCTCATCTGCTTGGCCCGTTCGCCCAGGTCGGTCATGACGCGCGATTCGATCGGCAGGCCATGGCAGTCCCAACCGGGGATATACGGTGCATCGAACCCGGCCATCGTCTTGTACTTGACCACGAAGTCCTTGAGCACCTTGTTGATGACGTGCCCCATGTGGATGTCGCCGTTGGCGTAAGGCGGCCCGTCGTGCAGCACGTAAAGCGGCGATCCCAGCCGCGCGGTGCGAATCTGGGTATAGAGGTTCTCCTGGTCCCAGCGCCGGCGCATCTGCGGCCCGCGCTGCACCAGGTTGGCCTTCATCGCAAAGCTCGTTTCCGGCAGATTCAGCGTATCCCGGTAGTTGGCTTTTTTCTCATCCGACATGGGTAACGTCCTTCCAAGCTATAAAAGGAATCACGTATGTTAAGGGCTGCCGTCGGCTCTGTCAAGAACGCCCCTGGTGCGCTAGGGTCGTTGCATGGGGCAGGTCCCAACGAAAAGAGCCTTCCGGAGCGGGCTGCTCTGGAAGGCTCTTGGGTTCAACCGGTCCTGGGCGTTCTCAGGGCAGCTTCAGCGCACCTCCGATAATTATGATAATGCCGATGTCCGACGGCCAAGCACCCCGCACGAGCGCTGCCACTGTCATTGTTACCCCACGTTGTCTATCTCTTGTTGGGTTCATTGGCCACGGTCTAACTCAGTTCAGGCGACTACCTATTTGCCACCATCATCGACGTCTGTCAACCCTTGCTTTAGCGCTTTCCACACCGTCTTGCCTTAAGGCCATGCGTCTCGATAGGCACGACCTTTCCACGGCCTGAGGGAAAACCACCCGCGGGTGCGATTCGTGTTTGTAGGTAACGTGGGCAATCGGCCTGTTTGTCATGTCGAGCAGAGCGAAGCGCCGTCGAGACATCCGGCTGCTTGTGAAACAGGCGCTTCGTCCTCAGCCAGATTTCTCCATTGCGGGCTGCCCGTTCGACTTCGCTCAGGGCAGGCTTTGCGGCAGTCCTCCAGTCGAAATGACAAGCGCAGTTACCGGCCCGCAGAATCTACCTACAAACGTGCAGCGCACCCACCACCCGCGCCGCCGCCTTTTCCGCTTGCTTTTCGCTCGTCGCAAGACCATAATGAAGGCAAGCCGACTTGGGCAGGGTGAGCACACCATGCGGAAACGACGGGTTCTCTCGTACGCGGTCCTGATTCTGGGTGTGGCAGTGGAGACACTCGCCTTTCTGGAGGTAGTACGGCAAGATGCGCCGACCATCCACATTGCCAATGAGCAAGTTGACTTGGGCACCATCGACGGTCCGCCTGACGATGACCGGAGATGGCAATGAAATCGATATTCCGTTGCTGTTCCTGCCAAACGAACCGGGACCGCACGATTTCCAACATCAATCCGGCGAATCGTCCCAGTGAGGTACTGCGCTCCGCCGATGCCCGGCATCGCGAGGCGGGACCTTGTGAGAAGAAACGCGAGAGGGAACTCCGCCAAGAGCGTCTTTAGTGCGAGGTGAGTCTATGTGGTACGGACAAAGCTGTTCTCATGCGGCGTGGCGCTAGCTCTGGCCCTTTCGATGGGGAGGGCAAGCGACTCTGTAGCCGGTACAGCAGTCAAGGTGAACGATCCCAATGCGGTGCTCCAAACAGTGCTTTCGGCGATCAAGAACCTTGAGCTGCCCGTGAGCGGACGGGGCCGCGCCGCTATGACACTCAGAAGCGGTAGGACCCAGTATGTCGACACGGAAGTCGTGGCGGACTTCGTTTTCAAGGATGCAAGCTCTCGCACCGATGTTCTCTCGCCCGACGCATCCGGGGCACTATCGAGGTTCTACTGCAACGTGCTGTCCGATAAGGCGAGCATTGCGGCAGTGAGCTACCGCTACAGCACCTCTGCTGCCCTCAATGAGGAGGCACCGGAGAAGCCGCGGCAGGACGCGGAGTTCGCCAACAACACCACACAGGACCAAGGCGTGCCGCCCAACTCCGCAGTTGATGGGGATCAGGAAGCCCGGCCTTTGGATACGAATGGTCCGGCAGCCGAGTCCGGAGAACCTGATGCGTCAGGTCGAAGTCGAGCGAATCGCTCCTGGATCCTCTGGACAGGCGCCGGGGGCTTGCTGGTGACCGCGGGGCCTCTGGCACTCCTGCTCCGCAGATGACAGAGCCGAGACAAGAGAGAAGCGTAGAGCGCCTATCAGAATGACCGGTGGATGGGTAGGGGCAGGCCCCCGTGCCTGCCCAGAGCTTGCCCTGAGCTTGCCGAAGGGGGCAATCACAGAGGGTTGCCCCTACGACGTCCGCAGCGCGACAGACCATTCTGTTAGAGGTTCTTAGAGATTGCTCTGATCGATGGATAGCCTCGACGGGAGAATTCTCAACCACGTCCATAGGACGTGGTTGATGATTCTTACGCCGCAGGTTCGGCAGGAAGCGGTAGTAGAGCCAGTGACGCCAGGTGGACCAATCGTGGCCGCCATGTCCGCCCACGTAGTAGTCGTGCTCTATCTTGTGGTTCGTGAGGGCCTCATGCAGAGCCACGCAGCGGGCGCCCATCCGGCCCTCGGCCTCACCTGTACCCTGTCCCACAAACAGGTAGTCGACTTTTTCGTTGACGTTCGGATCGTTGAGGAACGCCGCGATCGAGGTCTCGCTGTTGACATCACCGGCGCTGAGCACGCCAAAGTTGGCGAACAGGTCCAGGGAATTGAACCCGACGAACAGCGTGTGGCGCCCGCCCATGGACAGGCCCGAGAGCGCCCGTCCTTTCGGATGACGGCGGACGCTGTACTCGCGTTCGACCAACGGAATGACGTGCTTTCGCAACGGCTACAGACAGTCACGGCCCATGCGAGCGCCATCCAGGACGAGGTAGCAGTCGTTCTCGGCCGGCCGGGCAACCATCGATGTGTCCAGTGATTGCCCGGCATCGGCCCGTGGAAGAAGACGGTTCACTGTTCCTTGGCGACGTCGATAACCGCGTCGAAGGCCGGTTTGGGCTGATTGCTGCCGTCGAAGAGCAGCGGACGACCTCGTCCGAGCCACGAGACCGCATCATTCGCACCCCAGAACGTGACCACCTTCACGGAGTCCTTGTGCTTCATGATCGCGCGGAAGAGATCGGCGTACGCTTTGGCCTGCCGTTGGTCGGCTTCGCTCACCACGCCGCCTTGAGTGCGTGCGGCGGCCCCGGCGACATCCCCACTGGTGTTACGCTGGCCACGCATGGCGGCGTTGACGTCGAGTTCGGTGATGTGAATGGGCAGGCCGATCGACGCCAGGTCCGCCAGTGTCTCATCCATCCTTTCAAAAGTCGTTGAAACGTTGATGTGGGTCTGGGTGCCGATGGCATGAACCGGAATATTCTGGTCCTGAAGGTCCTTGATCAATTTCTTGAGTCTTTCACGCTTGGCCGGATTCTCCAGGCCATAGTCATTGTAGCGGAGAATCGCATCCGGGTCCGCTTCGTGGGCGTATTGGAAGGCCTTGGCAATGAAGTCCGGTCCGATGATTTGCGTCCAGTACGAGTTTCGCAGGGTCTCGGTGCCGCCGTCGGCCAGGGCCTCGTTCACCACGTCCCAGACCTTGATCTTACCCTTGTAGCGTCCGACTACGGTATGGATGTGGTCGCGCATGCGCTCGAGCAATTCCTCACGGGTCGCCAGCGGGCCGGTAATGCCACGACGGCCGAATCCACCACGGCCACCTCTGCGACCGGCTTCTGGAGTTGTAGGTGTTTCAACGGCAGCCGCATCTGATGTCTCCGTCGCGGTTCCCTGGAAGAACCAGTTGGGCACCTGGCTGTGCCAGACAAGCGTATGGCCGACGATATACATGTTGTTGTCCAGGCCAAACTGCACAAACGCATCGGCCGGGCCCCAATCATAGCCGTCCGGGCCGGGATTCGGATGAATGAGAGCCGGCTTCAGGTCGTTCTCATTGACGATCTGATTGAACTGAGCCTTGACCAGGGCA
>JAFGLV010000149.1 GCA_016927855.1 Sedimentisphaerales bacterium
ACCAGCAGACCGCCGATCAGGGTCGATTTGACGAACTCTCTCAGTTTCTTCATGCTCGTGCCTCCATCGGTGCGGCCGCAACCTGAGCCGCGCCGAAAACTCCTTCAATTGCAGATGTCTGAGGAGATGATACAGGTGCTGCCTCCGGACGGAAACGCAAAAACGCCGGCGCGTGCGATCTTGGTCGGCAGGGTGGAGATTATTGCATTTGCGTCCGTTCGCGAGGGAAACTACAATTCGGAGTGTCTTGTGTGTTGCCCGTCAGTTGCATGGCTTTTTGACAGGACAGGGAGGATTGACATGCGGCTCTCAACGAGGTTTTTCGTGATGACGCTCACCGGCGCGCTTGCGCTATGCGCCTGGAGCGGCGCGGCCGCGACGGAGGCACCCAAAGGCCCGGCGGCGGGGCAGTGGCGCGCCCTGCATCTGATCAACTACGGCTCCGACGCGGCGCTGGAGGCGCTCGGCAAGGAGCTCCCGACGCTGGCGCAGATGGGCGTCAACGTCGTGATCCTCGAAGTCAACTATGGGTTTACGTATCAGTCGCATCCGGAGCTGCGCGCCGGCGCCTCGCCGATCACGCGCGACGGGGCGCGCAAGCTGGTCGCTACCTGCCGTGCGCATGGTATCCGGTTGATCCCGCAGTTCTCTTGCCTGGGTCATCAGTCCTGGGCCAAGCGCACCTTCCCGCTGTTGACGAAGTATCCGGAGTTGGACTTGACGCCGGGCGCGTTCGAAGGCAATGAGGGAATCTATTGCCGCGAGTGGGACCCGCTCAATCCCAAGGTCTACGAGATCGTGTTTCCCATGCTCGATGAGCTGCTCGATGCGTTCGGCGCCGACGCGATGCACGTCGGGATGGACGAGGTGTTCCTTATCGGTTCGGAGCACTCGCCTTCCACGAAAGGCAAGGACCCGGCGGAGGTGTTCGCCAAAGCGGTCAACGACCTGCACGCGCACCTCGTCAAGGACAACGGCGTGGAGATGCTCATGTGGGGCGACCGGCTGATCGATGCCAAGGTCTACAAGTACGGGCGTTGGGAGGCGTCCGACTATGGCACCGCGGCCGCGGTGGACAAGATCCCGAGGGACATCATCATCTGCGACTGGCACTACGAGCAGCGCGACAGCTACCCGTCGGTGCCGATGTTCCTGGAGAAAGGCTTTCGCGTCTTGCCGGCCGGCTGGAACAAGGTCGAAGCGACGCAGGCGTTGATCCGCTATAGCGCCGGTCTCGACCATCCGAAGATGCTCGGTCACCTGTTCACGACCTGGAGCGGCCGCAGGCAGTGGACCGAGTTTGCGCCGCTGGTCGAAGGCCTGACGCTGCTCAAGGGGGAAGACTGATGCGCGCGAGCCGGAGCGCTTGCAGGAAGTGCGGAGCGTGCTGCATCGCACCGTCGATCGTGACGGCGCTGCCGGGGATGCCAGACGGCAAGCCGGCAGGTGTGCGCTGTGTGAACCTGAATGCCGACAACTTGTGTCGTCTTTTCGGCCGGCCCGAACGGCCAGCGTTTTGCGCGGGTTGGCGGCCGACGACGGAGATCTGCGGCATCGGCTACGAGGAGGCGATGTGCAACATCGCGGCCCTCGAAAAGGCAACCGCCCACTGACGACGAGTTGACCTATGTCGAAAAAGGACTATCCGAAGACCAACGCGATTCGCTGCCTGCTGCAGCACGACATTCCGTTCGAGGTCTGCCTGTATGCCTACCAGGAGAAGGGCGGTACGCGGGTCTCGGCGCGCGAGCTGGGCGTGGACGAGCACGCCGTAGTCAAGACGCTCGTCATGGAGACCGACGCCAAGGCGCCGCTGATCGTGCTCATGCACGGCGACCGCGAGGTCTCGACGAAGCAGTTGGCGCGCCTGCTGGGGGTCAAGTCGGTCGCGCCGTGCGGTCCGAAGACCGCCGACCGCCACAGTGGCTACCAGGTCGGCGGCACGAGCCCGTTCGGCACGCGGCGCACCATGCCGGTGTATGCCGAGCAGAGCATCTTCGCTCTCGATTGTATCTACATTAACGGCGGTCGTCGCGGCCTGCTGGTGCGCATCGACCCGAACGACATGACCAAGGCCCTGAACATCACGAAGGTACTGGTGGCGGTCTGAACGCCGGCCCGAAATGGGGGATTGCCAATTCGGCAGGTCTGTGTTTGAATGCGATCAATGAGAATCGTCGCGCGGCTGCGGTTGCGACACGAAGCGCCGCGCAACCGATAAACGATGGACGGAGCAGTGCTATGCAATATCGCGAATTGGGACGAACCGGCTGGAAGGTGTCGGCGGTGAGCTTTGGGGCCTGGGCTATCGGCGGCGCCTGGGGCGCCGTGGACGACGACGAATCGCTGGCGGCGCTGCGGCGAGCCGTCGAGATGGGCGTCAACTTCATCGACACCGCTGACGTTTACGGCGACGGTCGCAGCGAGCGTCTGGTGGCGCAGGTCTGCCGCGAGCAGCGCGGGCGCATCTACGTCGCGACCAAGGCCGGCCGACGGCTCGATCCGCACGTGACCGCCGGCTACAACCGTAAGAACCTGACCAGCTTCGTGGAGCGCAGTCTCAAGAACCTCGCGACCGACGCGATCGACCTGCTCCAACTGCACTGCCCGACGACAGAAGTCTACTACATGCCCGAGGTCTTCGGCATCCTCGACGACATGGTCTCGGCGGGCAAGCTGCGCTACTACGGCGTCAGCGTCGAGAAGGTCGAGGAAGCCCTCAAGGCCATCGAGTACCCGAACGTTCAGAGCGTGCAGATCATCTTCAATATGTTCAGGCATCGTCCCTCGGAATTGTTCTTCGCGCAGGCCCAGAAACGCAAGGTGGGCATCCTGGCGCGCGTGCCGCTCGCCTCCGGCATGCTCACCGGCAAGCTCAAACCCGATTCGACCTTCGCGCCGGACGACCATCGCCAGTTCAATCGTCACGGTGAGCAGTTCGATCGCGGCGAGACCTTCTCCGGCGTGGATTACGGCACCGGCCTGAAGGCCGTCGCGGAGCTGAAGGCGATCTGCCCGGCCGGCATGAGCCTTGTGCAATTCGCGCTGCGGTGGATACTGATGTTCGACGCAGTCACGTGTGCGATCCCCGGCGCGAAACGTCCGTCGCAAGCCGAGGACAACTTCGCCGCGGCCGACCTGCCGGCGCTAGACGCCGAGACGATGCAGAAGGTCCGCGCGATCTACGACCGCTACATCCGAGACCAGGTGCATCACTGCTGGTAGCACTACAAGCGCGCTACGAACGTGCGAACGGAGTCATGGCATGAAGTATCGCAGACTGGGCAGAACGGATTTACGGGTTTCCGTTGTCGGCGTCGGCACCTGGCAGTTCGGCGGCGAGTGGGGTAAGGACTTCGAGCAGGATGAGGTCGATGCCATCTTGAAGACTGCGAGCGACCTGGGGATCAACCTGATCGATACCGCCGAGTGCTACGGCGACCACCTCTCCGAGGAATTCGTCGGGCGCGCTATCCAAGGGCAGCGCGACCAGTGGATCGTTGCCACCAAGTTTGGTCACAAGTTCCATCGCGCCTTCGAACGCGACGATGTCTACGGTCCTGATGAAGTCCGCAAGCAACTGGAGGCCTCGCTCAAGGCGCTGCGGATCGACGCGATCGACCTGTACCAGTTTCACAGCGGCACCGACGCGATGTTCGACACCGAAGGTCTGTGGCAGATGCTCCACGCACAGCAGCAGGCCGGCAAGATCCGTCATCTGGGCATCTCCATCTCCAAGAGCTATGACGGCGTCCATCAAATTGACGATGCTTCGGCGGTTGGCGCCTCGGCCTTCCAGGTCGTCTACAATCGCCTCCATCGCAAGCACGAGAAGCACACGTTCCACGTCGCCGTCGAGCAGGATCTCGGCGTGCTCGCGCGCGTGCCTTTGGCCAGCGGCTTCCTGAGCGGCAAATTCTCGAAAGACACGCAGTTCGACAAGAGCGACGTGCGCGGCGCCTGGATGAAGGAGTCCGAACGGCTGGAGATGGTCGAGCAGGTCGAGCGCATCAAGGCTGAAGAGGTGCCGCCGGACGTGCCGATGGCTCAGTGGGCCTTGGCCTGGGCGCTGCAGCACCCGGCGGTCACCTGCGTCATCCCAGGCTGCAAGAACGTCGAGCAGGCTCGCTCCAATGCGCTCGCTGCCGACCTGGATATGGTTCGCGCCGATCATCCGCAGGTGGTGAAGTAGAACCGCGTCGTTGCCGCGCATAGTTCGTGCGGGACGAGTCGTATAGTGATAAGGGAGAATGGCTCATGCCGAAGACATTGCTGTTGTGTGTGCTGTCTATCGCCGCCGTGGCGGTAGTAGGCTGCGCGGGAACATCGTGCCGCTCGTGCAGAGGGTCATTGCCCTATGCGCAGGTGGAGGAGTTGTACTCGGACAACTTCTCGCACGGCCTGTCGAACTGGGTCGCCGAGGGAGGCCAGCCTCAACTGACCGGAGGCGAGATGGAGCTGGATACGCCGGTCGGTTCGACGGTCTGGTTCAAACCGGAGCTGTCGGGCAACGTGCTGATCGAATACGACGTCATCGTCCTGCGTATGGGCGGCGCGAACGATCGCGTCAGCGACCTGAACTGCTTCTGGATGGCGACCGATCCCGCGCATCCGGAAGACTTGTTCGCAGGGCCGCGGCGAGAAGGGGTCTTTGCGAGGTATCACGGCCTAAACCTCTACTACGTCGGCTACGGCGGCAACACGAACAAGACGACGCGATTCCGGCGCTACCACGCGGGCGAGCGCAAGCTGCTGGGCGAATACACCGACCCGGCCCATCTGATCATCCCCAACCATACCTATCACATCCAGCTCGTCGTCTGCGACGGCGTGGTGGAGTACTATCGCGATGGCGAGCGCCTGTTCCGCTACGAGGACACCGAGCCTTACCAACGGGGCCATTTCGGCCTGCGCACCGTCGAGAACCACCTGTCGATGGACGACTTCCGCGTCGTGCGCATCGCGCCGATCCGGTAGAAGACGTTCGTAGTGTGCCCGCGAGGGCACAGAGGTTTGAATGCCGGGAGTCTGTCATTGGGAGAGGATGATAGCGCTATAAGGCGCCAGCTCGACGACGCCTGAGGCGGGCTGGCCGTCGTACTCCTGCGCTTCACCGGTCACAGGCGTCTCGCCCACGTCGCCGAACTCGCTGTCGTAGACCTTGCGATCGCTATTGAACCGGACCAGCCACTTGCCTTCCGCTGGTAGGCCAATGCGGTAATCCTGCCGCGGCTCGGCGGAGAAGTTGGCTGCGGTCACAACGCTGTCGCCTGGCCCTGCCTGGTCCCAGCGGTGATAGGCAATGACTTTCTGATCCGCGTTGAGGTGGTAGACGTCTACGCTCTGGCCGCACAGGCCACCGGTGTTTCCGTCGCGATTGAGACGCAAACGGATCAGGTCCCGGTACAAACGCAGGATGCCGGCGAAACGGTCCTTCTTGGACCAATCGACCGGGTTGTCGTCGCGGAACCAGGAGTCTTCGAGGAATTCCTGGCCTTGGAAGATCATCGGGACGCCTGGCGCGGTGAATACCAGCGCGGCTCCCAGCGTGGAGCGTTTCTTGGCCAGCCAGCTCCCGGCGTCGTCGGGCGTCACCTCTTGCGGGACGCGCGCCTTGCCATTAGCGACTTCGTCGTGCGACTCGGTGAAGACCACGCGCGCGAATGCATCTGCGCCGAAGCGGTGCAGGAGCACGTCGCGTATCGCCTCGAGGTTCCGCTCTCCGTCGTCGGTAGCCATCAAGGCTTGGCGGACTTCGTACACGAAGCGGCCGTCCCATTGAGTATTGAACCCGGCGCCGTCGTCTTGCAGGTCGGCGACGATGGAGGCGTCGTCCTGCATGTCCTCGGCAATCGTCAGCGCGCCCGGCCGGACCTTATGGACCTCCTCGTTGATCCATTGCAGCAGCGACCAGCCTTCTGCGAGCTGACCCTCGGGACCGCCGTGACCATACCGGTTGCGGATGTGGTTCGTAGCGTCGAGGCGCAGGCCGTCGACGCCGTACTCGGCGATCCACATCAGCGCGTTGTCGCGGATGAACGCGCGGACTTCGCCGCGACCGTAGTCGGGTCGGGTATGACCCCAGGGGGTCTCCGCCCGTTCGTCGTTGTAGAAATAGATGCCGCCTTTGTCGTTCTCGCTCCAGCCGTCGAAGCGCCAGAGATTCAGGTCGTCGGGTCCCAGATGGTTGTAGACGACGTCGACGATCACGGCCATGCCCAGCTCGTGGGCTCTCGTCATGAAATCTCGGAACGAAGCCGGCGTGCCGTAGTCGCTCTCGACCGCGAAGATCTGCGCGGGGTTGTAGCCCCAGGAATAGCCGCCGGGGAATTCGCTCAACGGCATGACTTCGATCGCGTTGACGCCGAGGTCTCTGAGGTAGTGCAGTCGTTCGATGGCGCCCTCGAGATCTCCTGGACCGTCGTTGCTGCGCTTTCCGAAGGTGCCGACGTGCAGCTCGTAGATCACCATCCGATTCAGCGCCGACGGCGTGAACGGCGCCGGATTCGTGGACGCCGCTTTCAGGATGACCCCATTGCCCACCGAGTTCGTCACCTTGCGGGCGTACGGATCGATCTTGAGGGCTTCGCCTCTGTCGGAGACGATGCGATAACGGTACTCGTCGCCGACCTTGGCGTCCGTGACGTCACCGGACCACCAGCCGTCTGACTGTTTGGTCAGAGGGTCCGCGGCCTTATCCCAGGCGTTGAACGTGCCGACGACGAACACCTCTTTGGCATGGGGAGCCCACACCCTGAAAGCCACGCCGCCTTCGTGAGGAACGGCGCCTTTGGGCAAGGTTTCTCGGTCTGCGCCTGTGTTTTCCATGAGACAACAATATACGGTTCTCTCGGCAGGGAGATTAGAGGAAAATGCTCGATAGCCTGCTCGGGGCCTATGGAAAGCAGAGTCAGGGCACGGCGATTCTCACGCTTTCAAGGCCCGATTTCATGATCGCCCTTCTCAGCGCCGGGTTGAACATAACGCGAGATTTCCACGATTTGAGGAGGATATTGCCCCACAACCGGCGGGTCTTCTCGTGGTAGCGCCGCTCGAAGCCGCTCGGTGTCTCGTGGAGCGCTTCGGCCAGCGCCAGGGCGCTGCGGAAGGCATAGCTGAATCCTTCGGCGGAACTAGGACTGATCCAGCCGGCGGCTTCGCCCAACAAGGCGATCCCGTTCGCGCCGGTGCGCACATCGCGGGCAGTGGGTCGCACGATGAACGCGCTTTCCCGTCGGACGGTCCGCCCACACGTAAACCCATAACGTCGGAGCCTCTCTTTCAGAAGGGCAAACCTAGCGACAGCCTGCCGGCCTGGATGTAGCGCGGCGCCGATCAGCAGGTGGTCGGCCTTCGGGATAGTCCAGCCATAGTAGTCCGTGATCTCGCGGTCGAACAGCGACGTGAAGTAAGGAAGGTCGTGGTCGCGTTCGACCCACTCCTGGATAGCGATGTAACGCAGGGGAAGAGGCTTCTGTGGAAACAACTGCCGTCGGACCCGCGAGTTCGCGCCGTCGGCGCCCACCAGGAGCCTCGCGTGTGCGCTTTGCGAGCGGTTGCCATGCATGAGCGTCAGCGCAAATCCCTCGCGTTCGCGCGTCCACGAGACAAGACGGCAGTTGGTTCGGACCTCCACGCCCGCCGGGACCAGCGATAGCAGCCAGGCGTCGAATTTCTGGCGGTCCATGTTGATGTAGTGACGCTGATAGTAGCGTTCCAGACCCTGGCGCAGGTCCACGGCCTTGACGACGAACAGTTGGGGCTCCTCCAGAACGTCCTTGGGCAGGCCCAGGCCCAGGGTGGAGAGCATTCTCTGGGCGTCCGGCGCCAGCAGTCCGCCGCAGCACTTGCCCGCACCGGGATGGGCCGGCGACGTGTCGAACGGGCGTTTGTCAACCAGCAGGACGCGGTAGCGCCGTCCGATGAGCCGTGCGAGAGTAGCTCCCGCCGGCCCTGCACCTACAATCACGATATCGTACATCGTTGCCCCACACCTGATCCGCCGTTGGTGGGGACATGGTACAGACGGCGCGCGGAGAACGCAATCGCGAAGTGCGGTGACTCCTCGTACGCTCTTGGGTCACCCACGTGGGACTGGCGGTCCGTCATCGACTCGCAAGGGGACCACGAGCGCATGCTCAGTGGAGCAGCGGAGCAGCGGACTTGGCGAAGTAGGTGATGATGATATCGGCGCCGGCGCGTTTGATGCTGGTCAGGACCTCCATCATGGCGGCTTGTCCGTCGAGCAGCCCTTTTTCCGCGGCCGCGTGGATCATCATGTATTCGCCGCTGACGTGGTAGGCTGCGAGGGGACAATCGAAGCGCTCTCGCGCCGCGTGGATGATGTCGAGAAAGCTCAAGGCGGGCTTGACCATGACGATGTCGGCGCCCTCTTCGATATCCAGTGCGATCTCGCGCATCGCCTCGCGCCCGTTGGCCGGGTCCATCTGGTAGCCTTTGCGGTCACCGAAAGCCGGCGCGGATTCGGCCGCGTCGCGGAACGGACCGTAGAAGGCGGAGGCAAACTTGGCGGCGTACGACATGATCGCGACATCGGCAAAGCCGTTGCACTCCAGCGCCTCGCGAATCGCGCCGATGCGCCCATCCATCATGTCCGACGGCGCGACGATATCGGCGCCGGCCTGCGCATGCGACAGCGCCATCTTGGCGAGCAACTCGCAGGTGGCGTCGTTGGCGACCCTCCCGTTTTCGATCACGCCGCAGTGACCTGTGCTAGTGTACTCGCACAGGCACACGTCAGTAATCACGAGCAAATCCGGCACGCGCTTCTTGATCCGGCGAATCGCTTCCTGGACGGCGCCGGTCTCCGACCAGGCCTCGGAGCCTTTCTCGTCTTTCTTCTCAGGCAGTCCGAACAGCAGCACGGCGGGGATGCCCAGACGCGCGATCTCCTCGGCTTCGTCGGCGATCAGGTCCGCTGAGAGGTGAAAGCAGCCTGTCATCGAGGCAACGGGCTTCTTGAGCTTCTCGCCCGCGCGGACGAAAAGAGGATAGACGAGGTCATCGACGCTCACGGCGGTCTCGCGCACCATCCGTCTCATGGTGGTGCTCGTGCGAAGCCGTCGCATTCTTATCTGCGGAAAACCCATAATAGACCTTCCCATATTCAGGTCAACGCAAGAGAAACGCCACAGCATACCATTGAGAGACCCGGGACAATAGGGTTCATCTCGAAATCCAATGCTTGGCGGTGCCTTGCGCGCCGGCCATTAGGGATGTGCCCGGCTGGGATCAGGTCGGCACAGCCCTGCGCGTCCAAGAACCGGTACACCATCGGCGCCCGTCGGTACGCGGGCGGGTTGGACGGCGCCCTCACTCGCCAGCGACTCTGAGCTGTCTGCATTCAGCAAGCTTCTTGAGCCCATACGGCTCGTCAAGCACGGCCAGACGGGTGGGCGGCTTGCCCATTCGCCACTGCTGCATGAGATAATAGGTGTTGCCAGCCTCGACCATCAGAGGTAACTCGTAAACGTCCTCGCTCCTTTCTATGGGAGTGAGCAAAGGGACCCAACTGCTTCGAATCACCGTCTCCCCAGGCTCGCGTTCCCAGCAGAGGTAAGTGTTTTGGCGCAGCGATCCGATCGTGCGGTCTCCATCTCTCACCTTGGCGGCGGCCATGGACAGGCCTGAGGAGATCCGCAGGACATAGATCCTGGCTTTGCCGGGCGCGACCGCCTGGCCGGCCAGACCGGGGGAGGCCGCTGCTTCCGATTCTGTCATCGTTGGTGAACCGCAGCCCGCGAGCGTCATGACGGTGAAGACGCCGATCAGGATGGATTTCACTGCTCGCATCATATCTCCTTTCCCTACGAGAATCTTCTTCGCGTTGGACACGCCCTGTTCTGCCACTCGGCCGGACCATCGGCACGCCCGGGACACGATAGGCGAACCCGCTCAGGTCTTCTCAAGACGACCGACGTGGCCGATTATCGCTCTCGCGGTTACGAGAAACCCAGCGTTTCTCTGGCCTTCTCGAGGCGTTTTTGTGTTCGGGCGTCCAGAATGTCACCCTGGTAGGATTCGATGATCTGCCGGCATGCTTCGGCGCATCGCTCGCTTTCCTTAACCCTGCGGTCGCAGTCTTTCTTGAGACTTGACAAATCTGTCGTGTCGGCCGACGGAACGCCTGTCGGGTAGAAGACCATCTGATGGCTCGTCGATCCCGTATTGATGCTCGGCGAGGCGGCGCTGGCGACGGCGGACACGGCCACCGCCGCGACGAAGCGACCGAAGGCGGCAAGGTTGGCCGACGAGATCTTGCCGCCGATTTCGCGGGACCGTTCCTTGAACCCGGCCCTGGCCTGCTCATAGCATTCCGCTGCGGTCGTGTAGCAGCCAAGCGCCGCGTCACGATTGCCATTTTCCTCGTAGTGTCTGGCGAAGAGTTTGCTGCTGACGGCGCTGGCGTAGAAGTCGCGCTCCGTCGCAAAGACCGGGTCGGCCCGAGCGCCGCCATCGATGAGATAGTCCGCGATGTCTACGCAATCCTGATAGGCCGCAAAGTGCAGCGCCGTCCAGTTGCAGTCTGTACACCGCATATTGAGGGCGGCGCCGCTCTCTACGAGCATTCTCACGCAGGCCAGATCGCCCTTCGAGGCACCCAGCATCAGGGCGGTCCAGCCATCTGGCGTCACTGCATCAATAACGGCGCCGTTCCGCACGAGATACTCGGCCACCTCGGCATGAGGCCCGGCGGCGGCTCGCATCAGCGCGGTCCATCCGCCGTCATCGGCCGCATTGATTTCGGCTTGTGCCTGAACCAGTGCCTGCACGGCCTCGAGGTGCCCTCCGCGAGCGGCGGCGCTTAGCGCGGACACACCGCCGGTTTCCCTCGCATTTGCCAGCGCTCCTCGGGCCAGAAGAACCCGGACCGTCGCGGCATGGCCGATATTGGCGGCAAACGTCAAGGGCCGACGGCCATAATCATCGCCTGCGTTAACGTCTGCTCCCTTCTCGGCCAGCAGCGCCGCGATCTGTGCCTGTCCGTTCAAGGCCGCCGCATGAATCGGCAGCTTACCCTCCCGTTCCTCCTCCATGCGGACGTCAGCTCCGGCCTCCAGCAGCGCCACCACGACATCATACTGACCCCGGGCCGCCGCGCAGTACAAAGGGGTCTTGCCCATCGTTTCCTGATGCATCACGGGGTCACGCTCGTTGATGTGCTTTCCCTTACGGATGAATTCGAGGGCTCGTTTGGTGTTGTCCTTGCGAATCGCGGTATGCAGCGGCGCCATGTCGTAGGTGCAACCGCTTAGGTATATCAGTAGGACCCACCAGCACTTGGTGGCCAGACGCAAGAGACAAGGTACTCGTGCCGTAACATCCATAGTATTTCTCCCCTGAAAACGCGCACCCATGTTTATGTGACAAGTCCACCTACACGACAGAGCACGATAGACATCGAGAAAGGCATCCTGCCTGGTGTTGCAGCCGTTGATTCCCCGCCGCCAGTAGTAGTGGACGATGGTGACCGGCAAGCACGTCGCCAGGCTCGGACCGCACATCTCCGAAAGCGCCGATGGGTTATCTTATCCGGGTCGCGACGGAAAGACAACCTTTTTCGCGTGCATTTCTGATCCGATCGAGACCCGCACCTGGGCGGTTCCGGAATCTTGTCTCTTACCTGGCCTCTATACCCTCGATGGCGTCGAGCATCCCGTCAACGGTGTGCTCTGGGGCTTCGAGATCGACGCGCACGCCAAGCTTGTCCAGCTCGGCGCCGCTGACCGGGCCGATGGAGGCGACCCTGACCTGGCTCGCGTTTACCGTCTCCGGTGGGATGCGCGCGAAGAAGGCTCGCACCGACGAAGGGCTGGCGAAGGTCAGCCAGTCGATCGCGCCGCTTTGAATCTGCTCCGACAACTCACGGCCGTCCTCTTCAGCTTCGACGGCGGTATAGAGCGGGACATCCCATACCTTCGCGCCGGCCTTGAGCAGCAGTTCGGGCAATTCGTTCGACGCCAATTCCGAGCGCAGCAGCAGGATCTTCTTGTCGCGCAGGTTTGTGTGCGCCATGAGCTGGCGGCCCAGTTCCTGTCCCGTGAAGACCGTCGGCACGAAGTCGGCGCGAATCCCGTACCGCTCCAAGCTCTTGGCGGTCTTGACGCCAAGCGTCGCCAGCTTGACCGCCGCGAAGATGCGGGCGTCCTTGCCCAGCTTGCCCAGCGCGTCGAAGAAGACCGCGACGCCGTTGGGACTGGTGAAGATGACCCAGTCGTGGTCGGTAATCGCTGCGAGCGCCTTGAGGAACTCGTTGCTCTCGGTTTGCGGCTTGATCGTCACCGTGGTGAATTCCACCGGCCGGCCGCCGCGATCGACGATCTTTCGCGCCAGCTCCGCGTTGCCTTTCGGATCGCGCGTCGCGACGATGGACTTGCCGAAGAGGGGCTGTTGCATGAACCAGTTCAGTTCGGTGTCGCCTTCGGCGGCGGGTCCGACGATGATCAGCGCGGGCGGCTCGATCCGCGCGCGGCTGCACGTCTGGACGATCCCGCTCAGTGGCGCTCTGACGACGCGCTGGGTGGGAAACGTTGCGTTGGCCACCAGCGCCACCGGCGTCTCGGCTGGCATGCCGTTCGCCATGAGATTCTCAGCGATCAGCCCCAGCGTGCCGATGCCCATGTAGAACACGAGCGTACCGGGAAAGTGGGCCAGCACGTTCCAGTCCAGGTTGGTGTCCTCCTTGCCTTCGGCTTCGCGACCGGTGATGAAGGCGACCTGCGAGCTGTAGCGTCGGTCGGTGAGCATGATCCCGGCATACTCGGCTGCAGCGATGGCCGCGGTGATGCCGGGGACGATCTCGAAGCCGACGCCGGCCTCGTTAAGCATCATGGCTTCCTCGGTGCAGCGTCCGAACATACAGGGATCGCCGCCTTTGAGACGCACCACGATCTTGCCTTCAAGAGCTTTGTCCACCAGTATCCGGTTGATCTGGTCCTGGGTGAACGAGCCGGGTCCGATGCGTTTGGGCACATTGATGATCTCGGCATCGGAACGCGCCATTTCCAGCAGCGCGGGATTCGCCAGCTTGTCCACGATGATGCACTCGGCGCTCCGGATCAGCTCGGCGCCGCGCAACGTGATCAAGTCGGCCCGGCCGGGACCGGCACCGACCAGGTATGCGAACCCTTTCTTAGCCATCGATGTCACCTCGGTCCCTGTCCTTTTCCACCGTATCGAGGATTCTCCTGCCACCGGCCTTGAGCAACTTCTGCGCGGCCTCTTCGCCGATCTCACAGGCGCTCGAAACCGGTCCCGTCGCGCGCGCCCTGAGCAGTTCGGTGCCGCTGGGGTCCGCAATGAACGCCTCCAGCGTCAGCGTGTTACCGGCGCATTCGGCATAGGCGCCGACGGGAGCGTGACAGCCGCACCGCAGGCCCACCAGGACCTGACGCTCCGCCTCGGTGATCGCGCGGGCCTCTGGGTCGTCGATCGACGATAGCATCTCGTTCGTCCTCGTGTCGGCAACTCTCGTCTGGATCGCCAGCGCGCCCTGGGCGGGAGCAGGAACAAACTGGTACGGATCGAACGCAAACGAGATCAAGCCGGTCAGTCCCAGTCTCTCCAGGCCTGCTCGCGCCAGAACGATCGCGTCAAGGTCGCCTTCCTGGAGCTTGCGGATGCGCGTTTGCACATTGCCTCGGACGGGGACCGGCACGAGGTTTTTCCGCAAGTGACGCAGTTGCGCGACGCGTCTGAGACTGGAGGTGCCGATCTTCGCTCCGACGCCGAGTTCATCGAGCGAAGCGACCGGCCTGCGCGCCAGCAGGCAGTCCTGCGGGAACCGCCGGTCGTAGACCGCGCCGACCGTCAGACCCTCGCGCTGCCGTGTGGGCAGGTCCTTGAAGCTGTGCACCGCGAAATCCGCTTCGCCTGCGACAAGTATCTCCTCCAGCCGGGACGTGAAAAAGCCGGTGTCCTTCAGGTTCCACAAGACGGTGCGCCGGTCGCGATCTCCTTCGGAAGTGACCTCTTCGACTTCGATATCGACGTCGGGATGTTGCGCCTTGACCGCGGCGATGACCATCTGCGTTTGCGCGAGGGCCAACGCTCCCCGGCGCGTTACGACTTTCAGTTTCGCCATGCGACTGTCGGTTACCTTTCCTTGCTGGGCGTGCGGCGCGGGTCTGCCTATCCGGTGTATCCGCAGACGCCCACACGCGGCGAATTGACTACCGGCAGGAACATATCCGCCCCGCAGGCATGCTGACGCGCGCAGGCCTTGCAGAGCCATCCGCTGGCTTCGTAAGCGCACCCGGCACAGACCTGCTCGGCCGGCTGGCCGCACTTGCCACACGGGATGACCGGCGGCTCGTTGCGTGCGAGAAGGCGAATGCCTTTGCCTTTGAGCCGGGTTTCCCTCTCGGCGATGACCTTCCCGACCAAGTGGGTGGTGCTGCCGAAATCGTACTCGTGGTGGAACTTGAGTCCAGGCCTGAGCACCTCGCTCAGCGCGATGTTCATCATTTCGTCCTCGAAGTCATCCATCGGCTCAGCAGAGTAGGTGATGCCTTCGATTCTGAACGCGCTCAAATGGCCGCAACACTCCAGCCATACGTCCCTGAGAAACCCGTCCAAGACTTCGAGCGAGGCCCTGGAGGGCACCTCCAGGTGCATCCAGTACTCGGGTTGATAACGGCCTTCGACCAGCACGTGAAACGCCGTGGCCGGCCCCGGACGCACGCCGGACGCCATCGCGTCGTTCTTCTCGCGACAGGCGGCCAGATGCTTCGTCATGGCGGCCTTGTCCAAAACGCTGCCGCAAAGCGTACACTTGCCGCTTGACGCCACCTTCTTCTTTCCCATGCGCCGAGCCTCCGGTTCCGTTGTGCAGAGCGAGACCTCGTTCCCTGCGTGGGCTGAGAATCCACCCTGCGGTTGACGTATAGTCTATCGAGCCGGACCGGGTTCGGCAATCTTCCACCCAATGGGCGGGATTGGCAGACCACTGGTGCACCGATTAGGCTTGCGAAGCTGACCGCCTCGTTTCATAATTGACCCACCATGAGAACGTGTTCCGGGGGTGCGTGGGACGGTTCGGATCATCTGGCGTTGGCCGACCGGTGAAGTCCGATGTTACCAGGGAAGATCTATGGGTCGGTTCAAACGCTGGGTGCTCTGGGTGGCTCTGATTGCCATTGTCGTGCTGGCGTGCTTGTCGGTCTACGGGGCTTTCCTGGGAGCGGACCGGGCACAGGCCTTCTTCAACTCGCTGCCGCTGGTGGTCTATTGGCTTGCGCTGACGGGCTTGCTCGCAGTTGGCATTCTGCTCTTCCGGCGACTTCTGCGGATTCCCACACTGCTGTCGATACACGCCGGCTGCATTCTGATCCTCGTGGGGGCGATGTGGAGCTCTAAAGGAGGCAACGACCTGCAACGGCAGCTTCTCGGTATCGACAAGATGTGGATGGGCCATATGGCGATTCTGGAGGGCACCGCAGAAGATCGGGTCGTGGTGCCCGACAGCAACGACCGATGGACGCTCCCATTCGCCGTGCGCTTGGCGGATACTCGCATCGAGCACTACCCCACCGGCACGTTGTTCGTCTGGGACGAAGCGGGGCACGCCTGGAGGCTTGTCGCCGAGCCCGGTCAGACGTTGGGACTAGGCCAAGGTCTGGGTAGTATCACGATTCGGAACGTCTTCAAGAACTTCAAGATGGACATCAGCGGCGAAGAACCGGTGGCCTTTGACGCTCCCGGCGGCTCGAACCCGGCCGTCCAGGTCCAGGTCACCAAGGCGGACGGAACCATCACCACCCGCTACGTTTTCGAATACTCCCCAGGCCATACGCGGCCGCAGGACGGGCTTGTCATGAGCTATGGACGCGCTATCCGTGACTATGTCAGCGACCTCCGGATCGTCAAAGACGGTGCTGTCGTCGCCGCCAAAGAGATCGAAGTCAATCGCCCGCTGCACTACGGAGGCTATCATTTTTATCAACACGAGTATCGTGAGAACCAGATGGGTGAATATGTCGTGCTACGCGTAGTCTCCGACTCCGGTCTGAACGCGGTATTCGCCGGCTACGTCATTCTGGTGGCGGCGGTGTGCTGGCATTTCTGGGGCCGGCGGATCGTGCCGGCCATCAAGCGCGTGCGCATCGTGACGAGCGATCCGCCGCCGAGCGCGCGAGGATAGGGGCTTCGATGGAGATCAAATACACCGCTCAAGGCGCGCTCATCTACGCGACGATGGCAGTGCATCTGCTGGCCTTCGTCGCGACGGTCGCGCGTGCGAGGAAAGCAGGCCGGGCACTCTTCCTGGGCGGCTTCGCGGTCGCGCTGGTTTCGTACGGCTATCGCTGGGTCCACGTGGGACACACGCCGCTGCAAAACCTGTTCGAGGTGTTTCTGTCGCTCGGCGTGCTCATCTGGCCTATTTCCTGGTTCTCTCGGCGTGTGCTCCGCATCGGCGGCCAATGGGCGGACATGCTCATCGGTGCGATCGTGCTCTTCCCGGCCGGTTTCATGTTCGATGCCGAGCCCCAGCAGTTGCCTCCGGCGTTGCAGAGTTGGCTGTTCGTGCCGCACGTCGCGGCATACATGCTCAGCTATGTTTTCATGGCCAAGGCCTTCTGCCAGGCGTGCGAGCAGTTGTTCGTAAAGCCCGAGGCCGAGAGTCCGTTTCTGCCGCCGGAGCGCGCGACCTACGAGCTGATCGCCATCGGCTTTCCGCTGCTGACACTGGGCCTGTTGCTGGGCAGCGTCTGGGGTAAGTTCGCCTGGGGTGACTACTGGGGCTGGGACCCCAAGGAGCTCTGGTCGTTGGCCTCGTGGCTGGTTTACGTAGGATACTTCCACTGGCGTTACATGTTCGCGACCAGGCGCCCCAGGATCAACAGCGCCGGGGCTATCGCAGGCTTCGCGGCGATCGTGATTACGCTGCTGTGGGTGAATCTCTCGAGCCTGTTTGCCGGTCTGCACAGCTACGCGACGTAGACGCGCGAAACGACTGTCGATAGATCCGTGGAGGGAAGAAGATGCTGAAGGCCAAACATATCTGGACTGTGGCTGCTATAGTCGCGTCATGCGCCGCGGCCGGTTACGGTGCGATGACCCTGGCCGAAAACGGACAGGCAAAGGTGATAATCGTGGCAGCGGCCGATGCTTCCGTACCCGAGAAGCACGGCGCACGCGAGTTGGCCCACTTTCTGACGGAGATTACGGGCGCGCAGTTCATCGTTACCGATGGCAGGATGAGGGCCGAGTCACGAATATGTGTCGGTTCGCAGGCAGCACGGCTGGCCGAGCCGGCGTTCTCCGTCGATGGTCTTGGCGCCGAGGGCATCGTCGTCAGGACGGCGCAGGACGACTTGATCCTGGCTGGCGGTTCGCCACGCGGGACGCTGTACGCAGTCTACACGTTTCTCGAAGACTATCTGGGCTGTCGCTGGTGGTCGTCCACCGAGAGCACGATTCCGAAAAGGCCGACCATCACGATCGGTGATATCGATGTGTCTTATACGCCGGTCTTTGAGTATCGCGAGCCCTATTGGTTCGACGCGTTCGACGGCGACTGGGCGGTGCGGAACAAGTGCAATGGCAATCGCGCGCGTCTCGACGCCAAGCGGGGCGGCAAACACACATACGCAGGCTTCGTCCACACGTTCTATGACCTGATTCCACCTGGGACGTACTTCGAGAGTCATCCCGAGTGGTTCAGCGAGATCGACGGCAAACGGACGACTGAACGCGTGCAACTCTGCCTGACCAACGAAGCGATGCGCGCCGAACTGGTGGCCAACCTCAAGCAGCGCCTGCGTGAGAACCCCGACGCTACCATCGCATCGGTCTCGCAGAACGACTGGCGGGGCGACTGCCAATGCGCCAAGTGCAAGGCTATCGAAGAGGAAGAGGGCAGTCCCGCCGGTCTGATGTTGCGCTTCGTCAACGCGGTAGCCGCCGAGATTGAGGACGAGTTTCCCCATGTCGCGATCAGCACCTTGGCGTATCAGTACACTCGCAAGCCGCCCAGGCACGTCAAGCCGAGGCCCAACGTCATCGTGCGGCTGTGCAGTATCGAATGTTCGTTCAGCAAACCGCTGGCGGATGAGCGCAACAGCGCCTTTCGCGACGACATCATCGGCTGGTCGAAGATCTGTGACCGGCTCTACGTCTGGGACTACACCACGAACTTCAGGCACCACATCATGCCGCACCCGAACCTGCGCGTGCTCGGACCCAACGTGAAGTTTTTCGCCGACCATAACGTCAAAGGCGTCTTCGAGCAGGGCGCCTATACGACCAACGGCGCCGAGATGGCCGAGCTGCGGGCCTGGGTCCTCGCCAAGCTCCTGTGGGACCCGAGCCGCGACGGGCAAGCGCTCATAGACGAGTTCATCGAGGGCTACTACGGTCCGGCCGCACCGCACATCAAGGCGTATCTCAACGTCACGCACGACGCCGTCGAAATCAGCGGCGACTGGCTGGGCTGCTTCTCGATACACACCGCCAAGTTTTTGACCTGCGACACGCTCGCGCGAGGCTTCGCCTGCCTGGGAGCGGCCGAGCAAGCGGTGCAGGACGATCCCGAGCTGCGCTTTCGTGTCCGGGTGGCGCAACTGCCCGTCATGTATACCTTTATGATACGCTGGGGTGAAATGCGCGAAGCTGCGGAAGCGTCGGGCGCCGCCTGGCCGATGCCCGCGTCGATCGAGGAGACCTACGAACGTTTCATGGAGATCGCACGCAAAAAGAACATTACGCGCCTGGACGAACGGAACGAAGGCTTCGGGGCTCTGGACAAGGCTCTGGAGCGCAGCCGGCAATAAAATGACAGACGAAACCAACGTATTGGAAGCCAGGGATGTCACTGTCCGGTTCAACGGGCAGATGGTCCTGCGCGGTTTTTCGATGTCGCTGAAGGCTGGCCGCAAGGCCGTGCTGACGGGACCCTCCGGCTGTGGCAAGTCCACGGTGCTGCGCTGCCTGCTGGGCTTCGTCACCCCTGAAAGCGGGACCGTCCTCATCGACGATACGCCGTTGACCGCCGAGACCGTCTGGAACCTAAGGCGGCGCGTTGCCTACGTGGGACAGGAGCCTGATCTGGGCGGCGGTGTCGTTCGCGAGGTACTGGAGCGGCCGTTTCACTATCGCGCCAACGCGAGTCTCAGGAGCAACCTCCAGCGGGCACCGGAGTTCCTCGAAACGTTCGGCCTGGCGCCATCGTTGCTCGACAAGGAGGCTGGCGACCTTTCGGGAGGCGAGAAGCAGAGAGTCGCACTGGTCTCGGCGCTGCTGCTCGACCGGCGCATCTTCCTGCTCGACGAAATCACCTCGGCTCTCGATCCCGCGAGCAAAGGCGCGGTCGCTGAGTACTTCCGGCGGCGCGAGAATGTCACGGTGTTGTTCGTCGCGCATGACGCCGAGCGGTTTTCCTTTGCCGATCAGGTCCTTTCGCTGCGAGGTCCCGCATGAACCATATCGTTGACATCGGTGCCTGGGAGCTTGCGGCCGCGTACCTGCTGCTGACCTTTCCGTTGGCGATCATCCTCTGGTACCGCATTCCTATGCTGGGCCAGACCGTCATCTCTCTGGTGCGCATGACGGTGCAGCTTCTGCTCGTCGGCTTGTACCTCCAGGTGATCTTCCAGCTCAACATCGTCTGGCTCAATGCCGCCTGGCTGCTGGTCATGGTGGCAGTGGCGGATGTCTCCATCGTCCAATCGACGTCGCTGAGACTGCGCCGGATCGCGCTGCCGGTATCACTGGCGCTGCTGGCCGGGACCGTTGTCCCATTGCTCCTGTTCGTGGGGCTGATCCTCCAACGCTCGAACCTGCTGGATGCGCAGTATGCCATCCCGATCGGCGGCATGATTCTGGGCAACTGTCTGCGCGCCGATATCGTTGGGATTCGCACGTTCTACGAAGGCATCCGCGCCGGCGAGAAGCCCTTCCTGCAAAGCCTCGCCGACGGTGCCCTGTTGCACGAAGCGACGCGACCCTACATCCGCAAGGCCTGCCAGGCGGCGCTGGCGCCGACCGTCGCGACGATGGCTACCATTGGCCTGGTGTCCTTGCCTGGCATGATGACCGGCGTGATTCTCGGCGGCGCCAGTCCCGTGATCGCCATCAAATACCAGATCGCGATCATGATCTCGATCTTCTCCGGCACCGTCATCACGCTGGCGTTGGGCTTCTGGCTGACCTCCAAGACCAGCTTCATGGCCTATGGTGTCCTCGACCGGACGATTTTCCGAAATGCGCCAAAGCGGTGACGGACGCAGCCAGTGGTCATCCTTGTCTCTTCTGTCGCCGGGTGATGGCCGCGTCGAAGGACCACAAGCCGCCGCCGACGATCAGCAGGAACAGCGAGCCCAGCCACATGCAGAAGTCCGTGCGGGACTCATGGGCCATCGCCCAGAAACCGTAGCGCGACAGCTCTCGGAGATGGAATCCCCAGAATCCGTGTCCCAGCAGGATAGGGACCTTGGTCGAGACGATGGCGACGCTAATGTTCACGGCCAGGACCAGGGCGGCCAGGCGCGTCAGCAAGCCCAGCACGACCAATGCGCCACAGCCGATTTCCACGCAGGCGACGAAGTACGCCAGGACCTCGGGCATCGGCAGTCCGATGCCCTCGAACCGCCCGGGACCCAAAGACGCAGGGAAGAGGAACTTCTGGATCCCCTCCGACTGGAACACCAACCCGACCAGGAGGCGCACCAGAATCGTCGCACGCGGCGCGTCGGTACGAAATACAGCGACCCAGATCCAGCGCAACATCGCGAGTCCCTTTCAGTCGGCTTGCTGGCATCGTACCGGCCGACCGGCGGCGGCCGCGATAGGGAAATCCCGCAATTCGCGCCCGACGACGACTCAATCCTGGATTGGCGCGCGGGGCGGATTCGGATACGATGGCTGGTCGTGTGCCCGTGAGGGCATAGTAGCATGGGCGTCTCGCCCATGAACAAGAACGGGCAGGGCCTGCCCCCGTCGGCGACCGCAGGGCAGGCTCTGAGCGCGGTCGAAGGGATGCCCGTGGTACTCACGGCCGGGACGGCCGTGCTACGAAACGCCTCACGGCGTTACTACAAGCCAGCCGAAGAACATTGCGAAAGGGTCGATCATGAGCAAGACGTGGCGGATGGGTGTCGGACTTTGTTTGCTGATTATCGTGGCCGGGACGACGCAGATCGTAGCGCAGAATCGCGGCCGGCGGGCGCAGCGGATCCAGTACGTCGAGACCGAGACGGGTCGATGGATGGTCCACGACGTCAACCGGCCGGCGCCGCCTAAGATCACGCCGGGGACCGCCAGCACCCAGGACACGCCGGGGCAGGCGCCGTCGGATGCGGTCGTGCTTTTCGCCGGCAAGGACAGCGACGCGAGCAATTGGGTTGACGACAAAGGCGAACCCTCGAAATGGATCTTCCGCGATGGGTACATGGAATCAGTCAAAGGCGCCGGCTACGCGCGGACCAAACAGCAGTTCGGCTCGTGCCAGTTGCACGTCGAGTTCGCCACGCCGCAGCGGGTGACAGGATCGAGCCAGGGTCGAGGCAACAGCGGCGTCTTCCTCCACGGTATGTACGAGGTGCAGGTCCTCGACTCGTACGAGAACCCCACGTATCCTGACGGCCAGTGCGGCGCGCTATACGGCCAGGCGGTCCCGCTAGTCAATGCCTGCCGAGGGCCGGGCCAATGGCAGACCTACGACATCATCTATCATCGTCCCCTTTTCGACGCCGACGGTAACGTCACACGCAAAGCGACGTTCACCGTCATCCACAACGACGTCCTGATCCAGGACCATGTCGAGCTCCAGGGCGGCACCGGCTGGATCAGCGCGCACGCCGTCACCGACTACGTCGTGCACGGCGACAAAGGCCCGCTCATGCTCCAGGACCACAGCAACCCCGTGCGGTTCCGCAACATCTGGATTCGCGAGCTGAAAGACTGAGGTATGCCGAAGAATGAATTGTGTCTTCACCTGTAATGTGGCGTCTCACGAAGCGGCTTCAATCGCCTGGGCTCTTCCGGTGGCTGGGCGCATCTACGGTTGATGGGTCAACGAGAGGGCAATGCTTGCCTGGAGTCTGCCGGTGCGTATTCCTGACTCATTTGAAGATCTGACGACTTGGGATAAGCTCAGAAAGCGATTTGAGATTCTTGAAGGACTCTCCGAGGGTGAGAGACGTGGTCTGTACGAAGCGATTGAGTCTCTCGAAAGCGATCTTGGGGCAGGTTTTCCAGGGAACGCTGTGGCAAGGCGTCACCCGCTCGTCCTCGGCTTTCTCAACAGAACTCCGCTCACTCTCAGGTGGATAATCTGGCTCGCTGGGGCGGTCCGACAATCGAGGGGATGGGGAGGATACGAAGGTCTGCTGGGACGCTTACGTCACCCCGGCAAGTTTGACGAAGGGCTTTCGGTCCTGGAAATCGCTCACAGATTCTCGTGCGCTGGCTTCGAAATAATGATTGATCCTTCAGTTGAAGTCAAAGGCAGAAGGAAAGTACCTGATCTCAAGATATTGGGAGACGGGTCAGAGCTATTCGTGGAGATATCGATTCAGTACCAGAGTGACGCGGCCAGAGACGCGCGCTATGCAGCCGAGGTCATGTTCTCGTCGCTGATGTCGGCGCCTCCCTTCTTGCACTTCAGCGGGCATCTGTTTGACAACCTGGGTTCTCAGTCGCTATCTGAACTCCAAGAGGAGGTGCGGTGTTTCATCCAGGCGTCTAAGCGGGATGACAGGTTCCAGGAGTTCTTGGTCGAGGGGGTGCTCGAACTTGCCGTTGCTCCGGACCATGCCAGAGATGCCCTGCAGGATTGGGCAGATAGCCGAGGGCTGGAGGTCGATGGCTTCTCTGGGCCAGCATACGCCAATGACGAGATTCGACGGACAAAGATGAAGACATTGAAGGAACTGAAGCAATTACCTGTCGCCTCTGCCAACATTCTTGTCGTCGAAAACAGCAACCTTTTTCTTCATGCAACGGATATCGAAGAAGTCGCGTGTGAACTCGAAGAGGAACTTCATAGGCATCCGCACCTGCTTCTGCTGGTTCTCTGCGGTAAGCGTCTTGGCGGTGGCGAGAACACGGTTGTAAAGAAAGGACCACATCTTTTCAGTCAGCGGCTCAAGTATGGTATCCTGCTCGAGCAGCATTTGCTCCTACGGAACCATTCGTGCGAATCCGAGGTCTCAGCAGCCACATTCGAGAAGCTACAGGCGGCTTTTTGCGAGTATTGAGAGATGGGCAGACGCCTGTGTGCTGGAACAACCAATTCTGTGTACTGCGCATTGGCTGACCGTCGCCAATCGGAGGAAGAAGAGACTCGTCAGGCTTGTTGGGAATGGTGGTCGCGCCTGCTGCAGGTGGGAGCAGGATCTGGGTGCGAGGATTAAGGAGATAGCCATGAGCACTACGACCAAGCAGCGACCACGTCTGCCGTTTAAGCCTTCACGACGCCAATTTGGCAAGCTTGCCTTGGCCGGCGCAGTCGGTGGACCCTCCTTGCTGACAAGTACCGTCTCTGGTGCCGCGCGACCCTCAGTCAGGCTAGGAATCAAGCTTGCTCTGATGGCGGGTTCGGAAAGCTTGCAGAAGGCGGGGCTCCAGATGGGTGTCAGGCACGTGATCGTCGGCGTCGGGCTGGGCCGTCAGCCTCAGGATCAGTATGTCGAGCATCTGGAGCGGCTCAAGGCGCGCTACGCCGCGATGGGCTTGACCATAGCGGGCGTCGAGAGCCATCCGGTTCCCGCCGAGCGGATCAAGCTCGGACTGCCCGGTCGCGATGAGGAGATCGCCAACTACATCGCCGCGATCAAGGCCCTGGGCCAGGTCGGGATCAAGATGATCTGCTACAACTTCATGGCCGGTCTGGGCTGGACGCGCACGAAGAACGACGTGCCGGAGCGAGGCGCCGCGCTGACGAGCGAATTCGACCGCACCGAGGCCGAAGCGAGAGGCCTGACCCGCTGGGGCGAAGTCAGCGAAGAGAAGATGTGGGACAACATCGAGTACTTCCTCAAGGCGGTCATCCCGGTCGCGGAAGAGGCCAGCGTGAACATGGCGGCGCATCCCGACGATCCGCCGCTCTCGCCTCTGCGCGGGATCGCGCGCATCCTGACCAGCGCCGACAACTACCGTCGCGTGATGAACATCGTGCCCAGTCCCGTCAACGGCGTGACGTTCTGCCAGGCGAATTTCAAGCTGATGGGCGAGGACATCGAGGCGCTCGCGAAGGAGTGGTGCTCGCAAAAGAAGATATTCTTCATTCACCTGCGTGACGTCGAAGGAACGAAAGAGCACTTCCGCGAGACTTTTCACGACAACGGTCCGACGGACATGGCGCGGATGCTGAAGATCTACCATGAGTATGGCTTCGACGGTGCCATCCGCCCGGACCACGCGCCAACGATGGAAGGCGATCGAGGCAACGCCTCCGGCTACGGGATCGTCGGCAAGGTGCTTGCCATCGGCTACATGAAGGGCCTCATGGACGCCCAGGGGATTCCCTACGAATAGAGAGGTAGGATGGGCAACTCGTTTGCCCGTGCGGTTGTTTGACGCCGGGTCCGCCTGGGCAACGAGATTGCCCATCCTACGATCTCAGTTCGGTCTGCGTCTACCATCCCTTCAGGTGTCGCAGGTGACGCGGGGTCAGCTTCTGGGCATGCTCGCGCGGCCCCTGTAGGCTGAACAGGCGCCTGGCGTAACGGAACTCCTCCGGGAAGGCATCCGGGCCGTGCATGAACAGACCCCCACGGTATCCGTCGCCGGCGGCGTATGCTTCTTCTCTTTCGGGCAGCGATGTATCGCTGTAATAGGTCCAGCCAGCGATCGGCGCCCGGGTGATCAGCCAGCGCGTGACTTCCAGCGCCGCCGCCTGGTCCTCGCAGTACGAGTCGAACAGCGTGATCAGGTCGATGGCGCGAACGAAGTCCTTCCAGGTCGGTACGTAGCCATTCTTGACCTTGTCCTTGAGCTGCTCGAATTGGGCCGCACGCAATTGCGTCAGCAGTCCAGGATAAACCGGGTTTATGGTCCGTTCGCTGGTCTGATTCTCGAACGTAGCGGTGGCTTCACAGGTGATGATGGACTCGACGTATTGGTCGGTGACCGCCGGATCGTCGGGCGCCAGCTCGTGCGCCTTTGCCGTGACCAACCGAGCGGCGTAGCCATACGGATAGGAGGTGTCCGACAGGCACCCTCTCAACTCCCAGAACCGTTCGCGCAATGCGAGCCCCAGGCCGACGAGCTGCTCGACAGTCATCTGCCCGATACCGAGCTGGGCTTGCAGCTCCTGTGCAAGCTGATCGCGCACATCGTCGTAACGAGGCCATTTCGCTCTGAAGGCGTCCTGCGCCTGCCAGACCTCCTCATGGTCGCGCAGCCGCAGTTCGGCCTGCGGGACGCTCGTATCGACGCCCAGCAGCGTCACGCCGCTGACGTCGGGCAACGTAAGATGATCGAAGTCGCTCAGGTAAGGCTCGGCCTGGGTGTTGTCGAGGAAAGCCTCCTCCGCCTCGTTCCGCGGCGTCGAGTCGCTGTAGGCCCTACCCGTCCGCTCGCTACCGATCGACTCGAAATCAGCCGGAATGTTCGGCTCGAACAAGCTGGCCGCCAACGGTACACCCCACTGGAACTGATCCCAGACAACGGTCTGGCGTTTGGGCGAGCCGGCCGGCGCGATCTCGACTTCCACCCAGACGGGCAGCTCCGTCTCCACATCGATCCAGAATCGAGCCCGAAACTCATCGACCGACGGTGTCTCCTTGCCTTCGTCGACCATGACCGACGGATCGCGCAGCTCGACACCTCTGACCCGTTTGCCTTCGAGGCGGTCCTCTCCTAGCTCAACGTAGTCGGCCTCCAGGATCTTCGTGACGATGCGCTTGGGATGATTCCGTCGCATTTCGTCGATTTGCGACGCAGTCAGCTCACGTCGATCGTAGACGTTCGGGGAATAGCAGATCACGACCAACTCGTTTGTGTCCGGCAGGGTGTAGAACCGCGCGAAGAGCTTGTCGTTCCTGTAATCCTCCGAGAAGCGCCCGTACTGCTCCGAGTAGTACACCGTCGACACCGAGTCCGAGCCAAAATCGAATCCGTCGGGGCGCGGCCCACTGGTCTCAACCACGCGACTACGGAAGATGTACGTGTCGAAAGCGCTCACCTTGGCCAGCACATTCGCCCACGCGACGTGAGAGGTGCCGGTGAAAATGTGTAGGCCGAGCAGCACTGCGACCAGCAGCGCCGCGGCCACACCGAATCTTGCCATCGAGTTTCTCATGATTCTGCTCCCTGCAAAGCGTGCCGTCCCGGCACGTGAGGTTCTCTTGCCTGTCTCGTTCATGATGTGGCTGCGCCCTTGCCGCCAGGCGACCGCGATGTGCGACTGCATTCTCCGGCGCAACTGCGGCGTGCCGCGGTACTGCAACCGGCTCAGCAACGTCTCGATCTCTTTCTGTGGTCTCATTCTGACACCTCGCCGTTCAGCAGGCTGCGCAGCCGGTCGATGCCGTAGCGGTAACGGTTCTGGACGGTCCCCAAGGCAATTCCCAGCTCACGCGCCAGCGCCTGGAAGGACAGTCCGGCATGCATCTTCAGGACGATCACCTCGCGCTGCTCGGGAGGCAGTTCCGCCAGCGCCTGCTGCAATCGAGAAATCTGCTCGTCGCGAATCACCAGTTCGAGCGGCTCGGACACGTCGTCGCGCGGCGCCTCGAACGATGCGGCTGCCAGGCGACTGCGTTTCCTCAACCGGTCGCGCGCCCGGTTGGCGACGCAGATCGCCAGAAAGCCCTTGAGACTGCCGCGAAGCTGGAACGACGCGAGCGACGCGACGAACGAGGTGAACACGTCCTGCACGACTTCTTCGGCTTCCTCGGCGCTCCCGAGCAGGTTCCGGCCGACCGTCAGCAGGGTATCCACGTGCCTCTCGTAGAGCGCGTCGAAGGCGCTCTGGTCGCCTCGTTTGGCTTTCCACAACAGTATCCGATCTTCCAGCATTGGCCTTAAGCCCGTCCGACGTCAGGACAATCGACTGTCACTCTTATAACGAACGAACGGCGCGCCTGCACCTAGCGCCGCGCTCGTTTTTTCGGCTCGGCAGCCGCAATTGCTGCGGTTCGGACTGGGACAAGCGACGTGAATCGCCTACAAATCGGGTGGGAATTCGATCTTTTTACAGAATGCGATCAGAACACGCCGAACGCGGCTTCGTATGAGCACGAGCTAATGACCTGGACACCTTTTTGGGGTGTGCGACAATGACTGATGCGAAGACCCGATGCGATGAGACCTGTGATACCGAGCTTCACAGCGAGCACCTGTGCTATATCGTTTCACAGGGCCTGCATTTGACCGATGCGCCGGGATACCGCTGTCTCGTGGCGGAACCGCGCTTCCGTTGCGACCATTGCGGCCGGGCCGCCGCGAATCGCGCCAACCTCTGTGTCCCAAGGAAGTTGTAATGTGATCGAGGAGTCCGATATCAGTCGTCGTATGTGAATCCCGGCAGCATCGCGCTCATCTTCAACAATACCGGCACGCTGCGTGGGATGCAGTCCCGACATACCGCCAGCGGGTTCCGGCGACTGCGGAACTGGCGCCGGATCTCCCTCATCTTCGGGCCGTTCCAAACCGCCTCGAAATCGTCGGTGAACACGTTGCCGGCGCTGAGGCTCTCGTTGGTGTACGTCGCACAGCAAGGAGAGACCTCGCCTTTGACCGAGACGAAACACTGCAGCCAGGGCAGCAGGCAGACGTGCCGCGACATCGCCGCGTCCTGCCTGATGTAGATGGACTGGTAGATGCGGAAATTCCGCGCGACGTCCTTGAGGTTGGTCCTGACCGCCAGTTCGGTCGCGACCTTGATTCCCTGCTGGACACAGCGATACAGCTCGTCGAAGTCCAGATCCTTGCCGATGGTCCGCTCGCGCTCGGCGCCGATCCCCTTGGTCTGGACCGCGCGGAAGAAGACCATGTGGATGCCGAGCCGCGCCGCCAGACGGATAATCTCCGGAATCTCACGGTAGTTCTCTTTGAGAATCACGACGTCGAAGCGCAGGTCGGGGAAGCGCCGGCCCGCGTCCTGCTTGAGCCGGTCGAGCCGCTCGATGCCTTCGACCACCTGCTCGAAGCAGTCGTGCCGGCGAATGGCCCTGTAAGTTTGTGGCGTCGCCGCGTCCAGGGAGATCTTCAGCACGTTGAGCCCGCTGTCCACCATCGCCTGGGCCAGCGCCGGTTGGCGCAGCAGCGTTCCGTTGGTTGGGATCATGACGGAGATGCCTCGGCTCCGCGCGTGCGCGATCATTTTGGCGAGGTCGGGGTTGAGCAAGGGTTCGCCGGCTCCGGAGAGCGTCAGCTTGGGCGCGCCGATCCGATCGAGGGTCTGCCGGAAGTCCTCGTAGGCCAGGTGGCGCGGGTGCTTGATGACCTCGCTGCGCACGCACATATAGCAGGCGAGGTTGCAGTGGGTGGTGACCTCGAACTGCACGTAGTACGGCCGGGCGCACACCAGGGGTTTGCGTATGACCTCCCACGCTTTTCTTGCCAGCAGCCAATCCATTGATACCTCAGCGTCGCACGCGGCCACGACCGTACGTTGACCCCACCTTATAGCCCCGACAACGTTCCCTGTCCAGTCCGATATCAGCGTCCGCGCCCCGACGAGACCTCGCGCCGCTCGAGCGCGGTACCAGCTTCACTTGTGTGCGTCGCTCGGGTATAATGGCAAGAGAGAAAGGCGCAAACCGGCTGCTTTGGCGGATGGACGAAGATGGATGGTGATCCTCAGAAGCTCCGCAAGCGACTGTCGCGTAGGGCGACGGGCCTCATTGCGTTGGTGGGTCTGCTCTTGGCAGTCCTGCTGTTTCTGTACGTTCTATGGGAGCGTCGCAGTCCGGAGCGGCACCTGGCGCAGCTCCGCGCCGCCGGACATCCCACGAGCCTGGCCGAGTGGGCCAAGTTGCACCGATTGCCGGAAGACGCAGTAGATGCGGCCGACCTGTACGAGAAGGCTGTGGGCCTGCTCAGGGACCCTGACGCCCCGAACCTTGCCCGCCTATTGTCGAGCGCATTGTCCGACAGAGGAAGTGCTTGGCCGCTGGCTCGAATCGAAGCCGTCTCCGCGTGGCTGGCGCACAATCAGGAATGCCTGACGCTGTTGCACGAGGCAGCCGGCATCGAGGGATGCTGGTACGAATGGGCCGATGACTACGGGAGCTTTCCGAACCTGAGATGGCCGCGAGATTGCACGCGCCTGTTGGAATGGGAGATGCTCTATCACGCCCAGCAAGGCGATACATATAGCGCCGTCCGCTCTTTCGCCAGTATGTCGCGCCTCAGCGACTCCTTTTACGGCGCTCCGACACTCCTTCTGCACCTCGTGCGAATGAGCTGCCTGAGTACGTCGCTTGTGGGACTGGAATGGACCCTGAACGCTGTCCCTTTGGCTGATGAGCAACTGCGTCAGTTGGATGACATGCTCGTCCGAACGAGTGCGGCGTTGGATTTCACCGCGGTCCTGGTGAGCGAACGCTGCGCCATCATTGACATGTATCGGGATCCGGCGCTGCTGTCCAGCCTCGTGGGCAGCGGTTGGGTTGTGAAGTTCCCTGGCACCGTGAGAATAGGTCTGTTGGATACACTCGACTACATGGTGGAGGCTATTGAGGCCTCGAAGCTGCCGCCGGCTCAAAGGATATCGAAATTGCGCGCCATCGGCGCCAAGCAACAGGAGCTTCCGTTCTGGCATTTCTTGAGCAAGGACACGGCGCCGGCGCTGCGTCGCGTCGCGGAGTTGGACCTGCGACTGCAAGCACACATCGAGCTGGCGCGAACCGCGCTGGCTATCGAGCGATACCGACTGGCGACGGGAGACGTGCCCGAGCGACTGGAGGACCTCGTGCCGGGATATCTCGACGCGGTTCCGCTCGATCCGTTCGACGGCCAACCGCTGCGCTACCGCCGCACTAGGCCGGGCTACCGGCTCCACAGCATCATGGAAGACGGCCAGGACAACGGCGGCCTGGGCCGCGACGAAGTTCCCAAAGGCGATCCCCACGACCTGTGTTTCATTCAGGTACGGTAGTCGGCATGGTCACACGCGGCCGGTCCGCCAAGGCTCCATGATAGCTGGCCTTGATTGCCTCGCGGTGTTTGGTATACTTCCAGCAGAGACACGGAAGTGTCCGGAGTTGCGAGCAGTCGTGCGTCTCTTTCGGGAAGGGCGAGTGTTAATGATTGAGAAGCGAACCGTGTTCATTCTCGGGGCTGGGGCCAGTCGCCCCTATGGATTGCCAACAGCCAATGAGCTTCGATGCGATATTATCAGCGACTTTCGAAAGAGCTATGGGAATCATCTTATCGCCTACCGAGAGGCGGAGAAGGAGAGGGTGCGCAGGGGTTACCCGATGACCAGTGACGCGACGGCGTTCCTCGTCGCATTCGATGGGCCGAACAATATGGAGTCTATCGATCTATTTCTCTCAAGGCAACCCCGCTTCCAGAGGATAGGGAAACTCGCTATCTCACTCAACATTTTGCGTCATGAGCGAGAAAGTCGTTTCGGACACAACGCGGAAAAGCCAGACCGAGACTGGTATTCCCTCGTTTATCACAGAATGACACTCGAATGCATCAGCAAGGACGGGTATAGGGGATTTGGCCGAAACAAGGTTGCATTCGTTACCTTCAACTACGATCGTTCATTGGAGCATTTCCTGTTTCGAAGCCTCCATTCATTTGAAGACGCGACTTCAGAAAGCGTGAGGGAGCAAATCGGTCGAATCGCGATCAGCCATGTGTACGGAAAACTCGCGCCGCTGCCATGGCAAGACAGTGATTCGTCCAGAATACTTGAGTATGGCGCTGATGACGTCAAGTCCTATGGCAAACTCCCCGATATGATACAGAATCTGTACGTGGTCCATGAAGAGAGGGTGAATCCTGGACTGGAGGAGGCTCGCGAGAAGATTGAAGGGGCAGAACGAGTGTTCTTTCTCGGATTTGGGTATGCAAAAGAGAATCTGGAAGCTCTTGGTTTCCCCGACGTGGTGACGAAGAGCCACAGGATTTATGGAACTGCTATGGGGTGGACTCCAAGAGAGATCGGAGAAATCAGATGGCACTTCATTGATGCGATTCAGCGCAGCGGGAGTACGTCCGCGCATGTCGACAAGCAGGTTCAGATTAGGGATTGCGACTGCGTAACGTTGCTGCGCGAGTTTCTCTGAGCCGTTGAGTGAGGTGCAGGACATGAGTTGGCTGTTGTTTCTGGACGAGAGTGGACACGATCACCGAGCGACACCCTATGAGGTTCATGGTGGATTCGCCATCCATGCATCGAAGCTCTGGCCGTTCATCTCTGCGGTGAGAACGCTGGAGCAGTCTACCTTCGGGGCCTATCTTCACCAATACGGGTCAGAGTTCAAGGGCTGCAAGCTGTTGGACAAGAAGCGGTTTGAATGGGAGCGGCAAGGTCGAAGGATGGAGGAGGCGTTGAAACGCAAACACACGCTCAATTTCCTGAATGCCGGTAAGCAACAGCGAACGCCAAGGAGAGACGAGTTCACAGCGTACGGTCAAGCGTGCATCTCTATGGCGGAGGGCATCATCCAGTTGCTGGCCAGCCACGATGCAAAGGTGTTCGCGGCCGTGATACCTCACTTGCCGAGACCTAAGACGATACCTGACGATTTCTTGCGAAAGGACCTGGTGTTTCTGCTGGAGCGGTATTTTTACTTCCTTGACTCGCACCAGGAAATAGGCCTGCTCGTCATGGACGGGTCTGAGAAGAAGGCCGACCGCAAGCTCGTCCGACGCATTGAACGGTATTTCACTCTGACGATTGTCGGTCGCCAGCGCACTCAATGGATCGTGCCGGTTCCTATGTTTGTGGAGTCGGATATGGCCTATGGCGTCCAGGTCGCCGACCTCTGCATCTATTGTTTGAACTGGGGATGGAGGCTGCCCGAGCAGAAGATGGATAGATCAACACGGCCGGAGATTGAACCATTCGTGTGGTTGCTGGAGAAAGTCATGTGGCACGGCTCAGGTTGCCGTGATGGCAAGGGTTTCGCTACGCACAGTACGGTGTACGTCCCGGACCCCTATGAGCCGAGATGAGCGCAAAAAAAAACAGGAGACAATGCTTTCGGGGCCACCGTGGCAGCCCCTCGGCCGAGTCTCCACCTATAGTATCGTCTCAATCCCCCTCTTGTTCAAGTCCAATCTTCAGAATTCTGAATTCTCTCCACCATTTTGTCGGCACTCTGATCGACGTATCTTTCTTGATAGAAACAGGTTACAGTCATATATTAGAGAAAGCGGGCTTTGGTGGACCAGAGGCCCAGGCCGGGGTTGGAGATGTAGAAGATCGTCTCCCCGGCGACCACATTCAGGCCATCCTTCAACTTCCTGGGGTCGTACTTAGCCGTCATTTCCGCCAGGTCGGCGTAGCGGAAGTTGACGCTTTCGATCTGCTCGTGCGTCAGGTGGCCGGGGCAGTAGGTCACGGTGAAGCGGCCCTCGGTCGAGCCGTGGATCAGGTGGGCCGCGGCGCTGAGGTTGGCGCGCAGGTCTTCGTTCTCTTCGACCAATTGCAGGACTCGCTCGGTGCCGACGTAGCCATACTTGCGGATCAGCGCGTCGATCTGCTTGTCCTCGCCGAACTCGCGCAGGCCCGGCGCCAGGACGATCAGCTCGCCTCCGTCGGCCATCGCCATGCGCGTGCGGTAGATGCTCTTGTTGCCCAGCCAGGTGCTCTTGAACTCCTCCGGCTCGAGGTAGACCACGACCTTCTCGAGCGGCTCGTCGAGCGTCGTGAAGTTGACCTTCAAGGACAACTCGGCGGCGCGCGTGAAGCACTCGACGTCATCGCCGACGAACAGGCCGCGCGTGACGATTCCCTCCTGGCTCGACCCGACCACTGTGTGGACGTACACGACCGGCAGGTCGCGGCCGAAGTGGTCGGAAGCGTAATTGAGCACCCGCCGCACCGGCGTATCGGTCCGGCCCATCATCCGTTCCATGCCGTAAACGGCGCCGAGGAAGTGACTTCGGTTGATCCCTTCAGTGCCACCCGTGCCGACGAAGACGTTCTTGTTGTAGTTGGCCATGCCGACCACTTCGTGCGGTACGACCTGCCCGATCGACAGGATGAGGTCAAACCCGCCTTTGACCAGCAGCTTGTCCACCTGGGCAGGCCAGGCGTACTCGACCTTGCCTTCGCTGACTTCCCTGACCAACTCAGCAGGCACTTCGCCCAGCGTCGCCAGGCCACCCCGCCAGTCGTGCTCGCGGAAGAGCGAAAGCGGGACGTCGCCGAACATGCGCCTGATCTCGTCCTCGGTCATCGCAAAGTGCGTCCCGACCGCGGGCAGGATGTCCGTCAACCTGTCGCCGTAGTATTGCCAGGCGTAGCGGGTCAGCTCGCCCGCACGCGAATGGAAGCGCGTGATGTCCGGCGGCAGCGCGAGGACTTTCTTTCTGGCGCCGAGCTTGTCCAGCGCTTCACAGAGGCCGCGCCGGAGGTCTTCGACGCTGAGACTCTCGCTCGCGCCGCCGCGACTGTAGTAGAGCATGTCGTTTCCTATCGTTGCCAGGGAGGCAGTTCGGGCAGGTAGCCATCGAACTCCGCGATCAGCGCGGTTTCGTAGTCGCCTGCGTACTGACCCTGGATGAACTTGTCGAACGCCTCATCGTGGAAGCGCTTCCACGACGCGATCTCCTGGCCGGGATTGATGGGATAGAACAGCGCATCGTTCGCTCTGGCGGCTTTCAAGTCGCCGGGCGCGTCGCCGATCATCAGCACGTGGTTCTTGGCGTACTTGCCCTTGGTCGCGTACGCCAGATGCTGGGCCTTCGTGCCCATCTCCTGGCCGGCAATGACTTGTACGTACCGCGCGATGTCGTGTTCCTCCCACTCGCGCGCCAATGCCTCGTAGGGCGTTGCGGAGACCACGATCGCGTCCGCCAGCGGCTGGACCTTCTGCAGGCTCTCGCGCACGAACGGGAAAGGCGGCATGCCTTTGACCGTCTCGCCGATGGCCCAGTTGACCCGCTTGCTCCATTCCAGGACCATCTGGAGTTCCGCTTTCGCCGCGCCTTCGGCTTTGTCGATGGCCTGTTGGAGGCCGGCGTCGCTGAGCAGGCTCTTCGGATCGTTCACCCATTTGAAATAATGCGGGAAGTTGGGGACTTTGAAGCCGTATTGCTTGACCAACGGGTGCGTCGGCAGCAGTTCCGCGATGATCCGCTTGACCGTCTTGTGGCGATTGGCGCCGCGGGTCTTGGAGAACAGATCGGCGAAGTCCTTGCACTCGCGGGCCGCCTGCGCAACCGGCTGGAGCCCGAAATGGGCGATCATCCAGGGACAGAAGCACTCGCGCTGCTTGATGCCCATCGTGTCGAACGCGCAGCCGTCCGAGTCGATGCCGACGAAGAACTTGTGCTGAGGCTGGAATTCCTTCAAGGGCTGGGCCGGATCAGTTATGGTCATTGCTTCATTCCTACAGGGTTCAAGGCAGACCAGTACCAGAAGCCCCCTAAATTAATGGGTCTTTCCGCCCGCGACAACGAAAAATCGAGGTCTTGGGCTTTTTGGCGAGACAGGCGTGCGAAAGGATGTCATTATCACGCATGTCGGGTGGAATCCAGCCCGGAGACCGTGATAGGACGGCGGTGGCCGCAGTGAAGATGGCGTGCCGACGGCTCCAATGGCGTCCGGTGATGTTCGAGGGAAGGTGGATCGGTTGCGGTTGCGCGGCTCGTTTCGTCAATCGGTTTCGTCAGGCGGCATCAACCACGGCGTACGCTGAACGCAACCGAAACGACCATCGCAACCTCAGCCGCTCACCGGCTTGGATGAGGAAGCCGTGGCGTTTGTGCCCGCAGTCGCCGGAGGGGCGGGGCACTCGCGCACCTGGTCAGATGCGATAGACGTATGTACGAGCTGC
Organism: Sedimentisphaerales bacterium; assembly: GCA_016927855.1. GTDB lineage: Bacteria > Planctomycetota > Phycisphaerae > Sedimentisphaerales > Anaerobacaceae > JAFGLV01. Next base: position 34,938 of record JAFGLV010000149.1, read on the forward strand.
TGTTACGAATCGAGGCTTTGTGCCTGAAGGTGCAGCCATCGGCCCTGGTGGCGGTCGGTGCGGCGTTGATGGTGATCGGGTTCTTCCTGTGGCTGGGCGGGGTCCGCTACAGCACCATCGTGATCGGCCTGCTCGGCGCCGCGGTCGGCGCGGTGGTCGGCTTGCTCGTGGGCCAGCAGTTCGGCCTGCACTTGTTCGTTTCGATGGCGGTCGGCGCTGCGATTCTGGGCGTCGTCGCGATCCTGGTGCGCAACATTCTCATCATTGTGCTCGCGACGCTGGTCTTCGCCATCGTCGGTGGAACGACATACGCCAGCATCGTTCTCGACACCCAGCCGGCCGAGCCGACTCAGCCCGAGGCCAGGCAGACGGCGCCAGGCGGGTCGCAATACCTGGTGCAGTCCTTCAGCAGCATGGACCCGAACTCCCGACAGGACTATCTGGACCGGATCAGCGCCTCGCAGGAAGGGTTCCACAACCGCTTCACGGCCCTTTCGCAAGACACCTGGGGCATCCTCGGTCCCCACAGATGGTTCCTGTTCGGTGCCATTGTCGTCGGCGCGATAGCGGGATTCCTTTTGGTCTGGTTGGTCAGGAACGTGATCCTGCCTCTGTGCTACAGCCTCGTGGGGACGGCGTCGCTACTGCTGGGGATGCTATTGGTCCTGCTCGGAGCCGGTGTCCACGTCACGGCCGGTCTGCCTCCTCAGCGCTGTATCCTGCCGACTGCGTTCGGCTCGCTGACGTTGATCGGGTGGCTACGCCAGCTCCTGGCCGGTCGCACCCGCCGGGCCAAAGAGCCCGAAGGCGAGGCCAAGAAGCACGAGGATTGACTGTCTCGTTCGTAGGGGCAGCCCCCTGTGGTTGCCCAGGGCGGCACAGGGACCCGCCCCTATGGGCACATTACATACCGCTACATGGCAGGCGGCGCCGCTCCCTTGTCCGCCGCACGCCGGCGATAGATCAATACCAGGTTCCGCGTATAGATGAATATCCCCATGGACTGGCCCAAGGCAAAGGGTCGACTCCCGACCCCGAAGACGGCGTAGATGAACAGGCCTACGCTGCCGATAATGCTCAGATACCAGAATGCGATTGGGATGATGCTCTCGCGACGGCGTTCCGAAGCAATCCACTGGACCACGAAGCGAGCGGCGAAGACCGCTTGGAAGAGGTACCCGAAGATCTCCCAATAAGTCACGTCAGCGAACAGATTCTGCGACATGTCACCGCTCCCATTCTGTAAATTCGTATCGCACGGTGCGGCTCTGCATCCAGCGCACCGCGAAGGCGTCGCGCAAGGCCCGAAAGACCCGGTTGAGGACGCCGTACTTGGCCTTGCCCGCCGAGCGGGGTCGGTGGTGGACCGGGACCTCGATCACGCGAAAGCCTTCCATCTTGACCAGTGTCGGCAGGAACCGGTGCATCCCGTTGTAGAACTTCAAAGGTGGCAGGCACTCGCGCTTGAAGACCTTCAGGCCGCAGGCCGAATCGCGGATCGTCTCGTGCATGAGCCAGTTGCGCACCCCGTTGGCGACGCGCGTCGAGACCAGGCGAATCCACGGGTCGTGCCGGTCGCGCCGCCAGCCGTTGACCATGTCGCACTCGTCGCGGGCGAGCTTCTCGAGCATCGCCGGCAGGTCGGCCGGGTCGTTCTGCAGGTCCGCGTCCATCATCGCCACGAATCGACCTCGCGCGACGCGCAGGCCTGCTTCCACCGCAGCGGTTTGACCCGATCGCTGATTCATCGACAGCACGCGCAATTGGGGACAGTCCTTCATCCGTTCGCGCAGCACCGCCGCGGTCTCGTCGGTACTTCCATCGTCGACGATGATGACCTCCCAGGGCTTTTCGAGCCCCGAAGCCACTGCGGCCACCTCGTCAACGAGCTTGTCGACGTTTTCCGCCTCATTGTGCGCCGGCGCGACCACCGACAGATACGTTTGATCCTGTTGTGCCAAACACAGCATGCGCGATCCACCTTTTCCCAAAACCCCAGCAATATAACCATTTACCGCCGTCGTGCAAACCAATTGCCCGCCGGGTGCGGCCGGTATCCGTGCAGGTTCCCTGGCAGCGAAATCCCGCTTCTCGCGCCGCGTTGCAGGGCGACTGCCTCTTTGTCATTCCTACGCAGAGCTTGCCCTGGGCAACCACGGGGAACTGCCCCTACAGGCGTCCCTGGGGCTGCGAACATGCTACTGGCTCAAAGCGCTAAATGCCGGGGGCTGGGGGGCGGAGCCCCCGTGGGACGTCGAAGAGGATAGGAACGGGACAAACTGAAAATGCTTGCCAAGAAGACAAGATGTTACGACTTTGCAGTGCAGGACTGCCAGAGTAAGGGTCGGCGAGGCCGTGACGATGCACGTGACCTATAGGTTCGATGAGCCGCAAACGGTACCCGGGCGGCCCGATGTTCTCTTGAGTACCAAAGTCGTGGAAGGTGTTGTGGAGGTGAAAAGAGACGACGAGCGAGTCGCCTACATGCCGTTGCATCCTTACGTCCTCTTTCGTGCAGATGCGCGGGGTCTGGAGTATTACCACGACGTCGTCATCTTCTACAATCATCTTGAGAAGAAGCTGATCTTCGATACGCCGGGCGCGTATGCGATCACACTCCACCATTTTGTGCCGCCCGTGCAAATCTCGGTGCTGCCCGCTGAAGACGAGGCTGCCGAATCGGCTTGCAGGCTTCTTGATCCAAACGGTTTTCTGTTCCTGGAGTTCGGCATTTCTGAGAACCAAGCCACGCGGGCGCAAGCAATCTCACGGCTTGCTGAGGTCTGTCAGCAGTACCCAGGCACGCAACTGGGAATGTGGGCATCTGCTCGGCTGGGGGTCGAGTACTTCGAGGCATACGTTGAGCGACAAAGCGGCACGGACCCGAATCAACTGGCCGCGCCACTTCGAGTGAACCCGGAGGAACTCCAGGCCAAGGCTCGGACGTACCTCACGCGCGGATACGAGCTTGAAGACGCCTTCCCGTTGCGTGAAGAAGCCCTGTATGCTTTGTGTCGCGTTGAATCGTTGTTGGGCAACGCCCAAAAGGCCGCGTCGCTCTTTCAAGAATGCGCGTCGAAGTACCCTCACGGAAGGTATGGCAGGAACGCCGCATCGGCCGCAAGGGTATCGTCCCCAACGGACAGACGGACGTCGCCCGATACGCGCCAGTCGGCATCGGACGCGCTGTAAGTTGGCCGGCGAGGATGCCACATAGGCCGTTGGGCGGGGTTTGGAGTTCCGCCTTCAGGCGGCAGAGGACCGCGTAAACGCGGAACTCCAAACGGGTACGCCACTGCCGGATGGGATTCGACCCATGCCGGCCGGCTCAAACCTCGCCGTGGCGAGGAGGGCTTTGTAGGTCGTGCGTCCCGCACGACAAGGCAAGCGCGACGCTCGCCCTACGTTGCGACCACCCGCGTAAGCGCGGTCCAAACAGCCTTTCCTACCGTCGGGTACCACCGATCACCAAAGGGGAGCAATCGGCGCGCTACTGCGCGTCCTTGGCTATCGGTCGGATCTTGATGTTGCGGAAGGAGACTTGGCCGTGGTCGCCTTGGAGGGCGATGTAGCCGGTGTCGGACTGGGCGAAGAGGCGCATGCGGCCGAACTTGCTCTTGGCGACGCGCTGCTTGAAGTCCTCGCTGCCTAAGACGTACTCGAAGTACTTCACGCCGTTGATCGCGTGCTCGCATTTGTCCGGCGAGATCAGCAGGCGGACGTGATTCCACTGCCCGACGGGTTTGGTGGCGTCGAGCGGCTTGCCGGTGGCCAGGTCGTCCGGCGGCTGATACAAAGCGTACAGCCAGCCACAGCGGACCGGGTCGGTCGCCTTGGTGTTATCCTCGAGCTGAAACTCAGGACCGGTCGCCCAGGAGGAGCCGGCACGATCGGTGACGTGATACATGATCCCGCTGTTGCCGGCCTCGGAGATGCTGTATTCGAGCTGCAGCTCGAACCAGTCGTACTGCTCGTCGGTGCAGAGGTCGCCGGCGTTGTGAGGATCGGCACAGACCAGGGCGCCGTTGCGGACCTGCCAGCCGGGTCGGATGTCCTCGCGGCGGAAGCTGTGCCAGCCGTCGAGGTTGCGGCCGTTGAACAGCAGCTTCCAGCCGGCGGTTTTTTCGTCGTCGGTGAGAGTGTTGGCTTCTGCCTCGGCGGCGATCCGTTTCTGCATCGCTGCCTTCCAGTCGTCGCCCAACTCCTGCACGGTGTGTCCCGTCAGCGTGCTCCAAAACTCCTCGTCGTACTTACCCTCGCGTGCGGCCGCGTTCAGCTTTCGCACGGGGTCCTTGTCGTAGGTCTCGGTGACCCAGTTGAGGAAATTCCCGGTAATACGATAGCTGCCGTCGTAGCTGGCTCGCTCGATGTTTCGCGCGGTGATGTCGGCGCCGTGCGTCTGAGGCTCGTACAGGAACCAGCGGATGTAGTCGGCGATGCCTTCCACCAGCCATCCCGGCGTCCGGGAGGCATTGGGATTGTTGCGTCGGGCGAGGCCGTAGCTCTGCACGACGTGGACCAGCTCGTGGACCACGGCTCCCTTGGCTTCGCCCTGTAACTGATGCCGGAACCAGGCAGCAGCGCAGCGCACGCGCGTGCCACCGGTGGCCGCGACGCCTTGCATACTTTCGCTGAATGTGATGCTGACCCTCGTCGGTGCTTCGTAACCATCGCTCGGGAGCATATCGACGAGTCGCGGATACCATTCCTTCACGACCGGCGCCAGCTCCTCATGGGCCCATTGAGTCAGGTCGGGCGTCTCGGTCGTGTCGATGGTGATCTGGAAGGCGCCGTTGCCCGCCTCGACGATCTCGCGCTGTCCTTCGCCTCCGCCGGCGGGCTGGTTGGCCGGGACCGCGGGCTTCAGTTCGGTCGTCGGGTCGAGCACGTCGATTTCGCTGAAGAAGGTGTTACCGAACCCGTCGGACTGCTCGGTGGGGGAGATATCGAACAGCAGGTAGCGATACTTGCCGAGGTTGCCGTCGGATTCGTTGATGCTGGCGGCGTACTGGCCGCCGCCCGTGCCTTGCTCGGGTCGGGTATCCACGCTGGCGACCAGCTCCCAGCCACAGGTCTGCGGGTCCGTGCCGCTCTGTAGCTGCCGGTTGAAGCCGTCGGCGTCACCGGTGCTCGCGAACAGCTTGTATACCTGCGGACCGCGCGTGTTGGGATGCCAGGAGTAGGTGTTGACCTGTTTGATGTCGAGAACGTCGCCAAGATCGACGAGGATGCGGCCTCCGGTCGTGCTCGCGGCGAAGAAGAAGTTCTCAGCCGGTTGGTCCTCCTCGTTGGGGACCTTACCGTCGTGGAGCTTGTCGAGATCGCCACCATTGCGGTCGCGCCGCCCGTCCACAAGGGTGAAGGTGGCCTTGGCGGCCGCGTCGTTCGCGCAGGGCTGCGGAGCGCCGCTGAACTTGAAATCGAGCGTCGCGGACTCGTTGCGGTTATGCCCGGCGACAACCTTGATCTCGGCCTGGCACGCCGTAGCAAGGACCAGAACGGCTAGTGCGACGACAAGGAACGTGGCTCTGCATTTCATCGTGTTCTCCTTCGATCTGATCACCGCCAGATTCGTGCCGGCCAGAACCTTCCCATGGCACGTGCGAACCGGGCCCCTACTAAACTGTCGGCCTATGATACCACACCCTGCGGCCGGCTCTCTACACCCGTTTTCGGGCAATTTGACCGCCGTCTCAGGGCCGGGAAGGGCACCGTTCAGCACAAGCAGGCCCGATCTTTGTATGGCGAAGGGGAGATTAAGGTTGAACCGTGCGCTCTCCGCGATGATAATATAGGAAGATTCTGGACTGGACAGGCGACTGTTCAGGGTGGGCCTGATTCGAACGCAGTGCAAGCAGCATATTTGGAAAGGCGACAGCATGTACATTGCGCCGCAGTTTTCGGTCTTCATGGTCAACAAGCCTGGGGTTTTGGCCTTGGCATTGAGCGAGTTTGCGAAGGCCAAGATCAATATCACGGCCATCACCATGATGGACTCGGCCGAGCACGGTGTGATGCGGGTAGTGTTCGAGAACCCGGAAAAGGCCAAGGAGGTCCTGTCAAAGCTGAACATGCCCTACAATCAAACGGACGTGCTGTGCGTGGATCTGGCGAACCGGGCGGGGGAACTGGCGATCGTGGCTGAGAAGCTGGCCAAAGGTCACATCAACATATCTTATGCGTACTGCACCGCCGGCGGCAAAGGCGGCCGCACCACCGGTGTCCTGAAGGTCTCCGACGTCAAGAAAGCCATGAAGCTCCTTCAGAATCACAACAAGACCAGCAAAGCCCAGACCGCCACACGCCGCTCCAAGGCCGCGCGCGCCTGAGGTGGTTGCCGAGGTCGCGTTGGGGTCGGTCAGGCCGGCCGATGTTGAGCCAGTGAAGTTACCTGCCCGCACAAGGTGTCTGCGCCCTTTACCCCACTTTTCCCGTCTCGCAGCGCCTTTTGTCTTTGCTTGATTGTGGGTTTTTGCTAAACTCTGCCGATATTCCGTCAAGGATGATGCTTTGCAGAAAGGATGCCATGAGTCGGGCCCGAATCCAGACCCAGCCAGCGAAAGTCCGGGCCGCGCACCGCTACGAGGTGGTCAACGTCGTCAGCCGGCCAAAAGTCGCGGGCGTGCGCTTCCATTTCGTCGGCGCCGGTGGCATCGGCATGAGCGGACTGGCGCAGTTCCTACTCGAAAAGCACGCGATCGTCACCGGCTCGGACCAATCGTCCGGCGTGACCACGGCGCGCTTAAGCCGGAAGGGAGCGCAGATCCACGTCGGCCACGACGCGCGGAACGTGGATCCCCAGGCCGAAGTCGTGGTGGTCTCGGCCGCCATCCAGGAGACCAATCCGGAGTTGCAGCAGGCCAGACGGCAGAGCTGTCGCGTCTACAAGTACGCCCAACTGCTGGGCGAGATGATGAGCCACTTCGAAGGCGTCGCCGTGGCTGGCACCCACGGCAAGAGCACCACCAGCGGCTGGCTGGCCTACTGCCTCAGGCAGGCCGGCGTCGACGCGAACTTCGTGGTCGGCGCCGAAATCCCGCAATTGGGTGCATCGGCCGGCACCGGCAACAGCGAATTCTTCGTTGCGGAAGCCTGCGAGTACGACCGCAGTTTTCTGAACATCCGACCGAAAGTCGCCTGCCTGCTGAATATCGAGCGGGACCATCTGGATTGCTATCCGGATGAGGCCGCGATCGTCGAAGCCTTCTACCTGTTCGCACGCGGCACCAAGCCGGAGGGGCTCGTCGTCGCCAACGGTCACGATCCGAACGTGGCGCGGGTCATTGAGCGGCTGGACGGTGAGCGGGCAGTGGTGACATTCGGGTTCGACACGGATTGCGATTTCTGTGCCCGCAACCTGCGACAGCAGAGCGGGCTCTACCGTTTCGACGCGTTCCATAGGGGGCAGCTTCTGGGCTCGACCGCGATTTCGCTTCCGGGTGCGCACAATGTCTCCAACGCGCTGGCGGTGATTGCCGTTGCGGTCAGTATCGGCGTCGAGCCGGCAGCCGTGCTGGACGTCCTGGATCGCTTCACCGGCATGGATCGGCGCCTCATGCTCAAGGGGCAGTTCGACGGGATCACGGTACTCGACGACTACGCTCACCATCCGACCGAGATCAAGGCGAGCCTCGGCGCCATCCGCGCGCGCTACCAGCCAAAACGGCTCTGGTGTGTCTACCAGGCGCACCAGTACAGCCGCACGCGTTTCTTCCTGGAGGAATTCGCGGTGGCATTTGGGCAGGCCGACAAGGTGCTCGTCCCCGAGATCTATTTCGTCCGCGACTGCGAGACCAGTCGCAGCGAAGTCAACGGCGCGATTCTGGCCGACCGGATTTGCCGTCACGGGACGGACGCCGTGCACCTGGGAACATTTGAACAGATTTGCGATCATCTGGTCGAGCAGTTGCGCCCCGGCGATCTTGTTGTCACGATGGGCGCCGGAGATGTGTGGAAGGTAGCAGATGAGTATATTCAGCGGCTTGGAAGAAATCGTTGAGCGCGATCATCCGCTGGCGCCGCACACGTGGTATCGTCTGGGCGGACCGGCGGACTACTTCATTCGACCGCGAACGGTGGAGGAGCTGCGCCAGGTCATTGAGCGCTGCGGCGAGAACCACATTCGTCTGTACGTGCTGGGCTTCGGCTCCAATTTGCTGGTCGATGACGACGGGGTTCGCGGCGCGGTCGTCAAGCTCGAAGGCGAGCAGTTCGGCCGCGTCGAGTTCGAGGGCGAGCAGATCACTGCGTGGGCCGGCGCCGAGTTGAGCAAGCTGGTCCTCGATTGTGTCGAGAAGGGGCTCTCCGGCATCGAGACCCTGACCGGCATCCCTGGCTCCGTCGGCGGCGCCGTCAGGATGAACGCCGGCGGCCAGTTCGGCGACATTGGCGCCGTAGTCGAGTCCGTCACCCTGATGGACAACCAGAGCACCCAGTTCGTCAAGAGCAAGCCGGAGTTGATCTTTGACTACCGCTATGTGAACATCCGCGTTCCGTTCATCTTGAACGCACGCTTGCATCTGACGCCCGGCGATCCGGAGAAGATCATGCGCGCGGTCAAGGAGAGCTGGATCAGCAAGAAGAACAGCCAGCCGCTCAACACGAGGAATTGCGGCTGTGTTTTCAAGAACCCGTCGGGTGCCGCGGCCGGTGCCCTGATTGACCGCGCGGGGCTGAAGGGCATGCAGATCGGCGGCGCCATGGTCAGCGATAAGCACGCCAATTTCATCGTGGCGCGGGACGGATGCACCAGTCGCGACGTGATCCGGCTGATGGAAGTTGTCCAGGAGCGCGTTCGCGAGCAATTCGACGTCGAGCTCGAGCCCGAGCTGGAAATCTGGAAGTAGGGTCGTGAAGCGGACCTCGTGAAGCGTGAAGCGTAGAGGGCGCATGTTACGCTTCACGCTTCACGCTTCACGTTTCACGAGGTGCGCTAGTGGTACGTAGTGACAGTAGTCTCCTGAAGGTAGCCGTCCTGCGAGGCGGCATCGGTCAGGAACGCGAAGTGAGCCTGGAAAGCGGTCGGTGTGTCGCCGAAGCGCTTCGTGCCGGTGGGATGGAGGTGGTGACATCCGACATTCGCCCCGACGACCTGAGCGTGCTGGACCGGGATGACATCGACGTGTTCTTTCTCGCTCTGCACGGGCAGTTCGGCGAGGATGGACGGCTTCAGCAGGTGCTTGAAGACCGAGAGCTGGTCTATACCGGGTGCGGCCCGGAGGCGAGCCGGCTGGCCTTCGACAAGATGGCGAGCAAGCCGCTTTTCGCGCAGGCGCACGTCGAGGTCGCGCCGGCCATAGAGTTGGAGCTAGGCGTAGACCGCGACATGCTTGAACGGCGATTGCGGGACCTCGGGACGCGACTCGTGGTTAAGCCGGTCCGGCAGGGCAGCAGTGTCGGCGTGTACATCGTCGATAGTCCCGACGCCGCGGCTGCGCGTGCGATCGCGGTCTATGAAGAGTTCGGCGACTGTATGATCGAGCGTTTCATCGCCGGGCGCGAGATCACCGTCGGCGTTCTCGACCGCCAAACCTTGCCTGTCATCGAGATCAGAAGCAAGACAGGCTTCTACGATTATCACGCCAAGTACATCGACGAGCGGACCGAGTACCTCTTCGATACCATTCGCGACACCCAGATCGTGGCGCGGGCAAGCCGCGCGGCGCTGGCGTGCTTCGATGCCTTGGGCTGCCGGGGTTTTGCCCGCGTGGATTTCATCGTCGCCGACGATGGCGGTTTGTACGCGCTCGAAGTCAATACCATTCCGGGCTTTACGACGCATTCCCTGCTGCCCAAAGCCGCGGCCAGGATCGGCGTTTCGATGACGGAATTGTGCGTGCGGATCGTCCGCATGGCATTTTCGCGAAAAAGCAGTGCAGCAAAACACTAGAACGGCCGATTCTTATAGTATGCGCGCCTGCGGTCCCTGTCGGGCTGCGCGCCCAGATCGATTCATTCGGAGCCGAGGTAGTCAGTGGCCAGAAAGAAGCAACGAGCCGGTGTCCAGGAACGGATTTCCTCGTGGTGGCAGACGAGGACGAGAAGACAGGCCGAAGTCAGGAAGCAGAAGGCATTCACCGCTCTCAAAGTGGTGGTGGTCATGTGTTTTCTGGCAGCGACCAGCGCGTTCCTGCGCTATGCCGAGGGCTACGTGCGACAGACCAGACCGACGGGTGAAGGGGCCCTCGTGCTGCTGGACGTGCCGGAATGGGTCAACTGGAATCTCAAGGCGCGCGTCGTTGCGGCCGCCGGCGGCAACCATTTTCCAATCCGTGAGGACACCGCCCAAGTCGTCGCGCGCAATCTCGATTCCGTGTCCTGGCTGGATGACATCGAGGTACAGGTGACATACGACGCCGTGCAGGTCAAGGCCAAGTGGCGCAAACCCATCGCGCTGCTCGACCGCGGTCCATCCCGATTCTACGTGGATGAGGATCTGTGCGTGCTGGACTACATGCCGATGGATAATCTGACCATCGTAGAGGTCAAGGAGGTCGCCCAGGGTCTGCCGCCGGCGCCGGGTTCGATCTTCGATCGGGAAGATCTGGCGGCCGCCGTCAAGCTCATCATACTGCTGGCACGTATGGATGCCGAAATTGCGCCGAGAAACCCATTGCTCGATCAAATCGCCTACATCGACGTGAGCAACTTCAAAGGGCACAAGAACCGCCACGAACCCCACCTCGTGCTCTACAGCCGCGACGGCGCGCAGATCGAATGGGGCGCCGAGATCGGCGAGTGGGGCAAGTACCTGGAAGCCAAGGACGAGCAGAAGCTCGCCAAGCTGTATACCTACTACAAGGAGTACGGCTCGCTCAGGGCCGGCGGCAAATACATCAACCTCTACGATCCCCAGGACAAGGTCCCGCAGCCGATCGATCACTACTGGTAACGAAGCACGTCAGCGCCGTCGCCAGATCGGCGTAGCGGTAGGGGACTTCGAAGCGCTCGCAAATCGCCTTCAGTCTTCTTAGAGCTGCCTCGGTCAGTTCGCTCTGGAAGTCCGCCTCGCCGCGACAGCAGAAGATGCGGCAGCCTGCAAACCGGTAGGCATGGACCGTGCATTGGGAAGCTTGCTGGTAAGGACATCGGCCTGACGTCATCTGCTTGAGACCGTCGGTGCCAAGCTTATCGGACAAGTAGATTAACTCAGGAGGCGTGACGAAGAGCAGGTGATCGTAGGTGACAAAGTCGCAGCAGGCGCCGCACGCGGCGCAGCGCCCCGCGCGGACGGGGTCCCGACCAAGTTGCGCGTCGATCCACTCGTAGAGGGCTTCTACCTCGTCGACGAGTCGGCGCTGTCGTGCGGATTTTCCCACCATCGGTTGTTTCTCTTGATGCGTTCGATTTCTTCGGCGCTGTAGCGTCGGCCGCGGTTGATGCCGGAGCAGCGCAGCGCCGCCGTGTTCCACGCATGTGGGCTCGACAGGTTCTCCGCCCAGAAAGGCCAGGTCCGGCACTGGTTCGGCCTGACGGGATAGATCGCGCACTGCTTGCCGCCGGCGACCTGGCGCAGGAAGATGCAGTCCTTCGTGATGCTATGCTCGATGATACTGGTCCGCAGCCCCACGCGGCGCAGATACTGCCGCCGCAGCTCCTCCGGTGTCAGCTTGAGGTGCTTGGCGATCAGTTCGATTTCCGTCCGCACGACCCAGATATACCCCTCGCCGGGCCCAGAGCAGCATCCCCCGCACTCCGCACATTCGAAGTGCAACCCCGCCGCATACCACTTTGTGTTGGTTCTTTCCCCGACCGTGAGCTCCTTCAAATGCAGATCATTAGACATTCTCTTTGTTCCACGCTCGTCGTCCGATTGTGTCAACAAGGTCTTCCTCCAATGCCAAGAATGCAGGGAGTTGTCTCAGAACTGAGAAGTCCTCGATGTACTCCGAGACCCGGTGCAGCGCGCTGTGCACATTGAAGTTCTTCCTGCGCCGTGCGGACAGTCCAGTAGCCTTGCGTATCAGGTCATGGAGCAGGCCCTTGGGATCAGCGATATCCTCGGTTTCTCCGATCTTGGGCATGCCTAGTGGCACTTGGCCGTTCGGGTTGTCCGCCGCCTTGCGTATCGCGGTCTCATCGATGAGCAGCCAAGCCTCCATCATACGCACGGGAATGACAGCTATCACCGAAGGCGTGTCTCTGACCTCGTCCAGAGCATGATTGATCTCGGTCCGTCTGTCGTTGGTGGAAGGGTTTTCCGCGTCTCGATGTACGAACAGAAGCTCACACGGATAGAGTTGTACACTCGTCGCAATTCTCTCGTGTAGTTCTTTGGGCGGACGCGGCAGTTGTCTGAGATCCGCCCACCGCAGTTGAACGGGTCGATTGGGGAGGCAGCGGTACAGCAGCCATCGAAGTACTGGAATCAGCGCCTTGTCGGAAGAGCCATCGGACAGTAGGGTACAATTGAGTTCGGTCCTCGGCATTTCTCACGCGGGCTCCAAACCGGGCAAGTACGGGGCCACGTCTGAACGATCAATCACGCGCCGCGGTTGTTGCGGTTTCTTGGGAGAGGGGCGGCTTGCGTCAATACCTTCGTCGCCCATTACCTCCTGCCGGCCAATAGGGTTGAGATACGTCAGCAGGTCTCCCATCTTGCACGTGCTCGCCCCGGTTGATTTCGTCCGCCAGGTGCCGGGAAGACAACTGAAACGCACACCTGTCAGCCTCCGGCCTGATTCGATCATTTCTCTTGGTTCTGCTACGAGCAGCGTGTCCTCAGGAACCTGCTGGACGACGGAAGGAGAGTGGGTATTGACAATGACTTGTCGCAAGGGATTATCTGTGTCCACTGGTTCGCTCGTGTCGGAGGCGATAGCCTGTAGCAGTTTGATCATGGCAGGGATTCGAGCGGGGTGAATCCCATTCTCGGGCTCTTCAAGACATAGCACACCTTGGACCTCGGGGTCTTGCTCCAAGACGGCAAGGGCGAGGAATCGAAGGGTTCCATCCGAAAGGGAGCGAGCAGCGTGCGGAGTCCTGTCACGCCCCATGACATTGAGAGTCAGCAGTTCCCTCTTCTCGTCGCGGTCGATAGACACCCTGTAAACGTCATCTATCAGTTGCGCTAGGCGGTTTGCCACACTTGTGCAAACCCTGGGACTATCTTCGCTGCCAAGGACGGCCGCGCCATTATGGTATGCGAGCCTGTACAGAGTAGACGCAAGGTGTGAGCCATTCGAGCCAAGTTTACTGGGTGCGGAGAACTCATCCGGTCTCCGCAATGCCGAGGGTTCAAGTTGGAGAAGCCGCCATGCCTGCATCTCTCGGCGTGCAAGAAGCGCTGTTGGGCTCTCAGCGGTATTGGTGGTCGAAAGCACGGTTCTGTTCAGTTTCTTCACTTGCCACAGAGGTCTGCCGCGGCTGCCGCCATCCTGGTGGAGACGGACAATGCGACCTTCCCCTCTTCCTTCCGTAGATATGAATTGCTTCCCTTTGCGTTCGCCGGAAACAGCCGACTTTCGCCAGTCAGGGGTATGCGGAAACAGGAGGTTCTTCCGTGCGTTTGTTACCTTGAAATAGTCAAGCTCCTCCTTAAGCACCTCAAGAGATCCCAAAGAACCAAGGTTCTCATCTTTCCGATACGCGAGGTTCAGGGTGTAGCGAAGAAATGTGTTGGTGGCCTTTGCCTCTTGGCTCAAATCGTCCACACCTTCTGATGGAACAATCATCTCTGCTTCGAAAGACATCTCAGAGGCGGAGCGGTTGCCGTAGCGCTGGAAGAGACTGCGGACATCGGCTGTTTTCCGTGCCTCTTCCTCATCCCTGCGGACGGTCGAGGCCGCATCCAGAAGCGGACGGTCAGCAAGCACGCTGAGAAACCGGATAGCGTCGAAAAGATTGGATTTGCCGACGCCGTTTGGGCCCGCGATGCATGTAAACGGCCCAAAGCGGACATCCACGTCCACGAGGTTCTTGAATCCCGATACCTTCAAGCGAGTCAGCATGGTCGGTCCATATAGTGAATCAAACGCACCATGTTACGAGACGCCCTATGCACAGCAATTCCGCGCCACGCTATCTCTATCATACCTTCCAGCGGTCGCCCACGCAAATCAAGGCGGACTCGCATCTCAGTTGGCCCCAACCTACCATTTCAGGACGGCGCCGGTGTCGGCGCTGGTGGCCAGGGCGGCGAACTTGCCGAGGACGCCTTCCTTGATGCGTGGCTCAGGCGCTTTCCACGACTTCTTGCGCTCGGCCAGCTCGGCGTCGGAGAGCTTCACGTTGATCGTCTTGTTGGGGATGTCGATCTCGATGAGATCGCCGGCGCGGATCAGACCGATGGGCCCGCCGACGGCGGCTTCGGGACTGACGTGCCCGATGCAGGCACCGCGCGTGCCGCCACTGAAGCGTCCGTCGGTGACCAGCGCGACCGATTCGCCCAGGCCGGCGCCCATGATGTAGCTGGTCGGACTGAGCATCTCCTGCATGCCGGGTCCTCCTTTGGGCCCTTCGTGGCGGATGACGACCACGTCGCCGGGCTTGACCTTGCCGGCCAGGATGCCTTCGCAGGCCTCTTCCTGGCTCTCGAAGATGACGGCCGGGCCGGTATGCGTCAGCATCTTGGGCATGACGCCGGCGCTCTTGACCACGCAGCCATTGGGTGCGAGGTTGCCGTGCAAGATCGACAGCCCGCCCGTCTTCGAGTAGGCCTTTTCCAGCGGGTGGATGACGTCGGGATTCTTGATCTTGGCGTTGGCGATGTTCTCACCCAGCGTCTTGCCGGTCACGGTAAGGCAGTCGAGGGTCAGCACGTCCGGAACCTTGCTGATCTCGTTGAGGATCGCGTTGATCCCGCCGGCGGCATCCACGTCCTCGACGTGGGCCACGCTCGAAGGCGCAACCTTGCAGATGTTCGGACATTTGGCCGAGATGGTGTTGATCCGATCGAGGCTGTAGTCGATCTTGGCCTCGTTGGCCAGCGCCAGGGTGTGCAGGACGGTGTTGGTCGAACCGCCCATCGCCATGTCGAGCGCCAGCGCGTTGTCCATGCTCTTGAGGCTGATGATGTCCAGCGGCTTGATGTCCTTCTCGACGAGGGTCACGATCTGCTTGCCGGCGGCTTTGTACAGGTCTTGCCGTCTCGGATCGACCGCCAGGATCGTCCCATTG
Source organism: Sedimentisphaerales bacterium (assembly GCA_016927855.1). Classification (GTDB taxonomy): domain Bacteria; phylum Planctomycetota; class Phycisphaerae; order Sedimentisphaerales; family Anaerobacaceae; genus JAFGLV01. Next base: position 50,055 of record JAFGLV010000149.1, read on the forward strand.
CCCGGCAGCGCCATGCCGATCGCTTCGCACAGGCAGTTCATCGAATTGGCGGTGAACATGCCGGAGCAGCTTCCCTGGCTGGGACAGCCGGCGCATTCGAGTTCCTTCAGCTCATCCTCGGTGATCTTGCCGGCGTTGAACTGCGCGACGCCTTCGAAGATGCTGATCAGGTCTGCGACCTTGCCGTCCTTGGTCTTGCCAGCCTTCATCGGACCACCTGAGACGAACAGCGTGGGGATGTTCAGCCTGACGGCGGCCATCAACATGCCTGGGATGATCTTGTCGCAGTTGGGGATGCAGATGAGCCCGTCGAAGCAGTGGGCCCGGCCCATCGTCTCGACCGAATCGGCTACGACCTCCCGCGAGGACAGAGAATACTTCATGCCGGTATGGCCCATGGCGATACCGTCGCAGACCGCTATCGTGTTGAACTCGAAACCTACGCCACCGGCGTCGTAGATCGCCTGCTTGACGACCCGTCCGACCTGATTGAGATGGACATGGCCCGGGACGATTTCGCAGAAGCTGTTGGCGATCCCGATGAACGGCTTGTTCATGTCTGCGTCGCTCACGCCGCAGGCGTGCAGCAGACCGCGATGGGGGGCGCGTTGAAATCCCTTCTTGACAATATCACTTCTCATGATCGAACGTCTCCGAATAAGGTTCTACGTGCGGGCGGAGCCCGAAGTTCCTAAGTGTAGCTGATGCAGGCAGATGAGGGAAGAAAAATCGTTGTCTGTCGCACCTGATACCCTATAATCATTGTTCAATCGCGAAGGAGGGATGAGGGAAGGCACCACCGATTGACAGGACATTGGGATGCGAAGATCGCAGGGCATCGTGAACGTACTCGTGGGTTTGGCGGCAGGCTCGTTTCTGCTGGCGGCCGGCTGTGCGTCGCAGCGCCGAGGGCCTCTCGGCACTCCGGCCGAACCGTCGGCGGGTGAACCGAACACGGCCGGAGTAGTCTTGGAGGCGAAGACCCCGCCTGCGCAGAATGACCTGGCCGCGTCCGAGCAGGCGCAGTCGGTCACTCTGGCGTTGAAGTCTGCGCCGGGGCAGACGGCCACCTACATCGTGGTGACAGAGGCTGAGAAGAGCGTGGACTGGCATGGCGATGCCTCCAACCGGCCCGCCGCGTTTCAGGCCGGCCGCACCGGTCATCGCACCGAGTTGACGTTCGAGCAGCAGGTCCAGCGCGTCGACGAACAAGGCAACGCAACGTTGAAGATCACCATCAAGGCTCTCAAGTATTTCGCGCGCGTACGCGACACCGTCACCTTCGATTTCGACAGCACGAGGCAGGCTGACCAAGATAGTGTGTTCGCCGGGCTGATCGGGCTGAGCTACGAACTGGAGATGTCGCCCAAGGGCGAGGTCCTGGCCGTAACAGATGTCGAGCCTGCCCGCCGGGCGCTTCAAGGCGATTCACCCGAACAACTAACCGCGCTGAGGCTGCTCGACGAGCCCGTCATCAAGCTTCACCACGAGGTCCCGGTACTGATGGCTCTGCCTGACGTACAGGTCTCCCCTGGGCAGCGCTGGAGTGATATCAAGAGCCTCGACTTCGGCATGCTGGGGACGAGGGAATTCGAGCGCATCCACACGCTCAAGGACATCGAGCTTGGCGAGGGGGCACTTATCGCGATCGTCGAGATGAACGCCATTCCATCTTCGACACTGGCGCTGGAGCAACAGGGGCAGCAGCCGCTCAACGTGTTCGCTGAGATGTTCGACAGCACGGGCAGCTTTGGCGGCAGACTCCAGCTCAACCTGAGCACCGGCCAGATCGTTTCGTACGTCGAGGACCTGCGCATGCAGTGGGTAGCCGTCGACCCGGCGGCTGCCGAAACCGATACCGCCAACCCGGCCGCGCTGAAAATGGGAGCGACCCAACTCCACCGGCTCGAGCGTGTGGAGTAGATTCAGTGGTACCGATGCCGCGACCGGCTGGGTCGAAAGGAGTCGTATTGAACACGAGAATTGCCATCTTCCTGGCTGTGGTGCTCGCGTTGTCTGGTGCGTGCAAAGGACCCGTCTCCGGGCGCAAAGCCACGGCGCGCCGGACGCCGCGTCGCGAGCACGTTCTGTTGACCGTCGACTTCGAGCCGATGCAGACGCTCACCTACAGGTTCGTTTCCTCACGGGACATCACGCTGGACTGGGACCCCGGTGCCTCCGCGAGCGAAGGCAGGGTCCAACAGCAGTCCGAACGCCTGGAAATGGTTGTCGTGTATACCCCGATCGAGGTCGATCCATACGGCGTCAGTACGATTCGCGCCGTCTGCCAGTCGGTGCAGGTCATGCGCAGCGGCCAGGCGAGCGGGCGGGGCGCATACACGGATGCCGTCACGACCGCTCAAGGCAAGACCTTCACGCTCAAAGTCGATCCGCGTGGCAAGATCGTCGATGCCTCGGACCTCGACCGGCTCATCCGCGAGTTGGGCGTCGCCGCGTTTCGGCCGGACACGTCGCGAGGGCGGATCAAGGAGCCCGACCTGATCGGCGACTTCATCGCACCCCAGTGGTTCCTCTGGGATGCGATTTCCAGCATCGACACGCCCACGGCCGGCGTCAGCGTGGGGCAGAGTTGGCCATCGACGCTATCGGTCCCGACGCCGATGGTCATGCGCAAGGCGCGCGACGTCACGTACCGGTTGGCGGAGGTCCGCAATACGGAGCAAGGCCGGGTGGCGGTGATCGACAGCACGTACCGTCTGGCGAGGTCGGTGCCTTCGGGCTGGCCCGTGCCTTATTCAGGCCGGTTCCAGCTCAGCGGGACTTTCGGTTTCCTTGGCGCGTACGATATTGTTGCTCTCAAAGGTATCGGCCGGACGCTCTTCAACGTCGACGCCGGCCGTCTCGACCGCGAGGACCAGAAGTACACGCTCCAGATGAAAGCGTTGCTGCCGCCGCTGGGCATTCGCGCCAATCCGTTTATTACCATCGAGCAAACGCTGACGACGGAATTGCTGGACGACAGGGAATAAATACGAAATCCGAAGCACGAAATCCGAAACAAGCACGAATGACCAGAAACTCAATGTTCAAAACGGTCTATCCGGCAGGCGCGAGCGTTTGTGTCATTGGAATTTCGGTCCTTTGAATTTGTTTCGGATTTCGATATTCGATATTCGGATTTCACGGTGGTTTCGAGTTTCGGATTTCGTGCTTCGTGTTTAGTGTAGATGGGAGGTCTGAAACCTTGGAACGCGACAATCTCTGGGCGCCTTGGCGCATCCCTTACATCAGGGGTCTTCATAAGGACGAAGGCTGTTTCCTCTGCCACAACCTGGCGCATCCCGAGCAGGACGATGCGAATCTCGTACTGTGGCGGACCGACCGTTGCATCGTCGTACTGAATCGCTTTCCGTACAATAACGGTCATCTGCTGATCGCCCCGGCCCGCCACATCGCCGGTCTGGAGGAAGCGTCGGAAGAGGAAATGCTGGAGCTGACCAAGCTCGTCCGTGAAGCGCAGCGGGCACTGTCGATGACGCTCAGTCCGCACGGCTACAACGTCGGGCTGAATCTCGGCCGCTGTTCCGGCGCCGGCCTGCCGGGCCATATCCATATCCACATCGTGCCGCGCTGGGACGGTGACACGAACTTCATGAGCGTCTGCAGCGACACGAAGGTCGTCAGCCAGTCGCTGGACGACCTGCTGGTGGAGATGAAGGTCGCCAGCGCCGAGCACGGGTTGCCGAGCCTGTAGCTCGTCAAGCGGTTGCGGTTGCGACGCTCGTGTCGGTTGCGTTGGGGACGTGAAGCGGTGTTCATGCCGTTTGACGCAACCGTTCGCCGAAACGAGCCGCGCAACCGACGGACGCACGACGGTCTTGAGGAATGGAAATGTCCGACAGCCTTCAATCCTATGCGGCGACCGAGGCCGGCAGCAAAGGCCGGGCCTTTCCGGAGGCACCGCATGCCTACCGGTCGGCGTTCGAACGCGATCGCGACCGCGTGATTCACTGCTCGGCGTTTCGCCGGCTCGAAGGCAAGACGCAGGTCTTCACGCCAGGTCTGGACGACTACTACCGCACCCGCCTGACGCACAGCATCGAGGTCGCCCAGATCGGCCGGACCATCGCCAGGGCGCTCGGACTCAACGAGAGCCTGACCGAAGCGATTTGCCTGGCGCACGACCTGGGACATCCGCCTTTCGGACATGCAGGCGAAGCGGCGCTCAACGCGCTGATGGCCGCGCATGGCGGCTTCGAGCACAACGGCCAGACCCTTCGCATCGTGGACCTGCTCGAACATCCCTATCCGCAGTTTATGGGCCTGAACCTGATGTACGAGACGCGCCTGGGCTTGGCCAAACACCGCAGCCGCTACGACGAGCCACTGCCCGATACGTCGTTCGCGGAGACCAACTGCACGCTGGAGGGCCAGATCGCCGGCATCGCCGATCGCATCGCCTACAACTGTCACGACCTCGAAGACGGCATGAAGGCCCGCCTGCTCGAAACCGAATCGATGCAGCACATCGAGATCTTCGTCGAGGCGCGCCGCCGGATCGACGTCGAGTCCATCGACGACTGGACCATCCGCCGCACGCGCACCGCCAAGTCGATCATCGACACGCTCGTAGGCGATTGCATCGAAACGAGCGCCAAGAACATCGCGACCGCAGGGATCGCAACCGCCGCCGATGCCTGCGCGCGAACGGAGAGCCTCATCGGCCTGTCCGAACCCAATGACCGCGAGCTCATCCAACTGGAGGACTTCCTGCTGGAGACGTTTTACCAGCACGAGTCCCTGCTGGCCACGGCTGCGAATGTGCGCACCTGGCTGGCCGAGCTCTTCGAGCGCCTCTGTCGCGAGCCCGAGCAGATGCCGAGCTACTTCCGCCGTTTCATCGCCGCGCACGGCCTGCCCCGCGCCGTCTGCGATTACATCGCCGGCATGACCGACCGCTACTGCCTCAAGCTCCTGGGCCGGGACTGACACCGTCGGTCGTGCGTCCCCGCACGACATAGCGAGCGAGGACGCTCGCCCTACGAGGCTCGCATGTACCGTGGTTCGGTCTTGCCGGCGTGCCGCCATCCGTAGTACTCCGTCCATTCTAATCTGGTGGGTAGCGCCCGAGAGTACGCAAGTCGGTTGCGGTTGCGCCGCACGTCTCGGTTGCGTCTGGCGTGCAGCGGTGCCGCTTGACGCAATCGATTGACGAAACGAGCTGCACAACCGCCGGACGCTAGCCGTGACTGGCTACACACCTTTCTAGCGTAGTCGGAGTAGTAGGGTGTGCATCGCACACCGATTCTATTGTTGACTACGGCCTGGCAGCGAATGAGGCAGCCCTCTCATTCGCAGCCGGATTCCTCGACTGCGCTCGGAATGACAAACGTATGGTTCGTCCAGTCAGTTGCGTAGGATGGGCTTCAGCCCATCCTACATGACTCGCCTCCCTGTGCAGCCGCGCACGCGTCGTTGCGGTTGGACGGGATTCTCGTTGACTACAGGACGGATCGGAGGTAGACTGCACGCATGAAGACCGTCCGGTACATCTACTGGCAGGACAGCGGAATGTGGCTGGGGCACCTCGACGAGTATCCCGACTACATGACCCAAGGCGAGACCATCGAAGACCTCCAGGAGAATCTCAAAGATCTCTATGAGGAACTCACGAGCGGGCGCATTCCTGGCGTGCGGCGCTCATAATCGCACCGTTCCGCTGCGCCCGGTATTCCTAAAGACGCATCATTGTCCTGTAGAGACGCAATATCTTGCGTCTTAGACGTTTCGCAATTTCAGCACACACGATTCTGCAGGCCCAGGGTTTGGAGACGCAAGATGTTGCGTCTCTACGGAGTTCTCGCTGTCCGCTTTCCCTTTGACTTGATCTGGTCGGTGGGGTATCGTCTTGGCCCTATGAATGCCAGACGGTTGCTTGCATCGTGTTTTGGGTTGGGATGGTTGCCCATTGCGCCGGGGACGTGGGGATCGTTGCCGCCGGCGGTGGCGTTCGGGCTGATGGCCGGTTTCGGCGCACCCGGCTACGTCAGCGCGATCGTGATGGCGCTCTTCGTCGTCGCCGGCTCGGCGGTGTGCGTGGCGTGCGTGCCGGCGGTCAGCGCCCTGGCGGGCAAGGCCGATCCCGGTGAGGTCGTCGTCGATGAAGTCGCAGGCCAGGCAGTCACCTTCCTGCCGCTGGGTCCGTTGTTATCGGCCGATCTGTCACTGGGACAGGGTGGTCTCCTTGCGTTGCTGGGCTTTTTGCTGTTTCGTGCTTTCGATATCGTCAAACCCTGGCCGATAAGGAAGCTGGAAAGCCTTCCGGCCGGATGGGGGGTGCTGGCAGATGACCTGCTGGCCGGCGTGTTCGCAGCGGTGGTTCTCGGCATAGCGGCAAAGTGGTGGATAGCAGCGTAGACCAGGACGGGACGTATCGATGGCGGCGCAATACAGCGTTGAGGTTTGCAGACAGCTTGAAGAGAGGTTTCGCGCCGCGGCGGTGCAGCGTCCCCTGCGCGTCGCTCGTTATGACGCCGGCACGGAGCTGAGCTACCAGGTCCGCAGCGTGGGCACGGACGAGACCGCCACCGTGAAGCTGCGCGTCGAGCGTTTTGTCGGCGGAGGCTTCGCCGGTCAGGTCTACCAGGTGAAGGTGCTCGCGATCGACGCAGGCGAAATCCCCGGTCTGAAGCCCGACGGCATCTATGCCATGAAGATTCTCATCCCGCCCTCGGGTTTCTCCTGCCTGTTTCGCAATCTGCTGTACTGGATCGGCTTTCAAGGCCCGTTCCAGCTTCAGGTCAACCCGGCCGCGGCGCGAGCGGGCGCTTTGTGGCAGAAGTTCATTCGTCGTGCCGCCCGCCTGCAGTTTGGTGATGAACGCAGCGTCGTGGACATCTACGGCACGTTCACCGACGAGCCGCTTGGCAGTTGCGGCGAGCTGAGCGAGTGGATCGACGGGCGCACCTGGCGCCTAGAGGTTGATGACCGGTTGGACCTGCTCAAGCGCTGGCGGCGCGGTCACAACGTCGATGACGAGCGGCTCGGCTCACCTGAGTATCGCGCCAAGCGGCAGTTCATGGGAACGTTCGTGTACCTGCTGCACGAGATGGGTGCCCACGAATTCGCGCGCCAATACGAATGGAGCACGTGCAAGAGCCAGCCCAACTGCCTCAAGCGCAAGGGCCTGGACGACGACCCGGCTGCCGGTCTGACGGCGGTCGATTTCCGCGCAGGCTTGGCCCTTCTGCCTTTCCTGCCCATGAGTCCCGGCGACATCAAGCTCATTGTCAAAGGCATCGCGCGGGGCTCGCTGGTCCAGTTCGATCGCGGCGACCTCGCCAAGCTCGAGCGTTTTGTGGCTGCCCATCCCAGCGAGTTCGCCGACATGCGCGCCGCACTGGACGAACTCAAGGAGGCGGAGCGCATCTATCGCAACTCAGTGCCCGATGTCACACACAACCACGTCAAGCTGCTGTACAGTCGCAAGCTCTGGTCGACGATCTTCGACATCGCGGTAACTGGCTGGCAGGTCAAGAGTCTCGTCGCCAAACCCTGCGAAGAGAAGCTGCGTCGCAGCCGGATGCGGACGTTCTTGTTCTTCCTGGTCGGCTGCATTCCGCTGCTGGGCAAGGTGGTCCGGCGCGCGTGGGGCCGGGAGGACTGGCGCCGGCATTACGCGCGGATGCTCAGCAGCGCGCGGTATCTCAGGCAGGCCTTCTGGGCGCGCACCGCCGAGAAGATGATCGGCTGGTACCGGTCCGGCCGCGTCAACGCCGAACGGGCGCAGCGACTGGCGGACCAACCCTGGCGGTTTCTGGGGCATTGGCTGCTCTCGATCTTACCGGCGGGACTGCATCGGTTTCTGACCGATTGGCCCTTTGCCAAAGAGAAGCTCGCTTATCTGTTCGTTCGACCGGTGCGGCTGTATTTCAACGCGGAGCTGCGCGAACAGTGGCTGCGCGATATGGTGGCCGAAGGACAGCGCAAGCACATGCTGAGCGACGCCGACGCCAACACGATCCTCTCGCAACTGGGCGAGCCTTTCATCCAGAAATACCTCAAGAGCCTGGCGGTCCACGTCTGCACGCTACCGGTTACCCAGGTGGTTTCGGTCACGATCGCGGTGGTCTACGTCCTGACGCACCCGGACATGCCGCGCGCGCAGGCGTGGGGTATCGGGCTGGGGATCATCGCGCTTTTCCAGGTCGTACCGTTGTCGCCGGGCTCGCTCACACGCGGGCTCTACGTCGTCTACCTTGTCATCCGCGAGCGGAACTTCAAAGACTACAACATCGCCGTGTTTCTCGGCTTCTTCAAGTACGTCGGCTACTTGGCCTTTCCGATCCAAATGACCTATCGCTACCCGGCGTTGGCTCGGTTTATGGCGGTGCACTGGGCGACCGAAGCGGTGCATGTCGTGCCGGTCTTTGGCGAGCGTGGCGCGCTGCTGGAGCACTGGGTATTCAGCCTGTTCTACAACTGGCCCCTTACGATTCGCAGGCGTATGCGCCGCCGCGCCCAGATACGCGCCGCTGTACCAGCTCGCTACTGGCACGTGCCTGTGTGCGCCCTGGTCGCCACTGGCATTTTCGGACTGGCCGACTGCCTCTACTTCGCTCGTACCGACAGCTTGCCGGCGCTGCGGCAGTTCTGGTGGCTGGTCTTAACAGTGCCGCTGCTGGAGGGTGTGCTGGTTACCCTGGCCGCCGGCGGGGCGGCGCTGGGCCGCAGAATCGTGGCGGCCGCGGTGGCTGGCGCGCTGGCCGCAACCCTGGCGACAGGGCTCTCGGCGCTGATCGCCAGCACGGGCCAGGCTGCCGATGTTCACTTGTTGGCCTTGGGCGTCTGGCGGGTCTTCATCTTCACCATCCTCTCGGTCGTGGGCGCGATCGGTACGGAATTGACCTTGCCTGAGCCCGAGCATGCCTAGCGCCGCAGACGGGCTACGGCAGCGCGGGCATACCTTTCCCAGACCCGTAGTAAACACCACGGGATACTGCTCGTACAGGTGCTTAGAGCGCCTGACAGAATGACCGGTGGATGGGTAGGGGAAGGCCCCTGTGCCTGCCCAGAGCTTGCCCTGAGCTTGCCGAAGGGGCAACCAAAGGGGGTTGCTCCTAAAACGTCCGCAGTGCGACAGGTCATTCCGTTAGCGGTTCTTAGAAGACTCTCTTGACCGCACGACCCGGCCGATTCCGCAGTACAGACTTGGGAGTTGAGCACGCCATGAGTCCACGATTCCCATTGTTTGAAGTTTGCGGCCCAGAATTGTTGCATCCGGGCAAAAATATCTGTGAAATCGAGCGTTTGGAGGTATAATCAAGAAAGCGGCCGGCGGAACACCTACTGTGGGGGCGCCCGTCGGACCCAGTTTCGTGAATCCGATTTATGGAGGGTGTAACCCTCATGCCGGCCAATAGTTACAGCTCCATGTGTGACGATTTCTTCGTCGATATGTACGTCAACACCGAACTGGATCTGCCGACCGAGCGGGATACGGTGCTGACTTTTTTCGACCGCATTCAGAAGCAGTTCCCCACGATGGGGCGCTTCCTGCGTCGAGAAAAGAGCGAGTACTACCTCGAGGAAGATCACGGCGCCGGCCATTACCGCTGGGTCAGCCTCGAGGGCGACCGCATCGGCTCCGGGTTGGCCAATCCGCTGACCTTCGAGGAAGCCTACCACCAAGACCGTCTGATCCTGGAGTTGATGCCGTACATGCTAGGCGTGTCTCCGCTCGACATCGACTCGCTCGATCTGACGTTCGCCATGGATTTTGACTGCGTGGGCAATCACGACGAGGTGATCGCGGAGGCCCTGTTCGCCGGCAGCGCGTTCAGCGGTCTGCTCGATTGGCCGCAGAGCCGGCCCATCGTCTTCTCGCCCGCCATGGTCGTGGCCCTCTCGGAGGACCAGCGGACCCAGGCCCGGGTCAGCATCGAGTCCAAGACCAGCATCTACGAGCCCGGCGAGAAGGAGCAGGAACGCGACGAAGCCATCACACTATCGCTCACGGTCCGGCGGTACCCCAGCCCGGACGAGCGGTTCGATGCCGTCGTCTCCTTCGAGCATCAGTGCCAGGTGGCCGAAGCGCTCATGGCCGAGAGAATCGTGCACTATTTCGTTCAACCTCTGGCGGAGGTGATCGCGCAACGACGATCGAGTTGAGACTCAGAAGGAGCGAACGGTCCATGATGGTAGAGGCACCCCTGAGCCGGTACACACGCAACAGCTTCATCATCTATGTCGCAGCCTGCCTGATCGGTGCCGCCTGGTTCGCCTACGACGGCTATTTCAACCAGACCTTCATCAGCAAGCACACCGACGAGCAAGGCCGGGCCGACTTTGACTTGGCCTTCAATCGGGCCGCACCGCCTTTCCTGTTGGCTGGCGCCGTGCTCCTGGCAGGCTACTTCCTCGCGATCAGGAACCGCAAGCTCGTGGCCGACGACGATGCGCTGGCAGCCGGCAAGGAGACCATCCCTTACGACGCGATCGAGAAGATCGACAAGACATTCTTCGAGAAAAAGGGGTACTTCATCATCACCTACACCCGCAACGGCGTCGAGACCCGGCGTAAGCTCACCGACCGCCAATTCGACAACCTGCCTGCCATCCTGGACCTTCTCGTTGCCAAGATTACCCAGGACCAGACCTGACCGCCGGTTCGTGAATAGAAGCCGCCATTGCCAGCAGTTAGCGACGTCCCCATCGAAGGCCTTGGCGATGCGCCGGCCCGCCGGGTCGTAGACGTAGGTCACCGTCCCCCAGGTATCACCTGCAGGCGGGTCCGGCGGCTGCGTCTGGCCGGTCCACTGGAGGTAATCCACCCAGGCGCAGTCGTCGCCCTCGGAGACGCTGCCGTCCTTGACGTAGCGCCACCTGAGCGTGTGCGCGCCGGCGCCGGTGATCTCGTACTGCT
>JAFGLV010000150.1 GCA_016927855.1 Sedimentisphaerales bacterium
AACCCGCGGTAGGGGTTTATACCCCTACGACGGTTTAGCAAACCGTTGCCTTCAGCCACTCGGCCACCTCTCCAAACCGTCAGCCCATAGTCTACCTAGCAAGTCCTGACTCTGCAAGCCCATAAAACCACCCTTCCACATTTTTGTGTTCCGCAGCGGCGAACGGTCCGGCCGCTTCAGGCGCCCGGCTGCCTGATGCACCTTCGTGTTGACTTGCCGAAAATACGTAGTTCCCCCAATTGACAAAACGGCCAAAAGGCTACATCATAGTGACATCTGCGGGTGCAAAATGACTCTTTATGAGCAGTTTTTCAATGGACTGAAATCAAGGCACCTCGCGGTGGGGAGGCACGGGTGATGAAGAGGACGACTCTGACACCTCCATGTCTCCCTTTTCTGTTTTTGGGCGGAGTCGTACAGGTTGAGTTCACGCCCGAGCGCGCTGTGGCCCGGCAAGTGCGATCGCGCTTGTAGACCAAGGGCCTGCGGCTGGCGGCTGTCTTCCTTGCCTGGCGCAGTGTTTTCGCGTGAGCTGCCCGAAAAATACGTAGTTCCCACAATTGACAGTCGCGCGCGTCGTTTTACGATGAATGCAAATCAAGCCGTGGCATGATGTTGCGGCGGCTGTTCTCGCCCGGGAGTGGCCGAGAATGTCTCGGAATGCCGCATAGACCTCGGCGAGCATTCTTTCGAAAAGGGCTGCGGTAACCATCCGCAGCCTTTTTTGTCGGTCTTTCGGCAACAGGCTGCGCCACACGGCCAGACTAGCTCGGCATTCTGGCGGGGCGTGTGCAGAGACGTTCGATGTCCCGAGCCACGATCTCGGCGACAATTCGCTGCAACTGGACCAGGTCCTCCGCACACGGCAGCGCCAGCGGCGTCCGAGAGGGCACAGACGACTCAATGACGGGGCTGCTCTGCTTGCCTTCCGGCGTGCCGGGAGCCCTTCGTTTCTTGGCCGTCATGCGGCGCTGTTCCGCCAGGATCTTCTCTCCCAGATCGAACTCCGGTACGGTTGTCCTCTCTATAGCTGCTTCCTCGGGCTTCCGGGAGGCCGCACCGCCAGGCGCCTGGTCTCGCGCGGGACGCTGTCGTTTCGCCGACAGACTCGCACGTCGCGCCGAGTCAGCCCCGTGGCCGGCCTGGGTGTTGCTCGGACCAAAGGGTGGGATGACATCCATGGCGCGAAGCACCTTCTCCACGTTGCTTTTCATCCTGGCACCGTCGTCATCCATGATCGAAGAGCACCTCCTCCTGAAGGCCGACCTAACGCATACGCAAACCCAAACGCCTCACAGCGTTGTTGTCCATCTTACGTGATCCGGCATCTGTCCGTCAAACACGTCCACGCATTCCATACCGGAATTCCCCCGTTCACACCGCAGCTCCCCGCCCCAGCGAATACTGGGTGAAACTGCCGGGATCCAACTGGCGGACCAAGGTGTTGACCTCGTCCACCGTCACCGCCTTGGCGGATTCCACATCGTCCTCGATGCTACGATACTGACCCAGGTACATCCAATTGAATCCTAAGTCGACGAGCCGACCCATCGGCAACTCGTTCTTGATCACCAAGGCGCTGAGAACCTTGTTCTTGGCCTTGGTCAGCTCTTCTTCCGTGATTCCGTCGGTCTGAACCTCGCGGAAGATGCGCTGGACGGTCTCCATGACGCGCGCCGCCCCGTCGCTGCTGCACCGCAGATAGCTGTAGAACATGCCGGTGCCGTCCATCGCGTTGAACTGCATCGAAGCCGCCTCCGCCAGCGCCTTGTCCACCAACTCCCAATAGAACCGCGAGCCCAGGTCGTCGCCGACAACCATGGCCAGCAGCGACGCGGCGAACCGTCTCGAGTCCTGGGCCGAGACGCCGGTATGGATCAGACAGATGTGCTCGCGATTGAGGTTGGGCTTGGCCAGCCGCTCGGCCTGCTTGGTGCCCTCGAAGTGCGAGAGCGGCCGATCCACCTGCTGCGGTTTCCAGCCGCCGCATCGCTCATCCACGATGGTACAGAAGCGGTCCCAATCGAAATTGCCGGTGCAGGCGACGACCATGTTATTGGGCGCATAGCGACGCGCGAAATATTCGCGCATCTGTACCGCCGTCAACGCGTCGATGCTCTCGATGCTGCCCAGCACGCTGTTGCCGCACGGATGGGCGCCGTAGTGCAGCGTCCGGCACCGGTCCACCACATCGAACGTCGGCGTGTCGGCGTACATCGCGATCTCTTCCTTGATCACGTTCTTTTCCATGTCGAAGTCGTCATCGCGCAACGCGGGCCGCATCAGTTCGCCCCACAAGCTCGTGATTTCCAGCAGGTATTCCGGCAATACCGCCGCATAGTAAACCGTGTTCTCCTCGCTCGTGAACGCGTTGAATTGCGCGCCGCGCCGGTCGAACTCTTCGTTGACCTGCTGGGCGCTGAGCGTGTCGGTACCCTTGAACAGCATGTGCTCGAGGAAATGCGAAACCCCGTTGATCTCGGGTGTCTCGTCGCGCGAGCCGGTTCGCGTGAAGAAGCCGACCGCCGCCGACTTCGCCGCCGGGTTGATTTCGCCGATGAGAACCAGGCCGTTCGCCATTGTCTTCTGCTCAAATCGCATAGTTCTATCCGACACGAACCTCGGTGGGACCGATGGTCACCACCGTGAACTCTTCGAACGGGTGGTTTCTCAGGCACGCCAGGACCGAATCCACGGTGGTCCGCTCAATCCTCTGTTTGACCTCCTCTAGGCTGCGAACCCGACCCAACATGTAGTAGTCGCTACCGATCGCGCCGGCGCGACTGCTGGACGACTCGCTCTGCATGATTAGCGAGGATTTGAGCCCGATCTTAGCCCGCTCAAGCTCCTCAGCGGTAATCCCTTCCGCCAGCCGTCGGAACTCAGCGACGATCACGTCCAGCGTTTCCTGGGCCTTCTCCGGCGCGGTACCGGCGTAGCACATGATCCCGGCGGCGTCCTTGAGGCTGTGGTAACGTGCTCCAACGGCATAGCAGAGTCCCCGTTTCTCTCTGACTTCGGTGAACAGACGCGCGCTCATGCCGCCGGAGAGGATAGAGGTCGCCACGCGAATGTCGTAATAGTCGTCGTCGGCAAACCGGACGGTCTCGGTCATCAGGCCGATATGCACTTGAGCCCCGTCGTTGGGGATGTGGGTGTACTTGCCCGCCCTTGGCGTGGTCGGTATCGACCTGGGCGTTCCGGCCGGACAAGCTCCGAACGCCTGTTCCATCTGCTCGCGGACCGCATCGAAATCGTATTTGCCTGCGATAGTGAAGATCGTCTGCGCAGGATCGAAGGTGTCCTTGATGACTGCGCGGGTCCGCGCGGTAGTCAGCCTCTTCAACTCCGCGATCTCGCCACTGGTGCTGCGCCCCAGAGGAGACGGATAGAAGCGCTTGCGCAGCTCGACCATCACCCTCTGTCTGGGCTCATCATCGAGCGCCAGGACACCTTCCAGAGCGAGCTGCTTGGCAGGCTCAAATTCTTCATCCTTCAGGTGCGGCCTGAGGATAACGTCAGCGTGAAGAGCCAACGCCTCCGCCAGGTTGCTCGACTCCAGCGCCGCCCCCACGGACAGGTGCGAGCTGCCGACCGAATCGGAGCGATGCAGGCCCAGCCCGTCGAGAGCGTCGCCCAAAGCGCGGTTGTCGCGCGGTCCGGCCCCTCGAAAGATCCAGTCGCTGGCGACGTTGGCAGCCCCGCAGGTCCCTTCCGGCATGACCGCCGCACCCGCCGGCAACATGAAATCGAATGCGACCGATTCCACACCCTCCATCGGCTCGCCCAGCAGCACCATGCCGCTGGGCAGTACGCACTTGTCCGTCTTTGACTCCATGGCGTGTCCTCGACCGTCCACAAAAGAACGCGGATTCTAACAGCTATGCCTCCGCCCTTCAAAGGGAATTCCCGCCGTGTGCACTCGGCAGCGAACTTCGGGCTCGGCAAGCGGCTGCGATGCTCGTCTCGGTTGCGTTTCGCGTGCGGCGCCGAATAACGCAACCTCTGGCCGATACGAGCCGCGCAACCGCAACCCCTTTGTTCATCCGTGTCCTGACGGGCACGCGATAGACACGATCACCGTGTCAGGGCCGACTCCGGGAAGCCGTCTTGCATACTCACCGCCGAAGCCGCCCGTTTGAGGTGGTTGCCTTGCAGGAAGATGTCGCTGCTGCCGGCCCCCTTCAGGGCGAGGAAGGTCCCGGTGTGCGGCGCGGCCCAGCAGCCTCGGATGTAGGCGTCACGTACGTTCGTCAGGCTGATGATCGGCGTGCCCTCGTGCGGCGTCAGGCTGCGGAACCCACTGATCTCCAAGTTCGTCGTGTTCTCGCAGATCAAGGCGGGCCCCTTCTGCGTGTTGACCGTCACATCGTGAAACGCGACCCCCTTGGCATCTTTGCATTGGAACCCGGTCTCGGCGTCCATGTTGATATCCGTGAAGGTCACGTTCTCGACGGGCCGCTCAGGCAGGCCCAGGATGTAGCCGGCCACCGGGGCGCCTTTGACCGTGATGTTGCTGAAGTGGATGTTGCCAAAAGCCGGCGTCCGCTCCGAGAGCGGCTCTTCCGGCGCGCGGGTGTAGAACATGTTCAGGTAGATTGGCCCAACCGGGATGTTCGTCATCATGATGTTGCTGACGCGAATGTCCTCGACCACGCCGCCGCGGCCGCGCGTGGTCTTCATGCGAATGCCTTTGTCGGTGCCGTCGAAGACACAATTGCTGATCGTGACCTTCTTGACGCCGCCGGACATCTCGCTGCCGATCACGACGCCGCCGTGACCGTCAAGCATGGTGCAGTTGGTCACCGTGATGTTCTCGCAAGGCCGGCCGACGCGCCGCCCGTCCTCGTCTCGACCCGACTTGATCGTGACACAGTCGTCGCCGACGCTGATGTGGCAGTCGGAAATGTGTACGTTCCGGCACGAGTCCGGGTTGATCCCGTCGGTGTTGGGCGAGTTGGCGGGGTTCTTGATCGAGATGCCGGTGACCACCACGTCGTCGCAGTAGACCAGGTTGCACGTCCAGAACGGCGGGTTCTGGAGCTTGACCCCTTCGATCCGCACCCGGCGGCACTCGACCGGCTGGATCATCGGCGGACGCAGGAAGTTGCCCGCCCGCGCGAAGTAGTCCTTGCCGACGGCGTCGGCGTTCTTCTCCGCAAACATCGTCGTATACTTCTCCAGGCCCTGACGGCGGCGCATCGCGTCCCACCACGCCTTACCCTGCCCGTCGATTACGCCGCGACCGACGATGGCGATGTTCTCGGCGTCGTAGGCGTAAATCTGTGGTGAGAAGTTGATGCATTCGAGCCCTTCCCAGCGGGACTTGACCATCGGCAGGTAGTCGTCGAAATCCGTGCTGAACTTCAGCACGGCACCCGCGTCCAGATAGAGCGTGATATTGCTCTGGAGGTGAATCGGCCCAGTCAAGTACTGCCCGGCTGGAAAATAGACCGTCCCGCCGCCGGCTTGCACCACCTTGTCGATGGCGGCGCGGATCGCTTCGGTGTCCTTGGTCGTACCGTCCGCGACAGCGCCACAGTCTTTCACGCTGGTAAACGGCAACGCCTGCGCCTGGACTCCGCTACAGGTTATTGCGACAAGAGAGAGAACCCAGAGAAGATGCACGCGACTGGCTTTCATTTTCCTGCTCCTTTCGCTGGTAGCATTGCGACCACAACACTCTGCACAAGACGAGGAAGTATAACACGTCCTCAGACCCACTTCCAGACGCTGTTCGATCGCATTCCCGCTCCGTGGCGGCACTACTTTTCGCATTGTGGTGTGTTGTCGGGCGCGATCGGGCGAGTCCGGAGGTGGTGGCTTCAGGGTTTGCCTGGCCCAGGCTGGACATTGGCTATCTATGAGAGTATGATGCGGCCACGAATCGGCCTACGGCAAATAATCCCAAAGGACGCAATTCCGTGGTCTATCGGGAGCGTCTCTACTACCCTGTCTTTTGGAGAAGGCACTGTGAAGAGAACACTTGCTCTATTGGCTCTGTGCTGCGTGTGGGGTGCGGCCGCGACCGCGTCGGCCCAGCCTCGCATCACCGTCCAGGCCGGCTGGCCCGGCGCGAAGATCGCTCCAACCATGTGGGGGATTTTCTTCGAGGACATCAACTTCGGCGCCGATGGAGGTCTCTATGCTGAGCTGATTAAGAACCGCTCCTTCGAGTTTCCCGAGGGGCTGATGGGCTGGAGCAAGATCGCCAAGACCGGCTCGGCCGGTGACATCCGCGTGGAGGAGTATCCCAGCAACCCAGGCGCCAATGCGCACTTCCTGCGCGTGCAGGTCGAGAAGGCCGGCCAGGGATTCGGCATCTCCAACGAAGGCTTCCGTGGCATCGGCGTGCAGCGCAGCAAGCTGTACCGGTTCACACTTCGGGGCCGCCAGACCGAAGGCAGCCCCATCGTGCTGCGCGTCGAGGTGGTCAACGCGGATGGTCGCAAGCTGGCTGAGGCCAAGATCGGCGGCTTTGGTGACCAGTGGCAGAAACGCACCGCCTGGATGCAGGCGAACACCGACGAACCGAAGGCCCGCTTGAATATCTTCTTCTCGGGCAGCGGGACCATCGACCTGGACATGATCTCGCTGTTTCCCCGCGACACCTGGAAGAACCGCGAGAATGGCCTGCGCGCCGACCTGGTGCGGATGCTGGCGGACATGAAGCCAGGTTTCCTGCGCTTCCCCGGCGGCTGCATCGTGGAAGGCCGCAACCTCGAGCAGCGCTACCAGTGGAAGACCACCATCGGCGAGCCGAGCGAGCGCAAGCTCATCATCAATCGCTGGAACACCGAGTTCCGCCACCGCTTGACGCCGGACTACTTCCAGTCGTTCGGGCTGGGCTTCTACGAGTTCTTCCTGCTGGCCGAGGACATCGGCGCTGAGCCGATGCCCATCCTCAACTGTGGCATGGCCTGCCAGTTCAACACTGCCGAGCTCGCGCCGATGGAAGAATTGGGCCAGTACATCCAGGATGCTTTGGACCTGATTGAGTTCGCCAACGGTCCCGCCGACAGCGAGTGGGGCAGGAAACGCGCCGAGATGGGCCATCCGCAGCCCTTCGGCATGAAGTACCTGGGTGTCGGCAACGAGCAGTGGGGACCGCAGTACATCGAGCGGTATGTCCCGTTCGCCAAGGCGGTCAAGGACAAGTACCCCGACATTCAGCTCATCGCGGGGTGCGGCTCGGATGCGACGATCTTTCCCAACGGGCCGGCGGAAATCGCTTACCTCTGGGAGCAGTGGCGCAAGCTCGACAACGTGGACATCGTCGACGAGCACTTCTACCGCCAGCCCGACTGGTTCCTCGAAAACACCGATTGGTATGACGACTATCCGCGCACCGGACCCAAGCTGTTCGTTGGCGAATACGCCGCTCAGAGCCGAGGCGTCGCCAGTCCGCTGAATCGCAACACCTTGCAGTGTGCTTTGTACGAAGCCGCCTTCATGATCGGCATGGAGCACAATGCGGACCTGGTCATCATGAGCTGTTACGCGCCGCTGTTCGGGCAGGCCGACGGCTGGCAGTGGACGCCTGACATGATCTGGTTCGACAATCTGCGCGTCGTCGGCACCTGCAACTACTACGTGCAGAAACTGTTCAGTCTCAATCGCGGCGACCGGGTCCTGCCCATCCAGGTGACCGAGGCACCCAAGATCGACGGCGACACCCAGGCGCTGCAGGCCAGCAGTGTCTACGACGAAACGGCCAAGGAGCTGATCCTCAAGGTTGTCAACGCTACCGGTGACGCGGTGGAGACAACTGTAGACATCCAGGGCGCCGCCAAGGTTGGCTCGACGGCCAAAGTCACCACCTTGCGCGGTGAGAGCCTGCAGGACGTAAACACACTGGACGAGCCGAAGAGGGTCGCGCCGATCGACTCGACACAGCCTGTGGACAGCGCCACATTCACGTACGCATTTGCACCGTACTCGCTGACCGTGCTGCGCCTGCCTGTGACTCAATAGGGACGAGTCGGGACAGGAGTAACATTCTGGAGATGGGCATCGCGCCCGAAACAAGGTGAAAGGGAATATTTATGAATCGATTGTTACCGTCACGCAAGTTGTTCGTCGCACTTTTGTGCCTGCTCCTCGGCCCGGCGGTAGGCGCCTGGGCACAGGGCGCCTCCGAGACCGTCAGCGCCGAGATCGCGATCGACACCCAGAGCAAGGCCGAACCGATCTCGCCCTACATCTATGGGCAGTTCATCGAGCACCTGGGCCGCTGCATCTACGGCGGCATCTGGGCCGAGATGCTCGAAGACCGCAAGTTCTACTTCCCTATCCCGGCCGAAGGCGACATCTGGCGGCTCACCCGCGAGCAGGCCCGTGTCCTGGCGGCTTCGCCCTGGAAGGTGATCGGGCCCAAGGGGACCGTCAAGATGGTCGAGGAGGACGCCTTCGTCGGCGAGCACTCGCCGCACATCACCGCGCCGGGTGACGGCACCAAGGTCGGCATCTACCAGGAAGAGCTGGCGCTGGTGAAGGGTAAGGAATACGTCGGGTACATCTATCTGGCCGGCGACCGGTCGGCCGGACCGGCCAGCATCAGCCTGGTCTGGGGTGAAGGCGACGACGCCAGGGCCACCGAGACCGTCCGCCGCGTTCGCACAGACTACCGCAAGACCGAGCTCAACTTCACCGCCGGCGCCAATGCCGACAACGCGCGCCTGGAGATCACCACCACCAGCGGCGGCACGCTGAAGATCGGTTGCGTCTCGCTCATGCCGGCCGATAACGTCGAGGGCTTCCGCGCCGACACGCTCGAACTGCTCAGGCAGCTTGACGCTTCAGTCTATCGCTGGCCCGGCGGCAACTTCGTGAGCGGCTACGACTGGCGCGACGGACTGGGCGATCGCGACAAGCGACCGACGCGGACCAACCCCGCCTGGACCGGCATCGAAACCAACGACATGGGCATGCACGAGTTCGTCCGCTTCTGCGAGCTGATCGGCACCGAGCCGATGATTGCAGTCAACACCGGCTTCGGCGACGCCTACTCCGCCGCTGCTCAGGTCGAATACTGCAACGGAGACCGCAACACACCGATGGGCCGCCTCCGGGCCGAGAACGGCCACCGCGCGCCCTTCAACGTCAAGTGGTGGTGCGTCGGCAACGAGATGTGGGGCAGTTGGCAGCTTGGCTACATGTCACTGAATCACTACGTGCTCAAGCACAACTGGGTCGAGGAGAAGATGCGCCAGGTCGATCCGACGATCAAGACGGTCGCGTCCGGCGACGTCGGGGCAGGCATGGCGGCCGAGGACGACCAGCAAGGCGCCGGCCAACGTCGCGGCCGCCGACAGAGCTGGTCGGTCGGCATGCTGCGCAACTGCGCCGACCACATGGACCTGATCAGCGAGCATTTCTACGTCAATCGCGGGCTCGATGACATCCCCGAACACGTGGCGCAGGTCCCGGCCCAGATCAAGCGGATCGCCGACGCGCACCGCGTCATCCGCGAGCGCCTGCCCGAATTGGAAGGCAAGGACATCCGCATCGCGCTGGACGAGTGGAACTACTGGTACGGCCCACACGTCTTCGGCGAGCTGGGCACGCGGTACTTCCATAGGGACGGACTGGGCATCGCGGCCGGCCTGCACGAGTACTTCCGCAACAGCGATATCATCTATATGGCCAACTACGCCCAGACGGTCAACGTGATCGGCTGTATCAAGACGACACCGACGGCGGCGGAGTTCGAGTCCACGGGCCTGGCGCTGAAGCTCTACCGCGAGCACTTCGGCTCGATCCCGGTGGCCGTGACCCACTCCGCTCAACCGCTGGACGTCTCGGCCGCTCTCACCGAGGACGGCAAGGAGATCACGATCGGCGTGGTCAACCCGACATCGAGCACGTACGAACTGAAGCTCGACATCGCCGCGCTTACACCGACGGCTGCCGCCAAGACCTGGATCATCGCCAACGACGACCCGATGGCCTACAACCAGCCGGGCGAGCCACGTAAGATCGACATCGTCGCGGGTCCGGCCGCCGACCTGACCGGCGCCGTCAGCGTCAAACCGCTGAGCATCACCCTGTTTCGGGCCCCCGTCCAATAGCGACGAGAGCCACACTGATTCGCCATTCCAAGGGGCTGTCGCTGACGCGGCAGCCCCTTTGAGTGCACCTGATTTGGACGAGGGCGCCGGGCGGTTGTAGAGACGCAACATCTTGCGGCTCAACCCCGCGATTCTGGCTGGGCACGGTCTCGCAGACGAGCGGCAAGCTACTTGAGGAAGCCGAGCTTATCGGGGACCCAGAGGGAGATTTGCGGGACGAAGGTGCAGATCAACAGCGCCACGATCATCGCGACGAAGAACGGGAAGATGTGGCGCATCACTTTGGTGACGGTCGTCTCGGCGATCCCGCAGCCCAGGAACAGACACGTCCCGACCGGCGGCGTACACAGCCCGATGCACAGATTCATGATGAGAATGATGCCGAAATAAAGGGCATACCTCGAGTCGCCGTGATCGCCCCACATCTCGCTGCCGATCCGCTCGACGATGGGCAACAAGATCGGCGTAAAGATCAGTACCGCCGGCGTCATGTCCATGAATGTCCCCACCGCCAGCAGGATCGCGTTGATCAGCAGTAGCAGGACGATTCCGTTGTCCGTCAGCCCAAGCAGCCCGGCGCTGATGCTCTGCGGAACGTTCTCTGAGGCCAGTACCCACGACATCGCGACGCTGGTGGCAATGAGCATGAAGACCACCGAGGTTGTGACGCCGCACTGGAGCAGGATCTTGGGCAACTCGCTGACCTCGACCTCGCGATAGACGAATACGGCCAGGATAAACGCGTACAGCACCGCTACCGCAGAAGCCTCTGTCGGTGTGAACCAGCCGAGCAGAATCCCGCCGATCACGATGAGCACCAGCAAGAGGGCCGGGACCGCCCGCAGATAGGTGATCGTCGCTGCTTTGATGGACGCGAGCCGCCAGACGACCTTCACTTCAACCACCCAGGCCACGAGTCCGGCCAGGCCCCAGAGCGCCACCCTGATCCATGTCGCACCCGAGGGAAGTGAGCGGCTCGTCTCAATGTCGTACCCCAGCGATTTCGCGATTCCAGCGCTGGCCCAGGCCAAGATTCTGAGCGTTGCCGCCAGCAGCGGATAGAAACACGCCAGCGCGAAGTTGACAACCAGCAGGGATGCGAGCAGCAGTGCGTAGAAGCGAAGGGTCTCGACAAACGTGGCAACTTCACCTTGCTCTTGCCCATAATTGTTCCTGATCGAGATGACGGCGCTGACAACTATCAGCAGCAGGCCCATGAGCACGCCGGGCAGAAAGCCGGCCATGAAGATCGCGGCGATTGAGACCGCGCCGCCGGTGGCGAGCGAATAGACGATCATGACGTTGCTGGGCGGGATGAGCAGTCCCGTGGTCGCGGCGGTAATCGTCACCGACGCGTTGAAGTCGCGATGATAGCCCATTTTGTTCATCAGCGGGATCAGAAACCCGCCGACGGAGGAGATCGCGGCGGTGGCGGAGCCCGAGATGGCGCCGAAGAGCATGCACGTGAGGATATTGACGAAGGCCAGCCCGCCTCGGAAACGACCGACGAGAACGTTAGCGAAGTCGATCAGGCGCCGCGCGATCCCGCCGTGGCCCATCAGCAGTCCCGAGAGGATGAAGAATGGAATCGCCAGCAGCGCGAAACTGTCGATCCCGGTGGCGATGTTGTGCGCGACCGCCACGAAGGCCGGCGCACCCATCACCAGGAAGGCCAGCAAGGTCGCGATGCCCATGCAGAAGGCGACCGGAACGTTGATGAGCAGCAGAACCACGAAGCTGATGACCAGAACCAAGACCGGTACGTTCACGTCGTCTCCCCTTCAGCGTGTAGATTACGGATTGCGGATTTCGGATGGTGGATTCGGGTCGGTGGGTCCAATCCGCAATCCGCAATCATCAATTCGCAATCGGCCCAGTCGCTCGACGAGCCCGATGATGGCATAGAGCGTCAAGAAGAAGCCGCTGATGGGGACCGCGAGGTAGACGTGCCCCATCTGGACGCCCAGTGCCGGAGAGGGCTGGCCCAGGAGCAGCATGCTCCGCACCAGGTCGATTCCCCCTACTACCATGACCAGAAACGAGAAGGCCGCGACGCAGAAGAACACGAAGACCTCCGTCGCCAGGCGCATCCGCTCGGGCAGCTTGCCGACGAAGTAGTCGATCCCCAGGTGCGCGCCGCGTCCCAAGGCCACTGCCGCGCCGAGCAGCGAGACCCAGATCAGCATGAACACCGCCAGCTCTTCCGTCCAACTGCTGGGGTTGTTCAGAACGAACCGCGTAAAGACCTGCCAGAGCACGTCGAGCACCAGCACCGCGACGACGACGATGACCAACCATTCCAGCAAACGGTCGAGCCCCTGCTTGAGCAGTCTTAAGAACGTCATTGGACCTCCTGAATGCGATTGATGAGATCGCCTATCTCGGCAAGCTGCTCGTCCTGGCTGCCTTGGAATTCCTCCCAGATCGAGCGGACTTTCTCGCGGAAAGGCTGCTTGTCCGGACGAATGATCGTCACGCCGGCCTCCTGGGCGGTCTTGAGATCATTCGCTTCGGCCTCGATCCAGAGCTTGCGCTGATACTCCACGGATTCGTCGGCGGCCTCCTGGAGGATCTGCTGCTGCTCCGGCGTGAGCCGTCTCCAGGAGCGCGTGCCGATCATCAGGATGTCGGGCAGGCAGGTGTGCTCGTCGAGCGTGTAGTACTGGCAGACCTCGTAGTGGCGCGCCTGCACGAACGACGGCGCATTGTTCTCGGCGCCGTCGACAACGCCCTGATCGAGCGAAGTGTACAGCTCGCCGAAGGAGATCGGAGTGGCCGAGCCGTCCATCGCCTTAATCATCTTCATCGCCATGATGCTGTTCTGAACGCGGATCTTCAGCCCCTTCAAGTCGTCGGGCGAGTGAATGGGGTCGTCCTTCGTGTAGAAGCTGCGCGCCCCGGCGTCGTAGTAGCACAGTCCCCGCAGCCGCTTGGCTTCGCCGGCCAGCAGCAGCTCTTTGCCGATCGGGCCCTTGAGCACCTTCCAGAAATGGTCGGCGTCACGGAATAAATAGGGCACACCGAGAACCTTCATCTTGTTGACGAAGGATTCCATCGGCGCGCTGGAGACCTTGGTCATCGCGAGGTAGCCAAGCTGGAGGGCCTCGATACATTCCTTCTCAGTGCCAAGCTGCTCGCTGGGGAAGACCTGGACGATCATCTGCCCGTCGGACCGCTCTTTGATCCGCTCGGCCATGAATACCATCGCCTGATGGACCGGATGGGTGGTCGGCAGGCCGTGCCCCAGCTTGAGGATGACCTGGGGTTTAGCCGAGACGGCCGGGGACAAGCCGCAGACAAGGGCGAAGGCCGGCAGGAGACATCTGACAGAACTGCGAGACACTTTCATCAAGCACCTGGTTTCATATATCGTCACTCTATCGTACCAGCGAGCGCATTGTAGCCTTGCTGCCGCATGCGCTTCCAGTCAAATATGCCGTCACCGGGTCAGACCCCAGACGATGACGTCGTCGATGTTGCCGGTGTCGTCGAAGGTCCCGAAGCCGATCCCGCCGGAGATGAACGTCTTGTCCACCGCCTGCATGATGGGTTTATCCATGTCGTCGAAGTAGACCTCGATCGAACCGGTGGACGTATCGCGGACGACGCGCACATCGTGGTAGCCGGTGCCCCAATCGACGCCTTTGGTTCGCTCGCGCACGATCGGCGTGCGCGGCGCACCGTTGACGATGTGGATGCTGTGGCCCTGGTCGTCGGCTGCGGTCGCAATGTGCGCGTAGTAGAAATGCGACGGGTCCTGGTAGCCGAAAAACACGCACATGTCGCGATGGCCGTACTCGCGCCCCGTCTGTTCCATCCGCACCTGAGTCACGAAGTCGGAGACACTCAGGTCCTTGATCCGCGCGATGTTCAGCGGCGAGCGCACAGAGGGTTCATACTGGCTGGCCTGGTACTGGCTGTAGGCCTGGTTGCCATCCTGTTCGATCAGTTTCCAGGCGTTTGGGTCGGTCTGCGTCCACCGACCTGCCCCGCTCTCAAAATCGTCGAAAAAGACTAACGGCAGGCCACTTCTGGCTTGAGCCAAGGCGGAGGACGCCTTGAGCTCTCGAATGCGGAGGTTGCGGAAGCGGTAGACCTGGCCGGCCTCGCCGTGATGCTGGATGGCGATGTAGCCCACGCGGTCGGTCGTATCGATGTAGTCGGTCGTCAGGATGCCGTTGACGTAGATGCGGATGCTCGGGCCGACACAATGGATCCGATAGCGGTTCCATTCATCGCGTTTGAAGGCCCCCTGGGTCCTCGCGACAAACGCGCGGCCCGAATTCGGATCGTCGCTGCGCGGATTGAGCCATCCCCGACGACCCTCGTCATACAAGCCGCCGGACCATTGCCGTTCGGACGTATCGACCTCCGCCTGGTAACCGAAGACCCGGTTCGGCTCGCGGTGGCAGCGGAACATGAGACCCGAGTTGGATTGGCCTTCCGGCATCTTCACCTCGCCCTCGAGGATGAAGTCGGCATAGGTCTTCTCCGTCGTCAGGAAGAACTTCCTGTCCGCCTGGAGGCAGATGTTTCCGTCCTCGACCCAAGCCTTACCCCAGTCGTAGGGATTGCTCCAACCCTGCAGCGTCCGGCCGTCGAACAGGGCTTCCCATTCTGCCGCCACGGATTCCGCAGCCGAAGCCTGCGCGAACAGACCGAAAGCCGTCACGCCAAGACTAATTGCCATGCCCAGATGTCGACATCTCATCCTCGTCGCTCCTATTCACCTGCGCTCCGTTGGTGTTTTTCGATGCCTGGCCGCAGCCATCAGTCCATTGTGGGCTTCTCTGACAGCAGCGTCAAGCACACAGACGCACGAACTGTAGAGGTCCCGCCCGGCGTAGCCCCCGGCGACACCGAGCCAGCACCGTTGGGACGGGAGGATTTTGTTGACAGTCACCCCAAACCGGCGACAATGGGGATGTAACGATGAGGATACGCACATGAGGCAGTCACGGACCCGAAATTGGGCTCGGCACGTCATGCCGGCATGGCCGCAACGATCACCATTACGGAAGGATAGGCATGGAGGATACCCACACCCCAGGCAAGAGCCACACGCGACAGGAAACGCTGCGCCTCCGCAGGGCTAAGGCCCAAGGCCGGCGCGACCTGACCGCTCGCGCCCAGGAGGCTCAGCGCTCAGCCGAGACCCAGATCCAACTCGAAAGCGTTTTCAGGGCTGCTCCGATTGGGATCGGCCTGGTCTCCAATCGGGTGCTGCTCCAGGTCAACGAGCGGCTCTGCGCCATGACCGGCTATCGCGCCGAGGAGCTGATCGGCCAGAACGCTCGTATCCTCTACCCCACGCAAGCAGACTACGACTACGTCGGCAGAGAAAAATACGAACAGATCTCGCGGCACGGGACTGGCGCCGTGGAGACCAAGTGGCGTCGCAAGGACGGAACCGTGATCGAGATCCTGCTCAGCTCCACTCCGCTCGACGCTACGGATTTGTCAAAAGGCGTCACATTCACCGCTCTGGACATCACCGAGCGCAAACGAGCGCAGAAGCGCCTCTTCGAGCAGGAACAGCACGCCAAGCAGCGGGTGGAGGCCGAGCTGGCCGAGGCTCGAGACGAGCTCGTGCGCAAGACCCGCCTGGCGGCCATCGGTCAGATGTCCGCCAGCATCGCCCACGACTTGCGCAATCCCCTTGGCGCCGTACGCAACGCGGCTTACCTTCTGAAGTGCCGCCTGCCCCAGGACGACCCGAAGCTGCTCGAACCCGTCGCGATCATCGAGCAGGAAGTGATCCGGGCCGACGGGATCATCACGAATCTTCTGAACCTGACGCGCTGCCGGTCGCCGAACAAGGAGGCGGTGGACCTCGGGAGGCTGATCCAGTGCGTTTTCGACAACAGCCCTAGGGTCCGCCAGGCGCGCCGCCGCGTCGCGCTGTCGCCCGACCCGTTCATCATGCAGGCCGACGTGGGGCAACTCTCGCAAGTCCTGGCCAACATCCTGGACAACGCGGTCGATGCCATGGGTGCAGAGGGAGAGGTCTGCGTGGAGGCGACCCGACGAGCCGATCGCGACGTCCTGGTGGTCCGAGACACGGGACCGGGATGGCCGGCCGAGATCCGCGACCGGTTGTTCGAGCCTCTGGTGACAACCAAGACGACGGGAACGGGCTTGGGACTGGCCATCTGTCGCCAGATCATCGAAAGTCATGGCGGCACGATCGAGGCCGAAGACGGCCCCACGCAGGGCGCCGCCATCCGAATCCAACTTCCAAGACGCCAGGAAGCTGCACCGTGAATCAGGAGGATTCCGCCATGCACCGTCACCGAAGTGACCCTTGTGGGCAGCGCGTTCTGATCGTGGACGACGAAATGAACCTGCGCAGGACCCTCGCTGAGATTCTCCACGACGAAGGGTTCGAAGTCACGACCGCCGCCACCGGCGAGGAGGCAGTCCGCCTCTGCGCCGAGAGCCGGTTCGAAGTGGTGCTCATGGATGTGCGGATGCCCGGCATGGACGGGGTGGAGGCCTTCCGACGCATCCGACGGCACCAGGAACGCACGCGTGTGATCCTGATGAGCGCCTTCAGCGGCGAGGACCTGAAAGAGACCGCCCTCGACGAAGGCGCCGTCGCCTTTCTGAGCAAACCCCTCGATCTGGATCAGGTGGTGTCTCTGGTGGGCGAGACAAACGACACGGCCATCCTGGTCGTCGAGGACGACTCGGAGACCGCCCACCTGCTCCGCGAAAGCCTGAGCCGGCACGGTTACCGAGTCACCCTCGTCACGTCGCCGCACGATGCGCTGGAACTGGTCGAGCAGATCCGGTTCAATCTGACCTTTCTCGATGCCAACCTGCCGACGATGAACGGCCTGGAGCTGTACCTGGCGATCAGGAAGATTATCCCCTCGTCCGTCACCATCATGGTCGCCGGACAGGAACAGGAATTCGAGCGCATCGCGCGGGAGGCCGTCCGCCGCAACGCCTGCGCCGTGATTCACAAACCCTTGGACGTAGACCACGTGCTCCGAATGCTGGACCGCATGGCGGGCCGACAGGTCTCGGGAGACAACAGGAAACCTCCCCTGCCGGAGTCCTGGTAACTGGATGGTCGAATTGGGGGACCTCCTCGATGGAAGATTCCGCCGCGTCACAGAGCTTCGGCCGGGTGCTGATCGTCGAAGACGACGATATGCAGCGGCGCACGCTGACCGAGCTACTGCAAGAGGAAGGCTTCGAGGTCATCGCCTGTCGCAGCGCAGGCGAAGCTCTGCGCGAATTCGAGCAGTGTCGCGCGCGCGTCGCCATCCTGGACCTGAGACTGCCGGATCTCACCGGCGTGCAACTGCTGGATCGGCTCGGAGAGTGTGCCGAGCACGCCTCCATCATTATCAACACAGCCTATAGCTCGTATGAGTCCGCGCGGGACGCCCTGAACTTCGGGGCTTTTGCCTATGTTGAGAAAGCGGGAGAGCCCGAGGAGCTGCTGCGTCATGTGCACCGGGCCGTCGCTCATCAGTTGCGGCGGGTCAACGAACGCTTGGAGGCGGCGGTGTCCGAGAATCGCGCGCATCTGGCCAGCGTCTTTCGGGCCGCTCCCATCGGCATCGGTTTGGTCTGCGACCGCACCCTGCGGGAAGTCAACGACCGACTTTGCGAGATGACCGGATACCGGCCGGAAGAATTGATCGGTCGTGACTCGCGCCTGCTCTATGTCAGCGAGCAGGAATACGAATCGGCCCAGGTGGCTCAGTGTGAAGCAACCGGCGCGCAGGCGATAGAAACACGCTGGAAACGCCAGGATGGAGAGATACTCGACATCCTGCTGAGTTGCACGCGCCTCGATCCCGAGAATCCCGCCAAGGGCGTGACGTTCACGGCGCTCGATATCACTCAGGCCAAGCGAGCCGAGGCGAAACTGGTCGAGAGCGAGGAGCGCTACCGCGGCATTTTCGAGAACGCGGTGCTGGGCCTCTATCGGACGACGCCCGATGGGCGGATTCTGGCAGCCAATTCTGCCCTCGTCCACATGCTCGGGTACGACTCGTTCGAGGAGCTTGCTCAGCGCAACCTCGAGCGGAACGGCTCGTACGCGCCCGGCTACCCCAGGTCCACGTTCAAAGAGATGGTGACAACCTCCGGACGGGTGGTAGGGCTCGAGGCCCAGTGGCTTAAAAAAGACGGCAGCACGTTGTCCATCCGCGAGAACGCCAAGGTCGTTCGGGACGACCAAGGCCGCGTGCTCTTCTACGAAGGCACGGTGGAAGACATCACGGCCCGCAAGCGCGCCGAGGAAGCTCTCCGACAGAACGAGCAGCTTCTCCGCTCGGCCGAGCAGATCGCCCGTGTCGGGAGCTTCGGTCGCGACCTGCATACGGATGAGGCCGTTTGGTCCGACGAGTTATACCGCATCTTCGGCTATGAGCCGGGAGAAGTCACGCCGTCGATGGACCTGGTCCTCCGGCACATCCACCCCGATGATAGGGATAAGTTCGCTGCCGCCGGCAATGCCTTGCACCAGGAAGGTCGGACCGTCGATATCGAGTACCGTGTCGTCCGCAAAGACGGCCAACTACGGATCGTTCATTGCCGCGTCCGCGCCGAGTTCGACGACTCAGGCCGGCTTCGGCGCCGGTACGGCACCTTGCAGGACGTCACCGAGCGCCACGAGGCGGAAGCCGCTCTGCGCGAGAGCGAAGCGCGGTTTCGTCAACTGGCGGAGCTATTGCCCCAGACGGTCTTCGAGATCGACGCGGAAGGCCGCTTCACGTTCGTCAACCACTGTGCCTTCGAGTCATTTGGATATGACTACGAGGAACTGGCTTACCTGGACCTGTTTCGACTCTTTGTTGCGGAGGATCACGAGCGGCTCACGCGGAACCTCCGCCAGAAGCCGGAGGGCGGGCCGTCCGCAGATCACGAATACACCGCGCGGAGGAAGAACGGTACGACGTTCCCGGTACTGCTCTACAGCGCCCCGATCATGAAGGACGGTGAACCGGCGGGACTGCGCGGCATCGCCTTGGACATCAGCGAACGCCAACGGGCGGAGGAAGCCCTGCAGGAGAGCAAAGCCAAGCTTGAGAGCATCCTGGAGTCCTCTCCGAATGCGATCATCGTCATTGGCCTCGACGAAACGGTTGACGACTGCAACCAGGCCACACTGGGAATACTGGGTCTGGTGTCCAAGGAAGAGATCATAGGCCATCCGGTCTTTGAATTCGTCGCGCCTCAGCACGTGGCCGCCGCGCGCGAGAAGTTGGCCGAAGCGCTGGAGCGCGGCTCGAGCAAAGATGTGGAGCTGATGCTCCTGCGCCCGCCAGGCAACACGTTTGTGGCCGAGATATCGGCCAGCGTCATGAGGAATGCAGAGCACCAGCCCCTGGGCGTCGTGCTCGTCGCTGCCGACATCACCGAGCGTAAGCGCGCCGCCGAGCGACTGCTCGCAGCGTCGAGTATGCTGGACCTGGCCCCGAGCTCGATCACGGTTCACGACTCTGCGGGCCGCTTCCTCTATGCCAACCGCAAGACGTTCGAGATTCATGGGTATCCCGAGCCCGAGTTCATGGCCTTGACGCTCCACCAGGTGGACGTGCCGGAGAGCGCAGCTTTGATCGCTCAGCGGATGGAACGGATCGCCGCTCAAGGCGAAGCATCCTTCGAAGTGGCTCACTTCCGCAAGGACGGATCGAGTTTCCCGATGGAGGTCTACGTCAAACGGGTGAGCTGGGACGGCATCGATGCGCTGTTGAGCATCGGTACCGACATCACCGGCCGCAAACAGGCAGAGGAGGCGCTGCGCCGAAGCGATTACCTCCTGCGCGAATCGCAGAAGATCGCCAACATCGGACACTACGCCTTGGACACGCGGACGGGCACTTGGGAGAGTTCAGAGATTCTAGATGCCATTTTCGGCATTGAAAAAGACTTCTCCAAGGACGTAGACGGGTGGTTGCGCCTCGTGCACCCCGATCATCGGGACGAGATGTCCAGGTACTTGTCACAGCACGTGCTACGAGAGCATCATCCATTCGACTGCGAATATCGCATCGTTCGCCTGTCGGACGGCGCCGTTCGGTGGGTCTGGGGCCTGGGCCGGCTCGAGTCGGGACCCGATGGAGAGCCGATACGCATGATTGGCGTCATCCAGGATATCACCGAGCGCAAAGAGGCAGAGGAACGTCTGCTGGCCTATCAAGCCAAACTCAAATCCCTGGCTTCGGAGCTGTCCCTGGCGGAGGAGCGCGAACGACGCCGCATCGCTGGAGACCTCCACGACCACGCCTGTCAGGGCCTGGCGCTGTCGAAGATGAAGCTTCAGGCCGTACTCGACCGAGCCCTGCCGGCCGATGAACCGACGCTGCGCGAGATTTGCGTGAGCCTCGATCGGACGATTGAGAGCGTCCGGGAGCTGACGTTCGATCTCAGCTCGCCTACGTTGTACAAGTTCGGCCTGGTGGCGGCCCTCGAAGAGCTGCTGCACGACAAGCTTAAAGCGGAATACAGGATCAAGTATCACTTCTGCGACGACGGCACCCCCAAGCCGCTGGCGCCTGACGTGCGCGTGCTGCTGTTCCAGTCCGTCCGCGAACTCATCATCAACGTGATAAAACATGCCCGAGCGCAGGAAGTACGCCTTGACATAAGGCGAGAGGGAAACTCTATTAGGGTGGACGTCTGCGATGACGGAACGGGGTTTGACGTGGAGCGCGTCTGGTCTACGTCGTCGCAACGCCGCAGCGTGGGCTTGTTCAATGTTCGAGAACGTCTTGATTTCATCGGCGGACATCTTGAGATCGATACGCAGCCAGGACGCGGAAGCCGGTTCACGCTGAGGGCGCCGCTGGAAACCCGGGTACACGTTGCGAAGGAGAACCGCGATGGCAGTGAGGATTCTACTCGTTGACGATCATCAAGTTCTGCGCGAGGGGCTCCGTTCTCTTCTGGAGCAGCAACCTGAAATGGAGGTCGTGGGGGAAGCCGGGGACGGCATGACGGCTCTAAGGCTGGTCCGCGAGCACGCCCCGGACGTCGTCATCATGGACGTGAACATGGAGGGCATGGACGGCATCGATGCCACGCGCATGATCAGCCGGGAGCTGCCGGACACGAAAGTGCTTGCCCTGTCCATGTTCCTACGGAAGACGTTTGTCACCGAGATGTTCAAGAGCGGTGCCGCGGGTTACCTGCTGAAGGACAATGCTTTTTCCGAAATCGTCGAAGCCATTCGCACGGTCCGGACCGGGGAGAGATACGTGTGCGGCAAAGTCGCCGCTCTGCTGGTGGATGAGTACGTCCAGGACGGTCATGGCGTCGCATCGGGCGCCAGGCTGACCAAGCGGGAGCTGGAGGTCGTGCGCATGCTGGCGGACGGCAAGACCTCCAAGGAGATCGCGCTGATCACGGAAACCAGCGTCAAAACGGTGGATGCCTGCCGCCGTCGTGTCATGCACAAGCTGGGTCTGGGCAGTCTGGCAGAGCTGGTCAAGTACGCCATCCGCGAGGGCCTCACGACGGTCGATTGCTGAAATCATCGGCTTGACTCGCGGTGTGTCGTGCGGCCGCGTGCCCCACACCACGGTCCAAAGATAGCCAAAAACTCTCCGAAACGAGCCAAACACCCTGCGCGCCGAGCGTTTTGCTCGTTACGCGCCCCGGGTCGACTCTCCGACAATCATGAGGAATAACGCTGTACGCCGAGGAAATAGTGGCACGAAGCAGTGACCGGGGGGGTCATTGTGAACAGGAGTCCAGGCATCCGAATCCTATGCCGAATGGAAGGACCGCACGCGGAACGTCATCACGCTGGCCAACACACCGGGCAAGCTGCAATTCGCCCGCAAGTCCAGTGACACCGGCACCGCCCTGGCAACCTTCCAGACCATGCGTGGCCTGCTCGACCAGTTGCAGCAGGCCCAGCAGGCCCATATCGACACCGCCTTGGCCCAGCTCGGCGCCCGCAAGGTCAGTGAGATCGCTGCCGCTTCGCAGGAGCAGGCCCAGGGCATCGACCAGGTCAACACCGCGGTCGCCCAGATGGACAAGGTCACCCAGCAGAACGCCGCCAACGCCGAGGAAAGCGCCAGCGCTTCCGAGCAACTCAGCGCCCAGGCCGAGACTTTGAACGAGGCGATCGGTCAACTGGTCGCGCTCGTCGGCGGCGCTCGTGGCAAGAAGAGTCGCCAGCGCGACCAGACCGCTCGCGAGCCGGCCGGCGCGGTCCCGACGGCGTCGAAACGTCGCGACCTGGGTGTAGCGGATCACACCTGGCATCGGATTGCCGACAGCCGCGAGCCGGTCCCGGCGCCTCCGGCCAAACCGGCCCCGGTCAGGAATCCCATCCCTCTGGACTCCGACGAAGCCGGCTTCGACGACTTCAACGACTAACCCCCCGACACCCGATCCCGCCGAGGGCCGGCAAGAGCGTGGAACCTTGCCGGCCCTCGTCTGTTTTGGGACCCGGTCAGGAAGCGAAAGATGTGTAATCAGGGTGAGGAATGAGGACGGCAGACCTGCGAAGATCAGATCGTGCCCCATGTGTCTGGCAAGCGGGTCAATCCAGCGAGGGCAATCGACTCAAGTCCCAGTAACCACAGACCGCTGTCACCTTGTCGAGCAGATCGGCATAGGTGTCGTGCTTGACCATGTACCCGGCCGCACCCAGCCCGTAGCATCGGGACACGCACTCCGCGTCGTCGGTGTCCGCCAGTGCCACGACCGGTATCATCTGCAAGGCCTCGTCGCGTTTGACCGCCTTGAGGAAGCCAAGGGCACTCATGCGAGGCATCTCCAAGTCGAGCAGGATCAGGTGGGGCCGACCGCCATTGGCATGGCGCAGACGCGCCAGGGCGTTCTCGCAATCGACGCAGATCACCAGCCGGTCCAGCAACTGCAACTCTCTGAACGCGCGGCTGATGGCAACAGCGTACTGGAAATCACTCTCGATCAGCAGGATAGGTCTGGCGTCATCGACGCCGCCGTTGACCGTGCTTTTGCCTGTGGCGTGCACTGCCGTATTCGCTATCACCGTCAACCTCCACAAGTCACCGATAGAGCGGCTCGGACAGCGGTCTTTTGTCCGCAAACCTGTACATCCTGCCGCTGTCCAAGCGCCCCACTGGCGTTAGCAAGGTAAGCCAAGCATATTATCGTTTGCGACGGTGTTCTGCGCAAGGGCTATAAGCCGCCCCGAGGTGAGCAAATGGCTGGGCCGAATACAGCAATATGCACCCGCTGCCGTCCGGGCGGGCCGGTTTCCGCCCGATGGTCGGCGCGAGGCCGGGACCTCCCAGGACCGTTCCGCCCAAGACCTGGCCGCTCAGGCACCGGCCGATAAGTCCGGACCTCCGCCGACGGCGCTGCGATGACATAAATCTTTGCGTGGACCGCCTGTCGCGGATACAATAGGTTATAAGGGCTGCGATCGTGGTCGATCGCCAGCCGCCGAGCGGGTAATACGGGCCTCCGCCGGGGCCGGACAAGTCGGATGGGAGTCGGGTTAGACGGTTCGTAGAGCCGGGAGGATTCTGTGATGCGACGTTCTAGCGCTTTCACGCTGATCGAATTGCTCGTAGTCATCGCGGTCATTGCCGTCCTCATGGGCATTCTCATGCCGGCGCTGAACAAGGCCAAGGAATTGGCCCAGGGCATCGCCTGCAAGGGCAACCTGAAGAACTACGCCTACGCGATGTCGATGTACCTGGACGACAACGACGGCAAGTTCTGCCGGCCGGAGATGTGCTATTTCTCGCAGTTGACGGCCTTTCCGTTCGAGGCGGCGGTCTCCGACTTCCTGCATCTGCGCTGGTGCAACGGCGACATCGATCTCAAGAAGCACCCCGAGTACGGCGGCGCTCTCTACCGCTACCTGACTGACGCACGGGCTTTCATCTGCCCCACCTTCAAGACGCTGGCGGTCCGCAACTCAGACGATCAGTTCTTCCAGGCGACCGGCGCCACCGTCAAGGACTACAAGCCCTGGTACAACTACACGATGAACGCCTATCTCGGCAGCGAGTACTCCGACGTGGCGCAGATGCGGGTCCGCAAGGTCTCCGAGGTCAAGCACCCCTCTACCACGTTCTCCTTTGCCGAGGAAAGCTCGCTGGTCGATACCGCTTACAACCAGTCGGGACTCAACGATACATTCATGATCCCCGGCAGCGACGCGATGGTGAAGAACTGGCTGGGTCGGGTCGCGTACGACGTGCGTCGAGTCGTCCCGGGCCCCGACGGCGTAGGCCAGTTCTATGACGTGGTCGCGGGTTTCCACAACGCTCCATCGGGCGACAAGCTGGGCGGACGTGGCAACTGCGCGTTCCTCGATGGGCACGTGGATGCCCATCCGCGCTCGGAGACCTTCTATCTCGCCTGGCCGCGGGAGTACGACTACCGTCCGAAGTAGTGCACGCGTTGGTCGATCGCTGGTCGTAGGCCGGACTAATCGGCAAAGCCAGGCGAGCCGCCGGGGGCGGCGCTGGGATGCCAAGTGCTCCGGTCGCCGTAGGCGTCCGGGCGTGTCCCGGCCGGATCCGTCACAATCAGCGAGAAGCCCAGGCCGTCGGTCAGATCGTACCAGTCGTCCTCGAAACGGAAGTTGTGGATCACCTCGCCGGCTGCGTCGCGTAGCTCGATCCGCTCCCCTCCGTTGCTGAGGCTACCGCTGTACTGACCAGCGATGGTTACATCGGGCCCGTAGCGGGTCTGGAACGCCGCCGTGTCGCGCACGACCACGACGTACGCGCCGGGTGCCAGGTCCAGGCTGGGGAAGGTGAAATCCACCCCGTTGGTGAATCTGACGAGGTTAAGGTTGATCGTCTCGGTACCGACGTTCGTCAGCTCGATGAACTCGGCATTCGGATCGTCAGGCCGGCCCAGCTCGATGGGATGGTACATGATCTCGCTGATGCACAGGCTCTCGACCACC
The DNA here is from genome assembly GCA_016927855.1 of Sedimentisphaerales bacterium. Classification (GTDB taxonomy): domain Bacteria; phylum Planctomycetota; class Phycisphaerae; order Sedimentisphaerales; family Anaerobacaceae; genus JAFGLV01. The sequence continues at coordinate 24,964 of JAFGLV010000150.1, forward strand.
AGCCCGACGGAGAATGTTGCTTCGTTCAGCGCGCTCCAGGTCGAGCCACTCAGCGCGCGCGCCTTCACGTGGGCGCTGCGATCCAGTGTCACCGGACCGACATACTGCTGAGCGGTAGGAGACACGCCGCTCGGGGTGTTACCAGTCCCCTTGCTGGTGACCAGCTTCACCGAGATCAGGAAATCCGAACTGGTGGTGGACTCGTTCAGGCCATGAATGGCGAGGATGTTGCGGCCCATCCGAAGATGGCCGATGTACCGCGAAATGTCGAACGTCTCGAAGTTGATCGCGTCGATGTCGGAATGCGTCGCGCCGGCCGAGGAGTCCCAGGTGGGAGTGCCGCTGAACTGCACGCGCTGGATCTCCACGCCGTTCAAGTAGGCCACGAAACCGTCGTCATAGCGAACCTTCAGCAACGACGCGCCGGCCCCCATCACATCCTCAGCAGAAAGGTCGAACGGGATGCGGATGTAACAGCTCGTGTTGCGCGCGTACATCCGGTTCTGGACGTCAATGCTGAAGAACTGCTCGTAGCCTGTACTGCGCTCGTAGCCGACACCGCCGGCGCCGGCGATCCAGGCCGAGTCGTCGAAGTCCGTACCGCCGCGCCAGGCATCGCCGACCGGACCGGTGGGAACGAGAACACGCTTCGGCGCGTCTTCGGCAATCAGCTCCGTCTCGTTGATCGAACCGGTCGCGGCCGGCGTACGTGGATCGGTCCCATCCAGCGTATACCAGATGACCCCGGCGACAGCGGGCATGGTGAGCCGGTCGTCCGCCCGCATCTGGCCGCCATGTCGGAGGACCCCATCGACATGGAAGGCGGGAGCCTCCACGTTCGGGTACAGTCCCATTGACTTGAACATCTGCAAAGCCACGGCGTTGCGGCGGGGGAAGTAGTCGTCGAGCAGCCGCTGTTTCTCCCAGAGCCAGTAATCGTTGCGCGTGTAGAGGTAGTACGGACCTGAGCTGTAGGGATGAACGTCGCGGCGGTAGTCACCCCACCGGGCGGATTCCGCGATGACCGCCAGGTGGATTTCATCGGAGCGTCTCAGCCAGCGCTCGATGTTCCAGTCGGTGGTGAGAGCGCCGCCGTTGAAGAGGTGCTTGTGCACGCGGTCGCCGAAGCGGACGCGGAATTCCTCAAGCTGCGAGAGCGGCTGGAACATGCCGGTCGGATCGGAGGAAGGCCGGTTGCCGGTCTCCTGGCGGTTCTCCAGGACATGCTCGGCGTCCCAGGCGTAGAAGTGCCACGGCCGACGGTCGGGCCCACCACCGGCGGCGCGCCAGTTGCCGTCGGTCTTGAGGTCCACGTTGCCGGCGAACAGATTCAGCAGCGTCCAGTCGATGAAGCTGTCGATATCGAGGGTCTCCAGAATCCTGTTCCAGTCCCGCGAGGCGGCAATGCTCCTGGCTTCCTGCCAGGCTTGGATCGTGCCGTCGGTGGCGCGACCGCCGTTGATCGCGTCGATACGATCGGCGTCACCGCCATGATAGGCGACGTAATGCGATGCAACGGGGCGCTCCTGCAGGCAGTACAAACCCCAGTAGAGGCCGTTGAGGTAGAGATGGACGTACAAACCGCCGCCTCCGTCGGCCTGGCCCATGTCCAGCAGGCAATCGTGTATCCACTGGTCGCGAATGTACTGCGTCCGCTCGCGCTGATCGGGCGCCCAGTGCGTCCAGGCGTTGTTGAAGAAGCCGCGCAACTGCACCGTCTCGAACGAGGTGACAGGCGAGCCCTCGAACAGGTCGAAGTCGAGCCGGTTGGCGCCGTACTTCGACCTGAACCTCAGACTGAAGCTGTGCTTTGGACACTTGGGCGGGTTGCGGCTTTCGCCACCTTGGAGCCTGATGCCGCAGTCGATCTGAAACTCGCGCGAGCCGTCGGCGTTGAACAGCTCCGCGGAGACGGGACGTTCCCAGTCCTGTCCGCCGGTGCTGCCATGACCGGTGTAGATGTAGATCCCGCCGGTAACCGGGTCGTTGGTCCGGTTGAAGAGGTTGCCCTTGTCGGTGACCAGCGACAGCGTGGGAATCGCGAGCATTGCCGCCCTCATCTGGCTGGCGTAGGCCGGGTCGTTGACGATCTCAGGGTCCATCTCGTAGTCGGCGGGGTACGACCCAGACCAGGCGTTCGGATACCCGGCCGCGACGACTTGGGACTGGCGTTTGCTCAATACCTCATCCAGAAAGAGATAGGTGTGCGTATCCACATTGCTGGCCAGCCAGCCGGCTTTCAAGGCGCAGGCACGCAGGCAGGTCGTCTTCGAGATCGGGATCGGACCCGTGTAAGTGGTCCCCGCGGGATATCTGTAGGTCGGATCGTAAGGCGGCCTACCGTCAAGCGTGTAAACGATCGTCACGCCAGGCGTATCACAAGTGATCGTCACCTGGAACGGCGCCTCATAGAAACCCCGGTCGTGGTCGAACTTCGTGTCCGCCACGATCCCCTCGTAGTCGTCGCTGTTGGACGCCTGCGGAGTCGCCGCTACCAGGTACGACCAAGCGCCGCTGCCGTTGGGGGCCCGGCCATAGGAAACGTCGCAGCGCTGCTGCTCGAAGGAGACACTGTCCATCGGTGTGGCGCCGTCAGCGGCAAACAAAGCTAATCCGTCGCCATCCGCGTCGAGCTGGAAAGAGGCGTGAAGTCCGGCGTCGCCGATATCGCCGTCGAGCCAGATCACCAGGTACCCGTCCGGCGCGATCAGCGTGAGCTGTGGGACATGGATCGGGATTTGCCACCGGGTCGGATCGGCGGGGTCGTCGGTCAGATACATGCCGCCGACATCGATTGGCGCCGGCCCCCGATTGTGCAATTCCACCCAGTCGTCAAACTCGCCCTGGCCGTCTGCGATACAATCGCTGTTGGTCGCCATCAACTCGTTGATGACCACAGGTGACGTCTGCGCCTGAGCCAAACCCACCGCCATGAGGGACACCGACAACGCGGTCAGAATAACAAGAACGAAAGGCTGCTCGATTCTACACACTGCTTTGTTCCTCACTCCCTGCAACTGACACGGCCGCACCCACCCGGTCATGGCCGACATCCCCACTCTTGAGAGCGACAAAGGACGCCCCCTCCCGTCCCCCAGGTAGACGCGGAAACCCGTAGGTCCTTCCTCTAATTCTACCCTAACCCCTGCAAAAATCAACGTTTTTCATCCGTGCGGCCATCCGCGGGACTCGACAGCCCTTCAGCGTTGAGCTACGATCCACGCCAAAGAAGACTATTTGCAGGACATGATCTCGCTGACTTGCGGGCAAGGATGATCGTGATGACAGAAGTCCGAGCGCAGGACAACCCGCTCATTGGTCCCCTGGACGTTCGACCTTCGCAGGAAGGTTTCGAGATCATCGGGACGTTCAACCCGGCGGTGGCCCGGCTGGGCGACGAGGTGGTTCTGCTGGTGCGCGTCGCCGAACGGCCGCGCAACGACGACCCGAACGTGGTCCTGGCAGCCATCTTCGACGTTACAGAAGGCAGGATCGTCACACAGCCCTTCGCCCGCGACGATCCGGCCAACGGCTTTTCCGACCCCAGGCTCATTGTCAGGAATGGGCAGACCTACCTGACGTCCATCTCGCACCTGCGCCTGGCGCGCAGCACCGACGGGCTGCACTTCGACATCGAAGACCGCCCGACCATCGCGCCCTCAGATGAGTACGAAACCTTCGGCATCGAGGACCCGAGAATCACCTGCATCGACGGCGTCCACTACATCCACTACGTTGCAGTTTCGCCGCTGGGCGTTGCCACCGTGCTGGTCTCCACGCGCGACTTCCGCACGTTCGAGCGTCACGGCGTGATCTTCGCGCCGGAGAACAAGGACGTCGCCATCTTCCCCGGCCCGATCAAAGGCACATACTCTGCGCTGCATCGGCCGCACTCACCCTTGTTCGGTAGGAACGATATCTGGCTCGCCCAGTCACCCGACTTGTTCTGTTGGGGCAACCATCGCCACCTGATCGGTACGCGCGAGGGCCTCTGGGACGAGAGGCGCATCGGCGCCGGCGCGCCGCCCGTCCGCATCGACGAAGGCTGGCTGGAAATCTACCACGGCGCCGACCGGCACAACCGCTACTGCCTCGGCGCGCTGCTGCTCGACGCTGATGAACCCTGGAAAGTCCGCGCCCGTTCCGACAAGCCCATCTTGGTGCCCGAAGCCGAATACGAATGTTCAGGTTTCTTCGGCCACGTCGTCTTCACCTGCGGCCTGCTCTGCGAAGACAAGCGCCTGAAGCTCTACTACGGCGCCGCCGACACCACCGTCTGCCACGCCGAAATCCCCGTGCCTGACGTCCTCGCCACGCTGACTTCGTGCTGACCGCGTGCAACAAAAGGCTCGCGGGCGCGAGGCCCGCGCAGTAAGGCGCTAGCCCGGCCGTGTGACAGTGCCGAGCACCCGCCAGAAGGCCGGATGGATCTGAACCTGTGTACCGTCACAGATTTCAGAGGTGGAGACAGCCCTCTTGTTGCCGAACGACCATATGTAGGACTCATGGCTCTCCACTTTGACCCCAATGACCCCTACGCGGTGCAGCACGTAAATCAGATGGTTTCGAAAAACCTCGACGTCCATTGCCGCGTTGGCCGTCTGGATCGCACATTGCGCAAGATAAGACCGGCAATGCAGACCATTCGCTCCGAGGTTTGCGCAGGCGAACTCAAGGCAAAACTCCTCACATGCCTTATCAAGTTTGTTGATTGCGAATCTCGCTGGCTGCTTTCTGAGTACCTTCGTGACTTCGATCAGGTTGGGGTAATCACTATGCCATTCATCCGCCAGATAGCGCAGGCGATCACGAGAATACTCGCCTTCGGCCTTCTTTAATGCCTCCGCCGTTATTCCTCTCTTATTCACTACCTGTTGGATACACTTGTTGAGGAAGTGAATGACATCTCTGGGTTGCTGAAGTGTACGGTCCAATATGTACTGAGTCGACCTCTGCTTCTCCACGGATTTCGGAAGAACGTCAGTCATCGTCAGCTTCTGCCTCGTGTACCGATCGCGGAGGAGATGGTTCAACCGCTTTTCCATGATCTCCAGCAATTGGCTACCACTCCAGTTGAGTCGTAGGTACATGGATTCGTACTTCTCTTCCTGAAAACCCGAACCTCGAATAATCCTGAACACCCTCTCCAACAGGTCCTCTCTTATGGCCACAACAATCTTCGCGTTTCGTACTTTTCGAAAGTCTCGCACCGTCTCGATCAAAGCTCTGATCAGGCGATATCTCAGCGCGTCTTCTATCCAATCTTCATCAAGGCGGTCTATCAAGACATAGTATTGTTTCTGGGGATCGTCCAATATCTGATCCAACAATTCCATTATATCTGAGAGCTGGCGAATCTGCACCTCATTCACAACGCTCTGGGCACGTTCGACAATTTTACCCTTCTGCTCTTCGGACATACTGGCGATTCGCTCAACATTCCCTGCAACGACACCTTTCGGCAATGTGGCCCCGATCCTTCCCTTCAAGCTGTCCTCCAATTTTGTCGTGACCTCCTGGATGCGGTATTCGGTCTCCTCCCAGAAAGACTTGCCCCAGTCTTCCAAGTACTGTAGGGCTTTCCTGTTCTTCTGGTCTGTGAACCGTTGCCATATTCTCTGCCAGAAATTTCGCTTGTCCTCTTCTGATCGGATATTGAAATGTCTCTTCGTGAGTTCCACGGCAAATATATGTCGCCAGAGAAGCCTGTAGAAGATGTCCAAGTTAACACCGAGTTTCTCAACAAACCTCAAGATCGTAGAGTTCGAGATATAGGACAGAGACAGACTCTCCGGGGGGATCACGATAACCCTTTCAGCCTTGCTTTCTATTGAGCCTTGAATAGTTCATTAAAACATTCCGTTTTTGCCGATAACTGCTCACATGGCGATGCACGGATCACGCAAGGATGCGG
>JAFGLV010000014.1 GCA_016927855.1 Sedimentisphaerales bacterium
GACCGCCACCGGCGGGCCGCAGCGGAGAAATCTGCCCATGAATGAGGTACCGCTATCGCCGCGGCCAGATATCTCGACTGCGTCCCGGCGCGCCGGGACTCCGCTCGATATGACAAGAAGGCGGATCATCCGCGTTACCTACAAACGTGCAGAGCACCCCGGTGGATAGGTGTGATTCACGTTTGCGGGCAGATTCGGCGGCCCCCTCCGCCTTTGGCGGATGTATGTCATTCCGACCGGAGGATTGCCGAAGGCAAGTCGGAGCGGAGGAATCTGGCCGAGAACGGAAGGCTGCCTCATTCGCACCCAGATGCCTCGACTACGCTCGGCATGACAGGAAGACTCAGCTATTCTCGCTACCTTCAAACGTGAACAGCACCTTCGGTAGATTCTGTGGGGTCTTCTACTGGAGAAAACAAGGCGACGCCTTGGGTATCACGTCGGAAAAGGAGCGGGAGGTAACGGGGTAGTGCCGGCGGGGGTTGGAGAATCGAGGCGTGCTCTTGGACGGCTCGGTGGGTATGATCCTGGGTCTTATGAATGCACATGCGGTTAGTCTTGGTGGCGTAAGTGCTGTCCGGCAGGGACAGGTTATTCTTGATGATATCTCTTTGACCGTGCCGGCGGGAACCTGCTGCGCGATCTTGGGGCCGAACGGCTCCGGCAAGTCGGCGCTGGTTGCTGTGTTGAGCGGATACCTCTGGCCTTCCACCGGGACGGTGACGGTCAACGGTGCCACGTTCGGCCGGGTCGATCTCGCGGCCGTGCGCCGCCGGATCGGACTGATCGAGCCATCGCGGGCCCCGAAATTCGATCCCCAGATGCCCGTTCGCGAGGTCGCCGCGACCGGCCTGTTCGGTACGATCATGCTGCCGCTACGTGAGGAGGTCGAGCCCGAACAATGGCGGCGTGTGGATGAAGAGCTGGCTGCCGTCGGACTGGACGCGATCGCCGACCGCGCGTATGGCGACCTTTCCTCCGGCGAGCAGATGAAGACGCTTCTGGCTCGTGCACTGGTCTCAGATGCTTCCGTTCTGCTGCTGGATGAGCCCACCGTCGGGCTGGACATGGGCTCGAGGGCTGCCTGTATCGCCGTCCTGGACCGGCTCCTGGAACGCCGCGATCCGCCGACGCTGGTCATCGTGTCGCATCATCTCGACGAGTTGCCGCGCGCCGTGGACAAGGTCGTGCTCCTCAAAGATGGCAAGGTGGAGGACCAAGGCCCGCCGGATAAGCTGCTGACCTCGGCGAGCCTGAGTCGCCTGTTCGACTGTCGCGTCGAGGTGTTCAAAAACGACGGGCGATTCGTCGCCAGCGTTCGGTCCAATCCCTTCTGACATAACGACTCTGGGGGTATGTCATGCCGATGAAGCCGCGGAAGTTCTTGGGGCCTGGCGAGTTTTACGTCGGCCGGCGGTCGGTTGTCGCTGAGACGCTGGTGGGCTCCTGTGTAGCCGTCTGTTTGTACAACTTCAAAGAGAGCTTCGGTGCTATGAACCATTTTCGACGGGATCGCCCGACGGGAGAGACGGGGACCAGCGTGGGGCAGTTCGGCGTGACCGCCACGGAGCATATCGTCAGCACTCTGCTCAAGCGCGACAACGACCCGACGCACTATCGCGCTGCGATCTTCGGCGGAGCCGCCGTCCTCAAGACGGCTGTAGGTGAGGGTGGCATTGGCGAGGCTAATGTGACCGCCGCGCTCGACGTTCTGCGGGCCGCCCACATTCGCGTCGTGCGCCAGGAGGTGGGAGGCACGCGCGGCCGGCGTGTCACCTTCGACACCCAAACGGGCGAGATCACCTGTCGTTTTGCCGGTGACATCCCCCGCAAGACCTCGCGGCGCCAGTAACCAAGATCGCTTCGAAGCCACGATTCCCCTTAGCGTACAGCCAGCGACGAGCGGCGCCGCCGTGACCGCTGGCCGACCAACGGCTCGCTCAGGTATGCAGAACCTGCTGGGCCGCTGCGACGGTGGCGTTCTCGTGGACCATCTTGCTCAGGGCGCGGACCATCTTCTCAGGGGTCTTGTGCTGCCAGGCATTGCGGCCGATGGAGATGCCGGCGGCGCCGGCTTTCAATGCGCCTTCGACCATGCGGAAGATCTCCTCATCGCTGCCCATCTTGGGCCCGCCGGCGATGACAACCGGGATCGGACAGCCGGCGACGACCTCCGCGAAGCTCTCGGGAGTGCCGGTGTAGACGACCTTGACGATGTCGGCGCCCAGCTCGGCGCCGACGCGGGCGGCCAGCTTGATGTTCTTCAGCTCGTATTCGTTGCTGATCTTGGGCCCGCGCGTGTAGACCATCGCCACCAGCGGCATCTGCCAGAACGTGCAGCGCTCGCTGACCCGGCCGAACTGGCGCAGCATCTGGCCTTCGGTCTCGGCGCCGATGTTGACGTGGATCGAGATCGCGTCGGCGCCGAGCTTGATCGCCTCCTCCACGTCGCAGACGATCTCCTTGGCGTTCGGGTCGGGACTGAGCATCGTGCCGGCCGAGAGGTGCACGATCAGGCCGACGTCCTTGCCACTGCCGCGATGGCCGGCGCGGACGATGCCTTTATGCATGAGGATGGCGTTGGCGCCGCCAGAGACGACGTGACCGATGGTCGTCCGCATGTCCTCGAGGCCCTCGATGGGCCCGACGGTGACGCCGTGGTCCATCGGGACGATGACGGTCTTGCCTGAATCGCGATTGATGATCCGTTCCAGTCGTATGGCCTTGCCGATCATGGCATCTTCTCCATCATTGTGGATTTCGAATTTCGGATTGCGGATTGAGGCAAGCCTGTCCGGCCCTGCCGACCGACCCGCACCGGTTTGCGCCATACTCTACCTGCACCCAAGCCCAAGGCAAGAAAAAAACACGGCCGCGCGTGGGTGAGCTCGCTGCGGTGGTCGAAGCTCACGTACAGTCCCCTTGACCAGCCAGGTTGTTGGCGGTATGCTCGCAGCCAGGATGTGGTGCCGGCGCGTGAGCGGTCGGCGTCAAATGAGGCAGAGATAGGGAAAGGAGACGTGATACGGTTCGTTCGGAGCGCGACGCACGTGGTCACGTGGAAGGGGCAGGCGTAATGACGGAGGCGACGCAAGTGCTGGCCAGCCGAAGCCAGCGGCTGGGGGCGGCACTGGCCGACACGTGCATCGGGATGGCGGTGACCCTTCCCGTCATGATGCGCATGGGCTTGCTTCAACGCCTGCGCGAAGGCCAGCCGATGAGCGGGGGAGAGCGCGTCCTCTTCTTCATTTTCGGCTTCGCAGTCTTCTTCGTCATCAATGGGTACTTCCTGGCCAGACGGGGGCAGACCGTCGGCAAGATGCTGGTGGGGACGCGGATCGTCTCGTACGCCGAGGGACAGCTTCTGCCGCCGGGAAGGCTCTTTGGCCTGCGCTACCTGCCCATAGCCGTCGTGGCCCAGATTCCTTACTTCGGCGGCCTGCTCTGGCTGATGGACGTCCTGCTGATCTTCGGCCCGGAAACGCGTTGCGGCCACGACCTGATCGCCGGCACGAAGGTCGTCAACGTCTGGGGAGGACCGGTGTCTCTCGACCCGATGGCTATGGAGAGTTCTGTCAAAGACGACGAACAACTCGCGCTGGGCGTCAGGCGCATTGGATTCCAGAGACGGCTTGGAGGGATCGGCCGGACAGTCTCGATGGTGACTGCATGGGTGAGCCTGGTCTGCTTTGCCTTTCTGGCCACTGGGCTGATCGTGTATGTCCCGCGGGAGATAGGCCGCAACCGCCGACTTGTCCGCTCATTCGCTTCTGCAGCCACCTGGATAGATGATTTTGCTGAGATTTACGGTCGGTTGCCCAACGATGACCAGTACAAAGCCTGGGCCACTTCCCAGCCGAGGCACTTCTACGGAGTTCAGAGTATCGAGATAGTCAGCCCTTCCAACTCAGAGTTCTACCAAGAAGTGATCGACATTTTTGGACGGCCGACTGAGCCGCGCGCCTATGCCTTATCGATCTGGACGGGAGAATGGAATGAGTACTACGCCTCGTGGGCAGATGAGAGCACGGCTGAAAGCTTGCCCGAGGATTATGTGCTCTACCTTCTGCTATTCACCTTCCTCGTGGGCGGTGCCATTGTGTCCTGTAAAGTAGCGCGTGGTCCCGGCCGGCCGAGGGACGCAATGATGTGCCAGGCTTCTTCCGATTCGAGCCTGAGATGAGTGATGTGACTCCCGAAGGCGGAGGATTGAAAGGCGGATGAGATGCCGACGAGTTACGAATTGGCTGTTCTGGCGCAACTGACGCCGGGGGTGGTGTTGCTGATCATCGTCGGTGCGCTGTTCTGGTTGTTCGTTCTGGCAATAGCTCTCTGTCGCAATGATCTGAACCCGGTGACGAAGTTCATGTGGGTCTTCGTCATCGTCACGCTCTCGATTGTCGGTGCCTTACTGCGGTCTCTCGTTCATCTTGCGAAGCTGCTCTTCGATGCCGGCCAGGTTGGCCTGGATCTGGTGTATGGTGAGGGTCCGCGAAGACGCGTACAGCAAGAAGGTCATGACGACCGCCAGCACGAAGAGGGCCTGCGCGATAATGATGCACATCGGCACCAGCCAACGATACTCGGGCAAATACCTCATTACCTCGCCAGTTTGAAACCCCATAAAGGGCAGGTCGTGACTCTGGCCATATTCAAGCAGCGCCGCCAAGAAGAAGAACGCGAGGAAGACGGTCCAACTGATGCCTACGGCCCATTTCATCCGGCGGACGCGTGCCTCGTCCGTGGCCAGAATCTTGTGGCGAAGCTCGGTCGAGGTTGTCGCACTGGTTCCGTTCTGCTTGACAAGTCTGTCGCGGAGTTTCGGTTTGCCGGTCATGGTCGTTCCTCCCATTTTTCTCTGAGAGCGCGTTTGGCGTGGTGAAGGCGCGAACGTACGGTCCCGAGATGACAGTCCAGGACCTGGGCGATTTGGTCATACGACATCTCTTCGAGAAACCGCAGGAGCAGGACCTCCTTGTGTAGCGGCTTCAGTTCGCCCAGGCAGCGATGGAGCTTGGCGGCGTCATCGAAGCATAGCGCCTCGGACTGCGGATCGTCGTCTGCCTCGAGTGTCTCGGAGATCTCTACCGTCTGCTTGCGTCGGCGGAATTCCGCGTACACGCGGTTTCGCGTGATGCGATAGAGCCAGACGGCGAATTTCTCCGGGTCCGCCAGCGTGTGGATGCGCCGGATCACCGTCAGCCAGGTGTCCTGAAACATCTCCTCGGCCAGGTCCGCGTCGCCGGCAAGCTGGCGGATGAAGTAGCGGAGGGGACGCTCGTAGCGCTCGATCAGCTCCGCCAGGGCCTGCCGGTCGCGCAGTTGGCACCGCACGATCAGCACGCGCTGGGCCAGGTTGTCGGTCGGTGGCTCCATGGTCCTTCGTTATAACCAGATGCGCCGTCGGGGGGAAAGTTCACTGAGGCACGATTCTCTTCGCAGAGGCGCGGGACAGTCCCTGGGACAGGCTCTCTGACGCCGTGACGGCTCGAATCCAAGCAAAAGCGCTTGCAGGTGGGCCGGGCGGAATGGTAAGATAACGATCAGTTGAAGACCGAGAGACAACGGAGGCTCGCGGAGGTGTCACGCTTGTCGTCATCGTGTTTCCTGCCGGCCCTGATGTCTGCGTGGGATAGGGTACTTGCGGACTCGATCTGTCGGATCCTGGCATGAGGGCCTGTTTCGGAAGGGGCGAGAATATGGAGCGACGCTGGAGAGTCGGGATCGTATTGAGCGTTTGTCTGGTGGAGGCGTTCTGCGCTTGTGCCTGGGCCAAGTACGGTGGCGGCAGTGGTACCGCCGACGATCCGTACCTGATCTCGACGCCGGAGCACCTCCTCGCCATGATGGCCGAGCAGAAGGACCATGGCCGACATTTCCGACTCATGGAAGACATCGATCTCGCCGGCTGCACGAGCGATCAATATCAGATCATCGGCGTCAACTGGCAAGGCCTGTTCTCCGGCGTATTCGACGGCAACGGCAAGACCATCTCCAACTTCACGTATACCTGTGCCGACGTCAACTGCGTTGGATTGTTCGGGCTGGTCGGTGACGATGCACGCATTGAGAATCTCGGTCTGATCGATCCGAATGTGTCTGCCGCCGGGTGCACTTTCGTCGGGTCTCTGGCAGGGGAGTGCCGGGGGACGGTTGTCGACTGCTATGTCACGAACGCCAGGGTCTCGGGCATGAGCCAGGTTGGGGGTCTGGTTGGCGGCGGCATGAGGCTATCCGATTGTCACGCCGGCGGCATCGTATCGGGCATCCAGGACGTCGGCGGCCTGGCCGGTTGCGTGTGGGAGACAGCCAACTGCTGCTCCGCCACCGCCGACGTGGTGGGAGTCGAGTTCGTGGGCGGCTTGACGGGAACCAACCACGGCAGGATAGCCGGGTGCTTCTCGGCAGGGACCGCTTCCGGCGATGCCTACGTTGGCGGTCTGGTCGGAACGACCGGCATCGTCATCGCGAATTGCTACTCCACCTGTGACGTGAACGGTTATGACTGGGTGGGAGGATTGATCGGGGCTGCCACGTGGGGTGGTGTCACCGCCAACAGCTACTGTACCGGCAAGGTCGTAGGGAGCCAGCGTGTCGGAGGGCTGATCGGGCGCGACTACTCCCGCTCGGCGGGAACCCTGGATGCAATCAGGGGCTGCTTCTGGGACACGCAGAGCAGTGGTCTGGCGACCAGCGATGGCGGGGCCGGACTGGCGACGGCGCAGATGCAGACCCTGGCGACCTTCCTCGATGCCGGCTGGGACTTTGTGGGCGAAACCGCCAACGGCACAAACGATCTCTGGCAGATGCCGGGCAGGCGCGCCTGCCCAAGGCTCTGTTGGGAGCAAATACCGATTGGCGAGCCCAACGACAGCCAATTCGGTCCGCCTCGGACAGACGATTTCGAGGACGGATTGGCCGAGCCGCTCTGGAGCGTGTATGAGCCCACCGCCAACGTCGCTTGGCTGATGGAAGCCAACGGCCGGCTGGAGGTGTTGACAGTCGGATACGCAGGAACCGCCAACGCCCTCTATGTCTCCAACGGCTGGACCCTGGACGCCACGACCGACTTCTTCCTCAAGATCGGCTTCCGCTTCGATGCGGTGGCCGAAGGGGAGGGATGGGTCTCGCTCGGCTTGACGCCGGACGCGAATAACCCGCAAGCGGAGTACATCGAGTTGGCCGCCGGCTATCTCGACGGCGAGTCCGTCTATCTGGCACGCCAATCCGTCGCAGGGTGGCGACAGAGATGGTGGGCCAACCGCGAACAGGATTCGGGCACTCTCTACCTGTCGTACGACGCCGCCAAGGACGAGCTGTATCTAAGTGACACGGGTTACGGGCGCGAGGATACCTGGCACATCATGAGCGAGCTAGTCCGAGGCAAGTGGGCCGGCCAGCCGCTTCACATCGTCATAGGCGGCAGCGCCACCGCCATGACGCTCAACGGTTTGGACGCGTGGCTCGACAATTTTGCCGTCGATTCGGGGATGACCGTCTGGTAATGCAGGCCTACGACCGTAGGGCAGATTGATTTCGAAAGGGATAGAACATGGAGAGGGAGAGCCGAATTCAGATTGTAGCGATCTTGTCGATGGTCATGTTGCTGAATGTCCCGGCCTGGGGCAAATACGGTGGCGGTCGAGGCACGGCTACCGACCCTTACCTGATCTACACCGCCGCGGACCTCAAAGCTCTGGGCCAGGACCGCGGCAACTGGGGCTACTGCGATCACTACAGGCTCATGGCCGACATCGACCTGGCTGGCGTGGAAATCCAGCCCTTCGGGACCAACGACGAGCGTTTCGTCGGGATATTCCACGGCAACGGCAAGACGGTCTCCAATCTGAAGATGGCGGTCTCTTCCGGCAACTACGTGGGCCTGTTCGGCTGCGCCGAGGCGGAAATCCGGGATCTGAGGCTTGTCAATGTCGAAATCAACGCACCGCAAAGCACCTACGTCGGCGCGTTGGCGGGATGGGCGGCTCGCACCGTGGAGCGCTGCTGTGTGGAAGGCGGAATGGTCTCCGGGTTGAACGAGGTCGGCGGACTCGTCGGGGAAAACGGCAGTCAGATGTCACAGTGTTATACGACCTGCAACGTCTCCGGCGACAAGCGCGTGGGCGGACTGCTCGGAGAGAGTCTTCAGCACGCGATCGTCAGTGAATGCTTCTCGACGGCGAGCGTGTCGGGAACCGAGTACGTCGGTGGGCTCGTCGGGGGCAGCCGAGGGGTCCTGAAGGATTGCTATGCTACCGGTCAGGTCAACGGCACCGTGATGGTGGGCGGGCTGATCGGCAGCAATCGCGGCGACGGGCTCATCTGGAACTGCTATGCGGCCGGTCCGGTTCACGGAAACGCGTTCGTCGGCGGGCTCTGTGGGTTCGAGGTTGTGTGCTACCGGTCATTCTGGGATATGGAAACGACGCGACAGTCCACCGGCTACCGCGGCGTCGGCCTGACAACCACCCAGATGCGGAGCGCAGATACCTTCCCCGGCTGGGGACGCAGCGGAGCTTGGACGATCGACGAGGGCAACGACTATCCGAGACTGGCCTGGGAGAGCCGGCCCGGATCGCCTCTGACCGCGCCGGCGTTTCCCGACGTCGAGGGCGCCGGCACGGCCGACAGCCCTTACCTGATCTGCACGAACGGACAGCTCAACGCCATCGGTGACTGCCCCGGCGAATGGGACCGATATTACCGGCTGGAGTCCGACCTCGACCTGGCGGAGTTGGACGAGCCATTCCGCCTCATGGGGTACGATCAACTCTACTTCACCGGCACCTTTGATGGAAACGGACATTCTATAGCCAATTTCGAGTGCCCCTATGCCGGCTACGGCGTCGGGATGTTCGCGTGTACGCTGGGAGCGATGATCCGGCGCGTGACCCTCGTCAACCCGTACACGGAGCAAAATTGGTCGATCTCGTCGGCAGCCTGGTGGGCCAGCAGGTCGAAGGGACGGTGGAGGCGTGCGGAGCCGAAGGCGGCTTCGTGTCGGGTAGGCACTGCGTCGGCGGGCTGATCGGACGCAGTACCCGAGGGACTGTCAGCCGGTGCTACAGCACGTGCACGGTGCAGGGAGGCAGTATCGCCGAAGAGGTCGGTGGCCTGGTGGGCAGGACGGAGCGGAGCAACATCAACAATTCCTACGCCACCGGCGACGTCAGCGGACTGCACTACGTCGGTGGGCTGATCGGCCGAAGCACGGACGCCGGAAGCGTGACCCACTGCTACGCCGTTGGACGCGTCACGTGCCCCCAAGACCCGTGGAGTGTGCCCGACGCCGGCGGGCTGATCGGGGTGGTGGACCGTACCCTTGTCACAGGCTGTTTCTGGGATACGCAGACCAGCGGCTTTTCCTCCAGTGCCGCCGGTCAGCGTCGCACGACCGCGCAGCTACGGAAAGCCTCAACGTTCATCCATGCCGGCTGGGACTTCGAGGGCGAGAGCACCAACGGCATCGCCGACATCTGGTGCATCGACGAGGCAGTGGACTATCCGAAGTTCTTCCAGCCGCCGGTGCCGCCGCCGGTGCTGGCCTGGGCGGATAACTTCGCCGACGGCGTGCCGGCGCCGCTGTGGCAGCTCTACGAGCCGGCGCCGAGCGCGGTTCAGGTCGAAGAGGTCAACGGCAGACTCGAAGTGAGCGCACCGGTGGCCGGTTCCGGCGTCCAGGCCCTCTATGTCGCCAAGGGCTGGATGCTGGATGGCACGCAGGGCTTCTTCGTCAAGACCGAGTTTCACTTCAGCGCCAGCGACGCAGGTGAGGGATGGGTCACACTCGGGCTGACGCCGGATGCAGCGAACCCAGTGGCCCAGTACGTGGACCTGACGGCGCACTCTCTCGACCGCGAGCCGGTCTACGCCGGGCGCCAGACCGCCGGAGGCTGGCGACAGAGATGGTGGGCCGACAGACAATGCGACGCCGGGACGCTCTACCTCTCGTATGATGCCGACAGGGATGAGCTCTACCTGAGCTTTACCGGCTACGGACCGGTCAACGCCTGGCACGTGGCGACTGGGCTCATCCAGGGCCGGTGGGGCGGCGCACCGCTCTATGTCACCCTCGGCGGCGGCTCCGTCGGTATGGAGTTCAGCGGCCCGGACGCCTGGCTCGACAACTTCTCCGTCGACGAGGGCACCGTGCTGCCGTGAGGCCGATGTTGCCTGCATCTGCCCGGCGTCGTCAAGGGCCGATGTGTCAGCCCGACCTGCCTGTCTCGCCAGGGCGGTTCGGTCCGGCAGGAGTGCGCGCGGTCCCACCCGGCAGGTATGTCAGCTCCCACTGCGACACCGCCGTTCATAGCGCCAATCCAGATGACCGCCACCCGTCTATCCGTCGGCGAAAAGCCTTGCCTACTGCGGCGGGCGGTGGTATGTTGTCCCGTTCGATCAAGTTGCCGAAATTGAATGTCAACAGGTGATTTTGGGAAGATGTGATGGCTCATCCGGGTTTGTCGAAGCTTGACGTGTCCTGTGTCAATACGATCCGCTTTCTGGCCGCCGACGCGGTGCAGAAGGCCAAATCGGGCCATCCAGGCATGCCCATGGGCATGGCGCCGGCCGCGTACGTCCTCTGGACCCGCCACCTGCGCTACAACCCCGCCAACCCGCTCTGGCACAACCGGGACCGGTTCGTCCTCTCCGGCGGGCACGGCAGCATGCTGCTCTACTCCCTGCTCTACCTGACCGGCTTCGACTACAGCCTGGACGATCTGAAGAGCTTCCGCCAGTGGGGCAGTAAGACGCCGGGACATCCCGAGTACGCACCCGAGCTGGGCGTGGAGGCGACCACCGGGCCGCTGGGCCAGGGCATCTCCAACGCCGTCGGCATGGCCATCGCCCAGAAGCACCTGGCCAAGTACTTCAACCGCGAAGGTTTCCCCATCCTTGACTACAAGATCTACGTCTTCTGCGGCGACGGCGACCTCGAAGAAGGTGTCTCCGGCGAGGCTTGCTCGCTGGCCGGTCACCTGGGACTCAACAACCTCGTCGTGGTCTATGACGACAACCACATCAGCATCGACGGGCCCACCGAGCTTTCTTTCACCGAGGACCGGGCCAAACGCTACGAGGCCTATGGCTGGTACGTCCAGGAGATCGGTGGCGACGGAAACGACATGAAGAAGTTCGAGAAGGCGCTGATCAACGCCAAGAGCGAGGTCGAGCGGCCTTCGATCATCAAGCTGCGCACGCACATCGCCTACGGTGCGCCCAACGCACAGGACACCGCCGAGGCGCATGGCTCGCCGTTGGGCGACGAGGAAGTCGCGCTGACGAAGAAGAACCTCGGCTGGGATCCGGAAAAGAAGTTTGAGGTGCCCGAAGAGGTGCTCACGCAGATGCGCCTGGCGGTGGACCGAGGCAAAGAGGCCGAGGACGAGTGGAACGAGTTGTTCGCGGCCTATGCCCAGCGGTATCCGGACCTGGCCAAGCAGTTCAACGATGCCGCCGCCGGGAACCTGCCGGTCAAGATCGAGCAGGCCCTGCCGAAGTTCCAGCCCGGCGAGTCCGTGGCGACCCGCAAGGCCTCCGGCAAGGTGCTCGACGCGCTGATGCCTCACATCCCGCTGGTGATGGGCGGCTCGGCCGACCTGACCCCCTCGAACAATACGCGGTTCAAGGACGTCTTCGACTTCCAGAAGGACAAGCCCGAAGGCCGGTACATTCGCTTCGGCGTTCGCGAGCACGCGATGGGCGCGATCCTCAACGGCATCTCCGTCTCCGGCCTGCTGCGTGCCTATGGCGGCACCTTCCTGGTCTTCTCCGACTACATGCGCGGCGCCGTGCGCGTCGCGGCCCTCTCGAAGTATCCCTCAATCTTCGTCTGGACGCACGACAGCATCGGCATCGGCGAGGATGGGCCCACGCATCAGCCGGTCGAGCACTTCGCAGCGCTCCGCGCGATTCCCAACCTGCTCGTCTTTCGTCCCGCCGACGCCAACGAGACCGCGCACGCCTGGAAGTATGCATTGGAGCACCGCAATGGGCCGGTGGCGCTGCTGCTGACGCGCCAGGGTCTGCCGGTGATCGACCAGAGCAAGTTCGCCTCCGCCGCAAATGTCACGCGCGGCGCCTACATCCTCTCTAGTCGCGGCAAGCCCGACGTGGTCCTGCTGGCCAGCGGCTCGGAGGTCTCGATCGCGCTGGAAGCCGCCAAGCTGCTCGACGCCGACCGCATACCTACGCAGGTGGTCAGCATGCCCTGCTGGAAGCTCTTCGACAGGCAGGACGACAAGTACCGCAATTCGGTGATCCCCGCCGACGTGAAGGTCCGCATCGGCATCGAGGCCGGCGTCTCGATGGGCTGGGAGAAGTACCTGGGCGAGACCGGCCTCTTCATCGGCATGTCGAGCTTCGGCGCCTCGGCGCCCGGCAAGGTCTGCTTCCAGGAGTTCGGTATCACCGCCGAGAACGTCGCCACCGCCGCACGCGATCTGCACAAGAAGATCAAGGAAGAAGCCGCCTAACCTGCCGAAGCACGAATACCGAATCTCGAAATCCGAAACAAATTTCAATGACCGAAGTCCAAAATCCAAAACCACAGCCGAAGCGAGTGGGTCAGTGGGATTGTTCTGAGCTTTGAATTTCGTGCTTGTTTGGGATTTCGATATTCGGATTTCGGATTTGCGGGTTCGTCAACGTTTTTGACGTTGAGAACCCGGGACTATGAATTTGGCGCAGGACAAGGCGGTAGCGCAGGTTGTCGCCCGACTGGAAGCCGGCGGTGCAGGGCCGGTCAAGGTCGAGGGGACCTGGGGGTCCTTTGCGCGCCTGCTGACGGCGCACGTCGCCAAGACGCTCAATCGTCCCGTTCTGCACGTCTGTCCCCACCTTGACGACGCCGATCGCGCGTTCGACGATCTCAAGACCTTCGGCGTCCCGCGCGTCGAACCGCTGGCGGCCTGGGAAGGCGAGGAAGAGCTGGCCGACGCGACCGACGAGACCCGCGCCGAACGATTGCGCGTCGTGTCGCTCGTCTGTGGCGACGCGGTGGTCGGAGGACAGAGGACAGAGGACAGACGACAGCGCGCGGACGCATCTGCTGGCCCTCGTCCTCTGTCCTCCGTCTTCCGTCCTCTGGTTGTTACGGCGCCGGTGCAGGCGCTGTGCCAGCCGGTGCCGAAGCTGGCGGCGCTGGAGGCCGGCTCGCTGCGACTGGAGAAAGACCAGACCGTCGATCCCGACACGATCGTCGAGTGGCTGGTCAACAACAGCTTCGAGCGCGTCGACGCGATCGACCTGCCCGGCCAGTTCGCGCGACGCGGCGGCATCGTCGATATCTACGCGCCGCTCGTTCGTAGCACGGGCGTCTCGCCTATGAATCACGGGCAGGATGCCCGTGCTACTCACGGCCGGGACGCCCGTGCTACGGGGCCGCAATCGCAAGCGGTTCGCATCGAGTTTTTTGGCGATACGATTGAGAGCATTCGGGCAATCAACCTCGATACGCAGCGTTCGACCGTGGAGATCGAGGTGCTCTGCATCGTGGCCGCGACCGTCGGGGCGCAGGAAGGCCAGCGCGAGCTGTTCACCAACATCCTGCCGCCTGAGACCATTGTCGTTTTCGAAGAGCCGGCCGACGTGCAGGAGGTCGCGAGCGTCTACCTGGCTCGCGCCGAGAACGCCGCGCGGCTCTATGGCTGGTCCGATATCTATGTGTCGGTGGCGAGACTGACGCAACTGCACATCTGTCGCTTCGCGGCCGACGATCCGGCCGAGTTCATCAAGGTCGACGTTAAGAGCATCCAGCAGTTCGAGCGCAAAGCGACCTCGCTGTGGGCCGGACACAAGGCGGCGCTGGATGAGCTCGTGCAGCAGGCCAAGGAAGGCAAGCATGTGCTGCTCTATTGCGAGAGTCCCGCCGAGGCGCAGCGCGTCGGCGAGATCGTCAAGGAGATCAACGGCCAGGTCCCGCGCGGTTTCGAAAGGCCGCTCGGCTACGTCCACCAGGGCTTCGTCGTCGAGTCGCTCAAGACCATCGTCGTGAGCCATCACGAGCTGTTCGGCCAGTACGCGCTCCGGCGGCGCGAGCGGTCGGTCCGCGCCACGGCGCCGGTCGATACCTTGGCCGACTTGCAGCCCGGCGACTGTGTCGTGCACGCCTCTTACGGGATCGGCAAGTACCTTGGCACCGAAACGATCGAAGAGGCGACTGGCGGAAGGCCGGGACGCCGTGGCGAGGGCGTCTCGCCCTTGCTTGGGGGACAAGGGCAGGATGCCCTCGCCACAAAGGGCAAAGCGGAGTACCTCACGATCGAGTACGCCGACAGCGTCAAAGTCCAGGTTTCGGTCCAGAACATCGCGCTGATCCAAAAGTACATCGGCACCAGTCCCAAGCGACCCGCGCTGAGCAAGATCGGCTCCAAGCGCTGGCAGAAGCAGAAGGAGAAGGTCGCGCAGTCCGTCCGCGACCTGGCCGCCGAACTGCTGGAGGTCCAGGCCAAACGCCAGGCGGTCGGCGGGATCGCGTACGGCGAGGACTCCGCCTGGCAGATGGAGTTCGAGGAGTCGTTTCCGTACCAGGAGACGCCGGACCAGATCAAGGCGGTCGGCGAGATCAAGGCAGACATGCGCGAACCGGTCGCGATGGACCGGCTCCTCTGCGGCGACGTCGGCTATGGCAAGACCGAACTGGCGATGCGCGCCGCCTTCAAAGCGGTCGAGAACGCCAAGCAGGTTGCGGTCCTCGTGCCAACGACGGTGCTCTCGGTCCAGCACGCGCGGACGTTCGCCGAGCGGTTCGCGGACTTCCCGGTGACGATCGAGGTGCTCAACCGCTTCAAGACGACGCGCGAAGCCAAGGACATCGTCGCGCGCGCCAAAGCGGGCCTGGTCGATGTTCTGATCGGTACGCACCGTCTGCTCAGTGGCGATGTCGCCTTCAAGGACCTCGGCCTGCTGATCATCGACGAGGAGCAGCGCTTCGGCGTCGAGCACAAGGAGCGGCTCAAGCGCATGCGCGTCAACGTGGACATCCTGACCATGACCGCGACACCGATCCCGCGCACGCTGCACATGGCGCTGCTGGGCCTGCGTGACATCAGCTCGCTGGCGACGGCGCCGCTGGATCGGCGCAGTATCGTCACGCACGTCGCGGCCTACAACGACGAGCTGATTCGCAAGGCGATCTATCGCGAGCTGAACCGGCAAGGCCAGGTGTTCTTCCTGCACAATCGCGTCCGCTCCATCGAGCGCGAAGCGATGGATGTCCAGCAGCTCGTCAAGGACGCGCGGATCGACATCGCGCACGGGCAGATGCACAAGCGCGAGCTGGAAGACGCGATGATCAACTTCGTGCTGGGCCGGACTGACGTGCTGGTCTGCACGACGATCATCGAGTCGGGCCTGGACATCCCCAACGCCAACACGATCTTCATTAACGACGCCGACCGCTTCGGCCTGGCGGAGATGCACCAGTTGCGCGGCCGGGTCGGTCGCTACAAACACCGCGCCTACGCGTACATGCTCCTGCCGAACTCGCGGCCCATCTCACCGGTCGCGGCCAAGCGCCTCAAGGCCATCGAAGAATATTCGCACCTGGGCGCCGGTTTTCGCATCGCGCTGCGCGACCTGGAAATCCGCGGCGCCGGCAACATCCTCGGGCCCGAGCAGTCCGGCCACATCCAGATGGTCGGCTACCAGATGTATTGCGAGCTGCTCGCCAACGCGGTCCGTGAGATGAAAGGCGAACCCGTAGAGACGCAACATCTTGCGTCTCCTCCCTCGCCCGCGACGATCGACCTCGGCACGCCCGCGTACATCCCGAAAAACTACATCCCGATCGACCGCCTGCGGATGGACGTCTACCGCAAGATCGCCGTGGCGCGCACCGCCGCGGACCTGGCGCAGATCGAGTCCGAACTGGCCGACGTCTACGGTCCGCTGCCCGACGAGGTCCGCCTGTTGCTGGACATCGGTGCGCTGCGCATCCCGGCCGCCAAATACGACATCCGCAGCATCACGATCTCCAAGCCCGAATCAACCAAGGACATGGACCTGGTCTTCATCTTCAAAACCGACCAGACCAAGGAAGTGATGAAGCTCTTCGCCGCCACCCGCGGCACCGTCCGCCTGCCCAACCCGCGCACGCTGTACTTACGCCTGCCGCGTCATTACTTCGAACTGCGCACCCTGATCACGGTCCTGCGGAGAATCCTGAAGGAGAGTCAACCATGAATGAAGAACCTCCTAAGACAGCGTCTTCTCGCGACCGGTCTGTTCCTGTGGTTGCGGCTATTGGGGTATCAGCTATCGTGGTGATAGTCTTTCTCAGCCTGGCGGTGCTGTTGTTCCGGCCCGGAACTCGTTCACGCGATGTAGATATGGCCTGTAACAAGAGGCTCTGGGAGCTTGGTGCGGCTCTACGCAGGAACGCGGCCAAGAACGACTGGCAGTATCCGCCGCCGGAGCGATGGTGTGACGCGCTGGTCGAGCTTGGTGTCGAACCAGAGAGCTTTCGCTGTCCCGGCGCTAAACGTGGACCCTGTAACTACGCCATGAATCCGCACGCCGATCCGTGCAGCGCTGGCGATGTCCTGCTGCTATTCGAGAGCGAGCCCGGCTGGAACCTATTCGGTGGACCCGAGTTGCTCTGCACCGAGAACCACACGCACGGCGGCTGTAGCCTCCTATTCGTTGATGGTCACACCGAATTTGTCGAAGGCACGTGGTGGCAAGCGGAACTGAAGTGGGCTGACGATGAAGAGTCTTCAGCAGCAGGGGATTAGAAGGTTCCGCCTTGGGTTATTGAGTGTCATGCCGAGCGAAGTCGAGGCATCTGGCTGCGAAGATGACAGGTGATTCGATCTCGGCCAGGCTTCTCCGCGGCGGTCGTTGGCCTCCGGTCGAAATGACATGCCGGTGTTCTTAGTGGCGTCGTAAGACGTTCTTCATAGGGGCGAACAACTATTCGCCCTTGGCTGCGGAATGTGCAGGCCCCATCGGTGCGCGAGGGCGAATGATTATTCGCCCCTGCGGGGCCCACTGCGAAGGAGCAATGGCTGGCCGTGGCGATGTTCGTGCGGTATCATGAGGGCGTGGGGTCGGCGCCCAGGTGGTTTTTGCACACGTTTCGTGAGAAGGAGAGTCGAATGCGAATTCTGACTTGTCATACGATGGCTTTGGCTTCCACTGCGTTGTTGTTGGCTTGCACCGTGCCCGCTGGGGCGCAGGAGATCAGGACGCTTCCGATCGGGGCGGCGGCGCCGGACTTCGATCTGCCGGGGGTCGATGGGAAGATGCACCGGCTGGCGGACTACGACGACGCCACGGTTCTGGTCATCGTCTTTACCTGCAACCACTGCCCGACGGCGCAGGCGTATGAGGAGCGGATCAAGCAGCTCGCGGCCGACTACCGGGACAAGGGCGTGGTGCTGGTGGCGATCTCGCCCAACGATCCGAACGCGGTGCGGCTGGATGAGCTGGGCTATAGCGATCTGAGCGACACGCTCGACGAGATGAAGATCCGCGCCCAGGACAAGAGCTTCAACTTCCCGTACCTCTACGACGGCGCCACGCAAACCGTCTCGAAGGCGTATGGACCGGTCGCGACGCCGCACGTGTTCGTCTTCGACCAGGCGCGGAAGCTCCGCTACGCCGGTCGCGTGGACAACAACGAGAGGAATCCCGAGCAGGTTACCTCGCGCGACGCGCGGAACGCGATCGAGGCGCTGCTGGCGGGCAGACCTGTCCCGGTTGAGACGACGCGGGTCTTCGGCTGCTCGATCAAATGGGCGTCGAAGAGCGGCTCGGTCGCGCAGGCCTTCGCGGCCTGGGCCAAAGAGCTTGTCAGCGTCGAGCCGATCGACCTGGAGGGCGTCAGAAAACTCGTGAAGAACGACTCGGGCAAACTGCGTCTGATCAACTTCTGGGCGACGCACTGCGGACCGTGCGTGGTCGAGTTTCCGGAACTGGTTACGATCAATCGCATGTATCGCGGCCGGGATTTCGAGATGGTAAGCATCAACCTCGATGCGGCCAAGCAGAAGGACAAGGTGCTCGCGCTGCTCAAGGACCAGCAGGCGTCGTTTAAGAACTATCAGTACGGTTTCGACGCGGGTATCTACGCGCTCATGGAGGCGGTGGACGAGAGCTGGCCGGGTCCGATTCCGTACACACTGCTGGTCAAGCCCGGCGGCGAGATCCTCTATCGTCATCTCGGCCAAATCGATCCGCTCGAAGTCAAGAAGACAATCGTGGAGTATGTCGGTCGCACGTATCGATGAAACGACGCGTCGCAAGGTGTTTGTAGTGGCGCCGTCGGGCGTTCTTGGTAGGGGCGAATGATCATTCGCCCTGGGCTACAGAATGACCAGACGCCATCGACACGTGAGGGCGAATGATCATTCGCCCCTACCGGGGGCACGAAGACAAGAAGGAGAAACGCATGTATCGCAAGATCGTTGTTCTCGGCATTGTCCTGGCAAGCGGCATCGCCGCTGAGGCGCAGGTTCCGGTGGTAGACAAGGAAGGCAAATCGCCTTTGGACGAGCTGCCGCCGTACATCAGGAGTATCACCACGTTCGGCCAGCGGGCCGACTGGTCGCACGACGGCAACCGCATCCTGTTCCTGGAGAAGACCTTCGGCGACGTCTACGAGGTCGAGGTCGCGACCGGCATCCTGAAGCCGATGACGCACCACTACTTTCACGAAGGCTACACGCGCGCGTTGTATCTGAGCAATGGCAACATCCTGCTGTCGGGCGCGCGCACGTTCAACTCCGATGACCCGTGGGCCAGCCGTAACGAGCGGAACGCCGAGCTATGGGTGCTCAAGAAAGACCTCTCGGGCCCACCGGTGCCGTTGGGGGAGAGGTGCTCCGAAGGCCCGGCGGTCTCACGCAAACGCATGCACATCGCTTGGACGCGGGGGAATCGCTTCTACACCGCCGACATCGTCTACGAGGACGGCACGCCCAAGTTGGCCAACAAGAAGCAGATTCTCGACCAGAGGGACCTGCCGTTCCGCTGCAACGTCGAGACGCAGAACTTCCGCCCGCCTGACGAGAAGGAGCTGACGTTCAGCGCGTACGACTACCAGGGCACCGAAGTGATGGGCCTGAACCTGGAGACGGGCGAAGTAATCAACTACTCGCAGGCATCGGACCAGTACGACGAGCCCGAAGGCATCTTCCCCGACGGCAAGTACACGCTCGTCGAATGCGACAAGCACAACCACAAAGGCATCCATTACGACGAGCTGTACAAGCTCGCTCTGGACGGCTCCGGCCGGACCGAACGGCTGACGCGCTTCACCGACTATCCCGGCTATAAAGCCTCGAACCCGGTGGTCTCTGACGACGGGCGGTACATCGCGTTCCAGTACGCTCGGTACGGCGACCTGGCCGGCGTCGGTCGCGGCCTGCTGGTTTTCGATCTGTACCAGTACGAGGCCCTCAAAGAAGCGCGGTAGAAGCGCGACGCGTGTGACAGGATGACATGATGTGGCCCCAGATCGGACCGGTTTCGACCTACGGCGTGATGTACGTTACCGGGATCGTCCTGCACTTCGTGATAAGCTACTTCGTCTCGAAGCGCCTGGGCATCCCGCGCCGCGTGCGCGTGCCGATCAGCATCTCCTACGCGCTGGGGATGACGTTCTTCGCCAAGGCGCTGTATGACGTTCACAGCGCGCAGTTCGACCCGGCGGCCCTGTTTCGTCTGGACCACTACCTGCATGGCGGCTACTGGGGCGGACTGCTGGCCTATCTGGCACTCGCGGTGCCGTTGGCTTGGCTCCTGGCGCCGCGCCAGCGCGAGGTCCTGGACCTGGTGGCGGTGACAGTACCGATTCCGTGGATGTTCGCGAAGGCGGAATGCCTGTTTCGAGGCTGTTGCTACGGTCGCCCATGCGGCCTGCCTTGGGCGCTCACCTTCCCCGAAACCGCCGCCGAGGCGCCGCCCGGCGTGCCGTTGCATCCGGTGCAGGTCTACGAGATGCTGCTGATGGTGTTGATTCTGGTCGTCTTCGTGACGCTGAATTACGAGCGCTGGCGCGGCACGATGCTCTGGTGGCTGGTCATGCTGTATGGCCTGGGCCGGGCCGGCATCGATGTTTTCCGAGGTGACTTCGATCGCTACCGGTATCTGGGACCCGTCACGCTGACCCAGGCGATCTGCCTCGGTGCGGCGTTGCTGGCCGCAGGCGCGCTGTTGTTCGGACGGCGACGCAAGAACGCCGAAGCACCACGCGTCGCGCGAGAGGGTAGCTGATGAGTGACGACAGACTCGAACGGATTCGGGCGCGCATCAAAGAATTCCCCACCGGGCCCGGCCTGTACTTCCTGAAGGGCGCCGATGACGTCGTGCTCTATATCGGCAAGGCCAAGAGCCTGCGTTCGCGCGTCGCGAGCTATTTCCAGCCGGGCAGCGATCTGATGACCTCGCGCGGGCCGCGGATTGCCGAGATGGTCGAGAAGGTCCAAACGGTCGATTTCCTCGAAACCGAGACCGAAGTCGACGCCATGCTCAAGGAGGCGCGGCTGATTAAGGACATCCGACCGCCCTACAACACCGATCTGACCGACGACAAGACGTTTCCCTATCTGGAGATCACCATCCGCGACGATTTCCCCGGCGTCTATATCACCCGCAAGCCGCAGGCGAAAGGCACGCGACTGTTCGGGCCGTTCGCCAACGTCAAGGACCTGCGGGCGGTCCTGGTCGAACTGCAGAAGATCTTCAAATTCCGCACCTGCAACCTGACTATCGAGGAATCCGACCCGAAGCGTCGTTTCTTCCGACCCTGCCTGCTGCACAGCATCAGGCAATGCACCGCGCCGTGCGGAGCGCGGATCGATAAGGGTGAGTACCGCAAGATCATCCGGGACCTCATGCGCTTCCTGCGGTCGAAGCGCGCCACGGTTCTGCGGAACCTGCGCGAGCAGATGCAGGAGGCCTCGAAGAATCTGCAATATGAGAAGGCGGCGCTGTTTCGCGACCGCATTCGGTTGATCGAGGGACTGGCCGACCGGGGGACGCCGGACGAGGACGTGCAGCCCGAGGTCTTCGCGGCCGATCCCACCGAGGCGCTCGTCAAGCTGCGCGACATCCTCCAGGTGCCCGACCAGGTGCGTATCATCGAGGGCATCGACATCGCCAACATCAGCGGGCAAGAAGCGGTCGGCTCGCTGGTCAAGTTCATCGACGGCAGGCCCTTCAAGAGCGGCTACCGGCGCTTTCGGATCAAGACCGTGCGCGGTATCGACGACTACGCGATGATCGCAGAGGTAGTCCGGCGACGGTACAAGTACGCCCTGCGTGGCGAGGAGCTCTGGCCCGATCTGATCCTGATTGACGGAGGGCTGGGCCATCGGCGGGCCGCGGAAGCCGCCTTCCAGGCGATGATCGTCGAGGCCACCGCGCGCGGCGAAGCCGTCGTGCCGCCGACCAATACGCGGATCGCTTCGCTGGCCAAGCGCGAGGAGGACATCTACCTCCAGGGCAGCTCGGAGCCCCTCAGACTTCCGGCCCACTCGCCGGTTCGCAAGCTGCTGCAGTATATCCGTGACGAAGCCCATCGTTTCGCCCAGCATTACCACCACCTGCTGCGCGACAAGAAAATGCTGGGCGAGGATGGCTGACCTCGAGCCGCTGGACGCTGGGATATGGTGTCCGGCTCCTTTCCGCTAACGACGCAAGAGCCTGCCGCGAAGCGAGTTGCGGCGCAGGCGCGTGCGACAACGGCCGGTCGCGCCAGGAGAATCCCTTGCACGAGAGGCCTCGTGGCACTATACTCGGGCATTATCGGGTGTGTCCGGACAGATGCAGACCACAGGTGTGAGCGTGTGCGGATTGAGAGGGTCATTCTCCTTTCAAGGCAGGAGGTAAGCAAGCCGATTCATTGGGCGCGCAAGCTGCGCGGATGATCGACGAAGTGGAATGGACCGCGCGACGCAGACGCGTCAATCAGCAGAGGTGCGGGTGGGCGGTTCTGTGTGCCGTGAAACAGGCTAACGGTGGTCAAGTGTGAGGAGAAGGAACATGTATCGATGCATTTCGGTGTTGGCAGTGGTGCTAGTCGTGTCGGCAAGTGCCATGGCGGTTCTGGTGGATGACTTCGAGGGTTATGGTCTGGGCCAGGTCGACACGGTCACCACGAAGTGGGTCGGGACGGCGGACGTGACGATTGAAACAGACCCGACGGATCCGCAGAACCAGGTGATTCGCGTCTGGGAGAACAGCGGAACGCAGAAGGCCGTTTACGGCGTGCTGGACAGTGAGGCCTCGATTCCGCAGGGAGCCACCAAGACGGTGTTCCTGCGGTTCCGCGCGACGAACGCCATCGACTCGGCGTTCGGTCTGACCAATGTCGACTCGCCTGACGTCGGAGGCAACGACTGGGGCCAGTTCGGTCCCCAGGTCAGCGTCCTCAGCGGCAATTTCCGCGTGCGCGACAGCGGGTCATGGCTTATCGCACAGCCTTACACCCCTCTGCAGTGGTACAACCTGTGGATGGTGATAGACAATGCCACCGACAGCATGAAGGTGTACGTGCACGACCGGCCCGACGAAGGGGGGACCGAGGCCGATCGCGTTACGGCCGGCGGAGGCGACAGCTTCGGGTTCCGCAACGCCATCAGTGACGCACTGGACCGGTTCTATTGGCGAGCGCAAAACCCGAGCGGTGAGCGGTACGTCTGGATTGACGATATCCACGTGATGCCGGGCGTGTCGCTATCCAATCCGCTCAAGACGGGGACGGCTTCGAGTCCGAGTCCCGAAGACGAAGCGACGGATGTGCGGCGTGATGCCGTGCTGACCTGGATGCCTGGTCTTCCCGCCGCCACACACGATGTGTATTTCGACACCAGCTTCGAGGACGTCAATTCGGCCAGCCGGACCAATCCGCTGGGGGTGCTGGTCAGCGAATCGCAGCCCGCTGCCGCCTATGATCCCGAGGGTCTGCTGGCGTTCGGCCGGACCTACTATTGGCGCATTGATGAAGTCAATACGCCGCCCGACAGCACTATCTTCAAGGGCCAGACGTGGAGCTTCGAGGTCGAGCCGGTGGCGTATCCGGTGGAGAACATTACGGTGACGGCGTCCACCACGTCGGCCGCCGGGTCCGGCCCGGTCAGGTGCATCGACCACTCCGGACTCAATGCCGCCGGACAGCACTCGATCCTGGAAGCCGATATGTGGGTGGGTGCGGCCGCCGCCGGCGAGCCGGCCTGGATTCAGTTCGATTTCGACCGAGTCTACAAGCTGCAGGACACCCACGTCTGGAACTACAACCACCAGTACGAATCGTTCCTGGGGCTGGGCCTCAAGGACGTGACGATCGAGTACCTCGGCGCCGACGGCCAGTGGCAGACGCTGGGAGACTTCGAGGTGCCCCAGGCGCCCGGGTTGGCGACGTATGCCGGTTCGACCATCGACTTTGGCGGTGTCGGCGTCCAGTCGGTTCGGATCAACATCCACGGCAACCGCAGCGCCTTGCAGCCGTTGACGTATGGGCTGAGTGAGATTCAGTTCAACTACATCCCGACCCACGCGCGCGAGCCCGAGCCGGCCGACGGCGCCACCGAGATGAGCGTGGAGGCGACGCTCCGTTGGCGGCCCGGCCGGGAGGCGGTCACGCACCAGGTCAATTTGAGCACCGATCCCAACGCGGTGGCCGACGGCACGGCGCTGGTCGACGTCGTGAGTGTTCCCACGTACGATCCCGGCACGCTCGCTCTGGCCACCACCTACTACTGGCGGGTCGACGAGGTCAACGAGGCCGCGACGCCCAGCGTCTGGCAAAGCAATCTGTGGCGCTTCTCGACGCAGGCGTATCTGGCGGTCGATGACTTCGAGAGCTACACCGACGACGAAGGCAACCTGATCTACGAAGCGTGGCAGGACGGCTTTGGCGTTACGACCAACGGCTCGCAGGTGGGCCACGATGAGCCGCCTTATGCGGAACAGGACCTGGTTCATAGTGGGGATCAATCCATGCCGTTCGCGTACGGCCAGGACGGCGCGACGGTCTCGGAGGCGACGCTGACGCTGGCGGCGCAGGACTGGACGCGGGCCGGCGCCCAGACGCTGGTGGTGTACTTCCGCGGCACGCTGGGCAACGCGGCGGGCCAGGTGTACCTGAAGGTCAACAACACCCGCGTGGACTACCCGGGCAGCACCGCTTCGCTGGCGGCGCCGCTGTGGACGCAATGGAACGTCGAGCTGGCTTCGCTGGGCAACGCGGCGCGGAACGTGACGTCTCTGACGTTCGGCGTGAGCAGCTCCGGCATGGGGCAGCTCTACGTCGACGATATCCGCTTGTACCGGGAGGCTCCGCCGATGCCTGCCCCGGCGGTCGACCCCGGCGCCAACGGTCTGGCGGCGTCCTACCAGATGGAGGGCAACCTCAATGACGGCTCGGGCAACGGCCGCGACGGTACCGCCGAGACCGGGTCCAGCTTCGCGGCCGGGCTGGCCGGCTACGGCCAAGCCCTCGTCCTGGACGGCACCAGCGGGCACGCCACGCTGCCGATCGGCACGCTCATCCAGTCCCTCGAGAGCATGACGGTCGCGACATGGGTGAACTACTCCGGTACCGGCGGCGCCTGGGCGCGCGTTTTCGATTTCGGCACCGGCGCGACCGTGTACACGTTTTTGGCGCAGCGCAACGGCGGCAACGCCATGGAGTTCGCGATCACCACCGCTGCCGGCGGCGGTGAGTCGCAGGTGACCGCGCCGAGCGCGCTGCCGAC
>JAFGLV010000151.1 GCA_016927855.1 Sedimentisphaerales bacterium
AGGCGTGTCCGGCCAGTACACAACGACCTGATAGGGAGGTGCGACGGCCTTGGGCAAAAACAGATGGGCAATCACTCGTTCCCGGCCATAGGTCGCGTTGAAGGTGATTGTCTCCTCTTTCCATAACGGCGCACTGTCGTCCACCCTCTCCACCTTCCAATCCAAGGGCAGCCGATCATATTCGAGCTCTCGAACGAGGATACGATACTCTTCGTCGGAGCAAGGCTTTGAGGTGGCGTAATCCCTTGTCTTCGGCAGTGGCACTGGCGCCAGCAGCCCATCCGCGAATGAATGGACGCCTCCCGGGTATTTCACACCGCGAAACCCGTTGACAGCGGACCTATCCCACGGATTTCGGAAGTCGTGGGCGAAAAACTGATACATCTGTTCCCCGTGACTTCCGCCCAGAATATAGCGCTGGCTGTCGGAATCATCCGTGGCATTCAAGCACCATTCCTTCACGTTGCCCGCCATATCGTAGAGTCCTGCATGCCCCATGCCGGGGAAACTGCCCACGATTGCCGTTCCACCTACGGTGAAATTACTGTGGGGCACAATCACGCTGGACTCATATAAACACGCCGCATGTTCCCAATGATAGAGCGTGGGAAGGCTACAACCGGCAAATCGGGCATAGGCCATGGCCTCGAACCAGCTTACACCGGAAACCGGGTATCGTTCCTGCCCCTGCGGGTAGGTCCCTTCCTGCCACATGGCCGGGCCCGGTTGACGTGTCTGATCCACAAACTCATCCTTCGCCTCCTGCCAGGATAGTTGACGACCGTCCTTGGTGAAATCCAGCCCTTCCCAGTAGTCGGCGTTGGCGTATCCCCCCGCGTCCACAAAGGCCTGGAACTGCTCGTTCGTGACTTCATATTTGTCCATCCAAAAGCCAGACACCGCAACGGTGGCACCTTGGACATAGGAATCTCCAGGCAGTTCAGCCGAAATTTTTGAGAAAGGTGCAGGTGCTTTTGAAGAGGTGCTTTGAACATCGGAATCGCCAGGCAGTTCAGCCTGCCAGCCCTCGATCCAAACCATCTCCCGCCCAAAGTCACTGGGACACAGCCGGACCCACAGGGATCGATCGGTGACGCATTCATGGGGGATGAAGCCCTGCTTTTCGATCCTCCAACGGTAGAGAACGTTGGCAAGGGTGATGTCTTTCAAAGGAGATCGCCCGAGGTAGTGCCAGGGCGCATCCTGCGCGGAGTATTCCCGACAAGAAACCTGGGCTCCCGCCGGCGTCGTGTCCAACGAGTATGCCTTGCCGATGCGGGGCCACAGATCGACCAGGGTGGGATCGTTGGGGATGATCTTTCGAAGCTTCTGCGCCAAGGGAAAGGCTGAAGAGATTTCCCCGGCCTGCACGAGTTTGACGACGCGGGGCAGGGCTTCACCCTTGGCCCACTCCAATCGTGACGTGCGCCAATACATGACGGCCGTCATGACCAGGCCGACTGCCAGGAGTGTCACCGCTGCGGCCGTGAGGAGCCGTGATCGATGTCTGCGTACGAATTTCCGCAGGTGATAGAGCATGCCCGGTGAACCGGCCAGGACCGGCTCGTTCCGCAGATGACGTTCGATATCCTCGGCCAGGGCATGCGCGGTTTCATAGCGCCGGGTGCGGTCCTTCTCCAGCGACCTCATTACGATCCAGTCCAGGTCGCCGCGAACGGTCTTGCGGAGCAGGTCTGGAGTGGAGTTGCGATGCTTGGCGATGTCGGTTAGCGTCTCGCCAAGCGTGCTGAGCTTCGTGGAGGGTTTGGCAGGTTCTTGTTCCCGGATCACCCGTTGCATCTCGATGTAGCCGGCCTTGCGAAGCTCCTCTTCGCTAAACGGCGTGGTCCCTATGAGTAGTTCATAGAGCAATACGCCCAATGAGTAGATGTCTGAGCGGGTGTCGATGTCGAGGTCGCTCAACTCCGCCTGCTCGGGGCTCATGTACGCCGGGGTGCCGATCAGGTGGGCGTAGCGAGTGAAGAGCGTCTTCTCAGTCAATCGCTGGTTCGTCGCCTTGGCGATGCCAAAGTCGATCACCTTGGGGACGGGCTTGCCATCGTGGTGCGTGACTATCACGTTGGAGGGCTTGATGTCCCGGTGGATGATGCCCTTCTGATGGGCGTGCTGCACCGCGTTGCAGACCTGGATAAACAGACGCAGCCGGTCCTTGGTGCTCAGGCTGTTCCCATCGCAGTACTCCGTGATGGAAACGCCCTGGACCAGTTCCATGACGAAATAGGGTCTGCCGGTCTCCGTGGCGCCAGCATCGAAGACCTTAGCGATGCTTGGATGGTCCATCAACGCCAAAGCCTGTCGCTCGGCCTCAAACCGGCCAATGACCTCCTTGGTGTCCATGCCCAGCTTGATAATCTTCAAAGCCACCTTGCGACGGATGGGCCGCTCCTGCTCGGCCATATAGACCACCGCCATACCCCCCGCGCCGATCTTCTCCAACAGCTTGTAGCACCCGATCACCGTACCCGGACCTTCTATTGTCGCGGCGTGGTCGAGTGTGACAGCGGGGTCGATCGGCGAGACCTCCAGGAAATCGCCCGCTTCGTCGTTGGCCCTCAGCAGTGCTTCGACGCGGGCCCGCAGCGCCGTGTCGGGACCACACAGGCGGTCCAGGTAGGCCGACCGCTCCCGACCCGACCTTTGCTCCAGTGCGCCGTAGTATACGGCTTCGATTTTGGATGACTTGGTTGCCACGGCTCTGCTCCGTAACTTGTTTCCATGGTGAAATGCGTCTTCTGGAGACCGAGCGCCTCAGAGAAGAGACGGAAATGTGAGGAAAAAGTCAGAAAGCAGTCTCTCAGTCTCCCCGCCTGATCTCATCGAAGAGCCACGCACGAGCATAAGACCAGTATCGGCACGCGCTGGCGCGCGAGATGCCGAGTATCTCCGCCGCTTGCCCGAGTGTCAGGCCGGCGAAGCATCGCAGTTTGACCAGTTGGGCCTTCGTTTCGTCCTCGGCGGTCAGTTTCGCGAGGGCCTCATCTAACGCCACGATATTGTCGGAGGGGCCTTCGATGGCCAGGTGGGTGTCTTCCAGATCGACTCTCTGCCGATCACCGCCACGCTTGTGTCGCTGCTTGCGCCTGGCATTGTCTACGAGAATCCGACGCATGGCCTCGGCAGCCGCCATGAAGAAATGTCCACGACCATCCCAGCTTTGCGGCTCATTCCCGAGCAGACGAATATACACTTCATGAACTAATGCTGTCGCCTGAAGCGTCTGGCCCGGCGGTTCGTGAGACAGTTTCTGAGCGGCAAGGAGGCGAAGCTCTTCGTAGACCAAGGGCAGGAGTTGGTCCGTAGCTCTCGCGTCTCCCCCCTCGATGGCGTTCAAGATGCGCGTGACATCGCTCATGCCGACCCCGCAAGAATGTCCGGGACCGGATTCGAACCAGCACGGGCCGAAGCCCACCAGCCCCTCAAGCGGTCTGAATTCTAACGCTGCTTATCCAGAATGGCAAAGGAAAAACGCACACTTGCAGGCGGGACAACCGGCACCCAGTCTCGACGCGTGGGTTGAGAACGCACCCTCCCGTAGCACCCCCGGTCTCCCGGGTGGTCCCGGCCGACGGCGGCCGGGCTACGTTCTATCCTCTGCGGTAAGCGTTCACGGTTGCGACGGGTCGCAGGCGCCGAAGGAAGCGGCGTTGTCGTGCAGCGCGTTGCCGAAGAAGTCTCGTGTGCCGCGCTTTGGGATCACCGCTCCGGTTCCGATGCAGGGCGATTCGGCGCGTAGCCGATATCCCTGGAGCGAGGCGAGTCCGACTCCGCCACTGCCGGGCGCGACGAACATCGGATCGCCTACCTTCGCTTCGGGGTCATGAGGCAGGCCGTTCGTCCAGGGTCCGAAGTACCAGTTGTGCCGTATGATCGGAGGCGGAGGTGAGAGCTGCACCTGATCCAGATACTGTCTCTCCAGCGCGCTGCCGTACGTGTACACGGTGCGAAAACGCCCTTGTCCGATGGCGTAGAAGATGTTGTTGACGAAGCAGGCGCCAAGCCGGCTCTTGTTCTCGTCACTGACCTCGGTACCTCCCATGTAGAGATCGATATCGGCCGTGCCGTAGTCGACGTAGAAGACGTTGTTGCAGATCACGTTGTCGTCCGCCAGGACGCCGTGCATCTGGACCAGGTGCGTCTGGTCGTTCTGGCTGATGTTGTACCGCGCGACGTTGCCTTGCGTGCGGTTCATGATGAGCAGAAAGCCGTGGTTGTTGCGGCTGTAGTTGTACTGGACGACGCAGTTGCGGCAGTTGAAGTCGAAGTCGTAGGCGTTGCCGTCGCCGTTGCCCTTCTGCCGGCCGGTGTCGTATGCCTCATTGAACTGGATGACGGTGTCGGTGCAGTCCTGGATCCACATCGCGGCCGAATGAGGATTGTAGCGGCCCTCGATGACGAGACCCGGGTCGCCGGTGCGCAGGCACGAACGCCGCACGACGTTGCGCTCCATCAGGCCGGCCCGACAGCCGTTCATGAAGATGCCGTCGCCGCCGAGGTTCTCCATCGTGTTGCCGCGTACGACGATATTCTCGTGGCCGCGCCAGACGATGATGCCGCACCGGTCGACGCGCTCGATGCGGTTGTTCTCTATCGTGATGTCGTCGGCGCCGGCTCCGCCTGTGCGGCGTCCACCTCCCTGGGTCGGCCCGACGAAGATCGCGGCGCTGTTGTAGCCGGTGAACGTCCCCCTGCCGCCGAGTTGGCCCCAGAGGTCGTGAATGTAGCAGTTGCGCACGATCATGTGCGCCGTGTGACCGCCTTCGCCTTCGGCCGCGATCACGATCCCCTGCCGTCCCACGCCCGGTTCCGGAGGGACTCCGCTGGTCACCTCGAGATTCTGGATGATCCACCACTGCTGATTGATGAGCTTGACCGCCGCACCGGTTGCCGCTCCCAGGTCGATCACCGGCATGGGCCCTTCGCCAAAACGGTCCAGGCGAATCGGATTGCCTGTCGCGCCGGATCCCTGGGGCTGCAATTGTCCGTTCCACTCATCGCCCGAGCGGAACAGGATCGCGTCGCCCGGCTCAAACTCCTGCTGGTTCACTCGTTCGATGGCCTTCCACGCCGCTGCGGGTGAGAGGCCGGAGTTGGTGTCATCGCCACCGGTCGCGACGTAATAGGTGCGCCCGGCGGTCGCCTGCGCCGCGCCGTCGTTCGCTCGCGATAACGCACCCCCTCCAAGAACCGTCGCGGCAAGAACAGCGAGATTGACCACAAGTGTCTTCATGTTAAAGTCTCCAACGAGCGTGTACGGACAGGATAGTACGCAACGTTACAGGGTGTGCCTCGCACACCGCCTCTTTCTTCTCGGCCTCGGAACTCACCTATCTCGTCAGGCCAGAAACGGTCTCATTGTAGGCCGCTCTGAGACCGACACAAGCGAAAACGCCCATCATCGCCTTCGTGGCGAAATGATGGTTCGACGACGACATTGAGCCGGCCTTGTATCGGAGCGAGGCAACCGGTAACATAGTGGGTTTGTTCCGCGCACGAGGTTTGGGATACAGGCTGGGTCGATGGCGATTGTCACGCTTCAGGATATTCACAAGAGTTTCGGATCGGAGGTGGTGCTGGATCAATTGACGCTCCAGCTCCATCCAAGCGAGACGGTCGGCATGGTCGGGCCCAACGGCTCCGGCAAGAGCACCATCCTCAAGCTCATCACCGGCGCCGTCGAGCCTGACATGGGCCGGGTTGTCAAGCAGAAAGGGCTGCGGATCGGCTATCTGCCCCAGGAGGCCACCTTCAGCGGCCAGCGCACCGTCATGCAGGAGATGCACGCCGGCGTCGAGCACCTGCTCAAGCTCCAGCAGGCTATCCAGGACGCGTCGCACGAGATGGAGAACCTGACCGGCGGCGCGCTGGAAGCCAAGATGAAGCAGTACGACCGGCTCTGTCACGACTTCGAGATCGCCGGCGGGTATGAGTACGAGATTCGCATCAACGCGACGCTCGCGGGCATGGGCTTCGAGTCCGAGCTGCACCAGGCCAAGACCACGGCGCTGAGCGGCGGACAACTCTCCCGACTCGGCCTGGCGCAGGTTCTGATGTTGGAGACCGACCTGCTGCTGCTCGACGAGCCGACCAACCACCTCGACTTGCAGGCGACCGAATGGCTGGAACGTTTCCTGGCGGGTTATCGCGGCGCGGCGGTCATCATTAGCCACGACCGCTACCTGCTTGACAAGGTCACGTGCAAGATCATCGAGGTCGAGAACCGCCAGGCCCAGGTCTGGACCGGCAACTATCAGACCTACCTGCAGACCAAAGAGACCGTCCGCCTCCAGCAGGAACGCGAGCACGCCAAGCGCGTCGAGATGGTCGAGAAGACGCTGGACTTCATCGCCCGCAATAAGGACCAAGAAGGCATGCGCGGGACCGCACGCGGGCGCAAGACACGCCTCAACCGCCTGCTCAAGGAGAACCCCGACTTCCTCGAAGGCCCGACCGACCAGAAGACGATCAGCTTCTCGTTCGGCAAGAGCGAAGGCGCCAGCGACCTGGTGCTGCGCGCCGAAGGGCTGGGCAAATCGTTCGGCGACCTGACCCTCTTCGAGGACCTGACGTTCGACGTCCTGCGCGGCGACCGTCTCGGTGTCACGGGACCCAACGGCACCGGCAAGAGCACGCTCGTCAAGCTCGCGCTGGGACACCTCGAACCGTCGGCCGGCACCATCCGCATGGGCGCGAGCCTGCGAGTCGGCTACCTCGACCAGCACGGCGACGTACTCGATTCGGCCCGGACCGTGCTGGAGGAAGCCCGCAGCGTCCGGCCGGAGCTTTCGACCGAGCAGGTGCGCAGCCGCCTCGGCGCGTTTCTCTTCAGCGGCGACGACGTCTTCAAATCTTGCGGCGATCTGAGCGGCGGCCAGCGCAACCGGCTGATGCTCTGCAAGCTCGTCCTGACCGAGCCCGATGTGCTGGTCATGGACGAGCCGACCAACCACCTCGACATCGCCAGCCGCGAGATGCTCGAAACCGCACTCGACGATTACGCCGGCACGATCATCGC
This sequence comes from Sedimentisphaerales bacterium, assembly GCA_016927855.1. Classification (GTDB taxonomy): domain Bacteria; phylum Planctomycetota; class Phycisphaerae; order Sedimentisphaerales; family Anaerobacaceae; genus JAFGLV01. The sequence goes on from JAFGLV010000151.1 coordinate 7,034, forward strand.
GGTCAGTCACGACCGCTATTTCCTCGACCGGGTCGTGGACAAGCTCCTGGTCATCGGCACCGACGAGCTAGGCAGCCGCAAGCTCGGCAAAACCGAGTTCGTCACCGCCGATCCCGCCTATTCGACCTACGCCGAGATCGTGCGCAAGCGCGTCGAAGCTCAGAAGCAATCCGAACTGGCATCACGGCGCTCCGCCAATCCGACTTGTCGGACGAGTCCGAAATCCGAAATCCGAAATCCGAAATCGCGCGCCCCCCGCACGACGACACCGGACGAACTCAAGCGTTTCAACAAGTATTCCGTCGAGCAGATTGAGGAGATGATTATGGAGTTGGAGCGCGAGATCGAGGCATTGAAGCCCCGGTTCGGCGAGTCAGAAATCTACAAAACCCCCGAGAAACTGGCCGACCTCCAACGGCGCTACGACGCCCAAACCACCGAACTCGACCTCCTCTACCGCGCCTACGACAGGCGGATCGGGTGAGAAAGATCGCAGCGATAACAGGGAGGCACTTGCAGGTTCACGGCAAATGCCAGGACGTGTCTCGAATCCTTCCCATCACGTCGCGGTTTCTCAGCGGAATGGGCCCATACTCCCCTTGCACGAATTGCGCCAATTCAGGATGAAGATGAAGAAGGAACTTCTTGGAATTCCGGTACTTCCGGAGAACGCGGTTTCTCTCGTCTTCCTCGGGCGCCTCGACCGCGTGCGCGCTCTCGTGCCCGCCGCTCTTCGCGTCAATCACCTTCAACGCGTCATTCTCCATGCCATGGAGGCACATCCACCATTCGTGCGGACGGCAGTGACCTTGGTGTAGACTGGGATGGGTTATCGTGAGAGCATCAAGTCTCTCGATACTCTCGCTGTGATCGACCGGAACGTCGTATTGACGATAAAGATCACCACTAGCGCCATACTGCTCTCGTCTTGTGACCGCGTCCGGTGACAGAACAAAGCCAAGCCAATCCTGGCATTCGGCGAGCTTGTACGCATCAACAAGCGCAGGTCCTATCAGCACGCCTTTCTCCGCGTCCTCATAGAAGTTCCCCACATGCAGGCAACCGCGCAGGGGCACTTGCCATCTCACCATGTGAGCGAAGAAACGTTGGCAGGCTTCATCTATCTCGACAAACGACTTCTCTGAATGGTCCGGCGCATACAGCAGAAAAGTGTCAGAGAACCACTTGGGACTCGTAATCTCGGTCTTCTTGCATTGAATCTCATGCAATGCTGTCTGGTATTCCTCGAGCGTGGGCCGAACCGTACTCTCACTCCTGACTCTATTCTCGAAGCCGAGCAAATCAAAATAGGCCACCCAATATGAACTGTACTCGATTCTGTGAGTGTTCATAGGCAATCCTCAACGACCTACAGGGGTACTAGCACATGATAGGACCTACATTCCATGATGTAAACCGGTACCTTCCCCGGCCCCTGTCTTCGGTCCTTTCCCCGCGAGATAGCGCGTCCGCCACATGTCTGTCATCCTGAACCGAAGCTGAAGGACTTGGGCTGCGACTGAAACAGCCCTCTCTTGCGGTGGCCAGATTCTTCGCCTGCGGCTCAGAATGACAAAGGCCTGGCCAGCCCGACGGCGACGACTCGACAGAATGTCACTTTAGCGTCGCCCTCGACTTCTCGGTGAACTTGATGATTTCGTTCATCATGGCGACGGATTCGCTGGGGAACTTGCCGGCGGCGGTCTCGCCGGAGAGCATCACGTAGTCGGTGCCGTCGAGGATAGCATTGGCGACGTCGGTGACCTCGGCGCGGGTGGGTCGGCTGTGCTCGGTCATGTGTTCGAGCATTTGCGTCGCGGTGATGACAAACTTGCGTGCGGCGTTGCACTTGCGGATGATGTGCTTCTGGACGATCGGCACTTCGTAGATGGGGATCGCGACGCCCATGTCGCCGCGAGCGATCATGATCCCGTCGGCCACCTTGACGATCTCGTCGATGTTGTCGATCGCTTGGCGGTTCTCGATCTTGGCAACGATCCCGCACTTGGGCAGGTGAGGCTTGAGCAGTTCGGCCACCTCGCCCACATCGTTCGCATCGCGCACAAACGACAGCGCGACGTAATCGACCTTGTGCTCGATGCCAAACTGGAGGTCCTTCTTGTCCTTGTCGGTCAT
>JAFGLV010000152.1 GCA_016927855.1 Sedimentisphaerales bacterium
TAAGGAGGCTGCCCCACTGGAAACCCTTGTTTCTGGCCCAGGAATCGGGGTCAGAACACCTGAGACGGCCTTAAGGGACCGCCATTCCACGGTGCCCACGTTAATGCAGCCGAGGTGTCTGAGGAAGAGGGGCCACAGAGTGGCTGGACGCCGCTGCACTATGCCGCCCTTTGCGGCTTCGAGAGAATGGCGGCGATCCTTGTCGCGCATGGTGCCGACCCGAACGCCGAGAGTCAGTGGGGTGCGACGCCTCTGGACGTGGCACGGCAGCAGGAGCGGGCCGACGTTGCCGCATTCCTCGCACCGATCACGACGGCGCCCGAAGACCCCAATGCGCGCTGGCGTCTAATGCAGGGCCCAGCCTGGTGACGCACACTCGTTTGTAGTGGCGTCGTCAGACGCTCTCTTTGTATCTCGTTGTTCGTATCTCGTGAGCAGCCCATCGGTTACGAGATCCGAGATACGCTTTCCGCTCGCGTCTACGGCGGGGAGAGGAAGCCGACGGTGCTGTTCATGATCCGCAGGCGCAGGGCCTCCTCGAGGCTGAGGTCGCCGTCGGTGCCTTGCTGCTCCTGGAGGTCCTTGAAACTGGCCCGGCAGAAGTGGCAGCCGACGACGGTGAGGTGAAAATCGACGTAGTCGAACCACTGAGGCGGCAGGGTCTCCAGCAGGAACGCGCCGAGCGTGCTGCGCTTGGGACAACTGAGCCGCTGCATCTCCCAGATCTCCGTCAGCAGACCTTCGGAACAGGCGAAGGATAGGTCGCCGGACGGGAGGGACTCCAGGACGTCTTGACGCACACGCTTGAGACAGCGGTGCTTGGCGACGCGGACGAGCCGCTCGTCCAGGCCCAACAGCTTGGCGACCTCCTGGTTGGGCAGGCGGCAGTAGAACAACAGCTCGGCGATCTTCAGGTCGCGCAGGCGCGACGCTTCCTTGAAGGTGGTAACCAGATGCTCCAGCGCCTGGCCCAAAACGCGACGTTGCACCTGCTGTTGCTCGTCCCGGCAGACATACCAACTGACACTCGGTCCGGTGTCGGGCAGCAGGTCGAGCCCCTCGGCCGGCATGCCTTCGCTGTCGCTGTGGTAGATGTCCTGGATCAGGCAGACGCCTTTGGCCCAGCGGGTCCGGAAGCGATTGGCGATCTCCTTACGCAGGATGCCGAACAGGTAGGTCTCCAGGCTGACCTCGACCTGGAGCTTGTCGACGGCGCGGATGAACGACGCGAACGTCTCCTGGACGATGTCCTCGGCGTCGGCGTGCTGGGAGACCCGCGACTGCGCGAACCGCAGGAGCCGGCCTTGGTATTCGTCAATGACCTGGGCCCAGGCCTTCGCATCGCCCTGTCGGATGGCGTCGAGGATACTGTTGTCGGATTGGGTCGAATCAGTCATAGGCGTCGCTCGTCGTCCGGCTGCAGAGCCCCGTCGGCAGGTCCGAGGGACGCGCGACGAGGGACGAGCGACGGTCTCCGGACCGGTCCGAGGTGTTGGTCCAGCCAGGCGGCCATGTCGGCATGATATTGCAGGCGGTATTCCCAGGGGATGCCTTGGCCGCCGGGGAAGAGCAGGTGTTTCTTCTCGGCGGGGCAGGTCCCCAGCAGGTCGAACAGGGGTTTCTGAGCGGTCTCGTACGGGAAGATCGAATCGTCGCGGGTGTTGATCATCAGCATGGGAATCGTCACGTGCGGCGCGAAATTGGCCGGGTCGGAGGTTGGATGCCGGGCGCAGGCGCAAATGCCGCCGCACAGCAGGATGCCGGTCTTGAAACGCTCCTCGGTGGCGATCATCAGTGGTCCCATCTGGGCGCCCCAGTTCAAGCCAACGTAGGCGAGCTTGTCGGTGTCGATGTCGCCGCGCGTCTCGAGATAGTCCACGGTCCGGCGCAGGTCCTGCGAGCGCTGGACATAGAGGTTCCGGCTGAGCACGCCGTCGGGCGGATAGCTTTCCTGTTCGAGACGGCGCTCGTAGGTGCCCTTGTAGAACGGCACGACCACGGCCCGGCCGCTGCGGATGAGACTGACCAGCTCGTGACGGTAGGCGCGTTTATCCCACGGGCTGCTCCGCGCCTCGTCGCCGGGGTACCAGATGACGACCTGGTAGGGCGGGTCCACTTCCTTCGGCAGGTGCAGATAGGCGATGACGCGCTCGTTCGGATAGGCGGCGTCGAAGGTGACCCGCTCGCGCAGGCTGTAAACCAGCTCGCGATCGACCGTTTCGATGCAGGCGTTCAGCGGTGTGCGATCGTATCGGTACCACGTGTCGATGTAGGAGTTCAGGACCTCCTCGGAAACAGGCGTGAAATGCGCGAAATCGCGGACCCTGTGTTCGACCGCGGCGAAGGCCAACGCCGGCACCGCACTCCTGTCGGGCAGGTACCGCACGCAGCGCAGGCCATTGGCCTCGTCGCGGTCCCAAGGCGAGCGAGTGGAACCGTTGACGAAGGCGTAGTCGTCCTCGCCCCAGGCGCCGCCCAGAAGGCAACGTGTCTCGGGCTGGCCTTCGATGGCGTTGAAGCACCATTCCCTGGCGTTGCCGGCCGCGTCATAGAGGCCGTGCTTGCCCATGCCGCGGTAGCGGCCCACGCGCGCCGGGTCATCGCTGAAATTGCTCAGCCGCGTGATCTGCGACGGGACGTCGTCGGCCCGCGCCGCCAGCGTCCAATGGAAGATCGTCGGCAGGTGTTTGTCTCGAAAGCGCGCGTAGGCAGCCGCTTCGTACCAACTGATCCCGCCGACCGGGTAGTCGCCTTGTCCACGCAAGTATGTCCCTCTCTTCCACGTGGCCGGGCCGGGCTGGCCGGTCTGGTCGTGGAACCGCTTCATGGCCTCCGGCCAGGAGATGGCCTTGCCGTTCTCGATGAACTCATGCTCCCAGAACTCGGGGCTCTCGTAGCCGCCGCGCACGACGAAGTCCCGGAACTGTCGGTTGGTCACCTCGCGTCGGTCGATCAGAAACGCCGGCGCCGAAGGGACGGTGCGCTCGCCATGGAACAGCATCTTCTGGTCGAGCTGCGCCGGCCCGACACACACCATGTCGGGTGGGCACTGACCGATCGGCTGGAGCGTGAACCGGAGGAATCCGCCCGAGGGACGGCCCGAGGCGGCCTGCGCCGTAGACAGCTCGTTGGTGCGCACGCCCTCGGTCGGCACGAAACCTGGCTTCTCCACCCGCCAGCGGCAAGGACCGAACGGCACACGCACGTCTCGCAACGGGGCGCGACCCAGGTACTTCCACTTGGAGGCGGCGGCCGAGTATTCCCCGATGTAGACGTCCGCGCCCGGCGGGTCGGTCTCAACGTTGTACTCACGCGACAGGCTGGGCCAGCGAATCTCCAATAGCGGGTCGTCAGGCAGATAGCGTGCCGCCTTCTCGGCCACTGCCATGGCGGCGAAGTACTCATTGCGCTCCACGAGCTCGTCAATCAGCACCATCGCGTCCTGCTGGGCCCACCGGGTCGTGTAGTGCTTCCAGGCGATGCTGCCCGCGAAAGCCAGGGTCACGACGATCCCCATGACCAGTGCGGTGGCGACCTTGCGGCGGCGAACCAGCTTGACGAGTCGATCACCCATGCCTGGAGGCCTGGCTTTGATCACATGACCATCCAGGTACCGGCGCAGGTCCTCGGCAAACTCGCCGGCAGTGGTGTAGCGCCGGCCCGGTTCCTTCTCGATGGCCTTCAGGCAGATGGTCTCGAGGTCGGCAGGAATGCGCCGGTCGATCAGCCTCGGTCGCAGCGGCTCCTTGCTCAGAATCTGAGCGATCACTTGATCGCGCGTGCGCCCGTCGAAGAGCGGCTCCAGGGTCAGCAACTCATAGAGCGTCACTCCCAGCGAGTAGATGTCACAGGCTTGGCCCACGGCGCGGCATTCGCTGCTGACCTGCTCGGGGGACATGTAGCGCGGCGTGCCCACAAACGAGCCGGTCATCGTCATGCCGCCTTCCTGACAGACACGTGCGATCCCGAAATCCAGCAGGATGAGCCGTCCGTCACGGGCCAGCATGAGGTTCGAAGGCTTGACGTCCCGGTGGACGATGCCGCGCTCGTGAGCGTACTGCAGCGCGTCGGCCACTTCGCTGATCAGCCGAGCGACGGTGTCAAAGTACACCCTCCCGCACCGGCAGTCGGCCAGCACGTCCGGGATCTCGGGCGTCGAGATCGAGCATTCCGGTCTGTCAACGCAAGGCGTCTGTGCCGGCGCGGCGTGGTTCGGTTCGGCGGAGGCCTTCCTGACCATCCGCAACTCGGCGATGAGCTGGTCGAGCGGTCGGCCCTCAATCAGCTCCATCGCGAAGTAGCAGACGGTGTTTTCGATCCCCTCGGCGTAGATCGTGACGATATTGCGGTGACGCAGCTTGGCCGCTGCGCGCGCCTCGCGGTGGAACCGCTCCACCGCCGAGACGTCCCGGCCCAAACCCGAGGGCAGCACCTTGAGAGCGACAGGGCGGTTCAGCGAGATTTGCATGGCCTGGTACACCACCCCCATCCCTCCGGAGCCCAATCGTCGCTCCAGACGGAAGTCGCCCAACTGGAGGTTTGGTTCCAGTCCGACCAGCAGCCGGCTGCCGCCCGAGCCAGGCGATTTGCCGTCGGCCTGCATGCTCCACGGCGCGGTGGCTTCGAGCCCCGCGCGCAACCGTGCCACACTGGCCGCACACGAATCGCACAGTCTCAGGTGACGCCTCCAGTAGGTCAGTTGCTCGGGGGACGCAGCGCCGTCGAGCAACGCTGCCATATCCTGCTGTGATAGACAACCTGTCACAGTTTCACATCTCCCGAAACACGCCGGACGTATCTCCAGTCCATTATAGCCTTCACCGGGCCTGGCGGCAAGCCGCTTTCGCGGCCCTCGTCGCCCAAAGCCGTGTCCCAACGTGTTTTTGGGCTTCTCCTTCGGTCGCAGCTCTGGTAATACATGAGAGATGGCAACTCCCGCTATCTGTGGCGGCGCGGGTGGACATCGAAGGTGCAGACATGGCGGTTTTCGAAGCCAGACCGAAAAGCCTGTTCTCGTGGGGATACGAACTTCGCCGGGGCACGCTGGTCGTTGCGAGGATGGACATGACGTGGCTGAGCGAAGGCGGCTCATTCACCTGGGAGGGCATCGGATACAGGCTTTCGCGCCAGGGCTTCTGGTCAGGGGACTTCTTGCTTGAAGGCGCCGGCCAGATACCTGCTCGCGCGACGAAACCGAGTCCTTTCCGGCGTCATTTCGAAGTTCACGTCGGCCCGCGCGTTTTGGCCCTGGAGGCGGTCTCGCCGCTGACGCGCGCGTTTCGTCTACTTGAGAACGGCTCTCTGGTTGGCGCGGTCACGCCACGCAGCTTTTTCTCACGCTGCTGCACCGTGGATTTCCCGGACGATCTGCCTGTGCCGGTGCAGGTCTTTCTCTTCTGGCTTGTGGTCCTGATGTGGCGTCGCGCCGCGAATTCCTCGGCGGCTGGCGCATCCTGACAGTGATTCTTCGTGTCGCCGTCGCGGTTGAAACCGAGGCGCCCTCGCGATATGATACCGAACACCTGATGGGGGTCTGCCGTGGTACTATCGGAGTGCTCACTCATGCTGTATGGATGGACAGTTCGACTCTTGCCGATTCTGTTGCTGGCCACGACGACCCGGGCGCAGCAGTGGACGCGCTTTCGTGGTCCCAACGGCCAGGGTCCTGCAGACGCGCAGGCCATTGCCTCCGAGTGGAAGTCGTCTGACTATGCCTGGCGCGCGACCTTGCCGGGAGAGGGGCTCTCGTCGCCGGTTGTCTGGGCTGACAAGGTCTTTGTCACGAGTTGCCACGAGTCCGGCCCCGTGGGCCTCGTGCTGGCGCTGGACGCCGGGACAGGGGATATTCTCTGGCAGAAGACCTACGCGCTGACGAAGTACATGATGAACAGCTCCAACAGCTACGCCGCATCCACACCCGCCGTCGACGCCGAGCGGGTCTATGTCCTCTGGCCCACCGCCGACGAACTGACCGCGGTCGCGCTCGACCACGAAGGCCACGAGGCCTGGACCAAGGACTTCGGTTCCATTAGGAGCAACCACGGGCCCTGCGTCTCGCCGATGCTCTACGA
>JAFGLV010000153.1 GCA_016927855.1 Sedimentisphaerales bacterium
CAACGCAATGTCTTTGCGTTCATCCATCAATGCCTCCGCGCCCACTGGACCGGCTCATGCGGCCCAGAATTCCTGTGAACGGTTACTCGTGGAGAAGTACGAACGGATGCGTTCGGCCGATCCCAGCCGGCCGGTCCTGTTGAACCTGGGACAGGGAGTCGCCTGGGACAACTGGTACGGTCGCGGCGTGCGTACCCGCCATCCGGAAGACTACCCCGAATACGTCAAGGGCTGTGACATCGCGTCATTCGACATCTATCCGGTCACACACCCGAGTCCCGAAGTGTCGGGCCGGCTTGGGTACGTCGCCAAGGGCGTCGAGCGTCTCGTGGCCTGGGCCGGGCCGCAGCGGCCGGTGTGGAACTGCATCGAATGTACGCGCATCAGCCACCCGACCCAGCAGCCGACGCCTCAGCAGGTCCGCTGTGAGGTCTGGATGTCGATCGTCCACGGATCCAAAGGGCTCATCTACTTCGTGCACGAATGGGAGCCGCGGTTCAACGAGTCGGCCTTGTTGGGCGACCCGGTGCTGCTGGCGGCGGTGACGCGCATCAACCAGCGCATCGGCGCGCTGGCCGGAGTGCTCGGCAGTCCGACCCTTTCCGGCCGGGTCGTCGTGACATCGAGCCCGGCGGACGTTCCCGTCGCAGTGATGGCCAAAGAGCACCAGGGCGCCGTCTACGTCTTTGCGGTCTGCATGGAGCAGCGCAGCACGAAGGCTCAGTTTGCAGTGCGCGGATTGACCGGCGCGCGCTCGGTGACGGTGCTGGACGAGGACCGCATGCTGACCTCACGCGACGGCGCCTTTGACGACGCCTTCGCGCCGTGGGACGTTCACCTGTATCGCATCGCTGGCGCCGCCGGACAGTGACGGCGCGGCGCCGGCATCTTACTTGATGGCCTGGCCTTCCCAGAGCCCTTGCGTGCCCAGATACACGTACGTGACATAGAGCTGGACGCGCCGTCCGTTGACCATGACGTCAGCCAGGAGGTCCTTGACGTTGGGACGGTGCCACTGGAACGTCATGGGCATGTAGGCGGCGATGCCGTCGGGGATCAGGTTCAGGTTCTGGAAGACACCGAAGTACTGAAGCTCGAACTGCAGCGCGTTGCTGACCCGCGTGAAGTTGGCGCGCGTGCCTCCCAGAGTTACGGAGCCGCTGTAGGCGAAGCTTGCCTGGTCGGCGGGGAAGCCCTGTTCGGCGCCGACGTAGTCGGCGAAGGTCCCGGTGGCCGGGTCGATGGCGAACGGACCGCGCGGCGTTGACGCGCTGAACGTTCCGCCGACCGCCATCGTCAGCGCCAGAGCCAGTGACCCATCCGGCGTGGAGATAGTCGCGTAGTGCTGGACGGTCTCCGTCTGCACGTCGAGCGATTGGAACGTGCAGGTCAGATTGGTGAAATCGACCGCCATTTCCATCTCGCCGTGGCTGGCGAGCAGTTGTACGTCCGGCTTATCGAGCGGGACTTCCTTCCCATCCACCAGGGCCTTGAGCGTCATGGCGTACCAGACGTCGTCGGAACCACCGGCAAACTTGTAGGCCACCTGCTTGGGCTGGTTGGGTTGGACGAACGCATACCAGGCGACCCCCAGATAGGCCCACTCCTTCGGGTACGCTTTGAGCAAGTGGTCCTTCTCATCCTCGCTGATCGTGTAGAAGTGGCGCTGCAGAGAGGCCGACCAGAAGCGATAGACCGGGAAGGTGCCCAGAGGCTGCTCGCCGGCGGGGTAGACATAGAAGACCGGACCCTCGGGAATCCACATGTCGGCCATCTCTTTGGTGATGGTGTTCTTTTCGGTCTCGTCGATGGTGTACAAGTGGGTCTTGAGGATCGGCGACCAGAAGCGATAGACCGGCACCAGACCCGGTTCGGTCAGACGGTAGTAGGCGTAGAACGCCACGTCCTCGTAGCTCCAGACGTCGGGCCACTCGCGCAGGACCCGGTCGCGCTCGGCGCCGCTGATGGTATAGAAGTGCCCCTTCAAGGTGGGCGACCAGAAGCGGTAGATCGGGCCGAGCCCCTGGTATTCGTACACGCCGAGGTCGACGGCGTTGCCGTAGCGGCGTGGCGAGCCGTCCAGGTCCTGAGCGCCGACGGCCGGCGCATAGGCGGGATCACCGGCGTCGATGCAAGGCGAATCCGTCGACAGGTGGTAGTCGTCGCGGAACGGGCCAGTGAAGAGGGGATCCTCGTCGAAATTGCCCTTGCCCCAGGTCAGGGTGCAGCCGGGATCGGTGTGCGTGCCCGACAGGCCGTATTGGAGATCACAGTATTTGACGGTTGCCTTCGCGAGGTAGCTGCCTGTTTCGTTGCGCTTGAGGTACAGGCTCGGTCCCGTCACGGCGGTGTTGTTCCAGAGGATGCTCTGACTGAGCAGGGGGTCGGCGTTGTAACTGCTGGCCATGACGCCGCCGGCACTGGCCTGGTTATTGACGAACGTGCAGTTGAGGAATTGGGGCTTGCTCTCGAACACGTTGGCCACGGCGCCGCCGATGCCGTTGGCGACGTTGGCGAGGAACAAACAGTTGGTGACCATCGGGGACGAGCGGTGCGTGAACAAGCCGCCGCCGTCGGCAGCCGCGGTGTTGGCCATGAAGACGCAGCCGTCGATCTTGCCCTGGGCGTTGATGCCGTGGAAGGCGCCGCCGGAAGCGCTCGAGGAGTTGCCGATGAAAGTGCAGCGCGTGACGTTCAGGTAGGCCTCCCGGTTGTCGAAGCCGGCGTAGCTGTGCAGGCCGCCGCCGTCCTGGCCGACGTTGTTCTCGAAGACGCAGTCCGTGATGGTCGTGCCGCTCTCGCGGGTCACGATGCCGTTGCCGATGTTCGATTCGAAGGTGCAGTTGGCGAAGCTGGCGATGGTGTTGCCGCAGTAGACGCCTCCGCCGGTCAGGGCCAACGAGTTGCCGTTCGAGAAGGAGCAGCCGCGGAAGTCGGCGGTGCTGTTGACGCAGCAGACGGCGCCGCCCCACCAGAGGGCCTCGTTGTCGGTGAAGGTGCAGTTGATGACGGTCAGGCGGGCGTCTTTGCACCAGACGCCGCCACCGTGATAGATGGTCTCGCCGTTGACGATCGTCAGACCGGCCAGCGTCAGGTGCACACCGCTGTCTTCCGTGACGACGAAGGCACGGTGGCCCACGCTGTCGGCGGCCTGACAATCGATGACGGTGCCGGCCACGGACGCGGCGTTGTTGGGATCGGCATTGCGGACCGTGATCGCCTTGCCCGTGACCACGACGTCCCAGTTGCCGTTGCCGGTATAGCGCCCCGGCAGCAGCAAGATCGTGTCACCGGTGGCGGCGGCATCGACCGCTGCTTGAATCGTATGGAAGTCCGCGACGCCGTCGTCGTCCACGTAATGAGTCGTCGCGGCGCGAACTGGTCCCACCGTTGCCACCAAAACGAGAGCTACCAGAACCGCACCCTGCGCACACGTCAGTGCCTTCATCTCCAACCCTCCTCCAAGAGGTCTTCTAAGTTGTATTAAGCTCTCTCACCTATATTTTAACACATGCGAAAGAAAGCTGTCCAAGGAATTTCCCTATTTCAACCGGCACTTTTGTGGACATCACGGCCCCTGAGACAGGCGCGCGGGCGCGCGGCGCGCCGGCCGAGGGGAGTCGGACGCGTCCGGTCTGGTTTTGCCTGAAGCGCCGCACCGCCGATGGTCACCGGGCCACATCGGCGATTATCGGCCCGCCGGTCGCGGGCGAGCGCTCGCGGCCGGAAGCGATCGCACCGATTCTGCACGTCGGGGATCTTGTCGGTGGGATTTTGCCGGGCGTAGCGTCTTTGCCGATTGCATCGGCTGTTACGGCATCCGCCGTGAGGCGCAGGGCCGCGCCGCCGTCACGAAGCCAGCACGACCGCCAGCGTCATGTAGATCGCGACGCTGATCGAATCGTTGGCGGTGGTCACCAGCGGTCCCGAGCTGATGGCCGGATCGATACCGATCTTACGGAACAGGAAGGGCAGAAGCAGCCCCAGCGTCGTCGCCACCATAATGGCCGCGAACATCGCCGTCCCAAAAGCGACGACGAGCCGAATCGGTTGGATGGCGGCCTCCGGCGCATCGATGGTCACCAGGATGCTGCCTGCCACCGTTCCCAGCAGCGCACAACTGAGCGCCACTAGCAGTGCGATGCGAACTTCGCGTGAAAAGACCGTCGTGAACTTCAGCGCCGCCAGGTGACCTGTCGCCAGGCCGGAGACGACGATGGTCGATGTCTGCAATCCCGCGTTGCCGCTCATTGCCGCGATCATCGGCACGAAGGCGACTGCCGCGCCAACGACGGCGGGATTGAATGCGCGGAACGCAATGATCACCACCGCCGTGACGCCGGTCCCGATCAGGCACGGCAGCAGCCAGGTCATGCGAATCCGCGCGGCGCGGAGCGCCGAGAAGGTATCCAGTTCGTCCGGGTCCGTACCGGCCATCGTGTACAGGTCTTCCGCCGCCTCCTCTTCCGCGACCTCGATCACGCGGTCGGCGGTGATGCGTCCGGCCAGCTTGTGGTTCTCGTCCAGGACCGGCACCACGATCAGGTCGTTCTTGCTGAAGATGTTGCGGACCTCCTCCTGATCCATGTCGGTGGTGACGTAGATCGTGTCGTGGTCCACCAGTTCGCCGATCCGTGTCTGCTCCGGCCGCGTCAGCAGCAGCCTCAGCCGCACGTCGCCCACGAATCGACCGTCGTGATCGACCACGTAGACCGAGTAAAAATCCTCCTCGATCTCCGCCTCGCGAATCCTGGCGACCGCCTCCGCGATGGTCGCGTCCTCTGGCACGCTGATGACCAGCGGGTCCATGATGCCGCCGGCCGAGTCCTCCGAGTACCGCATCAGCTTGTGGATTTGCAGGCGGTCCCGCAACGCCAGAGCCTTGAGGGTCTTCTCCGCGGCCTCGTCGGGCATCTCCGCCAGCAGGTCGGCCGCGTCGTCGTGGTCCAGCTCGGAGATGATCCGCTGCGTCTCTTCAGCCGTCAGCAGATCGAACAGGCACTCGCGCGTCGCTTCGTTGACCTTCTCGAGCACCTCGGCCGCCACCGGCGTCTCCAGCACGTCGAAGATCAGCCGGCGCTGCTCGTCGTCCACCAGCTCGACCACTTCCGCGATGTCACTCGGCCGCCAGTCGTACAGCAGCTCGTGCAGCAGAGGCTTGTTCTCGGCCTCCAGCAGCGGCTCGATCTCACGCAGCAGTTGTTCTTGTTCGTCCGGCAACACCAGGCGCGATCCTCTGATTCGTTACTCGTTGCCCACCTCCCGAGCCAACATAATCGAACCCCCCACCGCCAGCAATCCTTTTGTCGCCCGATTTCGGTGCCACCGCCCGGACGGCAATCGTAGGGTGGGTCCTTGACCCACGCGTGCCCCGTACGAATCTCACGCAGAGGCGCGGGGACCGCGGAACCGAAGGCTCGCGCCGCTGTCGAGCGGGCTGATTCGTCCGTGGAGCGCCGTCATCGCACGCGGCGCGTGCCCCTCCCTGCCGGGAGGCCGTCCGGCGGCCGGCTGGGCTCCCGAAGCACGCTTCGTCCGCCCAGCCACCCTTGGACTTGGATGACGGCTTGGTCTGGCAACGGAGGACGTAGTCCCTTCGAGGATGCGATGGGGTCCCCCTGATGGACCGCGAACGTGCGCCGCGATTCGCTGCCGCTCGCCGCTCGCCGCCTTGGCAAACTTGACACTTGCCCCTTCTCCCCCACTTGAATCTTGACACTGTCGCCCGCCGGCGGCACAATTGCCACCAGAGGTGGGCGTGTGATGATGTTTTGGCAGAAGCGAGGCCCGGCCCACCGGGATGGCTGTAATGTGCTGAGGCTGACAGGAACGCGACGGCTGTGAATGGGCGAAGAGTGATGGATAACGGAGACGCGGGAAGGTGGCAATTGCCGGCGGGCTCCTTTGTGCAAAGGTGAATCGAGGAGCGGTGTGCGGCGTACACCCTACGGCACTATGAGTTGGACGTTGATTACGAAGTCGGCGACCTCAATGGTGAGAGATCTTGTTGAGCAAGCAGAGAACTTACGCCATCTGCGAAAGAACGGTAGGTTGCATCAGGGCGAACTCAAAGAGCTCTTCGTGGAGCGAGTCCTCAGGAGATTCTTACCGACGCAACTCAATATCGGCACTGGGATAGTTGTCAATACGAAGGGGTCGGTAAGCCTCCAGACTGATATCGTCATTTACGATAACCGCATTCTTCCGCCATTCATACAGGAACAGCATCTCGGCATCTATCCAGTGGAGAGCGTTATTGGTGCCATTGAAGTCAAGACCACGCTCACCGAGGGACGGCTGGCCAAAGTTAGCGAGGCAACCGCCAAGCTGAACCAAGTCCTCCAGGAGGAGATTGCCTCTCTTGAGGAGAAGTATAACAGACCGGGGAGGAGAGATGTCACGTTCCCGCTTGAAGCGCCTATCTGCGGAGTCTTTGCCTTCGGCGTGGCGGGCATGAGTTGGCTCTCTCATGAGGGAGGTGACGCAAGCAGACTGGCCGCCTTCCCCGTCAATCTGTTTACCATCTGTGTGCCTGGCAAGTTCTGTTGGGCGAATGTGGGTGGAAGAGGGTGGAGCCCGGGAACGGGGCAGTTCGAACCGGGATCACAACGGTACAACTACGCAGAAGTGGCACGGTTTATAGCATTGTTCGTTGATAACGCCAGGACTAAAGCCGAGCAACGGTTCCGGCTTCTCGTCTCACGACATGTCGACTTGACGACCATGTACATACGCGAATAGTCACGTGAGATGGGGGGGCGGACAGCCACCTATTAAATGGTGCGACATTGTCCATAAATAGGTGACCGTCCCTGCTTGGTCTGGGGCCGGCGGTCGTTCAGACGACGGCGTACACGTTCTTCAAGAGCATGATACAGGGAAGACAGGAACTACCATGGCGGACCTACTAGACAAGGCAACGGAAAAATTCCAGCGTTCCTGCGCCCACTTGGTGAAGTTTCTTGATGATTGGATAGACAAGATTGCGGACAGGTGTGCCCAGGATGAGCAGCGAAGAGCAGCCTTCTTCATCTGGAGTCGTTACACGATGTCAATACGGACACTCCAACGGATCTGCGATCCTCATCTTATGCCCGACATCTACCTGATTGGAAGAGCCTGCATTGAGTTCGATGCGTCTCTTAAGGCCGTCATAGACGACCTTAAGCAAGCGCACAAGTACGTCCAGTTCGAGGATGCTGCGGCTGCCTATCTTGGCAGACTCTTCAAGCAACATGGCTACACAGACGATCTCGGCGCAATGCAATCCAGGCTTAAGGAGGCTTTTGGTCCTGACTGGGAAAAGAGCGCAAGAGCAAAGTGGTGTAACATAAGCGAGATCATAGTCCGGTACGCTGGACCGGAAGAGAGAATAGGGTATGCCTGGTGGTCGCACTTTGCCCATGGCTCGGTAGTCGCCATCGAGTCCTTACGAGGCATAGTCCCTACGCAGCGGAGACTCGACCAGGCCATGGGACTCATCTACAATTCATATCTGATGTCTACAAGCGACTTTGTGGACTTCATGTGGGGCCATATGGTGACTGCTGACAGCGAGCGATGCAAGAAGGATTTTGAGACTGTTATGGCGTCCAACATCTGGGGGGCGCATTAACATGCGAAGTGCCGTAGGATGGGCAACTCGTTGCCCATGCTGATCTTGTGTACGGATGTTCAGGTAGAGAGATATTCGCGATTACGTCAGACGGAAATCACACAGCCAGGACAAAGAAACCGCATGGGCAACGAGTTGCCCATCCTACGCGCTTGATTTCTTTGTTTGTTCTGCTTCTCCACTGCCGCAAGAAGATCTTCATCAAGATATGAGAACATCTAACGGGATGACCGATGTGTTGTGTAGAGACAGGCCCCTGTGCCTGCTCCGGGCAACCACAGGGGGTTGCCCCTCCGAATTCCGGTGACGCCTTACTTATTTCGGTCTCGGATCGAGCATGGAGATTCTGTCGCCCCGGGTGGGGCTTGTGGGTTCCTTGGATATCGCTCTCCCACCGTTGAAACGGCGGGCTATTCTCATGTGTCCCTGCGGGACAAGATACTCACGCAGAGGCGCGGAGAGTGCGGGACCGAAGGCTCACGCCGGATCGAGCGGGCTGACTCATGCGTGGGGCGCCGTCATTGCACGCTGCGCGTGTACCTCCCTGTCGAGAGGCCGGCCGGGCTCCCGAAGCAAGCTTCGTCCGCCAAGCCGACCTTGGACTTGGATGACGGCTTGGTTTAGCAGCGAATGGGGTAGTCTCACGTGAGGACTGAGCGGATGAGATCAACAGCGTGAGCTCTCGGTTCCGCGGCCTCCGCGCCTCTGCGCGAGAAGAGATGCGTGGTTTCTATTTCAGGCGGACGGCGGGGAGGCGCTTGAGACGTTGGCTGCGCGGGTCTACTTCGATGCCTACGGACTCCAGGGCGGTCACGCCCAGGATGGGTTCGGCGTCGTCGGGTCCGAAGATGACGGTCGTACCCACGATGTCACCCATGAACTCGATCTCCGCCGTGGCGACGTCCATCTTGACCTCCGACCCGTCGGCCAACTCGTACGTGCGTCTACCTCTTGCCTTGAGTCCGATCTGTGTGAGGTGCTTGCTGGGCACGAGGCAGTCGATGGCGCTGGTGTCCACGAAAAAAAGCGCCTCCCAGGTCTTGTCCGGCTGTGCCGGGTTGCGGACCCTTACGGTGACGTGAGTCGTGCCCATCTTACCAACCTCGCTCATGCGCTATCATTAGACTGACCATCAGACCGAGATTGAGTATGCCATTTCCTCCGGCCGGGAGGTAGGGATTTCTGCGCGACGGAATTGTCTCGATTTGGCGGGGCCTATTGGGTATACTGACAGGGTCTGGGCCGAAACGTGAGGAGATACGACCGCCGGCCGGGGGTGGTCTGGATCGGATGTGAAGGCATGTCTGTGGCGCTCCCTTGCCGGTCTTCTCAGGGTTCGGTCCGGCGGTACCGACGCCGAAACCGCAACGATACGAGGAACACGTCATGCTCCAAAGGGCCGGAATGTGCAGGACAGACGCAGCACGTCGCGTCTCTACGACCCTTCTCTTGGTTTTCGTCTCCGCCACCTGCTGGTGTGGGACCGTCTGCGGTGCCGAATCCGGTACGGGGCCGGGATTTCCCGTCGTCGTCAACGAGGTCATGGCCTCGAACACCGCGACCATTCGCGACGCGCAGCTCGAATACGACGACTGGATCGAGCTGTACAACGCCGGCGGTGCACCGATCGACCTGGCGGGTCTGTACCTGACGGACGATTTGGACGAGCCGACCCAATGGCGGTTTCCCGCGGGCAATCGCGCCGCGACCACGATTGCCGCCGGAGGCTACCTGATCGTTTGGGCCGACGAAGGCGCCGGGGTGGGCCTGCACGCGAGCTTCAGTCTCGATGCGCAGGGCGACGACGTCTATCTCGTCGATGCCGACGGCCAGACCGTGCTCGACCATCTGGCCTTCGGTAAGCAGACCTCTGATGTCTCTTATGGGCGGCACCCCGACGGCGGCGCCGCGCTGCGGTTCTTCTACGAGCCGACACCTGTCCAGGCCAACAACGAAGGCTATCTGGGCGAGGTCGAGCCACTGCACTTCAGTCACGAGCGCGGCTTCTACAATACGTCCTTTGCGCTGACGATCGCCTGTCCCACTGCAGGGGCCGAGATCCTCTATACCACCGACGGGCGCGATCCCGACGACGAGTCCGGACGGTTCATTGCCGGCGAGACGTACACCGGTCCGCTGTGGATGGGTACGACGGCTTGCGTGCGGGCGATGGCGGTCAAGGAAGGCTGGAAGCCGACGGACATCTACACGCACACGTATATCTTCAACGCGCCGGCCCACGTTCGCTCGCTGCCGGTCATCTCGCTGGTCGGCGACGAACGACAGACCTTCTATGAGCCAGACGGCGTGATGGCGATCGTCGGCGGCACCTACAGCGGCGGCGTCTGGACCTCCAGCAGCGTCGGCAGCTACAACAACGTGCTCAGCCGCGGCCTGGAGCGTCCCGTCTCGTGCGAGTGGCTCTTTCCGAACGATCCTGACGCGAGCTTCCAGATCGACTGCGGCCTGCGCGTGCACGGCAGCGACTACATGCGCCCGCGTTACGTGCGCC
The DNA here is from genome assembly GCA_016927855.1 of Sedimentisphaerales bacterium. Classification (GTDB taxonomy): domain Bacteria; phylum Planctomycetota; class Phycisphaerae; order Sedimentisphaerales; family Anaerobacaceae; genus JAFGLV01. Next base: position 10,128 of record JAFGLV010000153.1, read on the forward strand.
AGAACGGCCAGTGGAGTGGATCGGGAAAGTTCGCCTTACGCCTTTACTTTAGAGGCGAGTACGGCGCCAGTTGGCTCGAGTATCCACTGATCGCCGAGTCCGAGGTCGAGCGGTTCAAGACCGTGGTCCTGCGGGCCGGACACAACGATCAGACCAATCCGTTCATCAAGGACGAGTTGATTCGCCGCCTGATGAAAGACATGGGCAGCGCCGCTCCCGTCGGCACGATGGCCAACCTCTTCATCAACGGCCAGTACAAGGGCTACTTCAATCCAACGGAGCACGTCAAGGAGGAGGCCTGCCAGGAGTGGTTCGACAGCGACCAGCCGTGGGACGTCATGACGATGAGCGGCATCCGCGACGGCAACGCGGATAGCTGGAACGCGATGCTCAACTACGCGCGGAACAACAACCTGGCGCTCGACGTGCACTACCAGGAGATCGCCAAACGGCTCGACATTCCGCAGTTCATCGACTATCTCATCATGCGGCTCTGGCCCAACGACTGGGACTGGCCGCAGAATAACTGGTCCGCCGCCGCGGAGCGCAGCCCGAACGGCCAGTGGAAGTTCTTCGTCTGGGACGCCGAGGGCACCTTCGAGACCAACCAGCTCAACAACATCCGGTTTAGCGAGCTGAACAACCAGAGCAACGCCAACGGCTGGCTCTACCGCGCGCTCAAAGCCAACGCGACGTTCCGCCAGACCTTCGGCGACCGCCTCCAGCAGCACTTCTTCAACAACGGCGCTCTGACCGCCTCGAACGTGGAGAGGCGCTTCCGAGAGTTGCAGGAGGAGCTGCGCGGCGTCATTCCCAACATGAACACCTACATCGTCGACACGTGGGTGCCGAGTCGCCAGTCGATCTTCCTGAACGCGTGCATCAGCGAAGGGCTCTATACGTTCGGCGGTCCGGTCTTCGCGCTCAACGGCTTTCCGTCGAAGGGCGGCTACGCGTCGCCAGGCGACTGGTTGCTGATCAACCCCACCCAGGTCAACGCGAGCGTCTACTACACGTTGGACGGGGCCAGTCCCGGCACGCCGGGACCGGTGGGACCGGTGACACTGGTGAACCTGGTCACGCGCGAGACGCCCAAACGCGTTTTCGTCCCGACCGGTCCCGTTGACGACTGGCAGTATGGGCGAGGCTTCAACGATTCGTCCTGGACGTACTCCGGCGGCTCGCCCGGCGGCGTCGGCTACGAGCGCAGCAGTGGCTACGAGAGCTTCATCGGCACCGACGTCGGTGACCAGATGTACGGCGTCAATGGCTCGTGCTACATCCGTATTCCCTTCACCTTCTCCGGCGATAAGGCCTCGTTCGACGGCATGACACTCAACGCGCAATACGACGACGGCTTCATCGTGTATCTCAACGGCGTCGAGATCGCGCGGCGCAACTTCACCGGCGAGCCGGCCTGGGATTCGCTGGCCAGCGCCTCGCACGACGACACCGCGGCGCTGGGGTTCGAGGCTATCGACGTCAGCAACTTCCTGTACCTGCTCAAGACCGGGACGAACCTCCTGTCGATCCACGCGCTGAACGTTTCGCTGACGAGCTCCGATTTCCTGTTGGCGGCGGAACTGGCGGTCACGCGGTTGCCGGAGACCGAGCTGAAGGTCGATGCGCTTCGCTACAGCGAGCCGATCCCGTTGACCAAGAGCGTGAAGGTCAAGGCCCGCGCGCTGGTGGGCAACCGGTGGAGCGCGTTGAGCGAAGCGGTCTTCTCGGTCGGTCCGGTGGCCGAGAGCCTGCGCATCAGCGAGATCATGTACCATCCGTCGGATACCGGAAATCCCGACGACCCCAACACCGAGTTTGTCGAGCTGGTCAACGTCGGTGACACGACGATCAGCCTGAACCTGGTCCGCTTCACGGACGGGATCGATTTTGCCTTCCCTGATGTGGAGTTGGCGCCGGGTGCGCGTTGCCTGCTGGCCAGGGACATCGCGGCGATCAAGGCCAGGTACGGCTCGCGTCTGTCCGTGCTCGGCCAGTATGCCGGCAACCTGAACAACGCCGGCGAGCGGATCGAACTGGTCGATGCGGCCGGTGGCGTCATTCAGAGCTTCACCTATCGTGACGACTGGTACCGGCTCACCGACGGCGGCGGCTTCTCGCTCACCGCGTGCGACCCGGCCGGCACGAGCGCCGACGGCTGGAATGCGAAGGAGGCCTGGCGTCCCAGCGCCGCGGTGGAGGGAACACCCGGTTTCAGCGACGGGGGTCTGCTTGTCCAGCCCGGCGCGGTGGTCATCAACGAGCTTCTGGCCAACTCCTCCGGCGGCATTCCCGACTGGATCGAGCTGCACAACACCACCGACGAGACGATCGAGATCGGCGGCTGGTTCGTCAGCGACGACGTCAAGGCTTTGACCAAGTACGAGATCGCGCCGGGCACGGCCATCGGTCCGCATGGCTATGCCATCTTCACGGACGAGACACACTTCGGCGACGGAGACGATCCTGGATGTCACGAGCCTTTCGGACTGAGCCGGGATGGCGAGACGGTCTACCTGCACTCCGGTTCCGGCGGTGCCCTGACCGGCTACAGCGAGTGGCAGGAGTTCGGCGCTTCGGAGCCGGGTGTGTCGCTCGGCCGTTATCTTGCCGACAGCGGCGGCGCCTGCTACTTCGTCCCGCTGACGGCGCCCACACCGGGCAGCGCCAATGCCTCGCCGCGCGTCGGGCCCATCGTCATCAGCGAGATCATGTACCATCCGAGCGGCCATGCGGATGCCGAGTACATCGAGCTGCTCAACATCGGCGACGCCGACGTGACGCTGTACGACTTCGAGCGCGACGCGCCGTGGCGCCTCAGCGACAATCCCGATGCGCCGACGATAGAATTGCTGTTCGGCGCCGAGTACCCCATCACGCTGACGCCGGGCCAGTATTTCCTGATCGTCAAAGACTGGTCGGTGTTCAAGAACGAGCACGTCGGCCGCCTTCCCTCCCTCGTCATGGAGTGGCGCACCGGGAGCCTGAGCGACGCGGGCGCGACTGTCACGCTCAGCCGGCCGGGCGAGCTGGACGACGACGGACAGCGGCGCTGGTACAGCGTCGACGCGGTCGCCTATAGCGACGGATCGCACCCCGACGCGTTCGACGGCGCCGCCGATCCCTGGCCTGCCGAAGCTGACGGTCAGGGCCTCTCGCTGACACGCCTCGACGCGCGCCGCTATGGCGACGATCCCGCCAACTGGCAGGCCACTGACCCCTCGCCCGGCACGCTCAAGAGCCGCTCGACCCCCTAGCTGCCATTTCTTGCCCATTCCAGGCGAAAAAGCCGCTCGAATGCGTCACAGAAGCCCGCTTCGCCAGACTTCTTATAGACCACGAGAAGTTCTTGCCAGTTTCCGCCCGCGCCGGGGCATAGACTGCTATAATGCCGGTAGGTGGAAGCGTTGCGGTAGAAGGGGAGTGCCATGAGAGCGTTGGAAGGGATTTTGCGTGGGACGGTTTTGTCCGTGCTCATCGGGGCGACGATCGTGTGTGCGGCGGCGCAGGAGGTGGAGTTTGCCGGCGGGACGGGTGAGCCGAACGATCCCTATCAGATCGCGACCGTCGAGCAACTGCTGAGCATCAATTCTTCGGACGACCTGCTCGAGAAGCACTACATCATGGTCCGCTCGCTCGACATGTCCGGCCTGATGCTGAGCGAGCCGGTGATCTCGACGTTCGAGGGCACTTTCGACGGCAATGGCTACGCGGTGCGGAATCTGCGCATCGAGGGCGAAGGCGAACTGGGACTGTTCCACACGATCTCGTACGGTGCCGAGGTCAGAAACCTGGGAGTCGTCAACGTCCAAATCGTTGGTGGCTCCAATTGCGGCGGCCTGGCCTCGCGCAACTGGGGCCGGGTGGTCAACTGCTACACCACCGGCGCGGTGATCGGCGCTGCCGCGGCCGTCAGAGAAGACATCCCGGGGCGTCCGTCCGGGCGCGGCGGCCCCCCCGGCGAGCCCTCGACAAGCAATATAGGCGGACTTCTGGGGCTGAACAATAGCACTGAGTCGTTGGTCGTGAATTGTTACAGCACCGCGACGGTCATAGGCGGCACGTTTATCGGCGGGTTGATCGGCCAGAACGCGCGTGACGTGTCGTCCTGCTATGCGACCGGCGAGGTAACCGGCGTCGGAACCGTCGGCGGACTGGTGGGCCTGCATGTCAATGGAAGCATCACCGACAGCTATTCTCTCGCCTCGGTTGCGGCGCAATCGCGCGTCGCCGGCGGATTGGTCGGTTTCAATATGGACGGCCGAATTACCTCCTGCTATTCGGGTGCCAAGGTAGTGAATCAGGGTGAGTTTACCGGCGGGGTCGTCGCACAGAACCAAGGCCGAATCTTCTCGTGCTACGCCGAGGGCAGCGTGACGGGAACAGACTATGTCGGCGGTCTGGCGGGAGAGAGCAACCGCACGATCATCGCGTGCTATGCCGCCGCCACGGTGACTGGCCAAGGCGCACATGTCGGCGCCCTGGTGGGCACCGATTGGGATGAGCACCCGGTGGCTGACAGCTACTTTCTCGACCCAGCCGCCGGCGGGGGGCCCGACAATGGGAAGGGCGTCGCGCTGACGGATGCGCAAATGAGACGCCAGGCGAGCTTCGTCGGCTTCGACTTTTGGGGGACCGCTGAGGACGGTACGCACGACCTGTGGTTCATGCCGGACGATGCCTACCCGATTCTAATCTGGCAGGCGGCAGCGGACGATGTCGTAGCGATCCCGGAAGTGTTGGGACTGTCGCTCGAAGAGGCAACCGCAGTGCTCGAAGAGGCGGGCTTTGTGATTGGCGAGATCAGCTACGATTATTATCGGCTTACTCCACCGGGCTGTGTCATCACTGTTGATCCGTATGCGTTCGCGGCGCCGGGCGCCGAGATCGACCTGATCGTGAGCCTGGAGGGGACGTACGATTGGGCTGAAAACCCCGGCGACGGGACCGCTGCCAATCCTTACCAGATCGCGACGCCCGGCCAGTTGGAGTCGATCGCCGACGACCCGGCGCTGCTCAACAAGCACCTCGCCCTGGCTGCCGATCTGGACATGGTGGGCCGGACATATCAGGTGGCGCTGATCGCGCCCGATACCAGCAGGTTCAACGCGTTCGAAGGCACGCCGTTCACTGGCACCTTCAACGGACAGGATCACGTCATCCGCAACCTGACCATGCGTCCGTTCGACGCGAGCTTTAGCGACAACTACGTCGGCCTGTTCGGCAAGATCGACAAGACCGGTTTGGTCGAGAACCTGCGCCTGCTGGACGCCGACGTGACAGGAGGCGGCTCGCACAACTACGTCGGCATCCTGGTCGGCTACAACACCGGGACGATAAGGAACTGCTCCGTCAGCGGCTTCATCCGTGGCGGCGACCGCGACGGCGCCGGTCTGGCCGGCTACAGCCTCAAGGCGCCGACCGGCTGTCACATCGACGTGATGCGCCTGTGATCGTGATCTGTGACCCGGGCCACGAGCCACGAGTCACGGGCCACGTAGAGCAGCGTAGGGTGTGCACCGCACACCAGCGGAGGAAGGTGGGCAATGCCCACCCTACGAGTTACGGAAAGGAAGTGATATGAGAGTATTAGAGAGTTGCTGGGGGAAGGCGGTTCTGATGGTGCTCGCCTCGGGGCTGGCTTTCTGCGAGGTTGTGGCGGACGTCGAGTTCGCCGGCGGGACAGGTGAGCCGAACGACCCGTATCAGATCGCGACCGTCGCGCAACTGCTGAGCATCGGTTCGTCGGCAGACCTGCGCGGCAAGCATTACGTGCTGATTGCTTCGCTCGACCTGTCCGGCCGGATGCTGACCGAGGCGCCGATGCCGTCTTTCGCAGGCACCTTCGACGGCGCCGGCTACGTCGTGCGGAATCTGCGGATCGAGGGTGAAGCAGCAGGGGGCCTGTTCCGCTCGATTGCGGGCGGCGCGGAGGTCAGAAACCTGGGCGTCGTCAACGTTCAGATTGTCGGCGGCTCTATCTGCGGCGGATTGGCCTCGTCCAACAGCGGCCACCTCGTCAACTGCTACACCACCGGCGCCGTCATTAGCGCCGTCGCGAAGGTCATTGAGTCTCCTGGGCGTCCGTCGGGGCGCTGGGGAGGAAATCTCGAACCGAGGTGTCAGAACACCGGCGGTCTAGTGGCCTCCAACCACGGCACCGTAACCGAGTGCTACAGCACCGCCGCGGTCCTCGGCGATGAGTACGTCGGCGGCCTGGTGGGTACCAATGGCGGCACGGTATCTTCCTGCCATTCCACCGGCGAGGTGACCGGCGACATCGACGTTGGCGGTTTGGTCGGCTTCAACGTCGGGTATGTTACTTCCTCCTACTGCCTCGGCTGCGTGGCAGGCGAGACGCGGGCCGTCGGCGGGCTGGTGGGCAGCAACAATCAAGGCCGAATCACCTCAAGCTTTGCCGCCGCAACGGTGGTCTGCCAGGGCGACCAGGTCGGGGGTCTGACCGGGCATACCGGCCTTCGCGGCAGCGTCTCTTCCTGCTATGCGCGCGGCTCAGTGACAGGCGCGGACCTGGTCGGTGGGCTCGTGGGATCCAGTGGCGGCACACTGACCATGTCATATACCGTCGCTACTGTGACAGGCACAGGCCAAAACGTCGGGGCGCTGGCAGGTTCCCACTACTTCGAAGGGCCGGTGACGGCCGGGTACTTTCTCGACCCTGCCGACGGCGGCGGGCCGGACAACGAGGTCGGTATCCCGTTGACAGACGTGCAAATGAGGCAGCAGGCCAGCTTTGTCGGCTTCGATTTCTGGGGTACCGCGGCCGATGGTCAAGGGGACTTGTGGTTCATGCCGCCGGACGGCTATCCGCTCCTGGCCTGGCAGGCGGGCGACAGCGGCCTGGAGGCCGTCCCGGATGTGTCGGGCATGTCCCCGGAGGAGGCAACGGCCGCGCTGGAGGCCGCCGGCTTCGTGGCCGGAGAGGTCAGCTACGATTTCCATCGGACTATCCCGGCCGGGTGCGTCATCCGCGCCGACCCTCATACGCTCGCGCTGCCGGGCGCTACGATCGACCTGATCGTGAGCTTGGAGGGCTCCTACGACTGGGCCGACAACCCCGGCGACGGCACCGGCGCCAATCCGTACCAGATCGCAACCCCCGGCCAGTTGGAGTCCCTGGCGGACCATCCGGAGTTGATGGACAAGTGGTTCGTGCTGGTCGCCGATCTGGACATGGCGGCGCGAGTGTATGAGAACACCCTGATCGCTCCGAACCCTGTGCGCGGCAAGAGCTTTGTGGGCGTGCCTTTCACCGGGCGTTTCGACGGACAGGGCCACACCATCCACAATCTGACCATCCGTCCCGTAGACGTCCATGAGAGCTCCGACTACATGGGTCTGTTCGGGATGATCGAGCAGGGTGGCCGGGTGGAGGATCTGCACTTTGTCAGCGCCGACATCACGGGTGCCGGTGGCGGCAGTGGCCACGTCGGGGTCCTGGCCGGCTACAGCAACGGAGTGGTCAAAGATTGCTCCGCCACCGGCCTGATCCGCGGTGGCGACGTTCTTGAAAGCGACGGCCTCATCGGTTACAGCCGCGTGCTGCCGAGCAACTGCCTCGTAGACGTGACCTGGTTGATGTGAGAAGACGCGTAAGTCGGTTGCGGTTGCGCGACACGACAAGCCTCGCAACCGCCAGACGCGAGCCGTGCTGGTTTTTGGCTTGCCTGGCGACGATACTGCCGGCTATGATGAGATTCTGCGGAACCCTCTTGGTTGAAAGGGTAGGGATATGAGATGGTCGGAGGGATGCTTGGGAGACGTTGTCCTGTTTGCGCTTGCAGCAGCGCTCGCTTTCTGCGCGGCTGCCAACGGGGTAGGGTTTGCCGGTGGCACCGGCGAGCCGAACGACCCGTACCAGATCGCCACCGTCGAGCAGCTACTCAGCATCAACACGACGCCCGACTTGCCACGAAAGCACTACGTGCTGGTGGCCTCACTGGACATGTCCGGCCGGATGTTCACGGATTCGCTGTTCTGGAGTCTCCATGGCAGTCTCGACGGCAACGGTTACACGATCCGCAACCTCCGCATCGAGGGCGAAGGCATGTCGTCGCTGATCGACCACATCTGGGACGGCGCCGAAGTCAGAAACCTCGGGCTTGTCAACGTTCAAATCATAGGCGGTTCCTTCGCAGGCGCCTTGGCTCGGACCAACAGCGGCCGAGTGGTCAACTGCTACAGCACCGGTGCCGTCATCAGCACGATGGGCCCCGCGGCCGGCGGCTTGGTAGGAGGCAACTGGGGGACGATCACCGACTGCTACAGCACTGCAACTGTCATAGCGGGAGGTGCCGGTGGGCTGGTGGGTCAGAACCTGGGCCGAATATCGCGCTGCTACGCGACCGGTGAGGTAACGGGAGGGCACTGGGTGGGCGGGCTGGCCGGCTCCAATCATGGCGAGATCACCGAGAGCTACTCGCTGGCGACGGTGGCGGGCGAACTCATGTTCGTCGGCGGCCTGGTCGGATACAACGCCGGCAAGATCAGCGCCTGCTATGCCGGCGCCACCGTGGTGGGTCAGGATCGATTTGTCGGCGGTCTCGCGGGCGACAATAGTGGTAGCGTTTCTTCTTGCTACGCTACCGGCAGCGTGACTGGCGTCGACTTCGTCGGCGGTCTGGTGGGAGAAAGCAGCGACAAGATCAGCGCGTGCTACGCGGTCGCTACGGTGGTGGCCGACGGTCGGTACGTCGGCGCGCTGGTGGGATCGCTGGGGCCGGGAAAGAAGGCGGAGGACATTGTCACCAGCAGTTACTTTCTCGACCCGAACGATGGCGGCGGGCCGGACAACGAGATCGGTCTTCCGCTGACGAAGGCCGAGATGCTGCGACAGGCCAGCTTCGTTGGCTTCGATTTCTGGGGGACCGTCGACGACGGCGCCGCTGACGCGTGGTACATGCCCAAGACGGCTTATCCCGTTCTGGCCTGGCAGGTGGGCGCGACCGGGCTCGAGCCGGTTCCGGATATCTCGGGACTGTCGCTTGCAGATGCCGTGGAAGTGTTGGAGGCCGCCGGTTTCGTAGCTGGCGAGGTGCGCTACGACTTCCATCGGACCATCCTGGCTGGCTACGTCATCCATGCCGATCCCTATTGGATCGCCGCACCCGGCGCTGTGATCGATCTGGTCGTCAGCATCGAAGGCGAGTACGACTGGGCCGACAACCCCGGCGACGGCACGGCCGCACACCCCTATCAGATCGCCACGGCGGGCCAGTTGGAGTCGCTGGGCGATCATCCTGAGCTCTGGACCAGGCAGTTCGTCCTGACCGCCGATATCGACCTGGTCGGTCGGACGTACCCGACCGCCTTGATCGCGCCGGACGCAGACCGGTCAAAGAGTGGGTTTCAAGGCCCGTCTTTCAACGGCACGCTCGACGGACAAGGCCACGCGATCGACAACCTGACGATTCATCACGTCGACACGCGCTACGACTTCGTCGGCCTGTTCGGCATGATCGGTGCAAGTGGGCGCGTCGAGAACCTCAAGCTGATGGACGCCGACGTGGAAGGCGGCAGCGGCTCGAGCAGCAGCGTCGGCCTGCTGGCAGGCACCAACGCCGGGACGGTAGAGGATTGCTCCGCTAGCGGCGTCGTCCGCGGCGGCAAAGGCGATGGCCTGGTCGGCGCCAACACCGGAGCTCTGATAGATTGCCGGTCGGACGTAACTCGGATATAGTGCCCCGGAGCAATGTGGGTCGGAAGGTGGCAGAGCAATGGAAACTGCACGCGGAAAAGACCCGGGCGACGAGCGAAGCCTGCCCCGAGCGAAGCCGAGGGGAGCGACGGCGACCGGTTTCACCCTGATCGAGCTGCTGGTGGTCATCGCGATCATTGCGGTCCTGCTGGCGATTCTCATCCCGTCGTTGCGCGCGGTGCGCGAGCGCGCCCAGCGCGCGATCTGCCTGGCCAACCTGCGTCAGCTCACGACCGCGTGGCTGACCTACGCCGACGAATACGGCGGCCGGCTCGTACGAGGTGAGCTGGGCGACACGCAAGACGAAGGTCTCTACAATCGCACCCGCACGCTCAAAGGCTGGGTGGGTGGAGCGTTCTTCTGGCCGAAGGAGCGTGCCTCCGTCGAAGGCAACGCGGCCAAAGGCGCCCTCTGGCCTTACCTGCGGGACATCGACGTCTATCGCTGTCCGGCCGGCTGGAAAGGACATCCCCTGACATACGCGATCTTCTCGTCCGCCAACGGGGCGCGGGTGGAAGGCACCTACATGCCTGACTCGGGCGGTCTGGAGCTGACGCCGGCGGGCCGGCGGGTCGGGCGGACCGTGCTGCGCCTGACCCGCCTGACCGATATCACCAGTCCCGGACCCGCCCAGCGCGCGGTCTTCATCGACCACGGCCACGCCTCCAGCGGCGGGGATTTCTTCATTCACTATCTCTATCCGAAGTGGTACTGGTACCGACCGCCCGCGGTCCACCATGCCGGCGGTACGACGCTCTCGTTTGCCGATGGTCACACCGAGTACTGGAAGTGGAGAGGTAAGGAGACGGTGACCGGTATGCCGCGCAAGGAGCGTCCCTCGCTCAACGGCCTGACGATCGAGACGCTCGAAGGCGGAGACCACGAACCGAAGACCGAGGACGGCATGTACGATCTCCAGCGACTGCAAACCGCCGTCTGGGGCCGCCTGGGCTATGCGCCTGCGGATCCGTAGGGGGGCCTGTCTCGGCGGGATGCGGTTTGTCCCGCCGCGTTGTCCGGCAAGGAAGGAACCCGAAGCCATGAGTCGCGAAAGAGAACAGCAGACAGAGCACGCAGGACAGCGGGCACGAAGCAAGCGCCTCGGGTCCGGCGCCTCGCGCAACGCGTTCACCTTGATCGAGTTGCTGGTAGTGATCGCGGTCATCGCCGTGCTGCTGGCGGTTCTCATTCCCGCCCTCAGCCGGGCGCGGGAACTGGGACATCGGGCCGTCTGTTTGAGCAACCTGCGTCAGCTTACGCTGGCCTGGGTCCAATACGCCGACAACAACGACGGCAAGCTCTGTCATGGCGCGATGGTCGGTTTTCCCCCATCGGAACCGGGTTGGATCAGCAATGCCTTCGGCGAACATAGCCGTTCAGCGGTGGTGGCCCATCCGGACAAGGGGGCCCTATGGGCGTACGTGCAGGACGTTGATTTCTACCGCTGCCCCGTGCGGCGCCTGCCCGGCCACATGGCCACCTATCAGGCTGTCGCCGCCGCCAATGCGTCTACTTTGGACGGGGTTTACTGTCAATCCAGGGACTACCTGTTCCACGTTCGAATGGGCGGGTTCCCACCCAACCGCGTCGGCAACACGGTGCTGCGCCTGATCCGCCTGACCGATATCACCAGCCCCGGCGCATCGCAGCGGGCCGTATTCGTTGATACGGGGCACTCGAATGCCGGTGCGTTCTACGTGCCTTATTCTGACCGGCGCTGGGATCGGGCCCACGCGCCTCCCATCCACCACGCCGGTGGCGCGACGCTCTCGTTCGCCGACACGCACGCCGAATACTGGAAATGGAGTCGGGAGACAGTGCGCATGCGCCGCAACACGCAAGTGGCGCACGAGAGTCAGCCGTATCGGGAGTTCGAGTCGCTGAACACGAGCGACATCATGCCCAAGACGCCCGAGGGCCTGCGCGATTTGCAGGGGACGCAGAAAGCGATCTGGGGCCGACTCGGCTATTCAACCGAGGACGAGGAAACCCCATGAGCGCACGCACGCGCGAGGTAATCCCGATGTCGAACGGCTTGAAGAAACGGCGCTCCCACCCGGCTGTGGTGACTGCAAATCGGCGATCGGTCCCAATCATCTCTCATCCCTCATCCCTCATCCATGCCAATGGCTTCACGCTAATCGAGCTGCTCGTGGTGATCGCGGTCATTGCGGTGCTGTTGGCGATTCTCATTCCGGCTACGCAAAGGGCGCGAGAGCTGGGCCAGCGGGCGGTCTGCCTGAGCAACTTGAGGCAATTGACGATGGCCTGGATTGCCTACGCCGACGACAACGACGGCAAGCTCTGCAACGGTATCGGCTTCGGCGGCGGCTACACTAACGTCGGCTGGATACCGCCAAGCTGGATAGGCCGGGCCTTTTGGTTCCCCAAGAGCCGAGATGCGGTCCTCGAGAATCCCGACAAGGGCGCTCTTTGGCCGTATTTTCAGGATATCGATTCCTATCGTTGTCCCCGAGGCTGGGACGGTCATGCGGCTACGTATGCCATTGTCTCCGCCGCCAACGGTTCGTGTATGGCAGGGACGAGCACGTCCAGCGTGAACAGCACCGTTCGAGTCGGACGTACCGTGCTGTGGTTTACCCGCTTGACCGACATCACCGGTCCCGGCGCGTCTCTGCGCGCGGTCTTTGTGGATCGGGGTTACACCACGTTGGGTGATTTCATCGTCGCGTACCTTGAGGGTCGATGGAATCCGGGTAATCCTCCGCCCATTCACCATGCTGCAGGTACGACACTCTCGATGGCGGACGGTCACGCCGAGTACTGGAGATGGAGCCGTGAGACGGTGAGCATGCCTCGCGTGGTGGCGGATATCGACGACCTACCCTTCGAGATACTGGACCCGAGTTACGAGCCTGCACCCCAAACCGGAGACGGCCGGCGCGATCTCCAGCGTCTGCAACGCGCCACCTGGGGTCGATTGGGTTATACACCCGAACAAGCTCCGTAAGACCGTCCGGCGACAGGCGAAGGGCGAATGATTATTCGCCCCTGCATGCAGCCGGGCGGGCCTCTCATTCCACCGTAGGGGCGAATAACTATTCGCCCAGCCCTCGGGCTTGAGAGACGGCGCCTGAACGTTGTAGGGGCAACCCCCTGTGGTTGCCCTGGGCAGGCACGGGGACCTGCCCCTACACAACGAATCAGTCATCCCGCTGGATGTTCTCAGATCTTGATGTAGATCTTCTTGCGGTGCAGGAACAGGAGAATCAGCCAGAGGACCAGGACGCCACCGGTAGCGCGGATGAAGTCTTGCCAATTGTCAGTGTAGGGCGCCAGGCCGCGAAGGAACGGGTCGCTGAAGTACTTGAAATCGTACAACTGCGCCGCCATGTACGCGGCGATGGCGTTGACGCCGATGACCGCGAAGGGAAAGGCCAGCGGTCTCAGACGCAGAACGTCGATGACGAGGTAGAACAGCGCCAGCAGCAGGAGGCTCCAGCCGGCGGCGTACAGCACCATCGAGCTGGTCCAGATGTGCTTGATGATCGGAAAGACCAGGCCCCAGGCCCAGCCCGCCAGCACACAGGCGGCGCCGGCGCCGGCGAGGATCAGCACCTGCTTGAGCTTGTTCAGGTCCGAGTGCAGCAACTGGCCCGCCAGCGCGCCGATCATCACGGTCGTTGCGAACGTCATGCTGCTGAGAATCCAGGTGTAGGTCGTCCCGTCCTGGTAGGGACCGAGGATGAGCTTGTCGATGTAGATGGCGAGGTTTCCTTGCTCGGTGAGCTGGCCCGCTCCGTAGCCTGGCACCGGGACCAGCATGAGCAAGCCCCAGTAGGCCAGCAACAGCGCGACTGTCACCGCGATCTGGCCGGTCAGGCGCAGGTTCAGAATAAGCAGCGATGAGATCAGATAGCCGGCCGCGATGGCCTGGAGCGTATTGCTGTAGAAGCGCATCTGCGAGAGATTGTACTCCAGCAGGCGACCCTGCGCGATCATACCCAGGACCCACAGCACGAGCACCCGAAAGATCACATGCAGGTAAATCCGCGCCCGGTTCTGGCCGAAGTCGAGCCGTTTGGCGAACGAAAACGGCATCGCGACGCCGACGACGAATATAAACAGCGGCATGATCAGGTCCCAGGCGGTGAACCCCTCCCAAGGGACGTGGCGCAACTGGGGGACGATGTGCCGGTTGAACCAGGCGTTGTCTACTGCCTTACCCAAACCGCGCAGAATCGCGCCGCCGCCAACGATCCAGAACATCACGAAGCCCCGCAGCGCGTCGAGCGACAAGAGCCGTTTGGCGGCCGGGACCGCCGGTTTCTCCGTCGATAAGTCCATTCGATTGCCTCCGTTGTCATCATATTGGCGGACACACGGAATCAGTCGTGCTCGCTCAGAGTAACCGCCGGCCGCGTCGGATGCAATCGCGATTGTCCCACATCCGCTCGCACCCGTTCCGCTTGAGGGCGCCAGGTGCCTCCGTTGTGCAAGAACCGAGTTTGCTGTAAATGAGAGGGGGTCACAGGCGTCTATATCCCTAAGGGTGGTGTAGAGGGACTTTGCGGTTGACGTGTGCGCCGGAAAGAGCGACACTGTGGTTCTCTCGGTGTGCGCACGAAGATGGAACGCCTGATAGAGATCTGATATGCATCGCACTAGCTTGGGTTGCAGTCTGTGGGTTGTCCTCTTACTCTCAGTGCTTGGCGGGATTCTTGAACTGGGAGGCTGCCGTTCTCCGCAGGAATATCGCGAGGAGGCCGATGAGGTTGCGGCCGAAATCATCGACGACAAGCAGCAAGAAGCGCTGGGCGAGACCGAGCCTTTCACGATCGAGCGGCCCAGCGACATCCTGCGCCGACGGCTCATCGAGGTGCAGCAACTGACCTATGCGAGCCAGGCGTCGCTCGGCACTGATGAGCTGGAGCCGATCCCGCACTGGCCTGAGAACGTGTTGCCGGTCGAGACCGCCTCGCCGGACGCGAACCTGGCGGTCGAGCCCAACCAACCTGTGAGACTCTCTCTGACCGATGCGCTCCAGGTAGGCGCCTACAACAGCCCCGATTACCAGTCGCGTAAGGAACAGGTATTCCAGTCGGCATTGGCGCTCGACCTGACCAGGAACAGCTTCCGCAACATTTTCACCGCGCAGGCCGACAGCCAGGTCACCACCGACACCACCGGCGCCGCGACCGTCACGAATGTCGATTCAGGCGGGTCGGTCGGTGTCACCCGCAGTCTCAAGAACGGGCTCGACATAAGTGCAGCTATGGCGCTCGACCTGTTCAATCTGCTCACACAAGGCGGCGGTTCGACGCTGGGATTGAGTGCCGATACCTCGGTTTCCCTGCCGCTGCTGCGCGGCGCCGGCCGGCACATCATCACCGAGCCGCTGACGCAGGCCGAGCGGAACGTGGTGTACCAGATGTGGAGCTTCGAGCGCTACAAGCGGACCTTTGCGATCGGCATTGCCAGGGACTACTTCAGCGTGCTGCGCCAGATGGACCTGGTGACCAACGCGCGCGAGGACTACCGCAGTGCGATTCGTTCGGCGCGCTGGACACGCCGACGGGCTGACGCCGGACGCATCACCGAGGTCGAGGTCGATCAGGCGGTCCAGCGCGAGCTCAGCGCACGCAACAACTGGATTTCCGCCCAGGAGCAGTTCAACACCCGTCGCGATGCGTTCAAGACTTCGCTGGGATTGCCGCCTGATGCGCTGCTCGAACTGGACCCAAACGACCTGGCTCAACTGCGCAAGCGCAGCGACGAGATCGTCGAACAGATGAGAGACGTCTTGCAGATGCCCGCCGAGAGGGCACCTCCCGCTGACGCTCCCGTCGAGTTGGAACCGGTCACGCGCGAGGGCGCCGGTCCGTACGAGATTCCGGAATCGCTGGCCGTCAGACTCGCGTTGGAGCACCGTCGCGACCTGCAAGTCGCCAATGGCCAGGTCTACGACGCCCAGAGAGCGGTGGTGGTCGCGGCCGACAACTTGAGGACCGGGCTGGACCTGGGCGGGCGCGCCACGTTCTCCGACGATGACAGCGACGGTAGCCTTGGCTTCCGCGGCGGGCGGTACGCCGCCTTGCTCACGCTCGATTTGCCGCTCGAACGCACGCGCGAGCGCAACGATTTTCGCAACAGCCTGATCAGCTTGGAACAGACCACGCGGGCGGTCCAGTCACTTGAAGACCAGATCAAGCTATCCATCCGCGATCAGTTGCGCATTCTGCTGGAATCGCGCGAAACCGTCAAGATCCAGGCCCAGCGGGTGGTGGTGGCGGAGAAGACCGTCCGCGGCGCCACGCTGCTGGTCGAGGCCGGCCGCTCGCAGATTCGCGACCTGTTGGAAGCCCAGGACGCACTGCTGGCGGCGCAGAACCAGTTGACCGCTGCGGTGGTCAACTACCGGATCGCGGAGTTGGAGTTGCAGGGTGACCTGGGTCTGCTCGACGTCAACGAGAAGGGGTTATGGCAGGAATTTGCGCCGGAGGACATCGATCATGACAGTGACGAAGAATGACACCAGACCCCAGGCGGGCGCAGGCAGGTCCTTCAGAATCATCGTCGGCCTGATCGTCATCGCCGCGATCGGCCTGGCGGTGGTATGGCTCGGGATCGTCCGAGGCGGCCAATCGCCGCTGGCCGACATTCCCACCTTCGTGGCCAAGCGCGGCCCGCTGCTGATCAGCGTGCTGGAATCGGGCACGATCAAGGCGCGCGAGCAGGAGGTCATCTACAACGAGGTGGAGGGCCGCACGTCGATCGTCAGCATCGTCCCCGAAGGCACGCGCGTCAAGAAGGGCGACTTGCTTATCAAGCTCGATGACAGCACGTTGAAGGACACTCGCATCGACCAGGAGATCCGCGTCCAGAATGCCTACGCTTCACACATCAATGCGGTCGAGAACTTCGAGGTGGTTAAGAACCAGGCCATCAGCGACGTGAATGTCGCAGAGCTGACGCTCGAATTCGCCAGGCAGGATTTGCAGAGATACACCGAAGGCCAGTATCCCAACGACAAAGCCGCCGCGGAAAACGAGATCAGGCTGGCCGAAGAAGAATTGACGCGCGCCGAGGAAAAGCTGACCTGGTCCCAGACACTCTATGATGAGAAGTACCTCTCCAAGACTGAGCTGCAGGCGGACCAGTTGGCGCGAAACAGCGCCGAGGTCAGGCTACAGGTCAGGAGGAACGACCTCGCCTTGCTCGAGAACTACACCTACAAACGGGAGATCGCGCAGCTCCAAAGTGACGTGACCCAGGCCGAGATGTCGTTGGAGCGCACCCAACGCAAGGCCCGAGCCAACGTCGTCCAGGCGGAGGCGGACCTGAAAGCCCGGAAACAGGAGTACGACCGCCAGTTGGACAAGCTGACCAAGATCGAGGATCAGATCAAGAAGGCGACGATCTATGCCCCGCGGGACGGCATGGTCATCTATGCCACCAGCGCCCAACGCGGCATGATGGCGATGATGGACAGTCGCCAGCCTTTGCAGGAGGGGGTGGAAGTCTTCGAGCGGCAGGAATTGATCTACCTGCCGACGGCGGCCTCGTCCAAGGCGGAAGTGACCATCCACGAGGCGAGCCTGCAAAAAGTGCGTGTGGGATTGCCGGCTGTCGTTACCGTCGACGCGTTGCCAGGCAAGAAATTCCTGGGCCGGCTCGCCAGCATCGCGCCGCTGCCCGACCCGCAGAGCATGTTCCTCAATCCCGACCTGAAGGTGTATAACTCCGACGTCTACCTGGACACGGACGATCCGTCGTTGCGGACCGGCATGGGCTGCAAGGTCGAGATCGTGGTCGAGCAGCATCAGGACGCGGTCTATGTCCCTGTCCAGTCGGTCGTGCGGATCGACGGCCAGCCGACTGTCTACCTGGTCGCGCCCGACGGCTCTACGCAGCCGCACCCAGTGGAAATCGGCCTGGATAACGACACGATGGTTCATGTCGCCAGCGGGCTGGACGAGGGCCAAACCATTCTCCTGACGCCCCCTCTGGCCTCTGCGGTGGCGCAGATGGGCTCGAATCTGTCCCTCGGAACCGGTGACCCGAATAGCGCCGGCGGCGCCATGAGCCAGGCGATCAGCGAGAGGTTGCAAGAGGCCGACAATCTCGGCATGCCTGGGGCGCCTACCCAAGGGCTGGGCGAGCCTGGGATGGGCGCCGGCGGAATGCCCGGCGGCGGAGGCTTTCCGGAAATCACCGCCGAGCAGAAGGAGCAGATGCAGCACTTCATGGACAGCATGTCTGCCGAGCAACGAAAGAAGATCGAAGCAGAAATTCAACGTTTCATGAACATGAGCGCCGAAGAGCGCCAGCAGATGCAGCAGCAGTTCATGAACATGACGCCGGAGGAGCGCCAGCGGATGCAACAGGAATTCATGGGTGGCGGCGGCCTGGGCCAGGGTCAGGGCGCAGCGTCCGACGGGCCGGGAGGGAATCCGTAGATGGACGGGCCGTCGGCGCCGAGGAACGGGCAGGAAATCGTCAGGCTTGAGAACGCGCACAAGATCTACCAGATGGGCACCGAGCAGGTCAACGCGCTGGCCGGCGTGACCGTCTCGTTCGAGAGGGGCAGCTTCTGGGCGATCATGGGTCCCAGCGGCTCAGGCAAAAGTACCATGATGAACATCCTGGGCTGTCTCGACCGTCTCACCTCCGGCTCGTACTATCTCGACAACCAGGACGTCAGCCGGCTTGACGACGATGCGCTCAGCGAGCTGCGTCTGACGTATCTGGGCTTCGTCTTTCAGAGCTTCAACCTCATCCCGCAATTGACCGTGCAGCGTAACATCGAGCTGCCTCTGTACTACCTGGGCTGGGATGCGGCCCGCAGCGCCCGGCGGGCAAAGGAACTGGCGGAGGAGGTGGGCTTGGGTGACCGGCTGCACCACCGGCCTACCGAGCTGTCCGGCGGGCAGATGCAGCGCGTCGCGATCGCACGCGCCTTGACCAACGATCCGCAGATTATCTTCGCCGACGAGCCGACCGGCAACCTCGATTCCGCCACCGGCGAGCAGATCATGGAACTGCTGGACAAGCTGAACCAGCTCGGCAAGACCATCATCATGGTGACGCACGAACCGGACATCGCGGCGCATGCGCGGAACCGACTGCACATGATCGACGGTGTCATCGATCGAATCGAGACAGGTACGTATGAGACAGGCAAAGATCGCCAGAAACATAGCGCTGGGCATTGAGAATCTCCTCCTGCACAAGCTGCGCTCGTTCTTGACCATGTTGGGTGTGGTTTTCGGCGTCGGCAGTGTGGTGGCGATGCTCTCGGTCGGCGAAGGCGCCAGCGCCGAAGCCATGGACCAGATCCGCCGGCTGGGCAGCAACAACATCATCATCTCTTCCGTCAAGTCTGCCGAAGAAGAGCAAGCCCAGGCCAGCGTCCAACGGTCGCGCATCAGCGTCTATGGGTTGACCTACCAGGACTTCACGCGCGTCGCGGCCAGTTTCAACCACGTCAAACAGGCGGCGCCGGTGAAGCTGACGCGCAAGGACTCGCGCCTGCGCGAAAGGTCGATGGAGCTGAGGGTCGTGGGGACGACGCCTCAATGGTTCGACCTGGTGCCGCGTGAGATCGTAGCGGGTCGCGTGCTGATGCAGGCCGACGAGGATGAACGCGCTCCGGTAGCGGTGCTGACGGAATTCGGCGCGCGAAAGATCCTCGCCACCGAAGCGGTCATCGGTCAGACGATTCGCATCACCGGCAACGAGTTCAAGGTCGTCGGTGTGGTCAAGAGCGAAAGCGGCCAGGCCGGCAACATTCAGATTCCCGACCAGGAGGCCGACGTCTACATTCCCCTGGGTGTGGCGCGGACGTATTTCGGCGACATTTCGATCCGCCAGAAGTCGGGCTCGATGGAAGCCGAGCAGGTCCAGTTGCACCAGATCATCGTGCAGGTGGAGGATTCGCGGTACGTCGAAGCGGTCGCGGCCGGGATCGAACGGATGCTCGAGCAGTTCCACAACAAGAAGGACTACGCGATCAGTGTGCCTTTGGCGTTGCTGCGCCAGGCCAAGGCGACTAAGCGGACCTTCAATATCGTTCTCGGCTCCATCGCCGGCATCAGCCTGCTCGTCGGCGGCATCGGGATCATGAACATCATGCTCGCCTCGGTGACGGAGCGCACGCGCGAGATCGGCATCCGCCGGGCCATCGGCGCCAAGCGCCGCCAGATCATCTACCAGTTCCTCATCGAGACGGTCGTCCTCTCCACCACCGGCGGGCTCATCGGCCTGGGGGTCGGCGTCCTGATCCCCTTCCTCATCACGTATTTCTCCGGTATGGCCACCGTCATTACCCTCAATGGTGTGCTGCTGCCGCTGCTGATCAGCATGGCCATCGGCATCCTCTTCGGGCTCTATCCCGCCATGAACGCCGCCAAGGTCGATCCGATCATCGCGCTGCGCCACGAATAGTGTGCGCCCCAGCCGCCCTCGGCTGGCGTCGTTGCGAGCGTGCGCATTTCGGCGCGGCTGGGCTGTAACGTCTACGCCTCTGCCTCCACTGTCCAGCAAAGATGCTAACCCCATTCTGAAAGGAGCTGGAGATGTCCAGGAAGATGATCGCCGGTCTGGTCGGAATAGGTCTGTTGAGTGTGGTTGGAATGTTGATGGCCCAGGACGGCTTTCGCGGTCCCGGCGGCCGGCGGGGCGGACGCCGAGGCTTCGGCTTTGGCGAAGGGGCCTTCGAGACGGCGCCGGTGCCCAAGAACGACGCGGAGAAGAAGATCCTCGACGTGCTCGACGAATTGGATCGGACGCAGAGCGGTGGCATGATGAACGTGCCGGCGCACGACGGCAGGCTGCTGAGACTGCTGGCCGAGTCGACCGGCGCCCAGCAGGTGGTCGAGATCGGCACCTCCAACGGCTATTCGGGGATCTGGCAGTGCCTGGCGCTCAAGAGCACAGGAGGCAAGCTGACGACCTTTGAAATCGACGCCCGCCGGGCGGCGCTGGCGCGGGAGAACTTCAAGAAAGCCGGCGTCGATGACATCGTTACGCTCGTGGAAGGAGACGCCCACGAGACGGTCCAGAATTTCAAGGGCGAGATCGACATTCTCTTTATCGACGCCGATAAGGAAGGCTACCTCGACTACCTCAACAAGCTGCTGCCTCAGGTCCGTCCCGGCGGCATGGTCCTGGCCCACAACATCAACGCCGGTCAGGCCGATCCCGGCTACATCAGAGCCATCACGACGAATCCCGACCTCGAAACGATCTTCCTCAGCGATGGCGGCGGTGTCAGTGTCACCCTCAAGAAACGCGGCCTGGCCCACTAGGGGGCAGAGATTTCCCAGAAACGGCAGGAGTCCGGCCCCACTCATGATCGGCCCGATTGTGGAGCGCCAGACGTGAATCCAGAGCGTGAGGGCGGTATTCGCTGCTGCCATATGCGTTCTTCACCGGCAATCAGGGGGGCGGGGCATCCTCTCGCCGGAACGGTCCTGTTGTCGGTGGTGGGCAACATGCAGACCGGGACAGTCCGCCAATTCAATTCTCTGCACGCCTCGAAGCGCAGTTGGCCGGCGACGATTCGATAGCGTCCGCTGTCCGTCCTTGTGACCAGGATTGGCTGCAACAGCCTTCTCTCGTGAATGCTCTGGGCCAATTGCTTGACATCCTGGGCATCGCTCCCCGGCGTGGGGACTTCAATCGTCTCTATCGGCACCACCCTTACGGGCTCCGCAGGGGGAGTGATGTCCTTCTCGTTGTCTTCAAGCGCCGCTCTATATGAATACACATAGGGAATAGCCAAGTCTACTGACGGTGTGTTCTGGATTTCTTCGAAGATTCTCTTCCAACGCGGCGACCAGTCTGACGACCCGGCCGAGCATCTCGGCCTCCGCGCCGGGCTTTCGCTGCCGCGCGAAATGCGAGCGAATGCACAGCAAGATCAGGTTAGCGCAGACACCAATCGCGGCCACAATACCCACCATTTTCAGAGCCGTGAATCCCGGCACGATCTGCCTTGGTGGCTGCCGCAGGCCGTCAAGCATGATCGAGGCGACGGCAAGCAGAGCCAACATGACTATCCACCAGACGGTCCTATTGGTTTTCTTCATGTGCGCCACCTTATTGCGACGACCGAGATACAAGCCGAATCCTGCCGGCGTGGGACGAAGACGCAACGCGTCATTCCGCACCTATAGGGCGAAATCGCCTGCCGCTTCCGGCTGATACAGCAACTCGTGAACGCTGATCCGGCCTTCGACGATGTCGCCGACCCGTTGGCCGAGAAGCGACAGGCCGATCGGCGTCAAGACCGAGACTTTCATGCTCTCGAAATCCGTATCAGTCGTGGCGTCGGCCGGAAAGACCAGTGACAGCACCATGTCGGCCCCGTCGTGGTCGTCCCTAAGTCGTACCCTGGAGTTCATGGTCACAACATTGCCTGGGACATCCCGGGGCGCCACGACATCGGCCGTCTCCAGCAACTGCTGAAGTCTGCCCAAGGGGGCCTTCATCGCGGGATTCGTGCTTTGAGCGGTGGCGAGAAGCATACGAAGGCGCATGGCATCATAGTCCGTCACTTGACGGCGAGGTTGCACTGCGGAAGCGTCATGGGTCCTTTCGGTAGATCTCGACTGGGAACTCAGAGGTATCCCGCGCATCGTGCAGAAGTCAATGATGCGCGTGCTTATCAGTTTCCACTGATGGGATGACAAGCTGTTGTTCAGCATCGCTCCGGGAGCGCTGAAGAATACCGTGTGGGCCTCCTGTGTATGGCGTACATGAAGACACTGGACGGACCCTTCCCACCAGCACAGATGGTAGTATCTCTCGTCGCTCGGTTGGGCCGCCGCGATTGCCTTGCTCACGATATGACGTACGTGCTTTTCAGCCATTTGTAGGTCTCCTTGTCATTACCTACATTGCTTTTCGTCCAGGTTGGATTCATGTCTCTGGAGCTCCTGTCTGCCGGCGTGCTCCGTCTGGGCAGGCCTACAGACGCGCAAGTTCGACGGTTCCGACCTCGTCCATGTCCAGAACGATCGAATACGTGTAATGCCCCCTGGCCTCAAGGTAGACCTGCCCGGCCGGAAGGTGTTTGCGGCACTCTCGCAGGGCGTACGTCTTGGCCTCGACCAGATTCTGCGCTTCTACTGCCATGGTGCTGCAGGCCTTTCCGGGTCCTACGTTCTTCATTTCGATCGTCCACTTTGTCATTTCTCAACACTGCCATCCTGTAAGGATCTGTTCCCGCGCTTGTCCTTCCCGCCGTCCGCAGGCGGCGCGCGGACGGTTCTCGGGAGGCATACGACACAGTTCTGAGGTTCATCCGTTGGCAGAGCGCGTAAGCTGGGCGCTGCGACAGGAATCCGGGTGACGCAGACGCAGGCCCTATGAGAGGTCTGCCGCCGACGCGACGTTTGCGGGAAGCTCTTCGTTTCTGGGCAAATGAGGGTGCTTGTTATGGAAGGCAGGTCCGGCAAGGCTACGCGAATGCACGCAATTGTACCCTGGCTTGTGGGCCGAGCCAACTGCGAAGAAGATGTGACTCATGTAGACTCTCATCGTCGCACCTCACGGCGTCAGAACAAAATCCACTCGATTCGGCAGGCTATTACCTGCCGACTGCTCAGATCCTTGTTTCCTGCCAAAATCATTGGCATCGCTTTTTGACATGGCGTCGCAATCGCTTGTTTATACGTCGATGCCAAATCGTGTCCAGTATACCATAGCGCCGAGGGAAGTCAACTCCTCCGATTCGCTTCAGGAAGTTGGACGCGCGATCTGGCACGCACTGCACCGGCGGTGCGGCGCTTGCGTGCATTCTCACATCGGTGTACGATTCATCTTGGTGGCAGGTTCGATTTCCGCGATTTGCGCTCGCAAGCATTGAAAGGGTGGGTGGATGTCGTCAGCGTACGTCATGCTGTTGTCGATCGTATCGGCGCTCGCCGCCGCTCAGACCGGCGATCCCGGTGTCAATCCGGACCCGAACCGGTTTGCTGGGGAGATCGAGGCGTTCGCGCAGTGGGATAGCAAGAACGCGATACCGGCCGATCCGATCCTCTTCGTCGGCAGTTCGAGCATTCGCCTGTGGAAAACGCACGAGTCGTTTCCGGAATTGCCGATCGTCAACCGGGGCTTCGGAGGCGCGCACATATCCGACGTGGTTCATTTTGCCGATCGTATCGTTCTGCCATACGCGCCGAGGCTCATTGTCTTCTACGCCGGAGACAACGACGTCGCGGCAGGCAAGTCCGCCAGTCGCGTGTTGTGCGATTACCGTCGCTTCGTCGAATTGGTCCACGCCAAGCTGCCCGAGACCCGAATCATCTTCATCTCGATCAAGCCCAGCTCCAGCCGCTGGTCGCTGTAGGCTGAGATGAACAAAGCCAACGATCTGGTCAAGACGTTCTCGGAACGGAGCGGCCGATTGCTCTTTGCGGACCTGGGCACGCCGTTGCTGGGTGCCGACGGCGAGCCCGACCCCACGCTGTTCCTCGACGACCGACTCCATATCAATGCACGCGGTTATGCCCTCTGGACCAAGGCGCTGGCACCGCTGCTGCCGCCCAGCGGTGATTGAGTTTCGCCCCGCTGGCGCCTCTTCTGACACCGGCAGTCCCATAACCCGAATTGTCTCCACAGCCATCACCGACGGGGCAAAGGTCTGGACAAACAAGCTTCGATTTGCTACAATGAAAGGCCTTGGGGGTGCAGGTATTTGACCTCGCGGCGTCAGCGGGCCGCAGGTGCCGGAATCTTGCGTCTCCACAGGAATAAGCGTTAAATATCACGCCTCGGACGGCACTAAGTGTAGAACATTCGTGGCAGGCTGTAGGCTGGAGGCGTCAAGCCCCAGGGACCTCCGGCCTGCGGCCCATGGCCTATGGTCTTGCGTAATCTTCTTGGGAGGAGGGTTAAGCATGCGTTGCCGACCCTGTAACGTCTATGTACTGATGGCGCTGGCACTTCTGGCGGGAACCCCTGGTCTGTCGAGCGCCGAAACCTTTTACGTCTCTCCGGGCGGTAAGACCGGCTTGCCCACGATCCAGGCGGCGGTCGACATGACCCGGGACGGCGATACCGTGGTGCTGGAGGCCGGCACCTACACCGGCCCGGGCAACTGGGACGTCGATCTGCGTGGTAAGGCCATCACCGTCCGAAGCTCCGATCCGGAGAATGCGGACGTGGTGCGTGCCACCATCATCGACTGCCAGGGCGGCGAGAAGAGCCTGCATCGTGCCTTCTACGTCGTCGGCGCCCAGGGCGCGACCATTTCCGGCCTGACGATCACGAACGGCCTGGCCGATTCCGGCGGAGCAGTATACTGCGAAAACAGTGATCTGACACTCGCGCACTGTCGTATCACCGCCAACGCAACGCTGGCGAGTGGTCCCGGTGGCGGCGTGTGCAGCGTGGCGTCCACTCTGGCGCTTGAAGGCTGCGAGA
This sequence comes from Sedimentisphaerales bacterium, assembly GCA_016927855.1. Classification (GTDB taxonomy): domain Bacteria; phylum Planctomycetota; class Phycisphaerae; order Sedimentisphaerales; family Anaerobacaceae; genus JAFGLV01. The sequence continues at coordinate 35,239 of JAFGLV010000153.1, forward strand.
TCAGCGGCAACAGCGCCGGCGCCGGACTCGACGCACCGAGCGGCTGGGCTCTGGCCGGCGGCAACGGAGGCGGGCTCTACGCGGCTGATTCCTTTGTCCGAATATCTGATTGTACCATCGCTGACAACAGCGCCGGCGCCGGCGGCAACTCGCCCTTCGGACCGGGCCGCGGCGGTCACGGCGGCGGCATCTACGCCGATTCGGTCCTGGTCGTCCGGTCCAGCATCGAGGGCAATAGTGCCGGCAAAGGCGGAGACGGAGTGCAAGCGGCCGATGGTGGCCAAGGCGGCGGCATCTACTGCTCGCGCGCCGCGATCGAGAACTGCACCATCGAGGGCAACAGCGCCGGCGCCGGTGGCGACAGTAGCCAGGGCGAGAAGGGTCTGGCCGGCAATGGTGGTGAAGGCGGCGGCATCTTCTGTACCGATTCGCTCCAGATCACCAGCAGCCTCGTGGCCGGCAACCGTACCGGCCGTCTGGGTCTGGGCCTCGGCGGGTCTCTGGCCGGCATGAACACCACTGGCGGTGGCATCTCGTGCGGCCAGGGTGTCATCGACCACTGCACGATCGTCTCGAACATTGCCGGTGACCAGGCACTTGCCGTCATCGGCGATACGAAGTCCGTCGCGTCGTCGGGCGGTGGCATGGTTTGTTCCGGCGAGGCCGACGTGACGAATTCCATCGTCTGGGGCAATACGCCCGACCAGCTCTTTGGCGTGAACTTGCTCGACGTCGCTTACTGCGATGTCGAAGGCACCGCCTACCCGGTCGAACAAGGCAATATCTCGATCGACCCTGCCTTTGTCCAGCCGGGCCAGTGGGCCAACCCGGATGATCCCGCTGCGAAGGTTTCCGCAGCCGACCCGGGCATCGTCTGGGTGCCGGGTGACTACCGCTTGACCGCCGATTCGGCTTGCGTGGATGCAGGAGATCCCGACTACGCGAGCGACCCGAACGCGGTCGATCTCGACGGCAGCCCGAGACTGGCCGGCAAAGCCACCGACATGGGCGCCTACGAAGTGCGGAATCTCGTGCCGGTCTATCGCTACCTGTCCAACGTCACCGGCAAGCATTTCTACACGGCCGACGTGGCCGAGCAAGCCTCGCTCGCCCAGCAGCCGCACATCTGGACCTTTGAAGGCGTTGCCTACCTGACTTACGTTGCACCCACGGAGCCCGGTTTGAAGCCGGTCTACCGGTTCTGGTCGGAGAAGCTCGCATCTCATTTCTGGACGATCAGCGAAGCGGAGCGGGACCTTCTGATCAGCGAATACGCGGACGCGTGGGCGTACGAAGGCCCGGTATTCTTCGCCTATCCCGAGGGCGTCCAGCCCGCCGATGCCAAGCCGGTCTATCGCTTCTGGTCCGGCAGTCTGGGCACCCATTTCTACACGATCGACGAAGCCGAGAAGGACCTCCTGGTCAAGCAGCAGGCCGGCGTGTGGGATTTCGAGGGCATTGTCTGGTATGCCTATGAAGCCTCAGACACCGGCCAGGAGCCTCCTGGTCCGCAGCCACAGGCCGACGACTACGGGTTTGCGTGCGACCGTATGGCCGCTTCCTACGCGATCGAGCTGAAAGCCTATCTCGACGGCCGCGAGGTCCGGATCGACAATCCGAGCGTCTCTCTGTCGTCGGCGATCGGGTATATGGAAATGACCGTCGACTTGGGCGCCATGACCACCACGCTGACGGGATTTCGGATCGTGACCGAGCCGGCGCAGCACGCTGCCGTCGTCACGGACAGCGACGTCACCGGAGGCCAGTTCCCGCTGACGCTGTCCGTCCAGGCCTTCTTCGACGCGACGACTGCCAGAGGGCCGCTCACGGTCAATCCGCAGACCCTGGCATTTCCAACCGCGGTCGCAGGCCCGACGTCCATCGGGGATGAGGTCTTCCAGATCGTCGGCTCGGCGGTCTTCGAGGGCCAGAAATACGACGTGAATTTGACGGTGCCGCCCACGGACTTCGAGCTGCAAGGCAGTGGCACCTTCGACAATTCGGGTTATCCCGAACGTCTCGACGTGAACATGGACGGTCCGTTCCAGTGGCGCCGTCAGGGTCAGGCGGACTTGCTGTTCGAAGCGAACGTCAAGAGCCACGTGCTGCAACTGTACGTGACCTCTGTCCAGCTTCGCTCGACGGGCTTCTGGCTCGGTAAGAGCCACGCGGAAGAAGGCGAAACCGCGAAATGATCGCGCTGCCGAGCGGCACGCGATCATTGGGCCGTGACAAGGGTTTTTCTTGGATGGGTTGCTTCGGTGCCGGGTTTGTGATATGATACCGGCACCGACGCGGCGGAAGAGGACGGCTTACCGTCACGAGGGCCGTCGGGCGCAACTGCCGACCCTCGCCAAGGAGAGAGCAACGTCATGGCACACCCGTCAAAGGCCTTCACCCTGATCGAACTGCTGGTTGTCATTGCCATTATTGCCCTGCTGATGGGCATCATCATGCCTGCCTTGCACAAGGCCAGGGAGGGCGCGCGCGAGACTGTCTGCAAGTCCAACCTGCGCAACATCGGGTTGGGCCTGACGATGTACCTGCAAGAGAACGAGTTCAAGCCGGCCGATTGCGGGCGAACCAACGGTTTCTTCTGGTACGACCAGGCCGGCCAGGTGCGCCGCACGACGGACAACAACGCCTATTGGGGAGTCGCCTACGCGCGGTACATCAAGGAGACGAAAGTCTTCGGGTGCCCGAGTTACCGCAGCGTGGCCGAGCTGATCTACCCCGGCGAACCCGAACTGATCCATCACGCGGCCTACAGTCTCAACTTCAACCTGTTCCACCAGAACGGTGGCAACTCAGGCGTTCGAATCACCACCACGATCCGTCATCCGGCGCAGTTCATCGTCTGCCACGACCACGTCGAGCCCAAAATCGAGCAGGGCAGCCGGGACATGTTCCACAACGACGGCTTCGGGACGAAGAACCTCACGCACTATCGCCCCGGTGGCGATCGCTCGCGGTTCTATCGCGGCATCTTCCGGCACAACATCCGCTCCGGTGCCGATTTCGAGACGCGCGGGCGTGCCAATGTCCTCTGGCTGGACGCTCATGTATCGGCGCAACCGGAGACGACCGGCGATGACGTGCCCCAGGCGTGGTATACAGGCCGCTGACGCGGCGCGCGCTATTGCCTCAACAGGGTGCCTCGCCCGCGACGCCTGCTCCACAGCAGGACGCCCAGGATGGTCACCGCCGCCAACGCGAAACTCCACTGTGGCGCCAACCCGAGACCGCTGGGGATATACGCCAGGCCCAACGCTACGAATGCCACCAGCAGGCTGTAGGGTAACTGGGTGCGCACGTGCTGCATCAGGTCGCATGAACTCGCCACCGAGCTGATGATGGTGGTGTCGGAGATCGGGGAGCAGTGGTCGCCAAAGATGGCGCCGTCCAGGACGGCTCCGAGGCTGATCATCGTGGTCGGGCCATACATGTTCCCGTCGAGGGCGAAGGCCACCGGGATCGCGGTTGGGATCAGGATCGCCATCGTCCCCCAGCTTGTTCCCGTCGCGAAGGACGTCACCGACGCGACCACGAACAGGAGCGGCCCGAACCAGTGCGGCGGGAGGTGATCGGCCAGCAGCGCCGTCAGGAACGTCCCGGCGTTCAGGCTCTGGCAGCTATGCTTCAACGACCAGGCGAGCACCAGGATGATCGAGGGCAGCAGGGCACGCTTGACACCACGATAGAGGCAGCCTGGAAGCGCCGATACCCGCAGCGAGCCGGTCAGCGTGCCGCATAGTACGCCCAGGATCGTCCCGAAGACCGCCGCCGACATCAGCATGAAGTGGCTGTGCTCCGCGGCACTGATGACCTCACGCCAGTAATCCCAACTCAGCAGCGATCCACCTGCCTGGAGTCTGGCAGGACCACCGCCGTCGAGCCAGAGACCGGTCAGATGGAAGGTTACCAGGCCGGCCAGTGGGATCAGGGCGTTGAGTGCCCTGTCTGGCTTGCGCCGCGCGGCTGAGGTTGGGGTTGCGATGCTCGTTTCGGTTGGGTCTTGCGTGGAGTCGTCGTCAGAGCCGCTGGACGCAACCGCCTCACGTGACGAGCCGCGCAACCTCAACCGCTGACCGTCATCCTGAGCGTCCGCTTCGGCCTTTCGCATGGGTCCGAAATCCCGGCCGATCAGGATCTGGGCGAAAACGAACAGGAGCATCAGCAGGCAATAGAACCGAAAGCTCAGCGCATCGAAGAACATCGCGTAGCCCGTCTTGCCCAGGCCGAGCTGCGTGCTGACGTCGGCGAAGAGCCCGACTTCGTAGGCAATCCACGTGCTGACGACCGCCAGTCCCGAAACCGGGGCGCTCGTTGCGTCCACCAGGAAAGCGAGTCTGGCCCGGCTGATGCGGTAGCGGTCCGTGATCGGCTGCATCATCGACCCGACGATGATGGCGTTGGCGTAGTCGTCGATGAAGCAGACGACTCCCATGGCAGCGGTAGCGGTCTGGGCCGATTTCCTGCTCCTGACGCGTTTGACCAGCCACAGGACGATCCCGTTGAAGCCTCCGGAGGCGATGATGACCTCGACCATGGTGAAGATCGGAGGGATGAAGGACAAAACCAGAAGGTTGGTCGGGTCTGCCAGGGTCTGGACGGGGTAAGACACCGCCGCTGCGATACCCCGGCCCCAGGCGCCGGCGCTGAGCGGGTCGTGTGGCATGGCGCTCAGCAGGCCCCCGATGACGATGGCGATTCCGAGGCTGGCCATGACGTTGCGCGTCAGGAAGGCCAATACGATGGCCAGCAGGGGTGGGACGATGCTGTACCAAGGCGCCTCGGAGCCGACCTTCGCCTCCTGGCCGAACCAGGCAGCCAAAGCGCACACGATTACGAATACGACCGCCGCTGCCGCGATTCTAGCGTGTTTGCCTGTTTTCACCTCGAACGAGCCATCCAAACGCTGCGATTGGTCCCGATGTCCTTCGGGATCGTCCGCATTGTCGTGGAAAGCCGGGCTAAATCAAGTCAAAAGCGCATCCTCTGGGGCTTTAGGGCTCGTTCGTGGTCTCCTGGTCAAGGTGTCGAGCTGGACGCCCGACTGGGTCGCAACGAACCGCTTGGCGCCGACTCGGATATAAAATCTGCGTTGGCAGTGCTGATAACGCGATTTGCTACTTGCGTGCCTTGGAATGCGACGGTATGCTCCTATACTTTAAGATGGAGGGTGCCGGCCGACGCCGTCGCGCTCGGCCACCCAATGGTTGGAGTGCACAGGATGGTAAAGCTCTTGGTCATCGTGGTTCTGGCATGTCTTCTTCTTATGGGGTGCGGTCACACGGATCGCAAAGGATTGCTCGCCGCCGGGTATGCCCCGGAGTATGTGGATGGCTATGTGGACGGCTACTCAGCCGGGTGCAATACCATCGGCCATCCCTTCTACCGCTTCACGCGGGACACTCAGCGGTATGAGTTGAACGGACGCTACAAGGACGGCTGGGAAGACGGGTTCTCGATCGCAAGAACCGATTACGCCGCCATAAGGTAGAGAAAGCCGGTCCGTTTGTCTCGGGGGGTGCTTTGTCACGATTCAGGCGTAGCAGACCGCGCCTTCGGGGGCGGTTTGTCGCCGGGCTGAGTATTTCCTACACTTTAGAGACCAGTTGAGGCTTCTACTCCGGCGTCAGCCGGACAACTTGGTAGGTGGCACGCACCACTCCGCCGCCTCAGGTGCGTGCCACTGTTTTTCTGCGCCGTCTGAGACTGGCGTCCAGATGATAGAAGACGCCGGGCGTGTGCGTACGTGAGCGAGAAGACTGGGGATCGGGTGGCGTGGCCGGGCCGCGGGTGGCGATCGCCGGGCCGGCAGGGGCTCTGCGGCGCGCACGAAGCGGGGCGCGCGCCGCCCAGGAACACACCACGTTCGTGTTGCTTGCTGTGCGGTTGGCGCGAAGGATGGCCGCGCCGAGTGCCTATAGCACAACTACTTGCTCTTCCTCCTCAGGCTGTACCTGTGGGGCATGCCTCTGAGGTCTGTGCGGTGCCTGCGTGCCTTCGGCGGCATCGTACGCATCGAGTGGGGACCAGCGGCTCTTGGCCTTGTTGACAATGTCGATCAATCGGCTGATCACAATGTCCGGCGTATCGTCGAAGGGGTCGACTACCAAGCCTTTCAACTGCTCGAACAGCTCGTCGGATACTTTGACCGTTCTCATAACTCTCCTCGCTATAACGGGCCTGCCGAAACGGGTCGGCGCGCACGATCGCGCCACTGAAAGTATAGGAAGTAACCCGTCTGCCCTCCAAACGGCGGGTGATACGGATCAGCGCACGTTGAGCGTCGCCTGCACGGGACGGTGGTTGGAGGCGGTATCGCCACCGGCGAAATCGCCGGGCTCGACCACGATGCGGGATTGACCCGAGAGCCGCCCGGAGGTGTTGGCCAAAAAGACGAAATCGTCGATCACGTCGCGATCCCAATTGAAGGTTGAGACCGGATTATCGGGCGCCAACCAGTGAAAGACGCCGTCGGCGATGAGAGCGAGCAATGCTTTCTGTCCGTCGGGGCACAAAGGCCCCGTCTCGGGGTCGTACTGGAAGTCGTAAGTCCCGACCGCCACGAGGGGCAGTGTCTGGGCGGAAGCCCAAGCGTTCAGCGCCTCTGCCTGCATGTCGATCCGACAGCCATACATCCGATCGACCATGAAAAGCAGTTCCTGGCCGGTGGCGCGATGTCGCAAATGGGCCACCAAGGGCGGCCGGATCGGCATCCGCGGGCAATACCACAGGCGATCTGCCCAGTCAATCTCGAAGCTCCGAACCAAGTCGAACCGGGTCGTATCGTAGATGATGCAGGACTGGTCCGTGCCTCCGGTGCGACTGATGATCCCGATGAACTCGCCTGGTTCGTTCTCGCCGGCAGCACGCACGAACAACTCCGCCCACTGGCTGTTCTTGACCTCGCAAAGTCCCCAGAGATGGACGCCCTGGAACCGCGCGACGCGTAACGCCGCCAGGTGGGGGTCCGCCTGACCCGAATCGACGTTCCAGCCTGTGGCGATGAACTGGTTTGACTCGGGTTGCGAGACGTCGGTGAAGACTTCCAGACAGGAAATGATTGCCAGTAGAACCGATGCGGACGTGCTCATCTTCGGCCTCCTTTCCGAATTGCCGTTTCCATCCACTCTTCCATTGACCGGAGCTTACCACCCCAGGTCGATCACGTCCAGAGGATAGTCGAAGAAATGATGAAGAAAGCCCGATAATCAGGGGTGGGCCGTCCAGTCGGTGGTGCCGCAGGCGTGCCGTCAGACGTGTCAGGACCGGCTGGCGGCGGTGCTTGGGGCGGGTGTCTCAGCACTGTCGCTGACCAGAGTCCGCAGCTTGGCGACGTCGTGCGTGATGTAGCGGACCAGGGAATCCAACTCGGTGGTCAGAGTCAGGTGCTGTCGCTCCATGCGTTCGAGCTCCCGGCGGACCGCCTTCATGATGTCGGTCTGAGTCACGATCCCGCAGACCCGGTTCTCGCAGGTGACGACGAGATGATGCAGGTGCATCTGATCCAGCTTCTTGCCGGCGCTGAGGACCGAGTACGTCCCTGAAATAGTGACGACGGGGAAGGACATGATATCCTCCACCTTCGTCGTGGCGGGGTTCTTGTGCAGCGCCACGACGCGTCGCAGCAGGTCTTTCTCGGTGACAATTCCGGCGACCGTCTGGCGGTGCATGGCAACCACGCACGAGATACCGCTGGCGGACATGGCCTGGGCGGCTTCGGCAGCCGTTGCCGCCGTGCTCACGGTAGCCACGTCCCGGCTCATGATGCTGGTGACGCTCGTCAGCGGGCTGATCGAAATCAGCCCTCGGGTGATGTCGGTCTGTGTGACCAGCCCGACCAGCCGATTGTCATCGACGACCGGCAGACGCTTGATCCCCCGAGTCTCCATGATCTGGCCGGCAGTCATAACCGAGGTCGGTGACGGAACCACCTCCACCGGACTCGTCATGAACTGAGCGATCCGCACCCGACGAAAATCCGTCTCCTCCAGCGCGACGCCCCGCAGCATGTCCTTATCGGTCATAATGCCCGCGATCCGCCCGTTCTCGACCACGACCACGCAGGAGACGCCGTTCTCGGACATCTTCTTGGCCGCCGCGAAGAGCGTCTCGTCACGCGTGCTGGTGATGATCTCCTTGCTCATGATGTCGCCGACAGTCAGTCCGTCCCGCTCCGCGCGGAGTTTGCCGCCCAGAGACTCACGTGCCGCGGGTGATTCACGCAGCGTCGCATCGGCGCCCTGCATCATTTCACTCCTGATCCAGTAGTGAGGTGATTCTGTCTAGGCCGTTCCTGTTGCGCTCCGGCCTGTCAGAGAACCTTATCGACAAGGTCGGGGCGCGACTTGTCCAAAATCGCGCCTGAGAAATCCGCGCTGTGCGAGGGGTCGCACGGCCAGGCGCTTTGCGGATCGGGGGAGGCCAAAATCTTCTTGGCGTCCGGCCGGATTTGGTGTAAAATGGGATAATCATGGGCTTCAGTGTATTCAGCTATGCAACGTGCTCTCTGGAGAGGGGTACCGGATGAGAAAGTGTCTGTTTTATGGGACGGTTCTGGCCGCGCTGGCCAATATCTGTCTGGCGGCGCCCAAGCCGGCGATCGTACAAGGCCCCGGTCAGTGGACTATGGAAGTCAGATTCGAGCCGCCGCGCCAGATCGTCGTGCCCCGTGCCGGCGCTATGCCGGCCCGCTTCTGGTATATGATTCTCAGCGTCACCAACCGCACCGGGCAGGATGCGGATTTCTTCCCGCGCTGCGAGCTGATGACCAGCACCTTCCAGGTCATCCCGGCGGGGCTGAACGTACCGCCGGTCGCCTTCGAGCGTGTCAGGCAGCGCCATGAGAGCCGATATCCACTGCTGGAATCCCTCGCGAACGTCGAGAACCGAATCCTGCAAGGCGAAGACAACGCCAAGGACATCGTGTTGATCTGGCCTGACTTCGATTTGAGAGCGGAGGGCTTCAAGGTCTTCATCACGGGCCTGAGCAATGAGACCGCGGTGGTAGACCACCCGGTGGCGGTCGACGGGATGGGTCGGCCGGTTCAGGTGTACCTGCGAAAGACTCTGGAGTTGGACTATGCTTTTCGCGGCGACCCGGCCCTGAGGGACTCGGTGGAAGTGGTCTACCAGGACAAGAGCTGGGTCATGCGCTAGCGGCTTCCACGGCGCGGCCGCCGGGGGATTCTTCTGGTTGTCTCGGCGCTGGCGGTACGCGCCGAGATTTCCCGCCGGTTGCTATGAAACCTGTTGACGTCGAGCCTGATTGTCGGCAGTATGGCAGACGAATCGATGCCGGACTACACCAGCTTTTCCAGCAAGCAAGGAGAATGCCGATGTCCAAGCCGCCGCTGACAGTCATTGCTCGTGCCAAGGCCAAGGAGGAGAAGGTCAGGCACGTCAAGGAAGTCCTCCAGGACCTGGTGGGTCCCACGCGGAAAGAGCCGGGGTGCGTCAGCTACGTCCTGTACCAATCCACCGACGATGTGTGTTCGTTCGTTTTCGTGGAGACGTGGAGCGACCAGGCGGCCCTGGACAAGCACTTGCAGACGCCGCACCTGAAGGCGTTTGTCGCTCAGGCCGATGACCTTCTGGCCAAGCCGCTCGATGTCACGCTATGGCACGAGATCGCCTGAGCTCTTCGAGAGCAGAAAGGCAGACGATGGAGTACGCGGTAGGCAAAACCGGTCGGGTCGTCGCCGCGCGGCTGTTCGAAGGCGAAGACCTGTACGAATCCGTGGAGCAGATAGCGCGGCGCGAGGACATCCGCTGTGCGGCCGTCCTCATCACCGGCGGGTTTCGCCAGGCTGATGTCGTTGTCGGTCCCAAACGAGAGATGCCCAGGATCGAGGCGGACTTTCACTCGTTCGCAGGACCAGGCGAGACGCTGGGGGTCGGCACGATCTACTGCGACGACGCCGGACCCAAGCTGCACCTGCATGCCGCCATAGGCAAGGTCGGCAGCAACATGATCGGCTGTCCGCGTGGCGGCGCGAAGATCTTCCTCATTCTCGAAGTCACGATCATCGAGATCGTCGGGATCGAGGCTCAGCGCCAGCTCGATCCACAGACCGGCTGGAACCTCTTGCGCGTAGGCTGAGCCCGGGTCGCAGCGGCTGTCGAAAAAGATTTGACGCCCTGAACTTGGGCGACCTACAATCGTATCAATTCCTACTCGCGTTCGACGGTTTTCGTCCGTCTGATCTTTGGGTCGTCCGTTATTTTGTGTTCATCTGGAGGTTCGTTATGGTCAAGAGCGCTATTCAAGAAGCCCGCATCCGGCCGCGATTGGCGTTGTCCGCCGTCTGCATCCTGGCGTGGTTCGTCATGCCCCTGTCGGCGCTGGTCGCGGAGGAACAGAGTATTGCCACCCTGCGCCAGATGGGAAAGGCCTTTGCCTCGATTGCCGAGAAAGCCTCGCCGGCGGTGGTCGGTATCAGAGCCACCCGGACCCTGAGACCTTCGGCACGCGACTTCTCCGAGCGCGAGATACCCGAGGAGGACCTGTTTCGTTACTTCTTCTTCGGACCGCGCAGTGCGCCGCGCGAGCGCAACGAACGAGCGCCCCGCCAGATTGCCCAGGGATCGGGTTTCATCATCTCCAGCGACGGCTACATCCTCACCAACAACCACATGGTGGGCGAAGCCGAGTTGGTGACAGTCCAGTTGGTCGACGGCCGGCAGGCGAAAGCCAAGATCATCGGCGCCGACCCCGAGACGGACGTCGCCATCATCAAGATTGAGGAACGCGATCTTCCCTATATCGAGTTGGCGGATTCCGACGCGTTGGAGGTGGGCGAATGGGTTATCGCTATCGGCAATCCCTTCGGTCTCAGCCACACCGTCACGGCGGGGATCGTCAGTGCCAAGGGACGCAGCCAGATCGGGATTGCCGACTACGAGGACCTGATTCAGACCGATGCGGCGATCAACCTGGGCAACTCCGGTGGACCGCTGTTGAACCTCGACGGCAAAGCGATCGGCATGAACACCGCGATCATCGGGCCCGGCGGCAACGTCGGCATCGGCCTGGCCATCCCCAGCAACATGGCTCGTGACATCTACGTGCAGTTGAAGGAAACCGGCAAGGTCGTGCGCGGCTACCTGGGTGTCGGCATCGGCGATGTCGAGCCTGACATGACGGACTTCTTCGACGTCGACGAGGCGAAAGGCGTCCTCATCACTCAGGTGACCGAGGATTCCGCGGCGGAGAAGGCCGGACTGGAACGGGGGGACATTATCCTCGAACTTGACGGTCAGCCGGTGGAAAACGCCAACGTCTTCCGCAACCGCGTTGCCATGCACAAGCCCGGCACCGAGGTCCAGATCGTCGTCAGCCGTGACGGCAGGCGCCGAACGCTTACCGCCACCCTGCAGGCCCGGCCCGATGACGCAGTCCCGGCGACCGAGCAGCCTGAGGTGCGAGCCCGCTTGGGGATGACGGTTCAGACGCTCGACGAAGAGTTGGCTCAGCGTCTCGGCTATGAAGGTCTCAACGGCGTCGTTGTTACTGAGGTGACGCCCGGCTCGGCGGCCGACGAGAAGGGGATCGAAAGAGGCGCCCTCATCCGGGAGGTGAACCGGCGACCGATCCGGAACGTGCGCGAGTTCAACCGCGCCATGGAGGCCGCCCAGGAGCGGGGCAAGGCGCTGCTGCTGGTCCGCGTGGATGAGATCGACCGCTACGTGGTCCTGGATCTGACGGAGTAGGGCGCCTTTCGGCCAGCGCCGACCAGGCGACGGCCGCGGCGCGAACCCTTCGACAGGCAGGAGCGTATGATGGGTAGAGACGAGGCAATGGCAGGACGCAGAATGTCGAATGCGGCATTAGCCCTGAGAGATGGAGAATGAGCCATATCGTCGACATTGCCTCGCTCGCGCAAGTATCGAATAGCATAAGTCCTCCTTCTGAGCACGAGCCCCGCTTTCACCGGCGGGGCTTCCTGCTTTTTTTGTGGCTGTCTGGACGAGATTTCTCACCGGTGCGCGCGGATGAGAAATAGTTGTTGCTTCGTGGGGCCTTCGCCATACTATACCGGCGAAACGAGCGCACCGGCTCTTGGAGCGCCTGACAGAATCACCGGTGGATGGGTAGGGGCAGGCCCCCGTGCCTGCCCAGGGCAACCACAGGGGGTTGCCCCTACAACGTACGTAGTGCGACGGATCATTCTGTCAGCGGCTCTTGGGCTTAAGCGGCGCTGGCCCGCAGAAGACAGTCGCGGCACTTGGAAGTCGGCAGGGAGTCGGGCATGGACGACAAACAGGATGGAGTTCCGAGCGGTGTGCCGGGCGCGGAGGGCCCGGAACAGCCGGCACTCGCCGGCGCCAAACTCAATGCGCTGATGAGTCACGTCACCAGCGGGGTCGCCATATACGAAGCCGTCGACGACGGCGCGGATTTCGTCTTCGTGGACTTCAACCCGGCGGCCGAACAGATCGAGCACATCGGCAAACAGGACGTGGTGGGCCGGCGCGTGACGGAGGTCTTCCCGGGTGTGCGCGAGTTCGGCTTGGTGGAGGTCTTCGGTCGCGTCTGGCGGACCGGACAGCCCGAACAGCATCCCGTCTCCGTCTACAAAGACGAGCGGATCGCCGGTTGGCGGCGTAACTACATCTGCCGCCTGCCGAACGGCCAGGTGATGGCGATCTATGACGACGTGACGGAGCACAAGCGCAGCGAGCTGGCCGCACGCATGAGCGAGCAGTGCTTTCGCGCGATCGCCAATTATACGTACGATTGGGAGGTCTGGGTCGGACCCACCGGCAGAGTCTTGTGGACCAATCCTGCGGCCACTCGCACCACCGGCTACTCCGTCAGAGACATTGTGGCGATGCGCGATTACCCCCAGCCGCTTGTCCACGAAGACGACCGCGAGCGCATGGCCAAGGCCTTCCGTTCGGCTCTCAACGGTGGCAGTGGCAACGACGTCCAGTTTCGGCTCCGCCATCGGGACGGTCGCGTCATCTGGGCCGAAATGTCCTGGCAACCGATTCACGACGACAAGGGTGATTCGCTCGGGCACCGCGAAAGCATCCGTGACATCACCGCCCGCAAGCTGGCGGAGCAGGCGCTGGAGAAAGCCGAGCGGGAAAAGGAGGCTATTCTCGACAGTCTGGTCGAGTTGGTGGTGCATCAGAGCAGGGACCTGACGATTCTCTGGGCCAATCGTGCCGCTTGTGAATCCGTCGGGCGCACCCGCGAGCAGATCATCGGACGACACTGCTACGAGCTCTGGGGCGAGCGGGAGGAGAGCTGCGATGACTGTCCGGTAGCCCAGGCCATGGAGACGGGCCGCTGGATGGAAGCCGAGAAGAGCACCCCGGACGGCCGCACCTGGGTAATCCAGGGCACCCCGCTACGCAACGAAACCGGTGACGTTGTCGGCGGGGTGGAAATCGCGCTGGACATTACGAAGTACAAGCGCACCGAACAGGCCCTGAACGACCTCAGGCGCAAGCACGCTCGACTCACCGCCCCCCATAAACCTGGCGGCGACAGGCCGGACGACGAAGTCTGAGCGCGCAGGTTCGGGTCGCCGCGCGTCTTCCGCGCGTGCGCGGGTTTTGCATTGCCCAGGGCAGGGCGGTGACGTATACTCTCGCCCTTATGTGGCGCAATGCACTGGCTTTTTACACGAGGTCCTTTGCCCTGTGGGTGGTCTTGTTCGGCGTCGTGGCCTACCTCTGGCCGGCTCCCTTCCTGGCCTTGGACAAACACAAGACGCTGTTCTTTTCCCTGACGATGTTCGGGATTGGCGCGGTGCTCCGCGTGGAGGATTTCCAGCGCATCCTGGAAAGCCCTGTTATCGTCCTGATCGGCTCGGCGGCGCAGTTCACGATCATGCCGCTGGGTGCATTTCTAGTGGCCCGCTGGCTGAAGCTGCCCGATGCGCTGGCGGTAGGCCTGATCCTGACCGGCTCGGCGCCCGGCGCGATGGCGAGTAACGTGATGAGCTATATCGCCAAAGCGGACACCGCCTACTCGGTATCCCTGACGACCGTTTCGACGCTATTGTGTCCGGTGCTGACGCCGGGCCTGACGTACCTGCTGACGCAGGGCACCTCGCTGAACGTGTCGTTCTGGGCGATGGTGCTCGACGTGATGATCATGGTCGTGATCCCGCTGGTGGCGGGGTTCGCCGTCAGGCACTACTTCCGCGAGAAACTGGAGCGCATCGAGCCGATATTTCCGGCCCTTTCGAGCACGTTTATTATCTTCATCTGCTCGTTGATCATCGCGTTGAACCGGTCGCGCCTGGCCGACGTGACCGGCCTGGTCCTGGCGGCGGTGCTGTTGCTCAACGTCTATGGCCTGGCGGCCGGGTACGGGGTCGGCTCGCTCTTTCGTCTCGGCACGAAGCGCCGCCGGACGCTGACCATCGAGATCGGCATGCAGAACGCTGGTCTCGGTGCCACATTGGCGTTGAAGAACCTCACTCCGGAGACAGCTCTCCCGGCTGCGCTCTTCGTCTTCGTCTGTATCCTCACCGCCTCCGCCCTGACCTCCCTCTGGCACAGAACTTCGGCCTGAGCGGAGGGCAGGGGGCAGATGCGACAGACTAATTTCCTGAGCCGTCGCGGTTCCGCAGTCTGGCGGCGTCGAACGTCTCTTCTTCGAAGACCGGTGACGCATCGAGCAGGATTCTCTGCGCGCGGACGATATGGTGGATCTGACCGTTGCGGTCCGGATAGGACGATGTGATCCGAATCCTCGTGGGGTACCATTCTCCCGCTGGCGTCTGAGCTGTCCCGACGGTGCTCCTGACGAATTCGCTCACGCCTTCATCACGCTCGGCACGGGTCGACTGCTCCATCAGGAGGTAGTCGTGCGCCGGGTCGAACCAATACGAATCGACGCTGGTCTGCGTGGTGGTTCCAGGCAGGCGACCGTCTGGACGGCTCGGCTCGGTGGCAATCCGGAATCCGACCAGCCCTGGACGATTCGGGTCCGCCGGCAGCGGTTCCAGCTTCTTCTGCACCGTCGAGCCGGCCATCGTCAGGGCGCTCGGGTTGGGCCGGGCCAGGGAAGCCAGCGAGTCGATCCCGCCGTGCTGGAACATGTCCGTTCTGATGGTCTGCACGTTGACCTGGCCCGAGAAGTTGCTGCGGTTGGTCGAGGCGGTCCCATCGAAGATCCACTGGGTCTCCGCCACGTCATCGGATACGAGGGCCAGTACTTCGGGCACGGTCAGCTCCGGCCAGGCGTCTTTGACGAGTGGATATAGCGTCGGCCAATCGCTCTTGCTGCCGGTGAAGTTGTATGCATGGTAGCTGCTCGTCCGTTTCTTCGGCCCCTGTTGCCACATCACGGTAATCTGAGCCGGTTCGAGCAGCTCGTTGGCATCAACGTATGATTCCAGCATCACGACGATATGATCCTCGTAGCCCGCATCGAACTGGCTCTGCACCCGCTCAACCAGATCGGCCGCGGTCCCTGCGGGCCGGTTGTCAACCACCTTGGCGTCAGCGGGCACGCCCAAACTGTAGATGTCCGCCGGCCCCTCGGCCGGATAGTCGAACGCCGCCGAGACAGTGGCTCGTTCCGATGTGTCGGGCAGTGCCGCGACGGTTTCCATGCTCAGCGGCAAACCGGTTTCGCGGTCGCAAATCAGCGTCACATCCTGCCGGTCGCTGATGATCCGAATCTCCTGTGCCGCTATGCCTTCATGGACGACGGCCTCGTACGTGACCTGTGCGCCTTCTTCTTCCTGGAAGGAGATCATCATCTCTATGGCTGCGACAGGTGAACCAGGCACCTCGATATTGAACCGGCCTGTGGTCGGACTGACGGTCACTGTATTCGTCCCTGGCTGATAGACGTACATCGTTTCGGTGCCGTAGTCCCGATAGGTGATAACACCATCAGGGTCAATCTTGATGACGGTGTGACGGTCGAGACTGTCCCACTCTTCTATGCGCCCCCTTTGTCCCGGCGCGTCGATCGTCGCCGTCACATGCACCCACGGAACCTGCCGCAGGGATTCGGCAATATCTCCCAAGGCGATGCTGCTGCCGTGACCGCCGAGGCGGATGAAACCGGTGACGACCAGGGCCAATACGATTCCAGCCGCGATGAGTTTTCCTGTCATGGTTCTCATGATATGTCTCCTCAGACCGTTCCCCTGCGAGGGCCGGCCGATAGATCGATCCCATTGCCCGAGCAACTCGCTCAACACCGCGCGGTCAACATGGGCATCCGAGTTGAACGGCGCGTCTCTCAACAGTCTCTCCAGGGCTCTGCGATCTTTCATACCTTCACCTCCCCGTCGAGCAGGACACGCAACTTGTCGAGGGCATACCGATAGCGGCTCTGCACCGTCTTGATGGACACGTTCTGCGCGACGGCGATGTCTTTGAACGTCAACTGCGCGTGGACGCGTAGCGCGACGACTTCCCTCTGCTCGTACGGCAGGTTCAGGACGGCAGCCCGAAGCCTGTCGAACTCTTCGCTGCAAACGGCCCACTGATCGGGCCGCTGCGTCGGGCAGGGCAGCGTGGCTGGCGCGGCCGCGTCGAGCGAAGTGCCTCGCCGACTATCGCGATTGGCGTTGCGGGCGCGATTGGCAACACAGGTGGCCAGATAAGCCCTGAGACTGCCGGTCAGCTCGAAGGTGCATCGTGTCCTTTCGGCGCACCTGCAAAATCTGAATTTGTCGAGGCGACCCGGGACTCTGGGGCCGGGGATCAGATGGGCTGAGCGGTGG
>JAFGLV010000154.1 GCA_016927855.1 Sedimentisphaerales bacterium
CAACGCAATGTCTTTGCGTTCATCCATCAATGCCTCCGCGCCCACTGGACCGGCTCATGCGGCCCAGAATTCCTGTGAACGGTTACGCCGCAGCGACCGAGGCCGCGGCGGTCGCCAGAAAATCGCGACGCGACAGATTCGAATGACTCTCCTGCATCTCCACACTCCTTCACCTCGTTCGATACGCAACCGGCGTGAGTCAACGCCGGGGTTATACCGCACTGCGGTCCCAGTCTAGCGCGGAAATGGCCGCAACACAAGTGACAATCCCCCGCGTCGGGCGCATCTTCTCCAAAACATCTTTCTTGACAAGCCGTCACTGGCGCAGTTACCTACCATTGACACTCCACCATGAGTGCTGCGGAAACATGCATAGCGGTGGCTGAGAACCCCCGGGCACGTCCGGGCCAAGAGGATGTCTGGGAATATGAGGCGCGAATCAGGATATGTTCGTCTTCGCCTGTCAACTCGAGCCTTTACTCTAATCGAGCTGCTGGTGGTCCTTTCGATCATCGCGGTGCTGACGGGCATCCTGCTGCCGGTGGTGGTCAGGGCGCGCGAGACGGCGCGCAGTGTCGTGTGCACGGCAAACCTCAGGCGTCTGGCCGTGGCCGGGAGCCTGTACCTCGATGAAAACGATGGGATGTTTCCCCCCGATCGGCTGAAATCGGCTTCGCCTACCGGCACGGAGGACTACGTGAACGAGTATGGCCGGCGCCAGCCGCGCTGGCAATGGTTCTTCAGCCGCGGCGTGGGACCGGTCATCGATCCGAGCCCCTATGTCAAAAAGCCGGGCGACACCTTCTGGGACACCGAAACCGTAATCATGACCAACGACTACTTCGTCTGCCCATCCTTCCATGACAGGTTCTTCGACAGGCGTGACGAGCGCAACGGTTCCTACGGCTACAACTATCAGTACCTGGGCAACTCCCGGGTAAGAGACGGCCGATTTGAGAATTTCCCGGTGCACATCTCGAAGATTCGCCGGCCGAGCGAAACGGTGATCATCGCCGACAGCCGGGGCGCGCCGGGCGAGCTCGACCCGGCCACCGATTCCGCCTCGCCAACCGAGCTTCCCGATCCGGGCGTCACCGACCATGGCATCCACTCTTACAAGCTGGATCCCCCCAGGCTGGCGCGCAGCACGGGAGCGGTAGAGTTCTGCTGGCGCTTCGGCTCCCAACTGTGGATGCAGCACTCGCCGGCAGAAGCCCGACACCTGGGAAAGACCTGTGCGTCTTTCGTTGACGGACACGCCGAAAAGACAACGCTGGAAAAACTGGGCTATAGCCTCGATTCAGAGGGCAAGGTTGTGGCTGATGTCGGCAGCAACCGCTTGTGGAGCGGTACCGGGCGAGACGAGCCGTGACTGCCAGCGAGATCGTAGGATGGGCAACTGGTTGCCCATGCGGAGCGCGGCGTCTCGAGTCAGCATGGGCAACGAGTTGCCCATCCTACGTGCTCATTCCGAGGTCTTGGCTGCTTCACGCACGCCGCGACCGATGGCACACAGGTTGGGCACTTTCATTTCTTCGTATTCGCGCGAGACGACGATGCCGGTGACGCCGGCGCGGAAGGCGTTCAGCGTAGCCTGATAAACCTTCTCGGGATCTTCGGGCGGGCTCCCAGGGACGTCGATGCCGATCCCGGCGTAGATTTTCGTCTTGCCGTTCGCCGATGCGACGCTGCGCTTGGTCTCGCGGTAGACGTAGTCGGGCGAGAACCCCTCCCGGCGCAGGTCCTCGACCGAGGGCTCGACGTTCTTGTCGTAGCCCATCAAGTCGTAGTAGATCTCCAGCGATTGCCTGAGCGAGAGTTCGCGCAGGATCGTATTCTGGAAGCGGCGCAGATACCACGAATAGATGCGGCCGCCGAGGACGGCATGATAGAGGATGAGCTTGATGAAGTCGGAGTACGGCGCCATTTCCTCATAGCTCATCTCCGCGCGATAGACGATGTCCCAGCTCGATGGCTGGTGATCGACGTGCCAGCCAACGTCGGCGGCGGGCTTGACGGCCTTGATGGCATCATACATCGCCTTGTGGACAGCCTCGCGCGAGAGACGATACTGGTATTCCCACGAGAGGATTTCGGGGTATCGGATGAGGTGGCGGAGGAAGATGGTGAAGACACCCTCGGCGGGCACTTCGCGCTCGTCAGCGAGCCGGCGGACGTATTCGAAGAGCTTCGTGTAGCCTTCCTTTGCGCGGCCGGCGTCGATGTTCGCCGCTTGGCCCCGCGCGATGCAATGCTCGCAGAAGCACGTCGGCGGGTCGTCGTTCCAGGGCAGGATGACGTTCATGAGCGGGCCCATGCGCTCGGCGCCCCACTGGAAACCGTCGAGGTCGTAATGGCCGAACATATCGCTCGCGACGGCAGACCAGAAGTTGCGGTAGTCGGGGTGCGACCAGCAGGCGTAGCGGCCGCGATTGCCGTAGACGTCGATCGTGCGCACTTCGTCGAAGTTCTCAATATGACGGCCCGCGGCCTCCAGGATGCGTGCGTAGACTTTCATCTTGCGCGCTCGGCAGGGCTCGACAATCTCGGTGAACAGATCGCGGTCAGCGAACTCAAGTTCAGAGTCGGTGGAGCGGACACGCAGCCGCGTGTTGCGGAAGTATTCATCATGGTGGCGTACCCAGATGCTGGGGACGCGGTTGCGGAAGTCACGCGGCGGCTTGCCGTGGTCGGTGGCGAGGTCGCGCAGCGGCTTGCCGAGTGTGCTAGTGTGAAAGGCGTGGCTATAGACAAACACCGCGTTAACTGCCGCGGTCTCTTTGATCAGATCCAGGCACGGTTCGATGCCTTCGTCGAGCATCGTGTGTGGACTCATCTGAATACCGACAAAGGGTGTGTTAGGATGATTGCCGCTCTGTCCGGCAGCGTTTGCAGCCTGATTGGCATTCGCCGGTTCCATCCTGCCCAAGCTCACCTCGGCCGCAGCGAGCATGCCGACGACTTGTTGGATGAAATCACGCCGACCTATCGCTTGCTCTTTAGGCAATTCAGAATTCACTGTCCTCTTCACAGGTATGCCCTTCTCTGAACCCACATTCCATGTTTAGAACCTCTAACAGAATAATCTGTCGCGCTACGGACGTTGTAGGGGCAACCCTCTGTGGTTGCGCTGGGCAGGCACGCGGGCCTGCCCCTACCTATCCACCGGTCATTCTGTCAGGCGCTCTTAAGGCCTGACCGTATACCTTCAGCCAATGTGGGCTCTCTATATAGGCCGGACTTGGTGCGTCTGTCAAGTAACGATAGGACCACCTGAGCCACTGGGTGCACGACAAGATTGTGGCGACCCCCACAAATGGCACGCCGTGTGGCAGCCTCAAGTCCGACAGGACTTGGGGATGGTCCCGTCGATCGGGAGTCCTCGCGGTCGGCCGACCAACCCGTCGGGTCTCTTCGCGACAATTCCGCTTGTATTTACGAGGGTGTGTCCCTACAATAGAGCTATGGATGTAGAGACTGTGGGTGACTAAGCGACGGATGCGAGTAAGGTGGGGAGTCTTATGACACGCGCTAGGAGGAGAGACGATGACATCACCGGCATTGACAAGCAAGACGTCCCTATTGATCATGACAGCGACTCTGTTGGTCAGTGCGGCGTGGACTCCGGCCGAGCGCAACGACATGGATGCTGTCCGTAAGGCGATGCTGGCCCGGTGGGAGGGTCTGCGAGGCGTTGTCGCGAAGTACGATCGTGAGGAATGCTATACCCCGACAGAAGCTGCCTTGGAACTGGAAGGGACCAGCGATAGACATGGGACGATCATGGTCCCAGTAGGTTCTGAGTTCTCGGTCGAGGAATTCCGGTACCTCGACGGCAGGCTCTACTTCGAGAAGTCAACCACCGAGCAGACGATCCAAAGCTGGAAAGACCGGGGAGTGGCCATCCCGGAGTTAGACATCATCGTCTACGCGTTGGACCCGGATCTGGGATATGGCCTCGTATCGTATGCACTCCTGAAGGCGTCGACCGGCGATCTGGTCATCCAGATCACCAACAGCGAGTTCGTCGAGTGCAACGAGTACATGCTGCCCAGGAGGATCGTGAGAGAGCAGTTCAGCTATGGCGACGGCGAGCCGAAAAGGACACAGACCTCGCGGATCCACGTGCGCCAATACGCCGTGAACTCACCCGACAACACGCCCGAGAAGTACCGGATACTCTGGCCGGCCGGGACCAGAATCCTGGACGACCGGTCGGGCAAGCGCTTCCGCGCCCGGCCCGATGGAACGCTGGAGCCGAGAAACAGATAGGCAAACGACGTGCGGCGGCTATAATGAGGCGCACTGTAGACTACCTTGAAATGCCACCGGGGACCGGGAGATATGCTGAGTATGCGTTTGGAATTGATGTTGGTGTTGGCGGTGAGCGGCGCCGCGACAGGTGTTTCGACCGAAGAAGCGAAAGATGCTATGGTTGCGCTCAATCGCGCGTATTGGGATGGGACGCGGCACTACTTCCGCAAGACGCCGGAGGCGGACGGTGCTCGTCTGGATTTCTGGATGACGGCGCACGTGTGGGAGTGCGTGATGGACGCCTGCGAGCGTCACGGTGCGCCCGAGTTCAAAGAGCAGATCGGACAGGTCTACGACGGCTTCCTCGAGGCGCATCCCGACTGGCGCACGAATCCCTACAACGATGACGTGATGTGGTGGACCATCGCCGGCGCGCGTGCGTCTCGCATTACCGGAGAGGACCGCTACCTGACCAAGGCAAAATCCGAATTCGATCGGGTCTGGACACAGGAGGTCAATGCCACGCTGAACGGCGGCATGTGGTGGCGCAGCGATTCGCACCGGTCCAAGAACGCCTGCGTCAACGGTCCGGCCGTGATCACGGCGATGGAACTGGCCTGGGCTTTGAAAGACGAATCCTACGCCGCCAAGGCCCGCGAACTGTACGCCTGGGAGCGCGCCACTCTGTTCGACCCCAACACCGGCGCGGTCTACGACAACATCAGTACCCGGGGTCGAGTCAGCCGGCGGCTGTTCACCTACAACCAGGGCACGTTCATCGGTGCGGCGGTGCGCCTGTACCGCTGGTCCGGCGACGCATGCTACCTTGCCGACGCGAACCTGGCGGCAGACTGCATGAGGCAGCGTCTCTGCGACCCGAACGGCATCCTGAAAAGCGAAGGCCAAGGCGACGGCGGCACGTTCAAGCTCATCGGCGCACGTTACCTCGTAGAACTGGCTCAGGCCACGCAGCGTCAGGACCTACTCGATTGGCTGGGAAAGAACGCCGAGACCGCCTGGAGCAACCGCCGCAGGAGTGACAACATCATGGGCTTCGACTGGTCCCGACCGGTCAGAGACGACCAGATCATCCAATGCCAGACCGCCGCCGCACCGGTGGTCTTGCTGAACCTGCTCAGGTGACTTCTCGCACGAGTGAAAGAGCCCATATCAACGTGCGAAGGGCGCCAATAGGGGGTCGTGACGGCTACCGCTCGCCTCCGCGGGGAACAAGGATGGCGTGCGACATACACGCTGCCCGATTACCTCCCTTCCCGGTGTCAACCCAATTCACCTCCGGCCGGAGGGTCAGCGGCGAAATGGAGGTGGATCGGTCCACTCCAAGGGACGGCGCGGAGCAGAGAACTCTTGCCCGGCATCCGTCGGGCGGGCCAGCTTGCCCGTATAGGCAAGGGTCAGGACATCACGACCGTCCTTGACGACTCGGCCTTGCCAGAGGAGTTGGTAGGCGTTGGTGATTCGCACGACGTTGCCATAGGTGCCGGTTGGCATATCGCGACGGTAACAGACATAGTCCGTTTCGAGTTGCGAACCGGCAGGAACGGGCAGCTCAACGGTCTGTTCAAGGGGGTCCTTTCTCCGACCGTTCACATAGCGCAGATCCGTCCAGCCGACGGTAAAACGCAAAGTCCCCTCTGCAATCTCAGGCTCGAAGACCTTGAGCATCAGGTGGCCGGTTGCCGTATCGGTCGCTGGCGCAACACCGTAACGGTCGATGCGGCCGTCGACAATCGTGTACCAGCCGTGAACGAAGGTCGAGGGCCCGTAGCACACCAGGTCTCGATAGTCCAGACGACCCAGCATTGGCGCCGGCTCGATTGGCCTGGCCCGGGCCAGATCGAGAACATACCCGTAATAGGCATCGTACGGGTCGCCCCGTTTGCTCATGCCGACTCTGACAGCGTCGATGATCTGCTCGTCCACTGGGCCGGGCAATTCGTCCCAGTGATTGATATATGCCCTTACCAGCTTATAGGCCAGTTCGCCCCGGTTGGCCGCAAGCACTTCGGCAATGGCAGGCACGGCGATGTCCCCCATTCGGATCAGCGTCCAGGCACTGTCCTCATCCGTAAAGGGCAACTCGCCAGCTCTCACCAACTCATCAATGTATTCGGGCCGACCGATATCGCCCAGTGCCGTCACAGCAGCCCGCCGGACGGAGTCGTTGTCATGGAGGGCCAGAGCAGCGATATCGTTGTATGCAGCCTCCGAGCGCGTATAGGCCAAGACCTTTATCGCCGCGATTAGTTGATAGCCATCCTTGTCAAGATGCGCCTCGGGAGCAGTCACGTAGCTCAGAAACTCTGGGACGTACCGGCGATAGTCAACGTCGAACACGGGCGCCATCCGTCCGGTCTCCCCGCGCAAGTGGCCGATCTCGCCGGTCAGGTCCCTGCAGATGTTGAAACGTTCGGACTCATCTGCCTCCTGCAGCACATATAAGGCTCGCTCCTGGCGGGCTATGGTGCGAATCCACCAGATCAAGGTGCTGTAGGGCTCAGGCTGTTGGCCTTCACACACAATCTGCCGCGTCTGGCCATCGAAACCCAGCGTGATGGTATAGGTCGTCGGGTGCGTGTGTATGGCTTGCGTTCGGTAGTCGGGATGAGTCAGCCCGCGCGTCTGCGCCAGAAGACGCTTCAAGCGAGCCATCTTCTCGCTATCGATCGTGTGCTCGTACGTCCTGGCAGGCCAAGGCTCGAAGCCATTGGGCCCAGCGGGCCGACCTTCGTTCCGGTAGACGCACGTGCCGTCCGATCTGACGACCAGGTTCTCGGTCTCCTGCTGGGGCGACCAAAATGGCTCGCTTCGGCATTCGAAGGTGTCAAAATCCATCCCTTGCGGCTGGCCGGAATACAGGAAAGCCGAGCCAACAGCCAATAGCAGTAGCACGCTCGAGAGAGCGTAACGGGCGTACCGCAAGAGTCTTGCACGTATCCAGTTTGTTGCCATCGTCGTCTGCCTCCGCATCCATCTCTCAGCAACGCCGCGAACCACCACGCACTCCGCGTCTGGATACTATATTAGACGATGGCTGAGGGGGGACGTGAAGAAGAAATCCGAAAACCGCCACGTGATGACGCCCCGGGCGCAATCGGCATGGCGGGCTCGCCTGCAGCCAAGAGACTCGATCCTGGCCGCGACGGGACTGGTCCTGTGAAACAAGGCGGATTCTCGAAGGCGAAGCTATGGCTTGACTTTGACACGATTGCCTTCGATGTGGAGGCGGCCTTCGGCGAACAGGTGAATCGCTTGGGGATAGGCCAGGCACTCCTGCTCGAAGACGCGGGCGGCGAGCGTGTCCGGCGTGTCGTCATCCTCGACGGGGCAGGTGCGCTGGACGATGATCGGTCCGGCGTCGTACTCGTTGGTGCAGAAATGCACGGTGCAACCGCTGACCTTGCAGCCGGCCGCGAGCACTGCCTCGTGGACGTGGTGGCCCCACATGCCCTGGCCACCGAAGGCCGGCAGCAAGGCGGGATGAATGTTCATGACGCGATTAGTGTACTGCGGTGGGATCCTCCAGAGGCACAGCCAGCCGCCCTGGACGACCAGGTCGACCTCGGCACCGGCCAGCTCGCGGACCAGCGCCTCGCTGAATGCATCGACATCAGGGTGGTCCTTGGTGCGAATGACCTTGACGGGAAGACCGGCATCCTCGGCGCGCTGGACGCCGGCGACGGTGGAACGCGAGCTGATGACGGTGACGATCTGGGCGTTCAGACGCTTGCCCTTGATCTCGTCGAGGATGTTGGTCATGGTGCGACCGCCACCACTGATGAGCACGCCCAGCCGCAGCTTCTTCTGTTGGGCGGACGTTGCCGGCGCGGGTGTCTCGTCGATGTCGCGACCGGCGTCGAGGGCCAGGTTGACGAGCCGGTCGGCATCCTTGTTCTGCTCGCGGCGGACGTGCCGTACCCGGCAGGTGGAGAAGCGCGAAGTCAACTCCCTGACCCGTTCGTAGAGGGGCCTGATCTGCTCGCTCTTGACCTTGTACTGACCGTCGAGCTGCCTGACGACGAGTTCGCTGTCGCAGAGAACAGTCAAGCTCGCGGCGCCGATCTGCCCGGCGGCTTCGAGGGCCTTTATCAGCGCGGTGTATTCGGCGACATTGTTGGTGGTCTCGCCCAGGAAGAACGCTTTAGCTACCAGGCGACTGCCTTGCGGATCGTCGATAACGAAACCGGCCGCCGCGGGTCCCGGGTTGCCTCGGCTGCCGCCGTCGGTGTGAACGATCAGCTCTGCGGCCACAGGTGTTCCTCCGTGATGAAAGCAGCTTTGCCGCGGCGCCGCCTAATCGTGCGATTCCGCCAGCACCAGGATGCGCGTGCAGTTCGGGCAGCGGATGATCTCGTCCCGCGTCATCAGCAGGTTGACCGACTCAGCAGTGATGCCCATGAAGCACCCGCCGCAACTATAGGCGTCCGAGCGGCCCTCCTGCTCCTCGACCTTCACGACCGCCTCGCCGTCATAGGTCTCAGCCACGCGGTTGAAGATCGCCAGCCGGTCGGCCGGGATGGCCTTGGCCACCCGATCCCATTCGGCCTGAATCTGGTCGATTTCCGCTTCTTGTTCGCTGGCGGAGGCCTCGGCCTTCTTGCGTGTCTCCTCCAGCACTTGCTTCTGCTCGTCGATCTGCTTGCGGATCGTCCTGCACTCCTCCTCGTCGGCCTCGATCGCTTTCATCAACTCCAGAATTTGACTTTCGATCTTGGAATTGTCGGCCTTGGTCGTATTGAGCATCGTCAAGACCGCGGCGTATTCCTTGTTGGTCTTGGCATTGTTCAGCGATCCTCTGAGCTTGTTGACTTCGGCGTCGCGCGCCTTGAGCTCCAGTTCCAAACGGTCGCACTGGACCTTGGTCAACTGGGTCTCTTCCTTCTTGGCTTCGAGGGCGCTCTGGAGGCTGCGAACCTGGTTCTCTTGGATGATGACGCTTCTGCGGCTGCGGGCCAGCTTTGCCTTGGCGGCACGGAGGCGGTTTTCTACACTCTGAAGTTTTATCAACCCGTTCAGTACAGGTCCCATGTATGATCCTCGTGGTTCATACCACAACCTTTGAATCTTTCATTATCTGCGGCCCAGATCGCCCCTGCAACAAAAAACCTGAGCCGCTTCGGACATATTTTTTCTCGAGTGGTCGACGCGGGGACCCGGCCCATAATCGTCTGGCCGGCCACGTGGCGGTTGCGACAGGCCGGCGCGTCGCATCCGGACAAAGCAACCGGCGGTACCGTGCCGTCTGGAGGCGGTCACGGCCAAGGTTGCTTTTCCTCGGCGGCAAGGTAGAATCGCCTGCCATGAAGGACCTGCTCAGACAACTCATCCAGGCCGATTCCACCCCCGAAAAGGGCGAGTTGGAGGCCGCCCAAGTCACCGAAGCCTATTTCAAGAAGCATGGAGTACAGTGCGAGATCGACCGGTGGGACGACCGGCGGGCCAACGTCCTTGGCCACGTCAGATCGGGCGGCAACCGGCCGGCCTTGCTGTTTGTCTGCCACCTCGACGTGGTCAGTTGTGGCCGTGAGCCATGGAACTACCCCCCTTTCGAGGCGCACGAGACCCGCAGCAAGGTCTACGGACGGGGCGCCGTGGATATGAAAGGCGGCATTGCCGCGGCGGTCGCGGCCATCTGCGAATCGGTGGCGGCCGGAACCAAGCTCCAGGGAGATATCATCTTTGCCGCCACCGCCGGCGAGGAGACCGACAGCACCGGCATCAGGCGGTTCATGCAGGATACCAGCACGCTACCCAAGCTGGGCGGTATCATCATTCCCGAGCCGACCGACCTGGCGGTCGTCACCGCTCATCGGGGCCTGCTCTGGCTGGAGATCGCCACGACCGGCAAGGCGACGCACAGTTCCATGCCCCAGCGCGGCGTCAACGCCATCATGTCGATGCGACGGGTCCTCGACGCGCTGGAGCACTACCAGGTTGCTTTCGAGCCCCACCCGCTGCTGGGCCCGTGCTCGGTCAGCGTCAACACGATCCAGGGTGGCGAGGCGATGAACATCGTTCCGGATAGTTGCACGATCGGCATCGACATTCGCACGCTGCCCGGCCAGGACCTCGATGCCATCCGACATGACCTGGAGAGCCTGCTGGCCAGACTCAGGACCGAGGTTGCCCATTTCAATGCCCGGATTACGACGGTTCGCGCCGTTGGAGCCATGGAGACGGACCCCGAGTGCGAGTTCGTCCAGACCTTCTGCCAGGCTGTGGACGTTGACCTGACCAATGTCGTGGGGTTTACCACCGACGCACCGCACCTGGCGCCGCTGGGCGCCCCGATCATCATCTACGGGCCCGGTAAGCCCAGCCTCTGCCATCAGGTGGACGAACATATCGCGCTGGCGGACCTGGAAAGGGCCGTGGCGTGCTTCAAGAATGCCATCCGGCATCTGCTGGCCTGATCCCCCGGCCGGGACAAGCCGTGGCAAAGCCATCAAAGAAGCTGATATTATTCTTCGCTTTTTGTGACCTTTTTCAGAAATAGTCCTTGACTCGGACTGTCTATGTCTATAAATTGGCAGTTTGTTGAGTGCGTGACAACGGAAGAACGAATATGATCCATCTTAGAGAGTACATGCCGACGCTGTTTACGGGCCACGTGATGGTCACGCGACCCGCCTGCGCGTACGACCTGGCCACTTGGATGACGAAGCGCATCATTGTGGCCCAGGACAGGCCCACCGTGGAGGGCGCTCCCTAAGAAGGATTTTTCCTCGCATCGTAAATCAACCAGCGAAGCCTTTTAGGGAGCCGAAAGCCCCTGAAAGGCTTTTTTCATTTATACGCGAACCAGCAAAACGAACGGCTTTGCGAGGATGTGAAAGGTATGTCCGATGATAAGGGTCAGAGAAATGGACATCGAATTCTATCGGCACTACTCCAATGCGCTTGAAGCGGCCCAAGGGCCCGCCTGGCGCTACAACGAGATGAAGCCTCGCGGGTTCAACTACAGCAGCTTCATCCTCGCCAGGGTCTACGACACGTACCACCAGATGTTCAGAGACTACCGCTGGGAGACCGAGGCGATCGTCACGCGGCTCGGGCTGGATGCGTCCGCAACCGTTCTGGACATGGGTTGTGGGACCGGAGCGTTCGCCATTCACGCCGCCCCTTTCTACGATACCGTCCACGCGGTGGATGTCTCGAAAGCCATGCTCGGGCGCGCCCGCAGAAAGGCCCGGAAGGCCGGACTGACGAACGTCCAGTTTCACCACGGCGGCTTCCTGACCTACGAGCATAACGCCGGGCCGGTGGACGCCGTCTGCACGAGCGTCGTCCTCCACCACCTGCCCGACTTCTGGAAACTGGTGGGCCTGCAGCGTCTGGCCGCGATGCTCAAACCAGGCGGTCGGCTCTACCTGTTTGATGTGGTGTTCTCGTTCGACATCGCGCAATATGAGTCCTGCTTCGAGCGGTTCATCCGGACCATGAGCGTGCAGATCGGACCGAACGGCCAGGCGGAGTCACAGACGCACTTGCGCGACGAGTACAGCACGTGCGACTGGATCATGGAAGGCCTGCTCGAACGAGCCGGCTTTGCAATCGACAGCACGGACTACCGCGACGGCTTCCTGGCCGCGTACCTGTGCACGAAGAAAGGCGCGTGAGAACGTCCAGCATCTATCGACCGGCAGCCGGGAGAACGTGATATGAAGACAGAGCAAGTACGCCTTAAAGATGGTAGGCCGGCTCGCATTCGGCTACTCCGGCCGAAGGACGCCGAATCCGTGCTGGATTACATCAACGCTGTCACGGCTGAGACCGATTGTCTGGGTCTGGAGAGCGGCGAACTCGACTGGCCCGTTGAGAAAGAACGTCGGTTCATCAAATCTCATCGCAAGGCGGACAACAAGCTTGCCATCGCGGCCGAAGTCGACGGTCAGATCGTCGGAGTGCTTGGGTTTACCGGCGACGAGAAGAGGAGGATGCGGCACACCGGCGAACTGGGCATAACGGTCAAGCGGGACTTCTGGGGACTTGGGCTCGGCGCCGCTATGATGGCCTATGCCATCGGCTGGGCGCAGTCGTCGGGAGTCGTTCGCAAGATTGGCTTGAGAGTGCGTATCGACAACGAGCGCGCCATACGTTTGTACGAGCGCTTTGGCTTCCTCAGGGAAGGCACGATCCGCCGGCAGTTTCTCGTGGCGGGAACGTTCCATGACGCCTATCTGATGGGCCTGAAGGTCGATCCCTTGAACGACGATAGCGCCCTGACAGGCCGAGACGATGGCAGTTGAAAGTGCCCCAACAATCCGAAGGTTCCGGCAAACCGACGTGAACGATTTGCTGGCGCTGATCGGTCGAACGATCGACAGTTGCTATCCGCCGCACTATGCGGCGGAGGCCGTGGCATTCTTCAAGAGCTATCACGACCGGCAGGCCCTCATCCGGGACGCCGAGCAGGGACATACGATCGTGCTCGAACAGGACGGGCGGATCGTCGGCACCGGTACGTTGCTTGGCGATGAGATCAGAAGGGTCTTCGTCGATCCAGTCTGCCAGAAGCGGGGTCTGGGCAGACTTATCATGCAATGGCTCGAAGAACAAGCTGCTTCACGCGGAATCCGGATGGTCGTGCTCGATGCCTCCATCCCCGCCCAGGCCTTCTATCAGGAACTGGACTACATCACGTCCGAAGAGCGCTGCCTTGAGGTGGCCAACGGTAAGAAGCTGCGATACCACAAGATGCAGAAGACGCTCAAGAACACGGTATGCGGAGAACACATGGACATTACGGTAGAGAAGATGACGGACGGTGACTGGCCCATTGTTGCCACCATTCTGAAAGAAGGCATTGCCACCGGCCATGCGACTTTCGAGGACGCCGTCCCGACCTGGGAACAGTTCGACGCGACGCATCTGCCTCAGTGTCGCCTCGTGGCCAGGTCCGGCAACGCCATTCTGGGCTGGATCGTGCGCAGCGGTGTTTCGAGCCGGAGTGTTTACCAGGGCGTCGCAGAGGTCAGCATCTACGTCAAGGCTTCGGTGCGCGGCTTGGGCGTCGGCAAGACCCTGCTGAGCGCAGCCATCGAAGCATCCGAGCGTGCAGGCATTTGGACCCTCCAGAGCGGCATCTTCCCGGAGAACACGGCCAGTCTCTCACTGCACGAGCGGTGCGGCTTCCGTGTGGTCGGCTACCGCGAGCGCTTGGGCCAGATGCACGGCGCCTGGCGTGACGTCGTGCTCATGGAGCGACGCAGCAAGATAGCAGGGATTTGAGGATAGGCAGCCATGACGATTAGACCAGCCGGCATCGAAGACCTCGACACCGTAGTCAGCCTACTCCAGCAGGCGTGTGCGACAGTCGCGCAGCGGTTCGGACTGACGATGGAGAATTGCCCCAAGAGTCCGGCCTTCTACACGCACGACCGGGCTCGGGACGACCTCGCGCGAGGCGTGCGGTATTTCCTGCTGGAAGAGAACGGAACCGCCTGCGCGTGCGTGGCGCTGGAGCAGGCTAAACCGGACCTGGTCTACCTGGAAAGGCTGGCGGTCCTACCCGAGCAGAGGCGCCGGGGTTACGGACAAGCCCTGGTCCGGCACGCTCTCGCGCAGGCGAACACCCTCGGCGTGCGACGCGTCGAGATCGGCATCATCTCGGAAGATGCGGAACTGCAGGACTGGTACGGCCGATTCGGATTCGTGCAGACCGGCACGAAGCGGTTCGATCACTTGCCGTTCGGCGTGGCTTTCATGGCGAAGCAACTGGGAAACGACATCGAATCATAGCTGGAGAAACATCGTGAGTTCACTGTACGCATCGAGAATGGGGACGATCCCCAAGTCATTCGTCCGCGAGATTCTCAAGGTCACACAGGACGCAGAGGTCATTTCGTTCGCGGGCGGTTTGCCGAACCCGCGCTTCTTCCCGGTGAGGGAAATCGCGGAAGCGGCCGCGGCGGTGCTGACTCGCGCCGACGCCTCGGCGCTACAGTACGGCACGACCGAAGGCTACGCGCCGCTGCGCGAGTGGGTGGCTCAGCGCTACCGCGACACCGAGGGGCTGGACGTGACTGCCGACGAGATTCTGATCACCAACGGTTCTCAACAGGGTCTGGACCTGATCGGCAAAGCGTTCATCAACCGTCACGACGACATCGCGATCGAGCGGCCCGGCTACTTGGGCGCGATTCAGGCGTTCGCGGTGTACGAGCCGCAGTTCCATGCGGTGCCGCTGGGCGCCGACGGCGTCGACCTCGGACGGCTGGCCGACGTTTTGCGGACGCACTCTGTCCGGTTCTTCCACACGGTCATCAACTTCCAGAACCCGTCGGGCATCAGCTACGGCGCCGAGACGCGCCGCAGGCTGGCGCAACTGCTGGCGGAATACGAGATGCTGGTGATTGAAGATGACCCCTACAAAGAACTGAGGTTCGAAGGCGTGCGTCGGAATTCGATGCGACATTGGCTGCGCGAGCGGGCGGTGCTGTTAGGCTCGTTCTCGAAAATCGTCGCGCCGGGATTGCGGCTGGGCTGGGTGTGTGCCAGACGCGAGATCATGGACAGGCTGGTGATCGCGAAGCAGGCCAGTGACCTGCACTCGAACTCGTTCTGCCAGCGAATGCTCCATCAATACCTCGTCAGCCACGACATCGACGAGCACATCGAGACGATCCGCACGGCTTACAAACGACAGAAGGATGCCCTGCTGGCTGCGCTCGAAGTCCATTTCCCCGCCGAGACGACGTTCACCCGACCCGAAGGCGGCATGTTCATCTGGGCGACGTTACCCGAACGCTTGTCGGCGCTGGAGCTTTTCGAGCGGGCAGTGCAAGAGAAGGTCGTCTTCGTGCCGGGCACGCCCTTCTTCGTCGACGGCGGCGGCACGCACAACCTGCGCCTGAACTTCTCGAACGCCGACGAAAACAAAATCGAGGAAGGCATCGCACGCCTCGGCCGGATCGTCAAGGAACTGTTGAGCCGATAGCACCGTCGCGTGCCCGTAGGGGCGAACAATCATTTGTCCTTGCCGGCGAAACCGATGGTAGGTGCGATAAACAGAGGGCGAATGATTATTCGCCCCTACAGAGACACAAGATGTAGGATACAGGACAATAAGGTGGAGATTATCGACATAGGGACGTAGGATGGGCTTTAGCCCGTGCGGTCTCGCCCTCGGAGGATCGCTCAGCATGGGCTGAAGCCCATCCTACTCGACTACCAAACGCACAGGAGCATAAGGATGAAACCACTGACATTTTACATTGTCGATGTATTCGCCGAGCGGCAGTACGCGGGCAATCAACTGGCCGTGTTCCGGGACGCCGGCGGGCTGTCGGACAAACAGATGCAGAGGATCGCGCGGGAGATGAATTTCTCCGAGACGACCTTCATTCTCTCGGACGACCCGCGTGACGACGGCTACGACGTGCGCATCTTCACGCCGGTCGCGGAGGTCCCGTTCGCGGGACACCCGACCCTGGGCACGGCCTACGTCATTCGCCAGGAGCTCCTCGGCGATCCGGCCGCGAACGTGACGCTGAATCTGAAGGTCGGCCCGATCCCCGTCACCTCGGCAGACCGAGACGTGCTGTGGATGAAACAGAACCAGCCTGACTTTGGAGCCACCATCGACTCGGAAGCGGTCGCGAGCATTCTCGGACTGAACGAAAGTGACATTGACGCGCGCTTCGCGGTGCAGGAGGTCTCGACGGGCCTTTGGTTCGTGATCGTCCCGCTGACGAGCCTCGATGCAACTCGACGCGCGAGGACGACCAAGGACAAGTACCACAGCCTGTTCGAGACGGACCGGCACGCCGGGATTCTCGTCTTCTGTCCCGAGGCCTACAGCGCGCACAACGACCTGAACGTCAGGGTCTTCTGTCCGGTCTACGGGATCGAGGAAGACCCGGCCACCGGCAGCGGCAACGGCTGCCTGGCCGGCTACCTGGTCAAGCATCGTTACTTCGGCAGCGACGCAATCGACGTGCGCGTCGAGCAGGGCTACGAGATCGGCCGGCCCTCGCTGCTGCGTCTGCGTGCCGGCCGGCAGGACGATTCAATCGATGTCAACGTCGGCGGCAGGGTCGTCATGGTGGCGAAAGGACAATGGCTATGATCACCGCTCAGATCGTCAAAGAACTGGCCGGACAACTCGGCGCCGATCTCTTCGGAATCGCGCCTATCGACCGCTTCGACCAAGCCCCACAGGGATTTCATCCCACGGATTTGTTTCCGCAGACCAAGTCGGTGCTGGCCGTTGCCAAACGCTTCCCGGAAGGTCCGTTCCACGCGCGCAGTCCGATCCCCTACAGCGTCGCCAACGACGTCATTCTGGCCGCGGTCACCCGGCTGACTTGCGAATTGTGCGCGCTTCTCGAACGCCTGGGCCGCGTCGTCGCCGTGCCGGTGCCAAGCGAGCCCTGCGAATACTGGGACGCGCCGAACCGCACCGGGCGCGGCCTGCTGTCGCTCAAACACGCCGGCTGGTTGGCGGGTCTGGGCGTTATCGGCAAGAACATGCTGCTGACCCACAGGGAGTTCGGCAACCGGATCTGCCTGGGGGCCGTCCTGCTCGATGTGGACCTGCCGGGTGACGCCATGGCCGACTATCAGCTCTGCGCCGAGAGATGCCGGCGCTGTATCGATGCGTGCCCCGTGCATGCCATCGGCCCGTTGGGGGTCGATCAGAAGCTCTGCCGGGGCAATTCGCAGGGCCGAACCGCAAAGGACGAGCCCATCTACGTCTGCAATCAATGTCGTGCGGTCTGTCCCAACGGCACCGGGACAAAGCAAGTCAAGTGAGCCGCCACGATCATCATGGCGGAGGAGTCAGCCTTTCAGAGCCCACACAATTGACAAGGCTCGGCAACTCGGACACAAGCATACGTAGCGGGACACGATCGTGGGGCCTGCAAAGTGCTTGTACAGGACGCTGGACTTTGTGGGACTCCCGTCGTATAAAGACGCACTGGTAGAAGGCGTCGTGCTCATGGAGTCATTCTGTGAAGGCGGGCCAGATATGAGCCCGTTGGGTGTTGCCGTGGAAGTCCTCCCGTTCAAAATGAAGTACATACCCGCGATCATGTCGTGGGTGAAGACAGAAGCGGACATGGTTCAATGGGCCGGGCACGCCTTCGTGTGGCCCATGACTCAGAGACAATTCCACGAGCACCTGAGGGAGAGCAAGGCGCGGCTGCCTTCGCTGTACCCGTTTGCTCTATGGAACCGCGGCCGAGTGTTCGCTTATTGTGAGTTGGCTAACCATCAGCGCAATTCCAGCTCGGCGATGCTGTCTCGCGTAATCGTCGCTCCCAGGCGCCGGGACAAGGGCTACGCCACCTTCATGATTCGTGAGGTCCTGCGATTCGGCTTCGGCGATCTCGGGCTCAATCGCATCTGGCTGGGCGTTTTCGACTTCAACAAGGCGGCTATCGCATGCTACCAGCGCGTGGGCTTCGTGTTCGAAGGCACGCTCCGACAGTCAGCGAAGCTCGGCGGCTCGTACTGGAATTGTCACGTGATGAGCATCTTGCGGAACGAATGGATGAATGGGCACGGGGTGACCACCGCCCAACAGCAATCAGGATAGGAATCTATGGAAACACACTTCAAGAAGTATCACGGGTTGGGCAACGATTACCTCGTGATCGATCCGAACGTGTTCGACGTCGAGATGAGCGAGGCGAATATCCGCCTGATCTGCGATCGCAACTTCGGCGTCGGCTCGGACGGGATCCTGTACGGGCCGACCTTCGAGGGTGACATGCCGGTCCTGCGGATTCTCAATCCCGACGGCAGCGAGGCGGAGAAGAGCGGCAACGGCCTGCGCATCTTCGCCAAGTACCTCTTCGAGAAGCAGTACGTTCAGTCCAAAATGTTCAAGATCAAGACGCTAGGCGGGATCGTCCACGTCGAGGTCAAAGACAACACTGCTGGCCTGATCCGCATCGATATGGGCAAGGTGACGTTCGTTAGCAACGAGATTCCGGTCGCCGGCGCGCCGCGCGAGGTCATCAACGAACCACTAGACGTCAACGGAGTGGAGCTGAAGGTCACCTGCCTGTCCATCGGCAACCCTCATTGCGTGATCCCGATGGAGCAGGTCAGCGAGGAGCGGGCCCGCGCTCTGGGTCCGTTCGTCGAGAACCACAAGCTGTTCCCCAACCGGATCAACCTCCAGATCGTCAAGGTCCTCGACCGCGCGACCATCGACATCCGCATCTGGGAGCGCGGCGCCGGCTATACACTCGCGTCGGGAAGCAGCGCCTGCGCCGCCGCGTGCGCCGTTCACAAGCTGGGCCTGGTCGACAACGACGTCACCGTCCATAATCCCGGCGGCGAGCTGCACATCGAAATCGCTACCGACGGCGAAGTTTTCATGACCGGCCCCGTCGAAGGCACCTTCGAAGGCACCTTCCACCCCGACCTGGCGGCGCGAATCTCGAAGACAGAACCTTGATGACCGAGGTCGGTATTCAACACGGGCCGAGGAAGCGACCGACGAGCGCCGTTTCCAGCGCCGATGGGCGCTGCGCGACGAGTGTCATTCCTCACAAGACCTCTGCTCCCACCTGAGTCTCGGATAGTCCTGGCCTTCGCAGATCGTCCACATGCTCTCGAAGTCCCAACCGGCGTTCTTAAAGGTGCTCGCCTTCTGCATCTGCCCGGTGCCTAAACCAAGAGCACCTTCAGGATCGGGGTCGAGGCCTGCCACGCCATCCTCCAGTATCGAAACGCTCGTGTCCCAGAAGCAGGATACGATGTCTCCTCGGCGGAAGCTGCCTACCAAGCCGGCGACGCTCTGCTGCCCGGTGACGGAACACGCTGAGTAGCAGGACGTAAGAATCCCGGTGCTCTCTCCCGTCAGTCCTGCGACCTCCTCGACGCCTTGCGTGCTGCCGGCGGCATAGCAGTTGACAATCTGGCCGTAGTTGACACCGACCAGACCACCTACCTGACGCTCACCGATGACGTCTGTCCGGGCCAGACTGCCCGTGATGCTCCGGCCATACGGGTTCCAT
This sequence comes from Sedimentisphaerales bacterium, assembly GCA_016927855.1. Taxonomy (GTDB): domain Bacteria; phylum Planctomycetota; class Phycisphaerae; order Sedimentisphaerales; family Anaerobacaceae; genus JAFGLV01. Next base: position 19,251 of record JAFGLV010000154.1, read on the forward strand.
CCCACGAGTCCACCGACATACCGCGAGCCGGCGACATCTCCGGTGCTGGAACAATTGAGAACGTTGCCCCCGCCCGATCCGATGAGCCCTCCGGCATAAGAACGTCCCGTGACCGCGCCGGCCGCATGACAATTGAGGACGTCGCCTACGCCGGCCCCGATGAGCCCTCCGACATAGGAACCTCCCGTGACAGCACCGGTAGCGTGGCAGGACTCAACTGTGTTTGCGCTCATACCGATCAATCCCCCGCCGTATGCACTGCGTGCGTTGACATGAGCCTCACACCAACAAGCTGTGACCGGTTCCATGCTCCAGCCGATCAACCCGCCGGCGACCCGGTCGGCCTCGATATCACAGGACGCGGAACAATTGAGGACGGGACCAACGGTGCACCCCGCCAGGCCGCCGGCATCATTGACGACAACAGCGACACGACCCGTGACCGAGCAGCCGGAGATGGTCCCACCGCTGTATCCAGCCAGCCCGCCGGCACAGTGGTGTGCAGAGACACAAACACTATCGAGGTGCAGGTTCAGAACAGCACCGTTCGCATCCTGCAGCCTCGGCAGATCGCGCCAGAAAGAAACCTCCGAGGCAATACTCCCGAACAGGCCGACGCAGTTCTCGGTATCCGCAACACAGGTGAAGTTCGAGATCGTGTGGTCATTGCCATCGAAGACGCCGCTGAACGGCACTCCGTGGACGCCGATGGGATGCAAATCGTTGGGGTCGACCTCAGCCAGATCGATATCGCTGGTCAGCAGAAAACACCGATCCCAGTCCGCCGGATGATTACCCACGTCGATCAGATCGTTCAGGCTGCCGATTCGGTACGGGTCATTGGGTTCGCCGGCGCCGCCGCTGTATCGGTTCGGATCTGCTTCAATGGGCTCTCCCGGCCCGTCTTCCCACGCCAGGTGCGGATAGTCCTGACCGTCCTCAATCTGCCACGAACCCAGCCAGCCCCAACCTCGAAAGGTGTGCGCACGGATCATCTGTTCAGTCGTCTTGCCTCTGCCCTCGGCGCTGACGGATAGGCCGGCGCGCTCCACGTCCCAGTAACTCAGCAACGTGACACCGCTATTGCTGGCTCCGACCAGCCCTCCTGCCGTCGCGGGCTCCTCAGTGATTCCCGATCCGCCCCTGCCACTGATCACACGGGTGGAAATGCCGAGCACCGGCGCGGCGGCATAGGACGCGGCGATGAGTGCTCCGTTGCGTCCCACGAGCCCGCCGACAGCGTTGTAGCCGGTGACGGAACCGAGGCAGTAGCAGGACGATATGCAGGTCTCCGGCGGATCGGGTATGGCGCCCGGCGGCGGTCCAGCTAGGGTCGCGAGGAGCTTGGGTGTTCCGTTGACACCTGCCAGGCCGCCGACATTCTCGTCTGCGGCAACGACCGCGGCAGAATTCGAAGCGACGATATCGCCGTCATTGAAGCCGACGAGTCCCCCTGTAATCGAGTCTCCGGCTACGTCCCCTGCGGAGAAGCAGGCCGTGACAGCACCACTGCTATACCCTGCCAATCCACCCACTCCGTCGCCGCCGGCGACCGTCACCAGAACCGAGCAATGCTCGATGACACCTGCACTGGACCCGGCTAAGCCACCCACGCTGTCATCACCGGTGACGCCACCAAGGACCGAGCAGCGTTCGATCGTCCCGAGGCTGCACCCGGCAAGGACCCCCACATACCGGCTTCCGGACACAAGGGCATCGGTGAAATCGATTCCCGCGACATAGGCCGTGCGGTCGAGAAAACCGAACAAGCCCACATAATCCTGGGTACCAGAGCGGCATTCGAAATGAGAGATCGCATGGCCGTCACCCACGAAGGAGCCCGTGAACGGAATGCCGCTGGTGCCTATCGGCAGAATCTCATCCGGATCGACCCTACTCAAGTCGATGTCGCTCTTCAGGACGAAATGCTTGTCGAAGTCCTCCCTGTGATAAGCGATGGATAGGAGTTGCTGAGGGGTCCGGACCTGGTAGGGATCGTCGGGACGCCCGGTGCCGCCGCCGTAGCTGGCAGGCTGATCGGTCAGCATCCGGCCGGGCGTGCCCTCCCAGCCCAGTCGCGGATAGTCTTTTCCCTCTTCCAGGACCCAGAGGTTTCCATAACCCCAGCCGGGATACGTCGAAGCGCTCTGCATCTGCGCGGTGGTCCTGCCCCTGGCGGCAGGGCTTTCTGTGACGCCGCTGGTTTCCACGTCCCAGTAGCAGAGGTAGACGGAGCCTCCCGTCGTGAACCCTGCAACCGTGTCGCCGGTAAGCGCACCGGTGCAATAGCTCAATGAGATTCGGCCTTTGTTACGGCCGGCGAAGCCTGCAGCGAGACTCGGGCTCTGCACAGACCCAGTCGCGTAACAGTGACTCACTGCGCCGTTGTTCGATCCCGCCAAGCCACCGACGCAGCCACGTCCCTGAACGTCTCCGGAGGCCCAGCAGGACGTGACGGTGCCGCCGTTTGTGCCAACGAGACCCCCGGCATCGGTGAGCGTGCCTGTAACCGCGGCGGTCGAGTAGCATGCGGAAACGTCTCCGCCGCTGGATCCAATGAGGCCGCCAACATCCTCTTCTCCGACGACGCGCCCGGTCGAAGAACAGGAAGCGATTTGATCGCCGCTACTGCCCAGGAGACCGCCAACGCTGTAATGCCCCGTCACGACGCTGTTGGAATGGCATAGCGAGAATGCTCCGTCGTACGCGCGCCCTGTGAGACCGCCCACACGAGAGCGCCCCTGTACCTGGACAGCGGAGGAGCAAGATAGAACCGTTGTACCACTGCCATAGCCTACCAATCCTCCCACCTCGTAGCCTCCGGAAACGCGTCCGCCCTCGACACTGCAACCGGTCAGGGTCGCGTCCTCGGCAAAGCCGACCAAAGCGCCAACCTGAGACCCATCTTCGATGACAAGGTTGGAATCGACCAGCTTCAGATTCCGTATCTCCCCCCGGCGGACAACTCCAAAGAGCCCAACCCTGTTCACGTTCGAGTTCACGTAGCGGAAGTTGGAAATCGTCCGGCCGTTGCCGTCGAAGACACCCGTAAACGGTTTGCTGTCACCATAGGTCGCATGATGTCCGATCATGTTGAACTGCGTGCCGATGTAGTCGCGCAGGTCGATATCCGCCACGAGCTTGAAATGCTTGTCCCACAGGTTGGGATCGGCGCCAATCGCGTTCATCTGCGCGGCGGTAGCGATGAGGTAGGGGCTGTCCCACTCGCCTGTGCCGCCGGCGAATTCGGCACCCTGTCCGATGATGGGCCACATCAGTGCCACCACGACCGCCACCGTCGAGCAGTATGTCCAACCGCATCTCGACGCTGTCATGTCATTTCCCTCCGAATCGTACGCCGTCGTGCCGATGACGGACCGCAAGCGTGCAGCGGATGCGAATTCCTCTGTTGCCGTTCCCTGCGCACTACTATACCCGGAGACCGCCGGCGGATTGCAGGAATTCCTTCGGAAAACGTGCCGACCGGCTCCTTGTTGGGCAGATGCGGGTCAAGAAGGCGCCGGCTCTTTGAAAGCAGCCTCGAAATCGTAGACGTCGTTGAAGTCGTCGATGGTGTCGGTGGGCTGGGCGCTCATCCACTCGTGGCCGATGAGGGTGTAGACGATCTCGCCAAAGTCGCGCGTGGTCTTGAGCCGCCAGGTGCGCAGCACCAGCCAGGCGAGCCGGCCGTACTTGTCCAGCGCCATCCGCCGCAGGCCCTCGCACAGCGTCTGGCCGCTGACGTGGCCGCGTTCCTCGACCACATGCGTGACCGTGTACTCCAGGCCTTCGTATACGAATTGAAACGCGGCAGGACAGTACCGCCCATCCTCTATGGCAATCTCGTCGAGATCTCTCTTCATCAGTGAAGCGTTCCTCGTGAAGCGTGAAGCGAAGAGACGGCAGGCCGCAGACCGCAGGCGGCGCTGCTCCTTCCCATCACCAGCATGACGTTCCGAGCTTGGCGAAGCTGCCCCTACGAGACCGGTTGGCCTGCTTGGGCGCCGGAGTCGGGCGAGAGCAGGAAGACGTCCTTGCCGCCGGGACCGCAGGCCAGGATCATCCCTTCGGAGAGACCGAACTTCATCTGTCGGGGCTTGAGGTTGGCGAAGAACACGACCAAGCGGCCCACCAACTGCTCGGGCTGGTACGCCTTGGCGATCCCGGCCATGACCGTCCGTTGCCCGCCGCCGACGTCCACGACGAAACGCAGCAGCTTATCCGCGCCTTCGACGGGCTCGGCGCTGACGACCTTGGCGATCCGCAGGTCCAGCTTGGCGAAATCGTCGATGGTAACTTCCGGCTTGAAAGACGCCGCGGCTTTCGCGGCTGGCTCGGCTGCGGCCGGCTTGGCAGCTTGCGTTTCTTTGCTTTCTTCGATCATCGTCTTTACCTGTTCCTCGTCAATCCTCTCGAATAAACGTTCGAATGAACTTATCTCGTGGTCTTCCAGCGTCTGCTCGACATCGGCAAACCCCAGGGCGCCGACGTTGAGGAAACGCTCGACCTTGCCGGCAAACGCTGGCAGGATAGGCTTGAGATATATGGCGAGCACCTTCACGGCGTTGAGCACCGCGGTCAGGGTCGCGCGGGTCGTCTCGGCGTCGGTTTTGATCGTCGTCCAGGGCTCCTTGCGCTCGACGTAGCGGTTGGCTTCGTCGGCCAGGGCGCTGATCGTACGCACGACCGCCGCGTAGTTGAGCCCTTCGTAATCGCGGATGATCTGTCCCTTGGCAGCCGCGAGCTTCTCGACGAGTTGCCTGCCTTCGGCGTCGAGGTGTCCGAGCCGGCCGTCCAGCTTCTTCGTCAGCATCGGGCCCGACCGCGACGCCAGGTTGGCGTACTTGCCGACCAGATCGGCGTTGGTCCGATTGATGAAATCCTCGATTCCCAGGTCGATGTCCTCGACGGTGTCGGTCAGCTTGCCGGCGTAGTAGTAGCGCAGGAACTCTGGATCGAGATGCCGCGCGAAGGTGCTCGCCTTGATGAACGTTCCCCGCGACTTGCTCATCTTTTCGCCGTTGATGGTGAGAAAGCCATGCACGAAGAGCTTATTGGCGGTCTTGAAGCCCGAGCCCATGAGCATCGCCGGGAAGAACAGCGCATGGAAGTACATGATGTCCTTGCCGATGAAGTGATACAGCTCGTTGTCGGGACTGTTCCAGAGCCGATCGAAGTCCAGGCCGTGACGCTCGCAGTAGTTCTTGGCCGACGCCAGGTAGCCGATCGGCGCGTCGAGCCAGACGTAGAAGTACTTGTTGTCCTCGCCGGGGATCTTGAAGCCGAAGTAGGGACCGTCGCGCGAGATGTCCCAGTCCCTCAGGCCCGCTTTGAACCATTCGTCGAGCTTGTTGGCGACGGACTTCTGCGTGTGGCCGGAGGCGATCAGGGTCCTGAGCTGCTGCTCGTAGTCCGCCAGCTTGAAGAAATAGTGTTCCGAAGTCTGCAATACCGGCGGCGTCCCGCAGTTGGCGCAGCGCGGATCGACGAGGTCGGTGGGCTGGTACGTCGCGCCGCACCGCTCGCAGGAGTCGCCATACTGGTCCGGTGCACCGCAGCGCGGACACGTCCCGCGCACGTACCGGTCGGGCAGCGCCATTCGGTCGTTCTCGCAGTAGGTCTGCTGGATGTCACGTTTGGCAATCGAGCCGGCGGCGTTGAGCCGGTTGAAGATCAGCTCGCTAAGTTCGCGGTTCTCGGGCGAATGGGTCGTGTAGTAATTGTCGAATTCGACACCGAAGCGATCGAAGTCGGCCTTGTGCTCGCCGTGCGTGCGCTCGATCAGCTCCTCGGGCCGGACGCCGGCGGCGCGGGCGCTGATCATGATCGGCGTGCCGTGCGTGTCGTCGGCGCAGAAGTAGTAGCAGCGGTGGCCGCAGGCTTTCTGAAAGCGGACCCAGATGTCGGTCTGGAGATACTCGACCAGATGGCCAATATGGATGGGACCGTTGGCGTAGGGCAGGGCCGAGGTAACGACGATCGTTCGGGGCATTTGCGTTCCTTATCTGCGTGGCGTTCGGTTGCCGCCACCCCGGCGCGGCGGACGTCGCGAAGGGGGCCTGTTGCCGTCGCTCCGGTCGCGGCTGTTCTGGCTGCCGCTATCCTGGGGCTTTTCCTGTCGCACCGGCGCCGAAGGAAGCACGGTGACCTCCTCCAGGGGAACGGCCTCGCGCTCGCCGCCCTCGTGCTCAACGACCACCAGTTGTGTCAGGATCTGGCCGTCGATGACCTTACCTTCGCCGCGGCTGGTCCGCACCCAGGAGTTCTTCTTCGGCAGGCGCTTCTTGAGCTCCATGTAGGTTTCGTCCTCATACCGCAGACAGCACTTGAGCCGGCCGCAGTAGCCCGAGATCTTCGAGGGGTCGAGCGTGGCTTTCTGCATTTTGGCCATGCGCATGTTCACGGGTTTTAGCAGTTGCAGGAATTTGATGCAGCAGCACTCCTGGCCACAACTCTCAACGTCGCCGAGCAGCTTGGCTTCGTCGCGCGAGCCGATCTGGCGCATCTCGATCCGCGTCTGGTACTCCTGGGCCAGCTTGCGCACCAGTTCGCGAAAGTCGATCCGGCCGTCCGCCATGAAATAGAAAACGATCCGTTCGCCACCGAAAATATGCTCGGCGTCCACGATCTTCATCTTCAGACCCAGCTCTTTGGCGATCCGCTCGCAGCAGACGATCTCCTCCCGCACGATCTTGCGCAGGTGGCACTCCTCGCTGACGTCGTCGGGTGTCGCGAACCGGATGACCTTGCCGGCTGGCTCCTTGGGGAAGCTGATCTCGCTATTGGCGAAGTAGCCGTAAATCTGCTCCTCCGTGAACCGGAGGCGTCCCTCGCGATAGGAGGTCAGATGGCCGACCACGTGACCCAGTTCGAGGCCCTTGTCGGTCTTGACCACGACGCGGGTCGGCGTCTTGGGAACGTGCGCCTCCTCATGCTCGAACAGTCCCAGGCTGTTCATGCAGCCATAGCGAACCAGCATGTATTTCTTGCCCTTGGCGGGCTTCGGTTTTGTCGCAGCGGTTTCGGTCATTTCCATAGTCCTGATCGGGGCGCACCACACACGCATTTCGTGCTGGCATCCCGGTAAACAGCGATCCACGCAGCATTAACGCTCAGCAAGGATTATAGCAGACGGCGCCACGCCTTACAACAGCCAAGTCATAGAATCATAATCCCCTTCCACGCCACCCTCAAGATTGCCGCTTAGGAGAAAGGACTGCGCACATGCTCAGTAAAAAACGAATGACGAGCAAACCCGACACAAGCCAAATCCGCGACCACCTGCGCCACTGGTACGCCAACATCCCAGACCTTTACAACGGGGCCTTCCGCAAGCTCTGGGTCAAGGCGCTCCTGCGAAGGAGCATGGCGGCAGCCATCAAGGCCAAGTGCCAAGATTGCGTCTGTTGGCAGAATCCAGAGATACGCGACTGCTCCGTCTACCACTGCTCACTTTTCCGGTATCGACCCTTCGCGCAGAAGGACGGGCCTATCGAGCGTGAAATCGACGCCTCAGTCAGGCTTATAGCAGGCGAATCTGGCCCGGAGAACGCTGTCTAATGGGGTTCTACGAAAAGATTGGCCCTCCGGCGTACATCGGGAGGGGTCCGGCCTCTGTGACGACAAAATTACACATTTTTCGGAGCGGTCTGGCGAGGGTGCGATAATAAGGATGGACGAAGTCAACGCATCGCAAAAAAGTATGAACCTGATATGTACACACGACATTCATAGTTTCTCGTGCGGGCATAGCTCGACGGAGCGAAAAGCGGCAAGCCCTGGCCGCCTGGCCCACACGTTTTACTCCAGGGTGACAACCGTTGAAGGGCGGACGGATGAAGAGATCAAAGCGTAAGAGTTCGGCGGCTGAGGCAACCAAGCGTCGATTGGACGAGAGACGACATAGGATTCTCTACCAAGACCTGCGCAAGCATCCATCGACGATCTGGCATCCGATGAAGCCAGCGGACCCATTCCAACGCTTCGCCCAGACAGAAATCATCCCGCAACTGAAACTCGGCAACAGACTTCTCGACCGCAAGCACCTGGACGTCATGGTCATACTCGCCAACCTATTCCTGGCCCACAAAGCAGGCGGCAAGGTGCTGGCCGATAGCCGCGACACAGGCAATCGTGAGGCACGATCACGCATTCCCCTTTATGATGCGATGCTTCATGCCGACATGGTCCTCCGGCAGATCGGCAGTGAGCAGTCCCATAAGCAAACCCGATATGCTCTCAATCGCGAGTTGGCCGAAATGGCCCTGGACTGGGAATTCCCCGACGTTGTTGATCCGTTGTTGGACGAGCCTACCAGCGAGCGGTGTCAGCCCAGTGCTCTTGCCCCCGTCATCCTCAGACCCCGCAAGAGCCGAGAGCCGGGCCATGCCTACGGCGAAAGGTCGATCCCTTTCCCGCCCATGTCCGAGGAGGAGCTTCACGTCGTGCAGCAGTTGGAGCAGAGCATAATGACCATCAATTACCAACATTTGACCCGACACGCATGGCTCTACACCGTGCTGGATCAGCGGGGCAGACCCATAGGCATCAATCAGCCCAACCCGATCATGCGCGCGATCTTCAACGGGGACTTTCAACATGGTGGGCGGTTCTACAGCTACGGCGTCAATGGCTACCAGAACCTGAGCAAGGTCGAGCGAAGGACAATCCTTATCGACGGCGAACCAATAGCTGAGCGGGATTTCAGCGGCTTCCATACCCGCCTGCTCTATCACAAGGAGGGACTGCCCTTCGAGGGTGACGTCTATCTGCCCCATGAAGTCCTGCCACGATTGTACAAAGGTCATCATCGACAAGCACTACGCGATGCGGGCAGGGATTTCATCAAGACGGCAACCAACATCATTATCAATGCCGGGAATCTACGAAGTGCCATAGGAGCCACCAAGCAAGCGGTCTGGAACAATCCGGCCTATCAGGAAGCTCTCGATGCGGCGGGCACGAGGCCGGACAAGGTCATTTTGAGGATCGAACGGATTCACAAAGCCATCGCCTGTTACTACCACAGCGGCATTGGTTTGGAGATGCAAGGCGAAGATGCTTTCATAGCCCTGTACGTCATGATGCACTTCAACACACAAGGCAAGCCAGCGTTGTCTTTGCATGACGGTATTCTGTGCAAACTATCCGACGCCGACTTGGCACAGGCAACCATGCACTACATCTACGAACTCATGTACGAATTTCCGCCCGAAATCAAACAAGATTGGCCTCCACTTGAAGCGTAAAATAGGTCTGGTTTTACCCTTAAAATTGACAGAAATACCACCTCGCGGCGACATTGCCGTAACTCCTTACCTTTCAATGAGTTAAGAGATAACTATTTGGTAATGGAGAGAGCCCCCCGGTTGAGATTTTTTATAGGGGGAAAAATAGGAGAAAAAAGGGGAGCTGACGCACTTGGCATTCCGTGGTGTTTTCTACTTTTGCTTCAAGTCGTCTACACTGCTACCTTGCCATGAACTCAGTAATCCCTGCAATCATCCCCTTGACTTGCTCCGCGTTGTACTCCTTGTATTCCCCGTGGGCCGCATGGTTCCGCAGACCAAGCCAAGCTGTGACTTGTTTCTGGACAAGTGCGTTATAAACCGTAGCTTTCGTAAGTTCGATGTTAAGCTGGTCGGCGTTTACAGGGACGTCTTTTCCGTCCTTCTTTCGAGTAACCGCAATCCCGTTCTTTCTGCACAACTGACGTAGGTGTTCTTCCAGCGTGCTCCCCGCGATGACGGCCGCCGGGTCCTTGTAGTTCGATTCCAACAAGTACTCAGCCATTTCCAAATAGTCAGTGAAGACTTCCGCTGTCACCAGACCCTTGACCGTGAACAGCCAGTCGCCTTCGATTTCTCCCCGGACGGCATTCAATATTCCCAAACTGGACTCCACGGTTTCGGGATCGGGGATGTGCCCGATCCGGTAGAACTCCTTGAAGTGCGGATGTTGTTCATCGTACACTTGTCGGATGAAGGACAAGGAGGCGGTTCGGAACTCAGTCATCTTTCCATCGTCCACATGCTCGGGACCGGTCCGCCGGGTTGTTTGCCCGCTAAAGGGGTCCCATCCGCCGTCGTAGGTATCGCGTCGGCGAGTTTTCAAAACCGCGTTGCCCATCGCGATCAATTCGTCCACGCGTTCCAGTAGTCTTTCCTTCATCATAAGAGGGAATCCTTCTCGCTTATTGTTGATCTCCACAAGGAACGTCAAGACGCTCCTTCATGCAGGGAGAGCGAACGTCTTGACGAACGCTCGCAGGCAATCCTTGATGATATCCTCCTTCTCAATCGGAATCCTAATCTCACTGGCGGTCAGTTTGCGATCAACCTTCTGGGGAGACCATCTGCCAACGGAAGATACCACTTCTGGCTTGATCCCATTCGCACTGTAGGATACTTCTATAGCATATGTGAAAGGCTTGAGTTCCGTCATGCCTTCACCCTGCCTCTGCACTGTGATGCGTATCGAAGTCCCTTCCTCGCCTCTCTCGATGTGAGCAGGCAGGTTCCGTTCCTTAAATCCTTTTTCCAGTTCCCGGAAGGCGGGCAGAGCAATATCGTTCACGAATCCAATCGCCTTCTGCTTGTTTTGCTCGGCCGCATTTCTCTGCTGCTGTACCGTGTTCGCGTGTGCTTGCTGCTGTTGTTGTTCCTGCTTCAACAAGTCGTCCAGCTCCTTCCAGTCAGCCATCTTCGTGCCTCCATCAAAAGGGTTGTCTGCGTGGTCGCATTCTCCCGTGCCGCTACCGTGAGTGCAATAGTTGTCGCTGCGAAATCTCTCGCAAACCCACGTTCCACGCCCCCGGACGGCCTATGAGCCGTAAAAACGGAGATCGGCCAGCGTAGAGGCGTATAACGGCCTTGCTGGCGGCGTTAGAGGACGGTTTCAGAGCCGCTTTTGACCCCTCCGGCAACTTTTCCGCAGATTTTTCTCGTTCACAAGTTCCCACGCCAAGGCAACTTGCGAATTTGGTGGTGACATCGGAGCCGAGAAAATGTCACGAAAAACGGAAATAGCACCCGCAACACAGATAATAAGGGTAGAAGCAAAAAAGTAATCGGTTACTTTTTCCAAAGGAGGTCATCATGAGCCCGATCATCAGATTGCCACAACCGGAGAACGAACCCGAACGCTGTGCCGTGGAAATCCGCAAGTGCCTGAAGCAGGCCAACGCCAGCTACCGCCTTGCCGTCATCTGTCACAGCGAGGCGTTGGAGCATTTCCGTGACTGCGGGGCAGCCCTGCTACGAGCCAAGAAAATGTTCCACCACGGGTCCTGGAAGAAATGGGTCGCGGAGAATTTTGTCGGCCGGTCGTATGAATCCGCCGTCCTCTATATGCGACTCGCCAAGGGGTGGAAAAGCAAGCGGCTACAACGCGCCTTACACAAAGATCCTCTGAACGTCACGCTCGTCCAGGCCCTGGAACTCATCCGGCAACCCAAGCTCTCTCCCGCCCAAAACGAAAACACCACCGAAGACGCCAAGGAAGAGAAGCCTCTGACCTCGAAGCAAAAGAAGATCGTGGCACAAAAACGGAACGATGTGGTCAAGCTCTTCCGCCACCAACTGGGTTTACTTGACTCGGAGCAGATCGGGGCCCTGTACGATTTGTTCGAGCATGACATCTGGCCGCTGGTGCTGGATACTCTCGGCAAGAAGCAGAGCAAGGCTCGGAGCAGGAGGAAAGCCGGATGATCGTTGACCGGAAAGTGTTGCTGAGAGAACTCGAATCCGTGACGCCAGGATTTGCTCGGCGGCCAATCATCGAGCAAAGTTGCTGGTTCGTATTCAAGGATGGAGACGTCTTCACGCATAACGACGAAGTCTCTTGCCGCCGTCGATGCTGCCTGAAAATTGAAGGGGCTGTTCATGCGCGGCCTCTGCTAAAGGTCCTCAAGAAATCCAAGGGCCTCACATTCAAAGTCCAAACGCTGCCGGAGCATTTGCGCTTGTCCAATTTCCACAATAAGGCACGGATCGTCCGGGACCCGAAGATCAGCTTGGCGATAGATTCAGTGGAAGAGCCGAAAACATGGAGCCCCTTGGGAAAGGAATTCCTGGAAGCTGTATCTCTCACCGTTGATTCGGTCGCGAGGGCCACCACCAATGACGCTTTGACATATTTGCATATCACTCCCGAAAAAGTCGAAGCAGGCAACGACGGTGAACTGTGCCGATACCGAACAGCAACCGGACTGACGGAATCAATTCTGATAAAGCCGGATGTTGTCACCCCGATTATTCAAGCCGACGTGAAGAAAGTGTCGCTCACAAAAGACTGGATTCATTTCAAAGACCGCAGCGGACTCCTTATCAGTTGCCGGAGATACCACGAAGCATTCCCAGACACGTCAAAGATTTTCGAGGCAAAAGGAAACAGGTTGACGTTACCGGTAGAATTGATTGGGGCCATAGAAAGGGCCAACCTCTTTGCGAAACGGAACTACAACCATGTGCTGAGGGGTACAGTTCAATGCAAGATTCCCACGGATCAGAGGGTCAGCATCGTGCTCCAAGAAAACAAGGTGAAAGTGATAGGCACCTCAACCATCGACGAAAAGTTGAAAGGAGAATACACAGAATTCGTAGACGTTCAGTATCAAGGTCCTCCCATGTGTTTCAAAAAAGATGCTGATTGGATAAGTAGAATCGTGCGAAGGTATACCGAATGCCAAGTGACGCCGGAAAGACTGATCGTGAGAACGCCGAAGCTGGCGCATGTGTTTGTCGTAGATGGAGAAGAATGAAGGAGTCCGTAAAAGCCAACGTTAATACACCACCGCAAAAAAACAAAGAGAATCCAGAAGTCACAGAGAACAGCAGAAAATATAGCGAAGTCCAGGAACAGAACCGCCAACGTTCCATACGCCTAACGTGATATACCGCGCGCAAGGAGAGCAGGAAGCAAACACGCTAAGAGATGCACGATCCCAAACAGAAAACAAATCGCAAAGCGTACTGAACGTATCGAAGCCCCCGAGCCGTCTACCCGACGCATCGCCGATCATCCATGCCATCCTGCCACCATAGGCCCTAACGCTTCCTGATCCTGCCAGAAGTCCAGTAGAAAGTTCATGGTCCAATCGTCGATAGCGTAGCGGTAGAGAAGAAAAGCGGAAAAATCCACTCGCCTTAACCACTTGTATTTCAACAAGATATACCAATATCAGTAGAAAATTACTATTTTCTACTGATTTTACTACGACTCGTCACCAATATACGCCGATAATATACTCAGTCCAACGTGTAAGATACTGAGTTTTGTAGAACGAGGTGGTTCGATGAGTATCGACAGAGCCAAGTACATGGGCAAAGACGAGGTTAGAACGTTGCGAACGGTAGCAGAGGCCAGAGCAATCACCGACCTCCAAGGCGGACGCATCAACGGTGTGCTTGCATGGATGGTTGTGGACCTTGCCTTGTCCACCGGTCTACGGGTCAGCGAACTTGTTGCCCTTGACGTGCAGGACTTGGATTTGAGGCTCGGAGCCGTAAAGGTCGCCCGACTCAAGAAGCGAAAGAAGACCATCCGAACCGTGCCCATCGACAAGAGGCTCATTCGGCACTTGAAGGACTATCTCGTGTGGCGTGCGGACAGGATCGACGATCTGGACGAGGATTATAGCGAGGGCTTGACGGAGAAATCAGGAGCCTTGCTCGTAGGCCAGAGAGGACCGCTGACGAATCGGGGAGCCCAACAGATATGGAAGACTTCCATCAAACGTGCTGGACTTCGGGCCGACCTGTCCATCCATGCAGCGCGCCACACGATGGCTGTGTTTCTGCTTAGGAAGACAGGCAACCTCAGGATGGTGCAAAAGCAGCTTGGGCATAGTTCGCCGACGATCACGGCAAACCTGTATGCGGATGTCACTTTTGAGGACCAACAGAAGGCATTGAACGGGTTGTATGAGGACGACAATGGCAATAGTGAATGAGAGTGCCTGCTCGGGCCGGAACCTACAAGGCTCAGACGTTGGACGCGTTGGTCCGGCAGGCACTCTCTCTGATAAGGCTGACGGATGAGGGAGAAGAAAAGCAAGACGTTGCCCATCAAATACTCGAAGGGCTTTCTGGACAAGCTGGACGGCAGGACTGAGCTTGCCCAGCATCTTCACGCCGCCTACACCGAATTGACGGATGATCTCGGAGGTACTGATTCGCTGAGTCACGTCAAGAAGGTTCTTGCCGAGAAGTTCTGCTGGCTGTCTGCCATCTTACGCGGCATCGAGCTTCAAATCGCGGAGGGGGACAAAGACGACGCTGGCGAGTTGTTGGCGAAGTGGATTCAAGGACTGAACAGTCTGACGGGTCTGGCTCGTAGTCTGGGACTCGAACGCAAAGCCAAACGGCTGGACGACCTGCAAAGCTACGTCTCGTCCAAGTCCAAGCGGAGGGCGAGACCGTGAACATCATCGAGGCCGTCAAAGACCGCCATTTGTTCAAACCGTATCTCGCAGACAAGAACGGTTCGCTATCCACGTGGGCTCGATGGATGACCTGCTTACGCGTGATTTATGGTTTGCCGATACGCAAGCCTTGGCAGAAACGTCTCATCCGTCAATGTACAGGTCGCAATCCGGACAAGCTCAATCCAGAAGGATATAACCGGGTTCTCCTATTGTGCGGCCGGCGGAGTGGGAAATCGAAGATCGCAGGTCTCATTGGTGCATTCGAGTCCAGTCTTTCCGGTCGCGAAGAGGTTTGCTCTCCGGGCGAAATCCCTTGTGTGACCATCACGTCACCTACACGGGACCAGTCTGCGATTATCAAGTCGTATCTCCGGGCTGCTCTCGGTTCTCCATTGCTTGACGAGACGGTCGTGGACGAGGCGAAGAAACGTCCATCCTTTGAACTTGCCAACGGTGTTCACGTCCGAGTGTTGACGGGCGACTTTCGCACCGTACGCGGCTACAGTCAGCTTGCAGTCGTTTGTGATGAAATCTGCTTCTTTGGCACGACCGAAGAGAGTAAAGTCAAATCCGATACCGAACTAATCCGCAGCATCAAGCCGTCACTGCTCACCACACAAGGAAGACTCATTTGCGTTTCGAGCAAGTATTGGGAAAAGGGCTGGGCATTCGGCCAGTGGAAACGACATTTCGGTAAGGATTCATCGAGAGTGCTTGTGTGGGACGCAACGAGCCGAACGATGAATCCAACGCTGTCAGAAGAGGACATCCAGGCCGAGATCGACGAAGATCCCGAGTCCGCACGATCCGAGTATTTGAATGTGTGGCGAACCGACGTTGCTGCGTGGCTCCCAAGAGAAGCCATCGAGCCTTGCGTCGTATTCGGCCGCACCGAACTGATTCGCAAGCCCAACATTTCGTACAGAGCTTTCGTGGATGTCAGCGGTGGACGTAGCGACGACGCGGCCCTTGCCATTTCGCACAAGGCTGACAGCAAAACCGTTCTCGATTGCGTTAGGCGATGGAAGGCTCCCTTCTCCCCGCAGGTGGTGGTTGCCGATATGGTGGACGTTCTCAAGTCGTACCAGCTACGTCATGTCACGGGCGACAACTATAGTGCTGAGTGGGTGGCCGAGAGTTTCCGAAAGCTCGGCATCTCATACGTGAAATCCGACAAGAACAAGTCGCAGATATACCTCGAACTCTTGCCACGAATCTGCTCCGGCGAAGTTGAGCTACTGGACGACGACGTTCTTATCAAACAGCTTTGCGGTCTGGAAAGGCGATGTCGGAGCGGCGGCAAGGATATTGTCGATCATGCCCCCGGTGCGAAAGACGATGTTGCCAATGCTGCGGCGGGAGCCATCGTCTTCGGGAGCAAGGGACACTTCCAACCGGGTTTCATTATTCGGGATCGTTTCAACGGGGGCAGGACGTTGCGGAATCGAGTGCTTTGGGGCGAGTTTGCCAAATCCCATCGAGCGACATTTTGACACCAATTTATAAGGATTGTAGATATGAACCACCTTGAAGAACGAGCCGGAACTTTCATCCAAGAGCATGCCGGGACGGACGGCGATGAAATCAGCAAAGACGGTATTTGGCGGCTGTTTAGTGACGGCACACGAATCTCGACTGTGGGTTACGGTGCGTTAGGCAATTCCATCGTCACACCATCGGACCCCAAAGAGATTCGTCGGTGGCAAAGACAATTCTGGGAAACCCGTTTGGAGAGCCTCGTGGAAGAATTCGAGACGTTGAAGTCCAGGACGTCCAACGTCGTCGGCGATGCGAGGTTCAAGCCCCAGCTTGAGCGCTTGAAGGAACTCCAAACTCTGGTTCGGAGTGCCCGAAGCAAGTTGAGCCACCTTGTCACGCAGGAGAGAGGCTTCGTCGAAAGGGATGTCGAACGGGCGTGGGACTGTTGGCGGCGGTTCGCCGATGCGGCCGAGGAGGAGCAGCAGGCCCGTCAGCGATATGAGAATGCTCTCTTGAAGCACGCAGAGGCGGGCACACTCGAAAAGCTCAAGGCCAAGTTCGAGGAAGCCAAACGACACTCTCTGCGCGCGATGGAACGGTGGAACGAATTCGAGCCGCAGGTCGCAAGAGGGATCGTGGCGGAGCAACTGGACGCGGAGCGGCGAGGGCAGGACGAACGTGAACTCGATTTGATCGAAATCTAAATCACATATCGACTTGAAAGGAAGTAGACAATGAGCCACGTAAGAATTGAAATGCGGGATGGAGTACGGTGCAAGGTGACGCGGGGCAACTCCCTCATCACCGGTCAACCGGCTGAGCTTGTCGAGCCGCTCGATGACGACTCGACGATTGACAACGGAACGTTCCACAACGTGCCACCCAGCGACGATGATACTCCGGACGTGGAGATGGTATCGCCACAATTCAAAAACGGGATGCAGTCGTTGGGCTCCGCCCATGTGCCTGCCAACAACTACGGCGGTCAGCTTGATCCGGTACAAAATAGCGATGATGTGCCGGACGTGGAGATGGTGAGTCCGCAGTACCACAACAGGTTCAAAAAGAACGATGCCAAGGGCGAAAACACGACTCAAGACGACGATGTCCCAGATGTGGAGTTCGTCAGCCCCCAGCATCGCAACATGGCGACGAAAGGAGGCAAGTGATATGACGAGATTCAGATTGACGTTGAAAGACCCTGCCGGGAACAGAACTGGCCCGCATGTCTTCCACTTGGGCGGACGCGGCGGCAACATGCGACGCCGCAAGATTCACGCTGGCCAGATCGTGGAATCGGATGAACCGCTGGACCAGCTTTTCAGAGGCAAATTCATCCGACTCTCCGACCCTGCCCCACAGCAAGACGATACAGCCCTGGCCGAGCCGAAGGCGAAGAAACGAAAGAAGGTGTGATGGATACCTTCGATGAAACTTTATTCATCACTGTTGCTGGCCTGGGAGAGTGCTTCAACAATCCCACAAGGGGCCAGTATCCGGCAAGCCTGCTGCCGGACCCACGAGTGCCACACTCGCGGGAGTCCTTTCATCCGGCCCGGCCTTCCGGACTGGTCCGTGCCATGCAGGCCCCTGGGCACGGCTATTGTTCTTTTGGTGGGCAGGTGGCTACGGGCCTCCAAAGCTGCCTGCTCGAAATCTCCCCGTTCGTCCAAAGCTCTGGTTCCTTTCACTGATGGGCGGCGGTTTCCGGGGCCGACGAGCCGTTTGTTCGGCCCCCTATAATTTGGACTTGCCATGTCGGCCATGATACGATAATAAGTAGAAAGAGGGTGGCACGGTTTGGGAGTCATGCCCCGGACCGGACCGTCAAACCTTCGACCGGATGGTCGGCCACCCCTCTTTTTGATAACCGAGTCGGTCGAAGGGAAGGGTCGAAGATATGGCAAACGAATCAGACAAGCCGACGCTCAGGGCGGTGGGTTACTGCCGGACATCGGGCGAAGGTCAGCGAGACAATACCAGCATCGACACACAGAAGAAGGACATCGGACTTTTCTGCGAACGTGAGGGCTACATGCTCACACGATTCTACGTCGATGAGTGCAAGACTGGAAAACAAATAGCGGGACGTGACGAGTTCCAGCAGATGCTCAAGGACGCCGCCAACGATCATTTCGAGGTGGTCGTGGCGTGGGACATCTCCAGGTTTGCACGGGATGGCCTTGACATCATGAACAATGCCGACGCCTTGAAACGTCTCTACGGCGTCGTCACGGTGGATGCCAAGAACCAATTCGACAACCGCCAACACGGGAAGGTCTTCACAAACTACGTTTGGGCCGGTCTGGCTGAACAGGAGCGGTTGACCATCTTGGAGCGGACCATGAAAGGCCGGATCCGCAATGCCGAGAAAGGCTTGCCTTGGTGTGGCACAAGGCCGCCAGGCCGCACTTTCGTATGGAAGAACAGGGACAGGAAGTCCAGGCAGGGCAAGTGGGTCATCACTGAGCAGGGCAGGCGACTCCAAGAGATATTCCGCCGATACGTGGCCGGGGAGAGCCTTCGGGACTTGGAGAAGGAATACCACATTAAGCCTCAAGAGGTCACTCGGATCGTACGCGAGAATTGTGTGAGCGGAACTTATGAAGCGACCTTCAATGCCCCTGACATCGGCATCGA
The DNA here is from genome assembly GCA_016927855.1 of Sedimentisphaerales bacterium. GTDB lineage: Bacteria > Planctomycetota > Phycisphaerae > Sedimentisphaerales > Anaerobacaceae > JAFGLV01. The sequence continues at coordinate 37,795 of JAFGLV010000154.1, forward strand.
GAACTACAAAGTCCAGGTTCCCGGCATCCCTGAATTGATTTCGTCGGAGTTGGGGCGGCGGGTCCGGGATCGCATGGAGCACAGGCGGTGCTGGAACAGGGAATCCATTGAAAGGCATCACCTTACGGGATTCGTCTGCTGCTCCGATTGTGGCCGTCCGCTGGTCGGCCATACCGACAAAGGCTACATGTACTACCGGCACAAGAAGGGACCAGCCTGCTCGTTCAGTTCAATCCACCATGACACGTTGGAGCGTCAGGTGCTGGACTACTTGTATGGATTTATCCACGACGAACCAACCTACGTGAAGGCCGTCCAGGCAGCCTTGCCGAACGACGACGACCGCAGCGCCTTGGAGAAGGATGTCCGGGAGACGGAGAAGCGGGTTGCCCGGAACGGCAAACGGATCGACAACCTTGCCAACGCCATCGCCAACGGCGTCAAGCTATCGTCGGTGGTGGGCAAGCTGCGGTCCTTGGAACAGGAGAAAGAGACTCTGTCGATTCGGCTCAAGGAGCTACAGGAAACGCTCGTCACCATGCCCACTCGCCAGCAAGCCGAACAGGACGCCATGTGGACTCGGTTCTGGATCATGCAGGAATTGAGGCAAAGGGATTGGACCAAGCTGCCATTCAGAGAGGTCAGGAACTTCCTACGGTTCCTGTTCGGCGACAACCCCAGGAAAAGTGGCTACGGTATCTTCCTCAGCAGGAAGGATGGCTATTGGCACATCGAGTTCAAAGGATGCGTCGAGTTCGACCATGCCCTTGTCAATGGCCGGGCCAGCAGCGAACTCTTCCAGTTACAGGCAGACGTCGAGAACGAGGCCCTCAGACGGGAGTTTCAGCAGCTATTGGAGGCTCGGCACATTATAGAACCTGGCCGTTGCTACGCGTAGCAACAAGCGCTCGAAAATCAGCTTCTCGTTGACGTTGGCGTCGATCCAGCGCAGCGCTTCGTAGCCTTCATCGACGTTGCGGGCGGCCTGCTCCGGATCGATCCGGCCGGCCAGGTGGGCGATCTCCCGCGCCTGGTCGAAGTGGATCAAGGGGTGCTCAGGATCGACGTTGAGCATCATCGCGTCGTGGAATGCGGAGATGATGATTTGCAGGATGGTCCGCTGGGCCCGGCGGTTGATGTCGGTCTTGCTGACGGTCTTGTCGAGCGCCGCCCAACCGGCGGCAATCGCTTTGGCGTCGTTGAGCAGGCGCTCGGCCAGGTCGAGCGCGTCGGGCAGCGCGAGCTTGACCAGCGCGGCGACGACGGCCCGCTTGGCCTCGAACAGCGCGACGCCCTCCTGTTCGAGCTTCGCCCACTGACAGGCCTGTCCGGCGCTGCCGCGCGAAAGCCGAGCGAAGAACTGGGCCTTGCGCGGATCAAGCCCGGTCCCGGCCAGCAGCGTGATGATCCGGTCCTTATCGACCGGGCCAAACCGAACGATCTGGCAGCGCGAACGCGTCGTCGGCAGCAGTTGTTCGAGCCGGGTGCATAGCAGGATAATCGTGCAATAGTGCGGCGGCTCCTCCAGAACCTTCAGCAGCGCGTTCTGTGAACTGGCGTTGAGCTTCTCCGCCTCGCTGACGACGAACACTCTCCGCTTGGCGTGCGTCGGACGGATCGCGACCTTCTCCAGCAGGAACTCGCGCACGACGTCAATGGGCAGATCGACCGGCGCCGCGCGATTCTTACCGTCCTTGGTGAAGAAGATCAGCTCCTTGTAGACGTGCACGAAGTCCGGATGGGAATCGCCCTCGAAGAGCAGGCATGAATCGCACGCACCACAGCTATCCGTTTGGAGTTCCGCCTTTAGGCGGTCTTGTTCTGACCCGCCTGTAGAGACGCAACATTTTGCGTCTCTACCTCCGAACAGCTCACCTCCGGGCGCGGGGCCGCTACGTACCGGGTTCTCGCACAGCAGGACCTTGGCCCATTCGCGCGCGGTCTTGTACTTCCCCACACCGTCGAGCCCGGCGAAGATGTATGCATGCGCCGCCCGGCTGGCGGCAAACGCACGCTGCAACACCCCGATCGCTCGGTCCTGGCAGAAGACCGCCGTCAACGACATGGGATCTTCCTCCGTACGGCGTCCAGAACAGCCTGATGGACCTCCTCGGCCGACCGGGTTGCGTCGACCACCCTGACATCGTCCCGGACCCGCGCCAGCGCCAGGAAGCCTTCGCGCACCTTGGAATGGTAGCTGTCGCCTTTCTGCTCCATGCGATCGAGCTGGCGGTTCAGACGGCTCGCGGCGGTCTTGAGATCGACGTCGAGCACGACCGTCAGATCGGGCCAAACCCGCTCAAGCGAGTCCCGCGCGAGCGCGATGACCTTGTCCATCCCGAATCCGCCGGCGTAGCCTTGATAGGCGCACGTGCTCGACAGCCACCGGTCCAGGACGACACACTTGCCGTCGCGCAGAGCCGGCGCGATCTGCTCGGACCAGAGTTGCGCCCGTGCGGCCATGTAAAGCAAGACCTCGACCGGCGTCGTCATCGTATCATGGGCCGGACTGAGCAGAATATCGCGTATCTTCTCGCCGATCACGGTCGTCCCAGGATCGCGGAAGCTCGCGGTGGAGACCCCCTGCCCGCGCAGCCATTCATCGAGTAAACGAGCTTGCGTACTCTTGCCACACCCGTCCGGACCATCCAACACAATGAACTTGCCACTGAATTCGTTCGTCAAAAGCGTCCTCCCGGGCTATTCATTTCCTTCGGCCTGCGACCGAACCTCTTGCAGGAGCTGTGACAAGGAGTCTTCGACGCCAAGGGCCTTCGCCCACTTGTCGAGATACTGAAGGTCCAACTGCCCGAAATGGGCGACGGCCACGCCCAGTGCATCGGTGTGTTGCACCTCGGACTGACGTCCTTGGGTCCACTCCAACTTGCTGAGGATCGCATCCTCGGGCGACACGATCCACAGCGTTTGGCCCGGTGCTTCGATCCGCCGGCGGCGCTGGAACTCCGTGAGACTGAAGGGACGGTCCTTGCGGACGATCAGGTCCGCCTTCCATCCGGCCGCGACGTCGATCACGTTGAACATAGTGCGTCGTTGCAGAGCGTCGCGCGCCGCAGCCGCACTGACATAACAGCCGCTCTCATCCAGCAGCTCAATGAGGCTGTCGAGCTGATCTGCCGACGGCGCTACAACGATGTCCACATCCTGCGTCGCGCGCGGACGACCGTAGAAGCTGCTGCCCAGCGAGCCCGCCACCATGTAGGGGATGTCGAGCTTGTCGAGTAGCGCGATCAGTCTCTCGAGAAAGGCACGTTGGGTCGTCATGGCCGGCGCCGGTCCTTCGCAAAGACCTCGCGAAACAACTCGTCGCCGATCATCAGGCGCAGGACTTCGCGCTCCACTGCCGGCTGGTCCCAATCCGGATGGCGGTAGCGCACGCCGGCCTCGACCATCGCGCGCAGGTTGTCGCTGAGCTCGAAGGTCATCGCCATGCGCCCGGCGATGCCGATCCGGCGCAGGGCGCGATACTGCACAGCCAGCGCCTCGGCGGTCGTGTCGTTGAGCATCGGGTCCTTCACGGCCATAGCACCTGCTCTACTGAGCCGGCTTGAAGTATAATACGAGTCGGGCGTCCTCTAACTCAACACCGGTGACCGCCTTGAATGCCTCCGCGCCGTCTTCAGGGTCGAGCTCGAATTCGTACGGGTCGCCTTGTTCCACGGTTTGTGTCACGATGACCTTACCCGAAGTCTTGTCGACGAGGTAAACGGTCCCGTCGGCAGGCGCCTCCCAGTTGATCATGACCCCTCCCCCGACGACCTGCACGTTGGCGGGCAGTTCGGCCGGGCGCATCGCCGGCGTCGAGCGGCATCCCGCTACGATGATGATCAGAGCGACCACCACGCCTGCTACCACATTTCGACCGATGATGTAGTCCTTCGTCCTTGCCATATTGAATCTCCACATGTCTTTCAAGAAGACACCTCCATACACCGATCCCACGCGAATCGGATTACTGCATTCTCAGACCTCGAGTGCCGGCTGCGTCGCCGGGCTTGAAGTAGAGCCAGAACAGCGCCTCGGAGAACTTGATGCCCAGGATGCGCTCGAACTCGTCCGCCTGCACTTCGGAGGCAACCGAGAAGCTGAAGTTGTCGCCCGCCTCCATGGAGCGCGTCTCGATGATCTTGCCGGTCGTCTTTTCCACCAGGTAGGCGGTCCCGGCGGTCGGCGCGCGCCAGTCGATCATCAGTCCGCCGCCGACGAGATACTGATCGTCGGGCAAGCCGTCCGCCTGCAACGGTGGCGGCGTGCTGCACCCGCCCAACAGGAGCGCCAGCACTAGCGCGAACGCGACGAGTGCAACAACGCACTTCCTCATAGTCGGTGTTCCCCAATCGGCCATATCCAATCTCCCTGATTCAGTCTATCTCCTTCACCACGCCATAACGTGCGTCAGACTTGTCATGTACGGTCATTCGATGGTCTTTCACGCACGGCTGTAATGCCGGAGGACCGTTGTCGCCTCTGACGAGGCGAGAGTTTTCCGCTTTTCGGCCACCAGCATGATGATCTTACCAAACCATGCTGGAGGCCCAAAGCGATAAACTCAAAGTTGGTCGGATTCAGACATCAAAGACACGCTTCTGGTCGCGAGCATACTCCACAACCTCGAATGTCGCAAATCAGGGCTCGGTACAATCACCGAGGTGGACCACCATCACGGCTCCTGTGCCTCACGTCGCCAGCGCGAAGTTGTCGTCGCCGACGAGCTGTCGCATTTTCCGGCAGAATTCCACGTCGGGGTTGACGCACAGGTCGCGGTTGGCGGTCGCGTAGACTTTGCCTCGGTCGGTGCGTACCACGACGGAAAACGGCCGGTCGCCGCGATGGTGCTGGCAGACACTGCGGATCTGAATCACCTTCTCCTGCGTCACGTCGCGCGCGTCCAGGCGGATGCGTACGCCTTTGGCCAGCTTCTCACGCGCCCTTCCCAGGGGAATCAGCTCGGACGCGATGATGTTGGGCCTCTCTCGGCGGAAGTCGGTCTTGCCTTTGACGAAGACCACCGTGTCCTCGACCACGAGCGAAGCGAACTGCGCCAAAGTCTCAGGAAACAGGACCACTTCGACCGTACCCTGGAGGTCTTCCAGGACGAAGACTGCCATCTTCGCGCCGGCGTTGCGGCCGTTCTTGGTGATGTTGTAGCGAATACGCGTGACCATGCCGCCGATGACGACCTGCTGCTCGCCGTTGGCCTGGGCCAGACGGGACGTATTGGTCGTTGAGTAGTCGGCGATCTCCTCGCCGTGGTGGCTGAGCGGGTTGGAGGTGACGTAGAAGCCGAGCACCTGCTTTTCGTAGGCGAGCATCTGCTGCTCCGGCCAGGGCGCCGCGTCCGGCAGGCGCTTGTGGTCCTCGCCGTAGTCCGTCTGGCTGGACATTTGCCCGAAGAAGTTCATCTGCCCTCTGGCCCGGTCGCTCTGGAGGCTCGAGCCCACTTCCATCGCCTTCTCCAGCCCGGCGATCATCTGCGGTCGGTTGCCGCCCAGGTGGTCGAAGGCGCCCGCTTTGATCAGCGCGTCGAGCACCTGCTTGTTGACCGCGCGCAGGTCCACGTTCTCGCAGAAATGGAACAGGCTCTTGAACCGTCCGGCCGTCTTGCGTGCCTGGATGATGTGCTCGACCGCCTTGCCGCCGACGCCTTTGACCGCCGCCAGGCCGAAGCGGATGACGCCTTTCTTCTGCTCGCCGGTCTCCTTGTACAGCGGCGTGAAGTCCACACCGCTCTCGTTGATATCGGGAGGCAAAACCTCGATCCCCATCTCCGCGCATTCGCCGATGTATTCGACGATCTTCTCCGTGCTGCCCATTTCATAGGTCAGCAGCGCCGCCATGAACTCGACGGGATAGTGCGCCTTGAGGTACGCGGTCTGGTAGGCGATGAAGGCGTAGCGCGTCGAGTGGCTCTTGTTGAAGCCGTAGCCGGCGAACCGCTCGATCAGTTCAAAAATATGATTGGCCTGGTCCTTGCTCACACCCTTGGCGACGCAGCCGCTGACGAAACGCTCTTTTTCCTTGGCGATGACGCCGTGTTTCTTCTTGCTGATGGCCTTGATCAGCGCGTAGGCCTGCCGCAGCGGAATGTCACCCAGGCGGTTACATATCCGCATGATCTGTTCCTGGTACGTCATCACGCCGTAGGTTTCTTCAAGGACCTCGGTCATGATCGGGTGGGGCAGGGTCCATTTCGCGCCGTGCTTGCGGTCGATGTAGTCAGGGATGAGGGTCATCGGGCCCGGCCGGTAGAGCGCGTTGGCTGCGATCAGGTCCTGAATCCGGTCGGGCTTCATCTTCATCAGCAGGTCCTGCATGCCGCCGGACTCGAACTGGAAGACGCCTTTGGTCTTGCCCCGCGCGAAGACGGCGAAGACTTTCGGATCGCGCAAGTCTATTTTTTCCAGGTCGATCCGCACGCCGTGGACCTGCTCGATCAGGTCGCGGGCACGAGCCAGCACGCTGAGCGTCTTGAGGCCCAAAAAGTCCATCTTGAGCAGGCCGACCTTTTCGACGGTAGGCCCTTCGAACTGCGTGATGATGTCGTCGGAGTTGGAAGGCTTGTACAGAGGCAAAAAGTTCGTCAGCGGCTCGTCGGCGATCACCACGCCGCAAGCATGCACCGACGCGTGGCGGGTCAGGCCCTCCAGCCGCCGGCCGATGTCGATGACCTTGCGGGTCCGCTCGTCCTGGTCGTAGGCCTGCTTGAGCTCGGGCTCGATCTCGAGCGCCTTGTCCAGCGTCATCTTCAGTTCGTTGGGGACGAGCTTGGCCAGCCGGTCGGCCTCCGCCAGCGGCACGTTGAGCACGCGGCAGACGTCGCGAATGACCGCTTTGGCCTTCATGGTGCCGAAGGTGATGATCTGGGCAATCTCGCCGTATTTCTGCCGGACGTATTCGAGCACCTGGGCCCGGCCATCCTGGCAGATGTCGATGTCGATATCAGGCATCTCGTTCCGCTCGGGGTCCATGAACCGCTCGAACAGCAGGTCGTACTCGATCGGGTCCACGTCGCAGATGCCCAGGCAATAGCCGACGACCGTGCCGACGGCGCTGCCTCTGGCGCCGACGGGAATGTCGTGCTCGCGCGCGAAGTTGCAGAAGTCCCAGACGATCAGGAAGTAGCTGGAGAAGCCTTTGCCCTCGATAACCTCCAGCTCGCGGTCGATCCGCTCCTGGATCTCCGGCGTGATCGTCCCATACCGTTCTTTGGCGCCCTGCATCACCAGGCGCGTCAGGTAGTCCTCGGCGGTGCTCTTGTCCGTCGGCGTGTAGGCGGGCGCGTGCCGGCTGGTCAGGTCCAGCTCGACGTTGCAGCGCTGGGCGAGCGCGAGCGTGTTGTCGCACGCCTCGGGAACATCGGGGAACATCGCGCGCATCTGCTCGGGGCTCTTGAGGTACACGTCGGACGGATAGATTATGCGCGTCTCATCGGTGGTGAGCTTGCCGGTGCTGATGCAGCACAGCGCGTTATGCGCTTCGAAATCGTCGGCCTCGAGGAAATGCACGTCGTTGGTGACGATCATGCCGACGCCAAGCTCGTTGGCCAGGTCGATCATAGGCGCGCGCACGTCGCGCATGGAGCCGTCGGGGCTGTCGTGGTGCTGAAGCTCGAAGAAGAAACGCTCCGGCCCGAAGATCTTCAGATACCGCTCGGCCGCTTCGCGAGCCGCACGCTGGTCCCCTCGCGCCAGCGCCGCCGGCACTTCGCCTGCCAAGCAAGCGGTGGTGCAGATGAGTCCCTCGCTGTACTCGGCCAGCACCTCCTTGTCGATCCGAGGGCGATAATAGAAGCCCTCGAGGTAGCCGATACTGCTGAGCTTCATGAGGTTGCGATAGCCGGCGAGGTTCTCGGCCAGCAGGATCAGGTGGAAAGCGTTTTCCTTAACACCTCCACCGCCGGTCTTGTCGAAGCGGCTGGCCGGCGCCAGATAAGCCTCGATCCCGATGATCGGCTTGACGTCGGCAGCCAGCGCTTTCGTATAAAACTCGATAGCGCCGAACAGGTTGCCGTGGTCGGTCAGCGCGACGGCATCCATGCCCAGCTTCTTGCACCGCTCGAACAACTTGCCAAACGAGATCGCCCCGTCGAGCAGCGAGTACTGACTGTGCAGATGTAAATGCGTAAATCCCTTTTTCGGCATGATTTATGATTCCCATCGAAGAGTCAAATCCATCGTCGCTATGATAGAAGGCGGCTCCCCTGCTGTCAAGCGGCAGGTTTTCACGTAGGGCGAGCGTCCCCGCTCGCCTTGTCGTGCGAGACGCACGACCTACGAGGCACGGAACCCCCTCGCCGGAGGAAATGGCGGGGTGCACTGCACGTATGCAGGTAACGCGGATGATCGGTCTTCGTGTCATATCGAGCGGAGTCCCGACGAGTCGGGACGCAGTCGAGATATCTGGCCGCGGCG
>JAFGLV010000155.1 GCA_016927855.1 Sedimentisphaerales bacterium
CCGTTCCGCGTGCCGATCGCCCGTCTGGCGGCGGCCCAGGCAGCGGTCAGAAACAAGTAACACCCCGTTGACAAGGCCTACATGGTTGATAGAATACCGAGGTGCGTCGAAGGTCTTTCGGCGCACCTCGTTTCTTGGCTGTTCGGTTCGGATGGCCGCTTCGCGGTGAAAGTAGCTCAGTCGGTTAGAGCACCAGATTGTGGTTCTGGGGGTCGCGGGTTCGAATCCCGTCTTTCACCCTTCATGACTTGCGGGGGGGAGCAACCCTTGCGGCGAACCGCGCCTCCTGGAACAGTGGCGTGGACGCCGCGCCATAAGCGGCCCTTCACGCGCGCCGCGATCCACCGACTACTTCTGCCCTACCCCTTTCACTCAAAGAGCATGGGGACAAAGACTGCCAGACAAATCACGCTGTAAGCGAAAGAGTATATTTCCAGAGGTGCAGCTATTAGCCAGAAGAGTAATTTCGCGGACTCAAGAGGATTCCCTTGAAATCGACGACATAGTAAGAGACCAGTAGTCAGCGAGACACCGAGTATTGCTATGATCGCTCCCAAGAAAAGGAAAAGGCCAAGGAATATGGGGACGCCCAACATCGCGTATTGTTCAGGGAGACCCTGGCCAACGTCTCGTAGGTCAAGTATGTAGATAACCGAGAAGAGTGCCGCCAGCAGTAACGCAATTACCGGCAGTAAGAGTAATGCTATTCTTCTCAGTCTTTTCTTCGTCGCATTGGTGTAGGGCGACTCAGACGGAGGGTACTCGCATGTGCCGCGCAAATGCCCCGCGCCTGTTGGTTCGATGTTTAGTTTCTTCGCGCGTGCCAGAAGCTGCTCTGGCGTCGACTCAAAGTTGCTGGCAATTTCTGGATGGGAGAGGGTGTCATGCAGAGCACCCCCGATGTCGGCAAAGAGAGCTTCGAAATCACCGGGTAGCTCAAGGCCCGGCCACGTCTCATCCAGACAGAAACATAGGTCAACGGCGCGCAAGTTGGCTTCGCTCTTACCCTCCGCCGACGCTAGATGGGCAAGAAGCATGACGACACTCGCCTTCAACTCAGCCAAGTTGACTGGAGGCGCCGAAAGGATCGTGTCGATCGACTCAATCCCTTGGGTCACTTTGTCGTCGGGCTTATTCATTCTCCATGGCACGGAACCGCGCATACACATTCTCCGCGTAGAGTCTAAAACCTCTATCAAGATATCCCAGAAATATTATGACCTCGGTGATGATGCGCGGCAACCCCATCTGACGGCACGTGTTCTTCGCAAGCCGGGATCAGAATGACAATCGAGGGGTCGCGGGTTCGAGTCCCGTCTTTCACCCTTTGCCGCTTGCGGGAGAGCCGTTGCGCCGGAGGGGGGGCTCACAGCAGCGCCGGCGCGAGGGGTCGGGCGGGGCACACGTCGAAATCCTCGTTTCGTTTGAATCCGAGGTAGGTCAGTTCATGGGCGATCTCCGTCGCCGCACCGAAGGCATGATTGCCCTCCAGGGCGTCGGCGGTCTCCTGGCTGCCCCATTCCCGGATGAGGGCCGCCCAGATTCTTCCGTGCGTGTAGTCAACGATCCGCCACATGATTGCCTTTCCGCGCTCGGCGTCGCGCCGGTCGGTGCTGCTTTGAACCGCTCTGCCGGCGACACGCCGCACGCCTTCTCTGCGTCTTGCCATACAATATACTTGACGTCCGACGACGGTTTTTCTTTCAGTGTTTCCGCCGAGCTTAGATCAATTCGTCCTTGGCATCGCATCGGCTTGCCTGCCACGGCCAGCGTAAGCGCACGGCGTTATACTGAGGTTAGGCTATGTTTAGTCTTCGATTCATCTTCGACTCATTTGCCGTTTTGCGGGCGTTTTGAGGTAAACCCGCCGCCAGTGCCCACCTTATTTCGGCGCCGAGGGCGGTGCGGATGCTATAATGTCGGAAGGTCAGCAACCTGGACCGCCAATTGGAGGAAAGTTGCCCATGCGCTTGCGTTTCGCGACCGTCCTGACAGCCGTCGCCATTACAGGCGCCACCGCCCTGCCCGGCAGGGGGGCGGAGAATCCCGAGCCCCTCACGGCGCCCTTTCATCGCGGGGTCAATCTCACCGGCTGGCTCCAGGCGGCCGGTCCCCGCCAGATCCAATTCACCCGGTTCACCCGGCAGGATTTCGCCAATATCAAGAGCCTGGGCTGCGACGTGATTCGCCTGCCGATCAATCTACACTTCATGACCGATGGTCCGCCCGATTACACCATCGATCGGCTCTTCTTTTACTTCCTCGACCAGATCATCGACTGGGCGGAGGAACTCGAACTCCACCTGATCCTCGACAACCACACCTTCGATGTCACGTCCGACACCGAGCCCAACGTGGGGGAAGTCCTGATTCCGGTCTGGACACAGATGGCCCAGCGCTACAAGGACCGCTCTTCGTATCTCTACTACGAAGTGCTCAACGAGCCCCACGGGATCGCGGATGCGACCTGGGCGCACATTCAGCAGAAGGTCGTCAGCGCGATCCGCGCCGCCGATCCGAACCACACGATCGTCGTCACCGGCGCCGGCTGGGGCAGCTACAACAACCTCAAGCACCTGCCCGTCCGCGCGGATTGCAACCTGATCTACTCGTTTCACTTCTACGATCCGTTCGTGTTCACGCATCAGGGCGCCAGTTGGGTCGAGCCGTCGATGGTTCCGCTGGCCGGCGTGCCGTTTCCGCACGGCGTGGACCCGATGCCGGCGTGCCCGGCGGAGCTGGAGGGCAGTTGGATCGAAAGCGGCCTGAACGCCTACCACAACGACGGCACCGAAGCCCGCGTGCGCCAGCTTATCGACGTCGCGGTCGAGTTCAGCACCAGTCGGGGTGTCCCCGTCTTCTGCGGCGAGTTCGGCGTCTACCGGCGCAACAGCGAGGACCGCCACCGCGTCTACTGGTACGACCTCGTGCGCCGCTACTTGGAAGAGAAAGGCATCCCCTGGACCATTTGGGACTACCAGGGCGGGTTCGGCCTGTTCGAGCAGGACACCAACGAGTTGTTCGAGCACGACCTGAACTTGCCACTGGTGGAGGCTCTGGGGCTGACGGCGCCCGAGCAGACGCCGTTCGTACCGACCGCCGAGCGGGCCGGGTTCGATCTCTATGCCGACTACTTCGCTCCGAGGGTCTTCGATTCGACCTGGCTGAGCCAGGGGACACTGGACTACTATTGCGACAGCGAACCTGCCGAGGGCAACTACTGCCTCTCGTGCACGGGTCTGGCGCAGTACAACGCCATCGCCTTCGACTTCCGGCCCGACAAGGACCTGGCCTGGCTGGCCCGGTGGCACAGCGCGTTGGAGTTCTGGGTGCGTGGCGACACGCCGGGCGCGCGCTTCGAGGCCCGCTTCCTCGACAGCAAGAGCAGTGAGACGGACCGTCCCTGGCGCAGGGGCGCAGCCGTCGATGAGACGATGGTCCTCTGGGACGGTCAATGGCACCTCGTGCGGATTCCCCTGAGCGACCTCACCGAGCGCGGCGCCTGGGACGACGGCTGGTACAACCCGCAGGGTCTGTTCGACTGGACCGCGGTCGACCGGTTCGAGATCGTCGCGGAATACCACGACCTCGTCGGCATCAACTTCTGGTTCGATGCCCTTCGCCTCACCGACCCTACCCGACGGTAGGCCCAAACCTTCCTGACGGCGGCGCGCTGCGCCAAGGCGCGTCGATCGGTGACGCCGCGCGCTATCCGGGCCGTCGCACGCCAACCGCAACCGAAACGAGCGTCGCAACCACAACCGCTCCCATTCGCCTGCTCCGGAGCGGGATTAGCCCGCATATTTCATCGGGGGTGGTGAATCCGGCTGGCGGCTGCATTCAAGACACGGGATAGCGGGATAGGGCTGGCGGGACGC
>JAFGLV010000015.1 GCA_016927855.1 Sedimentisphaerales bacterium
CGCTTCGAGGACTGCACCTTCAACGGCGTCATCGTCACCGACGTGCCGCAGCCATTCAACTGGCAGCGGAATGCCCTGTATTTCACCGGCGCCGCGACGTTCGACAACCAGTCGTCGGTCCAGGAGGCTACGATTCTCGCACCACACTTCAACGTGAATCTGGGCAACACCAATCCGGAACAGAGCGACAACAACCTCCTGACCGGCGCCATCGTCGGCGGCATCGTGGACGTACGCGGCAACGCGCAGATCTACGGGACGATCATCTCGATGTTCGACACGACCCCCTACTCGTCGGGCTACGTCACCAATATCGGTGCGACGCTCGACGACGGCGGCTCGGAGACCACCGAACTCGGTGACATCGGCGTCATCAGCATCACGCCGGAAGAGGACATGATGCTGCCCAGCGGCATCAGCAGCCCGATCATCATCAAACCGGATCCAACCACGTATTCAGAAAGCGTTTAGGGATGCCCGGGACAAGAAGTAGTTGAGCGTACGTTCACAGTAAGCTTGGTAAAGGACGTCAGAAATGCAACGTGTATCTGTCAAGACCCTCGTCCTGCTGCTGCTGCTGCTCGCAGTCGTCATCGCCCACCAGCACATTGCGTGCGTGCCGTCCGCCCGGGCCGGCGTGCTCTGGCTGGAGGACGATCCGAACGATCCGGGGGATCCCGGACCGGAGTACGGCCTCGGGGGCGCCCGCTGGGTGTGGCTGGAGGTCACGCCGACGGACCCCAACGACCCGAACGAGCCCCTGCCGGAGTCGGTCGGCTGGATGCCGACCTTCTGGTTGGTGAGCGACGACCCGAACGACCCGGGTCCCGAGTGCGTGTAGCAGCGAAGCCGGAGGGCACGAGGACAGCCCACACCGGCGCCTTGGCCGGGGATGACAGCGGCAGAGCCGCAAGAGCTCGCCGACGTTGTCTCCGGCCTTGACGTTTCTCCGCGCCCCCACGCAAGCCTTCCGCGCCATCTCACTCCCTCCCGCCCGAGGGGGACGCTCGATCTTCCTCCTTCGGCGCTCTCTTCGGCATTTGACAAGTCACAGCCGATATGCTCTAATCCCGCCCGACCTGTTTGACACCCAGCAGCCTCCGGTCGAGGCTTGTCATATTCAGGAGAGCGCCCAATGCCTAAACGCACGGACATCAACAAGGTCATGATCATCGGGTCGGGTCCCATCATCATCGGCCAGGCCTGCGAATTCGACTACTCGGGCACGCAAGCGTGCAAGGCCCTGCGGAGACTCGGCTATCAGATCGTCCTGGCCAATTCCAATCCCGCCACGATCATGACCGATCCCGGTATGGCGGACGTCACCTACATCGAACCGCTGACGCTCCAGGCGATGACGGAGATCATCAAGACCGAGCGTCCCGACGCGCTGCTGCCGAACCTCGGCGGCCAGAGCGGGCTGAACCTGTCCTCCGAACTGGCCCGCGCCGGCGTGCTCGACGAGTACGGCGTCAAGGTCATCGGCGTGCAGGTCGACGCCATCGAGCGAGGCGAAGATCGCGTGGCCTTCAAGAAGACCATGAACCGTCTGCATATCGAGATGCCGCGCAGCGAAGCCGCGTTCAGCGTGGAAGAGGCCGAGCAGATCGCCGAAAAGCTCGGTTACCCGGTCGTCATCCGGCCTGCCTATACCATGGGCGGCACGGGCGGCGGTATCGTGTTCAACATCGAAGAGCTGCGCACCGTTGCCAGTCGCGGCCTGTCGGCCAGTCTTGTCGGCCAGATTCTCATCGAGGAATCCGTCCTCGGCTGGGAAGAGCTCGAACTGGAGGTCGTGCGCGACGCCAAGGGCCAGAAGATCACCGTCTGCTTCATCGAGAACGTCGACGCGATGGGCGTCCACACCGGCGACTCCTACTGCACCGCGCCGATGCTCACCATCGACCCGAAGCTGCAGGAGAGACTCCAAAAGTACTCATACGATATTGTCGACGCGATCGAGGTCATCGGCGGCACGAACATCCAGTTCGCCCACGATTCGCAGACGGGCCGGGTCGTCGTTATCGAAATCAATCCGCGCACCTCTCGCTCGTCAGCGCTGGCCTCCAAGGCAACCGGCTTTCCCATCGCCTTCGTCTCGTCACTGCTGGCGGCGGGTGTCACGCTGGACGAAATCCCCTACTGGCGCGACGGCACGCTCGAAAAGTACACCCCCTCAGGCGAGTACGTCGTCGTCAAGTTCGCCCGCTGGGCCTTCGAGAAATTCAAAGGGGTCGAGGACAAGCTCGGCACGCAGATGCGTGCCGTCGGCGAGGTCATGAGCATCGGCAAGAACTACAAGGAGGCCTTCCAGAAGGCGATTCGCTCGCTGGAGAACGGCCGGTATGGCCTGGGCTTCGCCAGGAACTTCAACAAGCTGTCCCTGGAGGAGCTACTGGCGCTGCTGACCGACGCGACCAGCGAGCGCCAGTGGATCATGTACGAGGCGCTACGCAAAGGCGCCGATGTCCAGACGCTCTTCGAGAAGACCCACATCAAGCACTACTTCATCGAGCAGATGGCCGAGCTGGTCGCACTGGAGGAGCAGATCCTCAAGCACAAGGGCAAGCTGCCGCCGGACAAGCTGCTGATCCAGGCCAAGAAAGACGGCTTCGCCGACAAATACCTCGCCAAGCTGCTCGGCGTCGCCGAGGCGGACATCCGCAAGAAGCGGACCAGCCTGAGCGTGGTCGAAGCGTGGGAGCCGGTGCCGGTCAGCGGCGTCGAGAACGCGGCCTACTACTTCTCCACCTACAACGCGCCGGACAAGGTGGACGTCAGCACCAAACGCAAGATCATGGTCCTTGGCGGCGGTCCCAACCGGATCGGGCAGGGCATCGAGTTCGACTACTGCTGTGTGCACGCCGCCTTCACGCTGCGCGACGAGGGTTATGAGTCGATCATGGTCAACTGCAACCCCGAGACCGTCAGCACCGACTACGACACTTCGGACAAGCTATACTTCGAGCCGCTGACGGTCGAGGACGTCCTGAGCATCTACGAGAAGGAAAAGCCCGAAGGCGTAATCGTCCAGTTCGGCGGCCAAACCCCGCTGAACATCGCGACCGAATTGGGGCAGGCAGGCGTGAACATCATCGGGACCTCACCCGACACAATCGACCTGGCGGAGGACCGCGACCGCTTCCGCGCCGTGATGCGCAAGCTCGGCATCCCGCAGCCCGATTCCGGGATGACCAGCAGCGTCGAGGAGGCGCTCAAGATCGCCGAGGAGATCGGCTATCCGCTGATGGTGCGTCCCTCTTTCGTTCTCGGCGGACGCGCGATGGAGGTGGTCCACGACGAGGAGATGCTGCGCCACTACGTCGCCGCGGCAGTCGAAGTCTCGCCGGAACGACCAATCCTGATCGACAAGTTCCTCGAGAACGCCATCGAGGCCGAAGCGGACGCCATCGCCGACGGGACCGACGCCTTCGTGCCGGCGGTTATGGAGCACATCGAGCTGGCTGGCATCCACTCGGGCGACTCCGCCTGCGTGATCCCGCCGGTAAGCATCCCCAAGAGACACATCGACACGATCTACGAATACACGAAGAAGATTGCCACCGCACTGAACGTCGTCGGCCTGATGAACATCCAGTATGCCATCGCTGACGACATCGTCTACATCCTCGAAGCCAACCCGCGCGCCTCGCGGACTGTCCCGCTGGTCTCGAAGGTCTGCAACATCTCGATGGCGCGCCTGGCAGTCCAGTGCATGTTGGGCAAGAAGCTTTCCGAACTCGACATCCGGCAGCACAAGTTCCCGCATTTCGGCGTCAAGGAAGCCGTCTTCCCGTTCAACATGTTCCCCGAAGTCGATCCGATCCTGGGTCCCGAGATGCGCTCGACCGGCGAGGTTCTGGGCTTGGCAGGCTCGTACGGCCTGGCGTTCTACAAATCACAGCAGGCCGCCAAGCAGGAGTTGCCGCTGGCGGGGACGGTGCTGATTACCGTCACCGACGAGGACAAGAAGGCGACGCTGAAGGTGGCGCAGGAGTTCGACAAGCTCGGTTTCAAGATCAAGGCCACTGAAGGCACGTGCAAACACCTCGTCACCGGTGGCGTCCAGGCCGAGCCGATCCTCAAGATGCACGAGGGCCGGCCGAATATCGTCGACGCGATCAAGAACGGCGAGATTCAGTTGGTCATCAACACGCCCACCGGCAAGATGAGCAAGCACGACGACTCTTATATCCGCAAGAACGCGATCAAGTACAAGATTCCGTACATCACGACGACCGCCGCCGCGGCCGCCGCGGTCAAAGGCATCGCCGAAGCGCGCCAAGGCGCCGCCCCGGTCCGCTCGCTCCAAAGCTACCACGCCGGGATCAAGTAGACGTAGCTCCGTTCGTAGTGACGCCGTCAGGCGCTACACGCAAGGGCGAATCGCGATTCGCCCTTGCCTATGCCCTCACGGGCACACTACCAACGGGATCATGGCTTCGGCTGACCTGATTCGAGGGAATCAGCACCCGATGAACTCGTCGCGTCGCGACCAGACGGCGTGTTCGGATCGAGAAGCACGCGCAGCTCGCGCGCGGATTCCATCCGAATGGTCTGCGGATACCACTGGCCGGACGGCATCTGCGCCGTTTCCGTGACCAGGAGCCTGCTGACTCCCGCTGTGCCATACTGCCTCTTGACGTATTCGACGCGCATGTCGCCTTTGGCCGGGTCGAACCAGTAGTCTTCGGTCTCAGCGAAATGCACGTATTGCAGCCCGACCAGGCCCGGCCGGTTCGGGTCCTCCGGCAGCAGGCGAATCTCTCGCTTGACCTGCGAAGAGCCCGACTGGATCTTCAGATGGAGGTTGGGCCAGATCAGGCTCACCAGAGATTCCCCGTCGAGAGTCATGAACCCGTCGGTCTCATGTTCGCTTCGAACCATTCGGCTCCAGTTGAAACTGTTCGCAACCCTGGGGCCCAGTACCCATCGCAGTAGCGCATCGAACCAGTTCTGCCGGCGTCGTTGTCGCAGGTCTGTTGCCGTGCGACTGCCGTCGAATGAGACGCGCCGTTGGAGAGCGTCGGCGTCCACGATCTTCAGGACTTGCGCGACCGTCAGGTCAGGCCAGTCATCCCTGACCAGCGGATACAGGGTCGCCGGCGCGCCGGCCGGATTGTGAAAGTTGTGGGCGCGGTACCGCTCGCTCAGCTTACGCGTGCCCTGCTGCCGCAGAACCGCTATCTCAACGGGATAGAGCGTTCCGTCGGATTGAATCCTGGATTCCAGGACGACCGCCAGTGAGTCGCCAAGGCCTTGCTCAAACCGC
Source organism: Sedimentisphaerales bacterium (assembly GCA_016927855.1). GTDB lineage: Bacteria > Planctomycetota > Phycisphaerae > Sedimentisphaerales > Anaerobacaceae > JAFGLV01. The sequence continues at coordinate 5,273 of JAFGLV010000015.1, forward strand.
TTCTGGATTCGATCCACCAGAGCCAGCGCCGGCCCGTCGGCGCGAATGTCATCGACGATGCCGTCACGCCGCACGCCCAACGCATAGATGTCGGCAGGTCCCTACTTCGGATAGTCGTAGGCTTCCGAATGGATCGAGCGCCGGCCATTCCGCAGGACGGTTGCCTCGGTCTGGATGAGGAGATTGCGCCCGATGTCGCGCACGAACAGCACAGACTCGACCTGCGGATTGTCGGCATAATCGACAACGATACGCTCGACGCGCATTCCGTTGACTTCGCCCTTCTTGCGCGTCACCTTCGCGCCACTCGCTTCGGCAACCTGGACATTTTGAGCCAGTCGCTCCCACGACGTCCTGGGCCGTGCGATCATGTAGTTGTCCGTCGTGAACGAGACAGTGATCTTGTTCGAATTCGGATTGTAGCTATACCGGACGTTTTCCGCATAGTTGGCGTAGATGGTCCGACCGTCGGTTTCTTTGCGTGCGATGATGTGAGGTTCGAAGCACTCCCACGACTCCCGCACGCCACCCTCGGGCGACGAAGAGGTCTCGAGGACATGTATCCACGACGCGTCTCGCATCGCATCAAGCGTTTGCGCCAGTGTCACGCTCGGCGCCGCCAGAAGCGAGAGCAAATGCACTACTATTGGGAAGAGGCCCAGCACCAGCGTGGCCGCAACTGCGAACCTCATGTGGGACCGCGCGAGCCGAGGTCGCGTCCGTTGGGCCACCGCCTGGCTATTCAATGCACCCATCACTTGGGCTTCGATCCTCTCCAGAACCGGTTTCGTGGCGTCGGCAAACTCCGTCAATCGCCGGTCGTCCATCTGCAAGGCATCCGGAAACGAACGGCAGGCCCGACAGCCCCGCATGTGCGCGCGGATCTCCCTGATCTGTTGGGAGGTTTGAGTCTCTGTCATGGCCGCAGCTATCCGCGCTTGAATGAGACGGCATCCTTCATTCATCGGTCGTATCTCCTTGCGCCTCCAGCAAGGCGCGAAGCCTCCTTCTGGCGCGACTCAACCGTGTCTGGACGGTCCCCTGGGTCAATCCCAGCGTCGCGGCGATGCTCTTGGTGCTCCGGCCGTTGAAGTAGTAAAGCAACAGCGGTACGCGATAGTCCGCCTCCAACCCGGCCAGCGCCGCTTCGAGCCGACGGTGGTCGCGCGGGCCAGCGTCACCTGGCCGGTCGCCTGCGGCCACGGCGGGATCGCGTTTGCGCCTGCGGATCGCATCAATGCAGGCATGGCGTGCGATCTGGCCGATCCAGACGCCGAAGCGTTCCGATTGGCGTACCTCGCGAATTCGCATAAACCCTTTGAGCATCTTTTGTTGCGTGACATCCTCCGCATCGTGGCGGTCCTTGAGCATTCCAAGGCAGATCGCAAAGACGGCGCCGGTGTACGCCTTCACAAGACCCGCATAGGCGTCCTTCTCTCCGCGCCGGCAGAGAGCGACGAGGCTTTTTCTTCCTCAGCGTCCAACAGAGGCTCCTGATCTCAGCATTCCAGGCAATGACGCAGCCAAGCCGCAAAAGCTGACGGCCTTTTTCACATATTGTGATCGAATTGGCCGTTTGGGCGTAGTAAGATGCGACTATGGCAAGCTTTGTAAACAACATGTTCCTGATGGACGAGAACGAGTGGCTGGATGAGGCCGGTGCGCCGGCGCCGGCAGAATTGGATCCTTTCGTGGAGGCCGAGAGCCCGGCCGGTGAAGGCGAGACCAGCCTGGCGCTGCCCGACGTCATCGGCATCCTTCCCATCCGCAACACCGTGGCCTATCCCGGCACGATCATCCCACTGGCGGTCGGTCGCGAACGCAGCAAGACGCTCCTGGCGGAAGCCGAGCCCAACGCCACCGTGATCGGGCTCCTGACCCAGCGCGACCCCGAGATCGACAAGCCGGGCTTCGACGACCTTTACTCCGTAGGGACGACCGCTTCGGTGCTCAAGCTCATCAAGATGCCCCAGGGCTCCTTCAACATCTTCGTCCACGGGATCGCCCGCTTTAGGATTGTCAAACGGGTCGCATCGGAACCCTACCTCAGGGCACGGATCAAGGTGCTCAGCGTCAAGACCCGGATGACCAAGCAGCTTCAGGCTCTGATGGTGAGCGTGCGCCAGACCGCCAACCGGGTCGTGGCGCTGAGTCCCAACGTGCCGGAAGAGGCCTCGGTCCTGCTGGAGAACATCGAGGAACCGTCGGCACTGGCCGATTACCTGGCTGCCAATCTCAGCATGGACGTCAGCGAGAAGCAGGCGCTGCTGGAGGAACTGGACCCGGTCAAACGCCTGGAGCGAATCTCCGTGGTTCTGGCGCATCAGTTGGAGGTGCTGGAGCTCAGCCACAAGATCCAGGGGCGCGTCCGTGAGTCAATCGACAAGAGCCAGCGCGAGTACTTTCTCCAGGAGCAGCTTAAGGCCATCCAGTCGGAATTGGGTCAGCAGGACGTCCGGTCCGAGGAGCTTAAGGAGCTGCGACAGAACATCGCCAAGGCCAGAATGCCAAAGAAGGTCGAGACCGAGGCGCTGCGCGAACTGGACCGGCTCAGCAAAATCCCGGCGGCCTCTCCGGAATACAGCGTCATAAGGACCTATCTGGATTGGGTTTGTGAACTACCCTGGTCGATCCAAACCGAGGACCGGCTCGAAATCAACAAGGCCGAACGCATCCTCAACCGCGACCACTACGACCTGGTGAAGGTCAAGAAGCGCATTCTCGAATTCCTGGCGGTGCGCAAGCTCAACCCCAAGGGCAAGAGCCCGATTCTGTGCTTCATCGGCCCTCCGGGCGTGGGCAAAACCTCGCTGGGCAAGTCGATCGCGCGCTCAATGGGGCGCAAGTTCGTCCGCATCTCGCTGGGCGGGATTCGCGACGAAGCCGACATCCGCGGCCACCGCCGGACGTACATCGGCGCGTTGCCGGGGCGCATCCTCCAGGAACTGCGGAAATGCCGCAGCCGCAATCCTGTCTTCATGCTCGACGAGTTGGACAAGATCGGTGCCGATTTCCGAGGCGACCCGGCCAGCGCTCTGCTGGAGGTACTCGATCCCGAGCAGAACAACAGCTTCTCGGACCACTACCTCGACCAGCCATTCGACCTGTCGGCGGTCATGTTCATCGGAACCGCTAATTACACCGGCCCCATCCCGCCGGCGCTGTTCGACCGCATGGAAGTCATCGAACTGCCTGGCTACACCGAGCCCGAGAAGGTCAGCATCGCCAAGCGCTACCTGATCCCACGCCAACTCAAGGAACACGGGCTCAAGAAGACGCAACTCAACATCAAGGATGAGGCCATCCACGCGATCATACGCAGCTATACCCGCGAGGCAGGCGTCCGCAATCTGGAAAGGCATATCGCGGCCGTATGTCGGGCCGTGGCGACCAAGGTCGCGCGCGCGTCGATTCGCCGTGCTACCGTCGGTGCAAAGCATCTGGCGGACATCCTCGGTCCGGTCCAGCACGAATCGGAGCTGGCGCTGCGGACCGGCATTCCCGGCGTCGCCACCGCGCTGGCTTATACCCCGGTCGGCGGCGAGTTGCTGTTCATCGAATCGGCCGCGATGCCAGGCAAAGGGCATCTGCAACTGACCGGCCAGATCGGCGACGTGATGAAGGAAAGTGCCCAGGCCGCCTTCTCCGTCGTCAAGGCCAACGCCAAGACCCTCGACATTGACGAGAGCCAGTTTGGCAAATCCGATTACCACGTCCATGTCCCCGCCGGCGCGATCCCCAAGGACGGTCCCAGCGCAGGCGTCGCGATGTTCACCTCGCTGGTCAGCCTGCTGCTCAAGAAACCCGTCCGACCCGACGTCGCGATGACCGGCGAGATCACCCTGCGCGGCCTGGTTCTGCCCATCGGTGGGCTCAAGGAAAAAGTCCTGGCCGCCAAGCAGGCGGGAATCAAGACCGTCATCCTGCCGGCCAGAAATAAGAAAGACATCCCCGACATCCCCGAAGAGGCCAAGAAGGGCATGGAGTTCGCGCTGGTCAAGAATACCCAGGAAGTGCTCAAGATCGCACTGGACGTGAATTGACGTATCAGCCGGCGTCCGCCTTGACGACGGCCTGCGTCACGCGCACGACATCACACATGGCTGCAACATCGTGGACGCGAACGACCGAGACACCGGCAGCGACACAGAGAGCCACGGTCGCGGCGGTGCCGAAGATGCGCTGGGCCGCGACGTCCCGGCCGGTGAGCGTGCCGAGGAAGCGCTTGCGGCTGGCGCCGACCAGCACGCGATAGCCGGTCGCGACGAAGCGGTCGATGTGCCTGAGCAGCAGGAGGTTGTGCTTTAGCGTCTTGCCGAAGCCGATGCCTGGATCGATGAAGATGCGCTCAGCGGGAATGCCGAAGGACTCGGCACGCCGCGCGCGGTCGAGCAGGAAAGCCAGGACCTCGCCAACCACATCGCTGTAATGCGGCTCCTTCTGCATCGTCTCCGGTGTGCCCTGCATGTGCATCAGAACCACTGGGACTTCTGCCGCCGCCACGAGTTCGGCCATGCGGTCGTCAACCAGCGCGGTGACGTCGTTGAGGATGGCAGCGCCGGCATCGAAAGCAGCCCGCGCCACTTGAACGTTCTTCGTATCGATGCTGATCGGGACGTGGCTTCGCTGCGTGAGGGTCTCGACCACCGGCACCACCCGACGAATCTGCTCGGCGGCCGACACCGGCTCCGAGCCGGGACGGGTGGACTCGCCGCCGACGTCGAGAATAGCGGCGCCCTCGCCTGCCATCTGCAAACCGTGCGCGACTGCCGTGTCCGGATCGAAGAACTGGCCGCCATCGCTGAACGAGTCGGGCGTGACGTTCAGAATGCCCATAACCAGGCAGCCCGACGAGAAATCCAGACGCCCTTTGGGCCATTGCAGGATGTCACCCTTGCCGGTCGTCATGCGTCGCGTCCCTGGACCGCAAAGCTGATCCCGCACAGCTTGGCCGCGAGCGTGCCGGCCGGGTCATCCAGCACGACGGTCGTGTTGTGAAACTCACGCCGGACCCGATAGTTCTTGCGCAACGCATCGAAGAATCGGCCCCGCGCTGGTGGCGGCTCGGCCTCAATCTGCCGCAGCGCCAGGTCGTCGGCGCGAATGCTGTAAACCGCATCGACTGCCTCGGCCAGCACCGCTTCGTCGTCGCGCGCATCGCTCGGCAGGTCGAGTCGCGGCACCGCCGGCGCCGGCAGGAGGTCCCCGGCGCGATGCGTCGGCGCCAAACCGAAATACCTGCACACCGCTTCGTAGATCATTATCATGCCGGCGATCTTGCCGTCGAGCGAATAGCCGGCAATATGCGGCGAGCCCAGATCGACCAGCTCGAGCAATTCGACGTCGATGTCGGGTTCGTTCTCCCAGACGTCCAGCGCGACCGCCCGCAGCCGCCCTGCGGCGATCGCCTGTTTGAGCGCCGTCGAATCGACTACGGCGCCGCGGGACGCATTGAGTAACACCACTCCCGGCTTGAGCGAGGCGAAGAACTTCTCGTCCGCCTGGTGGTAGGTCTTGTCGATGCCCTCGTAGGTCAGCGGCGTATGAAAAGTGACGAAGTCGCAATCGTAGAGGGCCTCGATAGGCACATACTCCGGCGTGGCCTGTCGTGACTGCGTAGGGGCAACCCCCAGTGGTTGCCCAGGGCGGGCACGGGGACCCGCCCCTACCGGCAGACTGCGAGCGAGCCGCGCCAAGGGCGGATCGTTGCGCAAGACGCGCATGCCCAGCGCTTCGCACTTGGCCGCGACGCGACTTCCGACGTTGCCGACCCCGATGACTCCGATGGACTTGCCTTCGAGACGGATTCCATGAAGGCGGCCCAGTCCCAGCAGCGCCGCGATGATGTACTCAGCAGCCGAGTTGGCGTTCGAGCCGGGCGCGGAAGCGAAGCCGATATTGTGTTGCGCGAGATAGTCGAGGTCCACGTGGTCGAAGCCGATGGTCGCGGTCCCGACGAACCGCACGGAACTGCCGGCCAGCAATTGCTCGTTGACCGGCGTGATGCTCCGCACCAGCAACGCGTCCGCTCCGGCAATGGCTTGGGGCGTCATGTCCCGACCACTCATGACCTCGACGTCGGCAATGGAAGAGAAGCACTCCTGCACGAAAGGGATATTGGCATCTGCGACGATTCTCATGTGACCTCAGAGCTGGACGCCGGCAACGGCCGTGCCGCAACCGGGGCATTTGGAATCCGTGACGTGATTGGCCGCGATCCGATAGCCGACGCGTTCGATCAGCTTCCGGCCGCACTGGTGACAGAAGGTGCTCTCGGATTTGGAGCCGGGAACGTTGCCCAGGTAGACGTAGTGCAGTCCCGCCTCTCTGCCGATCTGTTCGGCTCGTTCCAGGCTCTCGCGCGGTGTCGTGCGCGCGTCCATATACTTGTACTGGGGATGGAACCGGCTGATGTGCCAAGGCACGTGGGGACCCGCTTTCGTCACGAGGAAGTCGGCCAGTTGCTTGAGCTCGTCCTCGGAGTCGTTCTCTCCTGGGATCAGCAGCGTCGTGACCTCAATCCAGATGTCTGTCTGCGTCGCGATGTAGGAGATCGTGTCGAGCACAGGCTGCAAGCGCGCATGAACGAGCCGCCGGTAATAGTCCTCACTGAACGCCTTCAGATCGACGTTGATTGCATCGAGCCAGCCGACCGCGAAATCCACCGCTTCGCGCGTCATATAACCATTGCTGACGAAGACATTGGACAGGCCCTTCTGCTTCGCGAGCCGGCCAGTGTCATAGCAAAGCTCCATGAAGATGGTCGGCTCGGTATAAGTGTATGCGATGCTCTGGCACCCACTGCGCACCGCGGCCGCGACGATCTGCTCCGGCGTGATCGCCTGGCCGTCGATCCGGCCGTTCTCCAGTACCGCCTGGCTGATCTGCCAGTTCTGGCAGAAGTCACAGCGGAAGTTGCAGCCCGGCGTCGCTACCGAGAAGCTCCGGCTGCCCGGCTGGAAGTGAAACAGGGGTTTCTTTTCGATGGGGTCCGGATTGGCGGCGCAGACCTTGTCGTAATTGAGCGAATAGAGCGTCCCGCCGACGTTCTTTCGCACGGAGCAGTGACCCAGCTTGCCGTCGGCGATCAGGCAGCGAAAGCTACACAGCCTGCATTGAACCTTGCCGCCACCGGCCGGCTCCCACAGCACCGCTTCCTTGAGATCATCCTTCGGCGCCATGTCAGCCTTCGGATTTGCGATTTTCCATTTACGATTTACGATCAATCCTCTATCATCCGGCCATCTTCGGCGGTGAGCCGAGAATTGTAAATAGGAATTTCAGAGGGCACTGATGACGGATTTCGACCCGAAAACACTGATCGATCTGGATGAATGCGTGATCAACGCCCTGGACCTTTTCGCCGATCCGAAGACGAAATTCCCGCGTCCCGACCTGGGTCGGTTCAAGCGACCGCTGGTGGTCGGCAGCGGCAACGCCATCGCGACCGGCAGGATCATCTTCGACAGTCAGGACGCCGTGTTCGCCGACGAAGGCACGTTCAAGAGCAAGCTGAATGCCATCGAGGACATCGACGGGGTCGCCTTGTTCTCAGCCTCCGGCGGCAAACACGCGCCGATCATCGCCAAGGAAGTCAAGCCCAGGAAGCTGCCCGTACTGCTGTTCACCTGCAATCCGTCGGCGTCCGCCAACGGTTCCGTCGACGAGACCTACGTATTTCCCAGCCGGCCCGAGCCCTACACCTATAATACGTCTACGTATATGGGCATGATGATGGGTTGTCTGCTCGACGATCCGCAGGCCGAAGCGAAGAAGACGCGTGCCTACATCCGCGAGGTGATCGATCCGACGCTCGCCAATTTCGGCAAGAAGCTCGGAGATTTCCCCGCGTTCTACCTGCTCGTGCCCGAGCACTTCGAGTTGATCCGCATCATGCTGGCGACCAAGTTCGTCGAGTTGTTTGCCCGCCACGTCGCGCGCGACGTGTTCACGTGGGAGCAGTCAAAGCACGCGACGACCGTCGTCGAAACACCGGGCGAACTGTTCATCTCCTTCGGGCGCGAGAACGACACGTTCGGTAGGGAGCGTCTGAACATCCCGCTGCCGGACGACTGCTCGTACCCTGCCATCATGGCGATCGGCTACTACGTCATCGGCAAGATCCAGGTCCAAAAGCCCGACTGGTTCAAACAAGGCATCGTCTCCTTCGCCGAGCGCGCCGGCAAGCTCTTCGGCCAGACGATCAAGCCCCTGGTCGAGTTCAAGTAGCAGCCCATCCGCCTACAAGCCGTAGGCGTGGGCGATGAGCTTGATGGGGTGGGTCGCGGTCAACGGGGCGAGGTGCTCGATTTGCATCTTGCAGGCGGCGCATTCGGTCAGGACGTTTTCGGTGGGCGCGGCTTTGAGGGCCGTCTTCAGACTATCGCCCATCTTGGTCGAAAGGTCGTAGTTCTTCTGCTGCATGCCGAAGGTGCCCGACAGGCCGCAACAGCCGGCTTGCAGGTCGTGAACCTCGACGTGGAAATGGTCGCGCAGCAGCCGCAATGTCACGGTGTCGTCGCCGACGGCGCAGAGATGGCATGGGAGATGATAGGCATATTCGTCGGCTGTGAACTGCTTCGGCGGCTTGAGCTTGCCTTCCTCGCGCAGTTTGGAGAGGTAGTTCATCAGCTCGACCGTGTTTTGCGAGACGAGCGTAGCGTCTTCGCCGCCGACGTAGTGACGCAGTTCTTCGCGCAGGCACAGCGCGGCGCTGGGTTCGGAGCAGACGACCCTGTAGCCGGCGCGGATCGCTTCGGCCAGGTGCGTGACACTGTAGGAAAGGTCGCGCCGAGCGGTCTTGACGTCGCCGTAGACAATGGCGGGCAACGGTGCAGGTCGCTGCTTGGGCAAAATCACTTCGACATCGTTGTGCCGCAGCACATCAAGAACGGCAAACCCCAGTGCGTGGTCGTTGTAATTGGCGTAGGTGTCGACGAAATAGACCACCTTATCCACCGGCGACGCAAGCGGCTCGCGCGAGGCGAGGTAGCGCTGTCCGGCCTTCAGGAACGAACCGCGCAGGAAGCTGGGCATGGTCCGCCGGCGGTCGAGTCCCACGGTCTTTTCCAACATCCACTTGAAAGAGGGCAACCGCATAAAAGCGTTCGAGACCGGCGCGAACAGGCTGCTGAGCACACTGAGGTAGCGGCTGTGACTTAGCGCCAGCTCCGCGCGACGCAGGCCCTTGCGTTTGACGTATTCGGCCCGGGCGGCCGCCATGAGCATCGAGACGTTCACACCCGAAGGGCATTCGCGTTCGCACATCTTGCAGTTGACGCACAGATCGAGGAACTGGCGGAATTCTGGCGACTCGAAATCTTCCTCCGTCAACTGGCCCGTCGCCCAGTAGTGCAGCAGGTTGGCCTTGGCCCGCGAGCTGCCGAGTTCTTCACCGAGGGCGCGAAAGACCGGACACATCCGCAGCGCCGGGTCGCGATTCAGACACAGGCCGCACCCATAGCACTGCTCAAACTCCAGCTCCAACTCGTTGGGAGCGAAGAGCATCTGCGATTCCGCCCGCTCGGGCTGAACGTGGTGTTGGCGACGCAGGTTCTTGACCATCACGTCGGGATCGTCGTTGAGTATCTTGCCTGGGTTCATCAGGCCGGCAGGATCGAAGATCTCCTTGACCTTGCGCAGGACCTGGTAGTACTCGTCACCGTATTGGCGTCGGACGAAACCGGCTCGCAGCAGGCCGTCGGCGTGCTCGCCGCTGATGGAGCCGCCCAGCGACCAGGCCAGCGAGAAGATGTCCTCCGCGATGGCCTGCATTTTCGCGACGTCCTGCGGATTGCCGAGATCGAGATAGGGACGCAGGTGCAACTCACCGTCGCCGGCGTGGCCGAAGAACGACATGGTCATCCCGTACTTGGTCTCGATCTTCTTCAGGCCGGCAATATAGTCGGCCAGACGGGTATGATCGACGCTGACATCCTCCATGAACTCGGCGGGATGCTCGCGCCGCCGCTTGCGATACAGCAACGGACCGGCGTCCTTGCGCGATTTCCATATACGCGCCTGATCGCTCGGCTTAGTGACAATGGTCCGGCCGGTGGCGCGCTCGCCGACCGCCGCGTCGGTCGCGGCAATCTGCTCGCGCACGCGCGCTTCAGAGTCGCCCACGTGCTCGACGAGCAACACCGCCGCGGCGCCCGTCGGCAGGATGTCACGGTATTGCGGAAGTTGATCGAAGGCCAGGTCGATGAGCGAGCGGTCCATCAGCTCGCAGGCGGACGGTCCGGTCTTGACGATGGTCGGCACGGCGCGGGCCATACTGTCCAGCGAGTCGAACTCCAATTGCAGCAGCCCTTGGGCCTGGGGAAGCGGCACGGTTGCCAGGGTGATCTTGGTGAAGATTGCCAGGGTTCCTTCCGAACCGGCCAACAGCGAGGCAAGATCGATTCTGTTGTCGTGACAGACGGAGGCGATGTTGTACCCGCTGCGATTGCGTTTGGTGGCCGGGACCGCCTTGTCTATGACCGTCTTGTTGGCTGTCAGGAGCGACCAACATTCTCTGGCAATGGAAGCGGCCCGGAGCCCGGCAACGCGCTCGATGTCCATGGAATTCGTGAATTCAACGACACTGCCGTCGGGCAGAACTGCTTCAACCGCTTCCACATAGTTGCCGATATGGCCGTATTGAAGCGAATGGGGGCCGGTGGCGTTGTTGGCGACGCAACCGCCGACGGTAGCTCGGTTGGCACTGGAGGGATCGGGACCGATCTTGCGCCCGAATGGAGCCAGCCGTTGGTTCAACTCGTCGAGCACCACCCCCGGTTCGCAGGTCACCGTGCGCGCGTCGTCGGCCATGCGAACGATCCGCTTGAGGTAGCGCGTCATATCGAAGACGATGCCACTGCACAGCGACTCCCCGGCGACGCCGCTACCGGCGCCACGCGCCGCCACCGGCACGTTCCGCTCGGCGGCGTACCTGACCACCGCCACGATGTCGCGCACGTCGCGCGGCGCCACCACGCATTGCGGCACGATGCGATAACTGCTGGCATCCGTGCTGAACGCCACGCGATGGATGATGTCGGCATAGACGTCCCCCCCGACCAGCGTCGCCAGATCTGCGGCAGTTTCCGTAGGATTACTTGCCATATATGAAAGTATACGCCCACCGGGGCCTCAGGTTGGCTCGGCGCCACAGGGCCGGCTACTGGAAGTCGCGCGGCAAGAACTGCGAGGTTGCCAGCGTCCCGCTCATCCGCAAGACCGCCAGATCGTCCTCGCTGACCTGCCCATTGATGAACTGCTGGACCGTAGGATGAGGGTGGTTGCGAATATGGTCGGCGTCTCCATCCGCGATCACCCGGCCGTTATGCAACATGATGATACGGTCCGCTACCTTGTAGGCGCTCTTCATGTCGTGCGTAACCACAATCGTCGTGACGCCCAGTTCCCGCTCAAACTTGAGGATCAGCTCATTGATGATATCGGAGCGGATCGGGTCGAGTCCGGTCGTGGGCTCGTCGTACAGCAGCACTTCGGGATTCAGAGCCACCGCACGGGCCAGGGCCGCACGCTTACGCTGGCCGCCCGAGAGGTTGGCCGGGTAGTAGTTCTGGAAGCCGTCGAGACCCACCATCGCCAGCTTGGCCTTGACCAGCTCCTCGGCCTCGCGCCATTTGACCCCTTTGAAGTGCTGCCGGATGGGGAACATGATGTTCTCAGCAATAGTGATGCTGTCGAATAGCGCGCCTTCCTGGAACAGATAGCCGAAATGCGTGCGGACGCCATACAGCTCGCGCTCGCTAAGGTCGTCGATGCGCCGGCCTTTGAAGTAGACCTGCCCCGAGGTCGGGCGCTGCAGGACGATGAAGTGCTTGATCAGCACGGTCTTGCCGCATCCACTCGGGCCGATGATCACCGTCGTCTTGCCCTTCTCGATCGACAGGGAGATCTTGTCGAGGACCAGCTTCTTGCCGAACTTCTTCGTCAGGTTGCGGACCTCGATCAGAGGACCTGAGTAATCCGCGTCTTGCGGCAACGATTTGTGGTCTTCCGATTCGTTCAAAGTGAGTACTCCGGAATCGACCCAGGCCCACCGTTCAGGGCCTGACCTGGCAGGCGATCATACGAGGCTCTTGAGCGGCCAGAACGTCAGATAGACGTTCTTGAACACCACGGCCAGGGCAAAGTCCAGCGCCAGGATCGAGATGAAGCTGGCCACAAAGGCCTCGGTGCACGCCTGACCGACGCCGTGGGCCCCTTCTTTGCACGTGAACCCCTTGTAACAGCTTATGATAGCGATGGCTCCCCCAAAGAAGAACCCCTTGACGACCCCGATGGAAACGTCCCAGAGCTCGACGCCGGAAGCGCTGAAGTTCCAGTAGGCCCGGCTGTTGATCCCCAGTTGCAGAAAACTCACGAGCGCCCCGCCGACGACACCCATCAGGTCCGCGTAAATAATCAAGACCGGCGTCAGGATCAGGCACGCCAGAAACCGGGGAACCACCAGATAGGCAATGGGATCGGTTCCCATGCTCCGTACGGCGTCAATCTGCTCGGTCACGTTCATGGTTCCAAGCTCTGCGGTCAGGGCGCCGCCGATGCGCCCGGCCAGCATGACCGCCGCCAGCACCGGCCCGAGTTCCTTGACGACGGAGATGTTGATCAGGACCCCCAGATGCTCCTCAAGCCCCATCCCTGCCAATTGGTCGTAGGCCTGCACCGCCAGAGTCATTCCCACGAAGGCGCCGGTGATCATGATAACCGGCACACTGCGGACGCCGATGATGTTGACCTGGTTCCAGATCAGAGGATACGTCTGGCGGTGGGCGCAGCGGCGCAGTGACACCGCCGCCGAGCGCCAGGCGAACCTCCCGAAGCGCCCTGCGTTGATGACGTCCTGGATAGCCTTCGATCCCAGTGTTGCGATCATTTGAGCATTCCTACACCCCAGAGTGAACGCCTCGGAAGCCGCATCCCTTGCGTACAACCGGGCTTACACCATCTAATAGCACGCCGGCCGACCGCTGTCAACCAGCGCTGCCGGACGAGCACACCAGCCGGCTCGGTCGGGCTACGTGCCTGTTGTAGACTCAAAGACTCTGACCGTGTTCTTTCCCGACCGCTTGGCGTGGTATAAAGCGCGATCCGAGCGGCTGGTGATATCTTCGGGGTTGGTCTCCGGACCGTACTGCCCTACACCCACGCTGATCGACAGCGCAATCTGCTCTCTCTGCCACGTGATGGGACCGCTGGCCACCATCTCGACGATACGCTGTGAAACCAACACCGCTTCTTCGATGCCGGTATTCGGCAGGATGATGGCGAACTCGTCTCCGCCGTAGCGCGCCGCCAGATCGATTTGGCGAATGCACTGTTTGATCCTGCGACTGATCTCCCGAATGACCTTGTCACCGGCCCGGTGGCCGTGCGTGTCGTTGATGTCCTTGAGATTGTCGATGTCGGCCATGATCAGAGAAATGGTCCCGCCGTAACGGCGCGAGCGCCATAACTCCCTTTCCAGGGTTTCATAGAAGGTCCGGTGATTCATCAGGCCGGTCAATCCGTCCATGGTGGCTTGCCGCTGTATCTTCTCGAACAGACGGATGTTACCGATCGATGCGCCGATCAACTGGCCGAACAGCTCGATCAGTGCGATATCTTCGCGACTGAACCTGGGCGGATCGGTCTTGTCCGCCAGATTCAGCACGCCTACGACGCGGTCGTGGCAAACCAACGGCACAATGGCACAGTTGGCGGTCGCGTAGTTGTCCGCGAACGCACGTTGCGACCGCTTGATGACCGGCCTGGCATAGGTGTCGATGTCGCCGGTCAGGATCAGTTCCTTGCTTTTGACCGCCAGGACCATCGGCGAAGGCGGATTCTGGTTCAGCGACACGATCTTGTTGATTGGGAACGGGTGGTTGTGCCTAACCAGATGCAGGATGCTATTCGCCTCGTCCAGCACGTAAAGCGAAGCGAATGCAGAACCTACGATCGAGGGAACACTCGTCACACAGACGTGAGCGATTCGCTCGATGTCGAGGCTGTTGACCTGCCGGGCCAGGGGTGTAACCTGCTCCAGCAAGGAAACCTTCGGTGGCTCGCCCGGATCAGGGCTGCTTGGCTCTTCGGTCCGACTCATCATTCACAGAAACGCCAATTCGATTCCAGGAAGTGCATTCATTCACTGCTGTCAGTCTCTATCGTCCATTGTCGCCCGCCTATTTGCCAAAAACGCGCGCCGCGCTACACATATCCGCCGCCACGACCCTGGGAAGGTCGTTGAAAGGCAGGAAATCCATGGTACGCCGACCGTGCCCGTATGGATTGGTGGGGAAGGCCCGTCAGGACCTGTAGTGACACTGTAATTTCTTTCCTCCTCTATCTTTACGCCCGTGTCCGGCAACATCTTCCAGAACTGCGGCCAAGCACAACTGAGGTCTTCTAAGAGCGCGTACCGAAGGCATCAAACACCTCGCGGAGTGTCGGCCCCCCCGTACGCTCTATTATTCCGACTACCCTAAGATCGTGGGCGGAATCGGGAGATACGTCGGTCGGCTGCGGTTGCGATGCTCGTTTCGGTTGCGTGTGGCGTATAGCGGCGCCGCCCGACGCAACCGACAGCCTGCCCCGAGTGATGTCGAGCGGAAACGAGCCGCGTCACCGCCAGACGCTGGCCGGGGCTCGCTGTACGCCTTCTTAGAATATACCAGGTTATGGCGTCAGTCCTCATAGCATACCCACGTTCCCAGCCTGAAATCGTTGCGCCGGCATGGTCCGTCTCCGCCATGCCGGGTCGACCGCAATTCTCCATCGACGCGTGGTGCGAACACGGCCTCGCGAATCAGACGCCTCTGCTGCCGTGGTGGCACGAACGCTCCAGACGGCCATAAGAATTTCAGACGCAAGCAGTTATACGCCTTCGGAAGGACTCCTGGGCGGCACCCCGTTTGTCCTCTGAGGCGGAGTCGAAGAGCCTGCCTGGAGCGAAGTCGAGTGGAATCCGGCCAGCGCAAGAGACCGCCTTCTCGAGCGCAGGCCCGATCCTCCACTACGCTGCGCTCCGTTGAGAGCTTGCCCTGAGCTTGTCGAACGGATGGCAAGGTCGAACGCGAGAATTGTTCTTAGACCGTATTATAGGTCCTCAGCGTGCGTCGCCCGCACGCTCGTGCTGTCACCGCGGGCCCGCGCGGCAGGGGACTCGTGCTTTTTTTTCTGCAAAAAGCCAAAACGAAGTTGACAGTCCTCGCGAGGCCTTTTACATTTTGCAAAATGCAAAATACGTCTGCGTCATGTCGGCGGAAAATGGTTGAATGGCTCTGGTCAAAATGACGATCGCTGAGGCACATCCTGAAGGATCGAGACAGACCCGGTCGTGGCCCGAGCGGCATCCGACAGGTGCGGAAATATCCCGGAGTGGGAGAGCATGTGGCTGCGGCACGTCTCACCCTTCCGGCAGAAGGTCACGTGGGACACAGACAGATGAAGTCGCACACCCCCGTATTTGACTGCCGGCTCCCTGAGGGCATCCAGCCGGAGCTTTGTTCTGCCGTCTCGGTATCCTCTCGACGCGCCACGCATCCTGATTTTTACACTTATTGGACCTTCGATAGCACTATAAGGGAGAGCGGCCGATGAACTGGACCCAGGCCAAGCGCAGACTCCAGGTTCCGACGAAACGCTATCGCATCGGCGAACTGGTACGTTTCAGTCCGTTCTCCCGCCAGACGATTCACAACTACACGATCATGGGCCTGATCCGGGAGGCGGAATGGACCGAGGGCGGCCACCGGCTCTACGATGAGTCCGTCTTCGCACGACTGTCCCGGATTCTGGAATTGCGGGAGACGATGAGTCTCACGGAGGTGCGCCGCGTGCTGAACCAGGAAGAGGCGCGGGATTCCACTCACCCCCTGCGTTCGACGGCACTGCCGCCGGAGGCCAGGGCGGTGTCTCCGCAGGACGGACATGAACGATACGCACAGGGAGATGAGGGCCTGGCTGATGCCACCTGACTGAGACATTCATCGAGTGCATGAGACGGCAACCGCGCGTTGGCTCTCTCAGAGGACTTTAAGGAAGACCGAAGGGATCAAGGATGATGCAACCGGCTTCGTTACAGAGGGACAGTCATATACATCGTGCATCTGCCGTCCGCCCGCAGGCCAAGGGCGAGGGTGCCCAAGCCTGTCCGGCCTGTTGCAGGCCTCTCTTCCCACGATCGTTTTCCCGTCACGGCGATCCTCTGCGCACCCCAATTCGTGTACGAACATCGGCATGATCCCACACGCCATTGGCCGAAGGAGTGTCCATGGACCCGACAACCCTGATCCCGGATAACGTCAGTGAGGTGCTGGCGAAAATCGTGCAATTCACTGAGTCTCGGCAGAGCGTGCTCTACCGGAACCTCTGTGAGATGCGCGCCGACGGATTTGCGCCCCAGGATCTACCTGTCTACGAGTTCGCCACCGCGCTCGAGGCCGCCCTGGCCGAGCACCTGCGGAACCAACGTTTGCTGTTCCGGGACACGGAAAACATCAAGTTCGGACCTAGCGGCATGATGACTCTGACGGCGGTCCCGGACGCGGAGGCTCGCGCCCTGCTCGCCCTCGACATCAACGAATACCTGGTGCACGCGGTCAAGAAGCTGAAAGAGAACGCGCTCAATCGCCGGGTGGCGGAGAACCTCTTGAGCCTCAAACGCGGAAGCCTCCGCGACTCGGACCTTTTCCACTCGAGGCGGGTGCACGCCAGGAGCGAACCCCGGGACGACACCTCGACTTCCGGCAATAGCGCGGAGTAGCACCAAGCCTTTGCGGGTCTGAACCGATGGGACACTACGCCGTCAACTTGGAGCAGCCTGCCGGAAGCCGCCAGCCGTCGAGCCGGGTGCTGGCAATAACGAGCGGCAAGGGAGGAGTCGGCAAGACCAATATTGCCGCCAATCTGGCCTTGTGTCTGGCCTCGTCCCGCAAACGCGTCCTGCTCCTGGACGCCGACATCTCCCTCGGCAATCTCGATCTCGTGATGAACATCCGCAGCCGGTACAACATCTCGCACGTCATCGACGGGCAGAAGCGTATCGAGGACATCATCCAGACCGGACCGGAAGGACTGCGGATCATCTGCGGCGCTTCCGGCCTCGATCGGCTCGCCGACATCGACGAGCACGAACAACATCGATTGCTGCGCCACCTCGCCGTCCTCCAGGACGACACAGATATCATCCTGATCGACACGGCCGCCGGGATCAGCGGCTCGGTGGTGAGCTTCTGCCTGGCGGCCGACCACGTGCTCGTGGTCACGACGCCGGACCCGACCGCCATGACAGACGCCTACGGCATGATCAAAGTCCTGGTCCGAAAACAGTACGAAGGACCGATAAGCGTGGTGGTCAACATGGCGCGTGACACCGCCGACGGAAAATCTACGTATCAGCGTCTGGCGGACGTCACCAAGCGATTTCTGCAAACCGACCTGTACTACGCCGGCATGTTGTTCAAGGACGAACACCTGTGCACCGCGGTGAGGGCACGTAAACCCGTGGTCCTGGCGTATCCGAGGTCGCAGATCAGCTCCGCCTTTGCCGCACTGGCGGCGCGGGTGGGCGGCATCGAGTGTAGCAAACCGGCACAAGGCAGCTTTTTCCGGCGGGTGGTGGGGTGGTTTCGCTAAAGTCGGCCCGTAGAAGGCCGATAATGACTTCTGTGGGAGTCCGCGGTAATCGGCGGGTGATGCACAGCAGGTAGAACAGAAATGAGCAAGGATTGCAGGGCGCAACGTAGTAGGGCCGCGATAGGGAACGGAGACAACCTGTGAAAACACCACCGGCAGCGAAAGTCCAGGAAGAACCTACCATCGACGAGATCTGGGAGCGCTTTCACCAGCACCGCGACAAGCATCATCGCAATCTTCTCATGGAGCATTATCGCGACCTCGTTCGCTATGCGGCCGAGCGTCTGCACGCCAAGCTTCCCGACAAGGTGGAGCTCGACGATCTCATCAGCGCCGGCATCTTCGGATTGATGGACGCAATCGACAAATTCGACCCCGAGATCGGCGTGAAGTTCGAGACGTACTGCGCGCCGCGCATCAAAGGCTCGATCCTGGACGAACTGCGCAGCATGGACTGGGTGCCACGTCTGGTCCGCGCCCGCGCTCACCAACTGGCCAAGGCCACGCACTCGCTGGAGATGGAGCTCGGTCGCAAGCCCGCCGAGGAGGAGCTGGCGGAGGAGCTGAACCTGGACATGCAGGAGTTCTTCCGGCTCCAGCGCGACGCCAACGCCGCGAGTCTCGTCTCGTTAAGCACCAAGTGCGGTGACGCCGACGGCGAGAAGGACGTCTGCGAGATCGACGTCATCAAGGACCATCGCAGCGAAGACCCCCTGCTCGAAGCCCAGAAGCGCGACCTGAAGAACCTCCTGACGAAGGGGCTCACCCGCGCCGAGCGTCTGATCATCGTCCTGTACTACTACGAGGAAATGACGATGAAGGAAATCGGCGCGACCCTCGACCTCTCGGAGTCGCGCGTCTCGCAGATGCACTCATCCATCGTCGCGCGCCTGAAGGCCCAGATGAACACCCGCAAGAAGGAATTCTCCGTCGAGTAGGTTCGTCCGCACGCGCGCTGTCGATACGACGAACGTGGGTCAGAGACAACATCAGAAAAAGCCGGAGGGCTGCGACAATGTCACAGCCCTTCTGCGATGGATGAATCTTGTACGCCCTGGCGACCTCGTTGACGTCTGGTGAGCAGCAACCGCCTCGGTCGCCACCTGAGCCGTTGACACACCACCATGCCACAGCGGCACTACCTTGACTGCCGGTCCAAGAAAGCGGGAGCATTACGCCTCAGAGACCTGCCCCAGGTGCCGGAAGCATAGGCATCCGATACTCCGTTACTTCGAAATCAGTAGAGAAGATCGGTTCTTCATCAACGTCCGGGAATCCGTCCCGCGGGTCGGTGTCCTGATCGTGTAGCTCGCCAAGGGTATGATTGGGATCATCGCGGCCACTATATACTTCGGCGCGACCGGTGGCCACGATGGTATCGGAATCGGTGGCCGTCGCCGTTCCTCTGTAGACGAGCATCCAAACCACATCGCCATATCCGGCTTCGTGCGTGTCAGTCGTTCCGTAACCGATGTAGGTGTAGTCCCAGGTGTCAGGCCCGGTTCTGAGCCACGAACCCACAGAATCAGTCCGTGTGGTCGCGTCCGGGAACAAACCAAAAAGGGTTGGATCTGCATTCAGGACTTTCATGACAACCGTCGAGATCCCGTTCTTTTCTTCACCGATCACCTCGACCCAAGCCATTTGTTCTTCCCCTGCGGCCCCACGAGCCTGGCGGCCCGTCCAAATACCTGTGGGATCGACTTCATGAGACAGCGCCGTCCATACGAGCCCCGGACCGGGCCAGGGCACCGGATTGGGAACCAAGCCCTCGTACATGCCGAGGTTGGTGATAAAGAGCGTGTCCGCCCGCGTGCCCAGGGCCAGACTCGCGGGTGCATCGAGTGGACAAACCGGGTACACGGCCACGGTCTCCTGCGACCGGTCGTCGGCATCGATACGTACGATCGCGTTACGGCTGACCACCGCGACGTAAACGTTGCCGTTCGTGTCGATGGTGAGGCCGTCCAACATCACGGGGAAGGCCGGCGACTGATACAGCGGTGACTCCGGCACGTCCTCGACCGTTTTCCATACCTCTGCCGGGCCTGGGCTGCCGTCCTGGAGTACCGGGATCCGGACGACCAAGCCTTTGTCCGTATTGGCCACATAGAGGTCGTTGTGATGAAAGCCAATGCCATTGGCTCCGACAGGATAGGGAAACAGGGCCGGAGGCAATCCGGTCAGCAACTCGTCACGCAACCAGAGTTGGGCGGTTCCGCCTTTGGGGATGCACCAGATCCCTCCCTGTCCGAAGTCGGCACTAGCCAGATCCCCGGAGAACGTCTCCGTCACGTAGAGGGTCTCCTGGTTGTCGAAGGCCAAGGCATTGGCAGCCGCGATCTGTTCCGTACCGGGCAGCTTGACGGCTTCACCGTCCGGGGTAATCCGATACACGCCCGGATTCATGATGGCCCGGCACATGTAGACATCCCCGGCGCTATCCACGGCCAAGCCAGCGGCACCGCCCGTGGGTTCGCCCAAATCGCTCAGCAGCGTACCCACACCGGACGGTGAGAATTTCCAGACCTGGTCGCTGGTGGCAGCGGCCACGCTGACGTAGACATTGCCGGCCCTGCCGACTGCCACGCCTTCGGGCACTCCGGTGGTTTGTGTGAAGCCTGGGAACGCACCCAGGGTCACTTGCGCTAAACCGAGTACGATGAGTGTGAGTGTGAGGGCGATCACGAACCGTATCGACCTCTGTTCTATGTCTTGTCTTGTCTTCATGATTCCTCCCTTCAGTTGCTTGTGGTTCTCGTATTGAGACAAGTTCGAGTTTACAGAACCAATGTCTACAATGACTCCGTCGACAATCATCTTATCATGCTGGATTTCCTTTCTGGTTTGTGCTAAGGTAGTCACGTCCTATCTCCGTGCGGGCAAACCAACCCGGCGGAGCAGACCCGGGCTGGTGAGGATGTGGCCAACATCGAGTGACTCACCAGCCCTTAACATGTCAACTCTTCACTGATTAATTCTGTGTACCTGTCGGTGAGTGTATTTGCATGACGATCATCCAATTTCCATTTGCGTCCTTTACCCAAACCGAGAGATAGACACCCAGCACAAGTGGAGAATCCTCGGTTCCGTCGAACCGAGATTGATAAATCCCGAGCGTGTGGCCCAGATCGCCGGAGCGCGAGACCCGTGCCTCAAACGGCACTGTGGTCAGGGTGGAATCCGGCTCCATGGTGTTAGCTTCGACAAAGGCACGAATGGCAGATTTGCCGTCAATTGTAGTATGACCGGTAGGATAGAAGATGGCGTCCTCATGGAAGAATGCTGACATGGCGTCGAATTGACCGGTGGCAGTGCCAGCGGCAATCGCTTCGGCCAAGTCTCGATCCGTCTGAAGCAAGACGACGCGCTGCGTCTCCAGGTCGATATCCGGTGAAGGATCAGGCCATCTGGGGGCGGGAAGCTCGGTAGCCGGTGGCTCACTCAGAGTCCCCTCTCCCGGCGTCGGCGGACTCAAGGGCGAATGGATGGATAGAGAACTCTTCCAGCTTCCCTCCGCGTCCCTGCGCCAAACGTTCACATACCGGCCCGAAGCGACTATGGGAATGCCTTCAGAATTGCTCGTGAAGGTCTCGAACTGGCCAACAGTATAGCCCAGATCTCCTGCCGGGGAAACGTAAGCCTCTACCGGCGCAAAGATCTGGTGGAACCCGGGCGTCGTTCTGCAGGCCGTCTGGAAGACCAGAATATCCGATTGGCCATGCACCGCCGGACCGTCGCCGGGATACAGGACAGCACCATCATATAAGCAGGACAGAACACCTTCCACATCGCTGCCAGCGGTCGCCGCCGCCCACGCCTGCTCGGTCTGGAGCAGTGCCACACATTCAACCTCGACCATGAGCTGGCGATGTATTTCCCGGCCGATGACCAGGTGTGCTGACCGCGTGAAGTGGGCGCCATCCCAAAAGAAGAACTCGTCGTCATCGCCCGGGCTGCTCTGGGCGGAACCGTTCAGGTCTGTAAAGCCGTAGGCTTCCGGGGCAGCCCATATGTCCTTGAAGAACTGAAACATGTCCGGCCGATACAC
>JAFGLV010000156.1 GCA_016927855.1 Sedimentisphaerales bacterium
GACGGTTTCGATTTCCCACACCGCCAAGGTGTGGAAGTCCTCTTCGTCGCTGTGACGCGATTCGAGCGTGGTGATCTCCAGTTCCTCCCGGGCGATCCGCTCGAGCGTCTGGTCCATGGTTTCGCGTGGCATGGGCGTTCTCCTTCGGCGTCCGGGTTACATGTGCAGCTCGTCGAGGCTGCGCTTGATCTCGGACTGCTCGACGCCGGAGAAGAACGCCAGCGTCTCGACGAGTTGTTCGCGGACGCTTTCCAGCGAACCGACCGACGCCCAGGTGACCTCGTCGTCATCGTCGTACTTGTCGAGCTCGCACTCGATCCAATCGGCGAGGCTGGCGATGTCGGCCTGGGCTCGCTTGAAGGCGTCCATCATCCGTTGCTTGTTGGGGGCGGTTGCCATGGTCGCGGTCTCCTTCTCGCTTCAGTCCTGGAAGCGCTGCATCTCTCGGAAGTAATCGTGGATCATGCTGTTGGTGCCGACGACGCCGTCGCAGCGGCGCTGGACGGTCTCGGCGATCTTGAACAGATCGTCGTCGCTGGTGCGGGCGGGAATCTCCCAGGTCATCCACGCCTGCTCCTTCTTGGGCTCGCGCAGGATGCTGTCGATGCGGATGGTGTCGCTGTCGCGCTGCCGTTCGATGGCGACGTGCCCGGCGCTGCCTTCGAGTTCGATTCGTTTGGCTCGCATGGTTCAGTTCCTTTCGTCGTGGAGGTCAAGCAGCTTGCTCGCGGCGTAGCGCCTCAGGGCGTCGACGTCGTCCCAGGCGGTGGCCACCGGGCGGGTCGCGCAGGTCTTGAGGGCGTAGAGCTTCCGGCCGGTGCCGGTCGTGCTTACGTGGAGGATTCGGGCCTCTTGGCCGGGGTAGGTGTTGGCGTCGGGGTTGATGTGCATGGCTGGTTCCTTGCGTTGGGGTTACTTGCTGAGGCGTTCGACCTTGACGAACACGTCGCCGCCGTGGCGACCGGCCCGCTTCCAGGCCTGCTCGCGAGCGTCCTCGACGCTGTCGGCGCTGAAGGTGTAGCGCTCGATCTGGTCGTGGCTGATGGTGTCGGTCACGGTCGCCCGGAAGATCAGGCTGCCTTCTGCGTTTTGATCTTTCGCGTTCATCTGCATCTCCTTGTCTGCCAGTCGTTTACGTTCTTCATTCGACACTGGCATGTTACCTCGACCCCGCCCGTCATCAAGGCAATTAACCGCCTGTGGCGCAAGAACTTACAGGTTTACGCAAGCATGCACGGGGGCTAGAGATATGACCGCCGAATCCTTGAAAATCACGGCCCTGACGCCCGATCAGGCGGCCAAGATTCTGGCCTCCGCGTACCGCCGGCGCGTTACGCCGGAGCAGGTGCGCGAGGTGGTCGAGGCCGGGGGGCTGGCCCGGGCGGACGGGACGTTCAGCCTGATCGAGTACGTGGCGTACCTGGCCGAGGAGGTGACCGGTGGCGGCAGCGATTAACCCAGGCAAGCTGCGGCCGGCCGACCTCCTGCGGCTGGTCAACTCGGCCGGGCGCGGCAGCGTTCTGACCGAGTTCCAGCTGCGCCGGCACCGCAACCAGGCGGGCTATACCATCGGCGACGCTCGCACGGTGGACCTGTTCCGCTACGCCGCCTGGCTGACGCTGGAGCACTTCAAGCCGAAGGCCGAGCCGCTGACCTACGAGGAGCAGAAGGCACGCCAGGCCGAGCGCAACGCCGAGGCGGTCCGCGCCGCGCAGGACATCGGCGAGATTCCCGCTGTCGTCGATCCTGATCGCAAAGCGCGATGTGAGGCCTCGTTCCGGGACTTCTGCGAGACGTACTTCCCGGAGGTCTTCTACTTCCCGTGGTCCGACGATCACCTGCGTGTGATCGACAAGATCGAGAAGGCGGTTCGTACCGGCGGGCTGTTCGCGATGGCCATGCCTCGCGGGTCGGGCAAGACGGTGCTGTGCCAGACGGCGGTGTTGTGGTCGGCGTTGATTGGGGCGTCGCCGTTCGTGTGCCTGATCGCCGCCAGCGCCGAACGCGCCCGCGACCTGCTGGAGAACATCAAGATCTGGCTGGAGACCAATCCGCTCCTGCAGGCGGACTTCCCCGAGGTGACGTATCCGATCCAGTGCCTCGAGCGGATCACCAACCGCCAGAAGGGCCAGAAGCACAACGGAGAACCGACGCGTATCGACTGGGCATCGGATCGGATCGTGTTGCCGACCATCGCGGGATCGAAAGCCTCCGGCGTGGTGATCTCCAGCAGCGGCATGAAAGGTAGCGACATTCGCGGGCAGAACTACGCTCGCGCCGACGGACAGGTCGTGCGCCCGCAACTGGTGATGGTGGACGACCCGCAGACAACCGAATCCGCATGGTCGCCCTCGCAGTCGCAACGGCGAGAGGCCATCCTCGCCGGTGATGTGCTGGGCATGGCCGGGCCTGGCAAGAAGATCGCGGGGCTGATGGCCTGCACCGTCATCCGCCCAGCGGACATGGCGGACAACATCCTCGACCGCGAGAAGCACCCCGAGTGGCAAGGCGAACGGACGAAGATGGTCTACGCCTTCCCATCCAGCGAGAAGCTCTGGGCGAAGTACGCCGAGCTGCGGGCCGATTCGCTCCGCAACGACGGGGATGGCAGCGAAGCGACCGAGTTCTACATCGCCAACCGCGACGCGATGGACAAGGGCGCGGTCATCGCCTGGCCGCAGCGGTTCAACGAGGACGAGGTCAGCGCGATCCAGCACGCGATGAATCTGCGATATCGCGATGAGGCCGCGTTCTTCGCCGAATACCAGAACGAACCGATCGTGGAGGAGATCGGCGAGGAAATGCTCACGGCCGATGCTGTGGCCGCCAAGCTCAACGGCTACCGGCCCGGCGAGATTCCAATCGGCTGCAATCACCTAACGATGTTCATCGACGTGCAGCAGAAGGTGCTGTTCTGGATGCTCTGCGCGTGGGAGGACAACTTTACAGGTTACATCGTGGACTACGGCGCGTGGCCCGAGCAGAAGCGGGCGTACTTCACGCTGCGGGACATCCATTCCACGCTGGGCCGCGCGACGCCTGGCGCGGGTCTGGAGGGCCAGATCTTCGGTGGACTGGAGAAGCTGACCGCTGAAAAGCTCTCCCGCGCCTACCGACGAGAGGACGGTGCGGAGATGCGGATCGACCGCTGCCTGGTCGACGCCAACTGGGGGCAGTCCACAGACGTGGTCTATCAGTTCTGCCGCCAGAGCAGTTTCGCCGGCATTCTGCTGCCCAGCCACGGCAAGTACGTCGGCGCGTCGAGCGTCCCGTTCAGCGAATACAAACGCAAACGCGGCGACCGCGTCGGCCTGCACTGGCGCATCCCGAACACCATCGGCAAGCGTCAGGTAAGGCACACCTTAGTCGACACGAACTACTGGAAAACCTTCGTCCACGCGCGCCTGGCCGTGGCCATGGGCGATCCTGGTTGTCTGTCGCTGTTCGGCCGTGACGGCAAAACCCATCGTTTGCTGGCCGATCACCTCACGGCCGAGTACCGCGTCAAGACCGTCGCCCGTGACCGGACCGTGGATGAATGGAAGTTGCGTGCCACCCGCCCCGACAACCACTGGCTGGATTGCCTGGTCGGCTGCGCGGTGGCGGCGTCAATCCAGGGGGCATCACTGCCAGGGGTAGCGGATGGTCCCGCGCGTCCGAGGCAGCGGATCAAACTATCGGAACTGCAGAGGGGCAGATAGCCATGAATCAGATTGCGACACCTAAGTCAGCCGCAACGCCACACGTAGGTTTGGTCTGCCGGCACTGCGGTTGCCGACACTTCGACACGGTCTACACGCGACGGCGCAACGACGGGATCATCCGCCGGAAACGTTGCCGCAACTGCGGGCAAGCGATCACGACCCGTGAGAAAATCGTCTGAAGTACCACATCTGGTACGAAGTTGCGGGAGCCCACCATTGAACGGCGAGATTTCGGTCTGAGCGGGTAATCACTTCATGACGGGCGCGGTGCCCGACTGGTGATTGCTCATGACCGACACCCTCGACAATTCAATCAAGACCAACGCCGAAGGGCCTGCCAAGGCCAGCGGCGATTCTGGCAGCGTCGAGCAGCACAAGCTCTCCGAGCAGATCGCCGCCGACAAGTACCTGGAGTCGAAGAAGGCCAGCCGCGCCAAGGGTCTGGGGATCAAGCTCGCGAAGATCTCGCCGGGAGGGACCGTCTGATGTGGCCGTTCCACAAGACCAGGAAGGCTTCCTCTCAAGGCCGATCCCTCCCGGCCGTGGTCCGTGCGCGATACGACGCGGCACAGACCACCGCCGAGAACGCCCGGCACTGGGCGATGGCCGACGCGCTGTCGGCTGATGAGGCCGCGTCGCCCGACGTTCGCCGCAAGCTTCGCCAACGCAGCCGCTACGAGGTGGCGAACAACTCCTACGCTAAGGGGATTGTGCTGACCATCGCCAACGACTGCATCGGCACCGGCCCGCGTCTGCAGCTTCTCAGCGAAGACGACGAGACCAACCGCCTTGTCGAGGCGGCGTTCGCCGCCTGGGCCGGGGCGATCAACCTGGCCGAGAAGCTCCGCACGATGCGGATGGCCAAGAGCACCGACGGCGAAGCCTTCGCCGTGCTGACGGCCAACCCGATGATCGACTCGGCCGTGATGCTCGACGTGCAACTGGTGGAGGCCGACCGCGTGGCGTCACCGACCATGGCGCTGCTGCCTACGGTTGGCGACATCGACGGCGTCATGCTCGACGCCTGGGGCAACCCGCAGACCTACACCATCCTGCGTCAGCACCCGGGCGACCTGGCCGCGTGGAAGACGCAGTACGACCTGGTGCCCGCCGACGCGGTGGTCCACTGGTTCCGCAGCGACCGGCCCGGCCAGCATCGTGGCATCCCAGAGATTACGCCGGCGCTTCCGCTGTTCGCCCAGCTCCGTCGCTACACGCTGGCCGTGATTGCCGCCGCTGAGACCGCCGCCGACTTCGCGGCCGTGCTCTTCACAGACGCACCGGCCAACGGCGAAGCGCAGGCGCTGGAACCGATGGACGTGGTCGAGCTGGAAAAGCGGATGGCCACTGTGCTGCCGGATGGTTGGCGGCTGGGGCAGGTCGAGGCCCAGCAACCGGCGACGGGGTACGCCGAGTTCAAACGCGAGATTCTCAACGAGATCGCCCGCTGCCTGAACCTGCCGTACAACATCGCCGCCTGCAATTCGTCGGGCTACAACTACGCCTCGGGTCGCCTGGACCACCAGACCTACTACAAGAGCATCCGCGTAGAGCAGGCCCATCTGGGCGAGGCGGTGCTCGACCGCATCTTCGCCGCCTGGGTCGACGAGGCCATGCTCACCACCGAACTGGCTGCGCTTCGTGCCATGCCGAACGTGCCGCACCAGTGGTTCTTCGACGGCACCGAGCACGTCGATCCGGCCAAGGAAGCCAACGCCCAGGCGACGCGCCTTTCCAGCAACACC
>JAFGLV010000157.1 GCA_016927855.1 Sedimentisphaerales bacterium
GACGCCGTCACCGTAATGTTCTCCACCGGATACGCCACCGGCTCGACCTCGAAGCTCCAGACCTCACCCTCGTAGAGGCCGGGATTCGACGGTGCGTTGACCTCATCGATGCGCCAATAGTACGTCTGGCCCAAAGCCAGCGGATTGACCGGTTCGTACGTTGTGGTGTCCTGGCCCTCGCTGACCAGCACGCCCAAGGGATCAGTCGTGCTGGCGTTGGTGACGTCATCCAACGTCGTTCCCAGGTAAACGTCGTGCGTAGCGGCAAAAACGCCTGGCTTCCACGCCAACACCTGGTCGCGCGGCACGTCCACGGCGCCGTCGGCCGGTACAGGCGCCGAGGCGGCGGTCGGCAGGACGACACGCGGAATCATCTCGCTCGCGCTACGAGCAACGTCACTGATGCGGACCTCGTCGATCCAACCTTCCCAGTTCTCCGTCCGGCCATTGCCGCTGCGCCCCTCGTTGCCGATGACGAAACTGGGCGCGATGCCCGGGTCCAGATCAGCGGTCAGGTTGAACGATCCCAACAGCACCGCCTCGGCGGCTCCGGAATCGAGCGCCGTCCAGTACAGCTTCAGATTTCCGTCGGTGTTCGCCTGGCCATTGTAAGTAACCGCAGCATGAAACCACTTGTTCGCTGCGAAGGCATGAGGACCGCTGCTTGGAACAGGCGTGCGCATGTCATCCTGGATTGTCCCGGTCAACTTGGTGAACACGAGGTTGCC
Organism: Sedimentisphaerales bacterium; assembly: GCA_016927855.1. Classification (GTDB taxonomy): domain Bacteria; phylum Planctomycetota; class Phycisphaerae; order Sedimentisphaerales; family Anaerobacaceae; genus JAFGLV01. Next base: position 729 of record JAFGLV010000157.1, read on the forward strand.
CGCCGAGTCCACGCGGAAGTGCCATCCGCGGGCTGCATCATGGTCTCCGGATATTATCTGCATGTGGTTGGGCAGCGATCCCAGGTCGAACGCCGGGCAGACGAGGGCCTCGAAGGTGAATGCCCCGTCGGCGCCGACGAAGTTGCTGATGGGCGTCTCTGCGGCCGCCATCGCTGAGGGCAGGTTCGTGCCGGTAGCGGACGTTCCTTCGTAGGTGTAGAGCGCTTGTCCCAGCCCTGGGACCTTGGCGTCGGTCGCCGTGGCTCCTGAATCCAGGACGAGGTCAATCGGGCTGGTGGTCATGCTGTCGGTGGCATCACCGTCAAAGTGATACAGATGAAGCGTGTGGGGATCCACAGAATATGGGACTGACGCACCGACCTGGCTCATCGCCGCGACTAGACACACTGTTAGCAACACCTTCGCCTTGCTCATTGCACAGTCCTCCGGAAGATAAAACCAGAATTGGATTATGGCGCTTTCGTGCGATCGCCGTTCGCTTGGTCACCCTGTTCGGTCCGCGTGTGCCCTCCAATGTCGGCCCGTACCACTGAGCCGCGGCCGCTCCGAACCAGGCTCGGGATTCCGCGCACCCGGGCAGACCACCTTCCCCGGCTGGGGCCGACCCTTATATCGGCAGATAAAACGAGTCTATTCTACTCAATCGTGAACAACCAAGGCAAGGCCCCATCCACCGCACGACCTCGTTTTCGGATGGTACAGTCCTGGAGTCGGTCAAGCTCCCGGAGGCAGGCGAACCTTTTCGGCGCACCAATTGACCGCTGGATCCGCCAGCGCGACCTTGGGCAGGCGGATCGCACCAGGGGCCCGTTCACGCTTCGCCAGCGTTTGGGGCGCGTGCCCGTAAGAGCATGAGAACAAACGCCTTACGGCGCCAGAACACGTCGCTGATCGACAAGCTGCCGACTGACCGCTTGGCGATAGCCGGTAAGGACGATCTCACCGTCAGGACGCACCTCGGCAATCGCGTAGGCATTGTGATCGGGACCGTGCCCCTCCACCAGCGCCTTCTGCGTGCAGTAGTGGATACCCTCGATAGCACTGTATCCGCCCTGGTGGCGATGTCCCTGGAAGACCGCAAGCACCTTGCCTGAGCTTCGCAGGACGTCGCGGACATCGGCAGCGTTGTTGACATAGTCCTGGCCGGCACCGTCGAGCAACTGGTGGACGAACACGATCGCCGGACCGCGCGTCGCCGCCAGATCGTCTCCGAGCCAATCCAACTCGTGTGAAGGGATGTTCGTATCGGTCCAGACGAAATTGCCGCGATCGTAGTCGGCGCCATTGGCTTTGTAGTTGGCGTCGAGCACGATGAAGTGCACGCCGCCTACGTCGAAGGAGTAGTAGCTGCGTTGTGGATCGATGCCGGTGTTCTCCACACGCGCCAGAAACTGTGGCTTGGAGATACTGTCCATGTCGTGGTTGCCGAGGACGTGGTACATCGGCCCATCGAACTGCTGAAACACCGCTTCGATCTGCTCGACAAACGACAACGTCGCGGCCTCGACGGGAGGCTGGCCCTGGTCTTTGAAGTCCCCCAGTTCGAAGAGGAAGTCCACCTGCTCTGCGTTCATCCGCGCCGCGCACTCAGCCAGCTTGTCGAGGGACTCGCGGTAGAACCGCGTTCCCATCGTCTCGGCGTCGGCGTAGTGACAATCCGTCACGATCCCAAACCGCACGGGCCGCCGCCCCCCTGCTTGCTGGTTGGAGACACACGAAAGCGAAAGTAGTGCGGGCCCTGCGGCGACAGCCACCGCTGATTTGAGAAACATGCGACGATCGATCACCCACGTTCCATTCCCTGCGTGTCTGCCGTACTTCATGGTATCCCTTACATCAATTCAACGAGGGGTGTGTCGGCAACGTTCAATCGACCAGCTCGCGCTCGATAGTTTCGAGCGACTTGCCCTTGGTCTCGGGCAATTTCTTCCAGATCACCACCAACCCGATCACACAGATGCCGCCGTACAGCCAGAACGTCCCGTGCGCGCCGAGGGATTTCTTCAGCAGTGGGAACGTCAAAGTCAGAACCGTGCAGGCCAGCCAAAGTGAGAACACCGCGACCGACACCGCCGCGCCGCGAATGCGGTTGGGGAAGATCTCGGAGATCACCACCCAGGTCACCGGCGCCAGGCTCATCGCGTAGCAGGCGATGGCGAGCACCACCAGCACGAGCATGTGGACTCCCGTGCTGTGCAGATAGTAGCCGGTCCCGAGGATCGCGTAGATGCCGGCCAGCCCGCCGGCGCCGATCAGCATGAGCACGCGCCGGCCCAGCCGGTCCACCGTGTAGATCGCGACGAACGTAAACAGCAGGTTCACGATGCCGGTGATGACGATGTTGAGCATGATGTCGCTGACGCCGTAGCCGGCCGCCTCGAAGACTTCCTGGGCGTAGTTGAAGATCACGTTGATCCCGCACCACTGCTGAAGGACCGCCAGGAAGACACCGAGGCCGACGATCTTGAACAGCTTGGGCTCCAGCAAGTCGCTATAGCGAACGCGCGCGACCTCCTCGCCTGCGATGGTTGCCTGAATGTCGGCGACTTCGGCGCGCGCATAGTCGGCGCCGCCAATCCGCGCGAGGATGCCGCGCGCCTGCTCGGTCCGGCCATACTTGACCAGCCAGCGCGGTGACTCAGGCACGAAGAACATCGCGAGGAAGAACAGCGACGCCGGGACGGTCTCAGCCGCGAACATCCAGCGCCAGCCGGCCTGCCCATTCCAGGACTGGCGGATGAGCTCTTGCGTCGCATCATCCGCGACCGGCTGCGCGATCAGCAAGTTGACGACCTGGGCCGCGAGGATACCGATGACGATGGTCAGTTGATTGATCGAGACAAAACGCCCCCGCATCGCGGCCGGACTGACTTCGGCGATGTACATCGGCGAGAGATTCGACGCCAGCCCCAGCCCGACGCCGCCCAGCACGCGGGCGACGTTGTACGACGTGAAGTCCCACGAGAGCCCCGTCCAGATCGCCGAGGCGGTGAACAGCAGCGCCGAGAGGATCAGCAATCTCTTGCGGCCGAACCGGTCGGTGAGCATCCCTGACATCAGCGCGCCGAACAGACACCCCACCAGCGCGCTGCTCTGCGCCCACCCGCGCTGAAACGGCATGTCATCGGTGATACGAAAGAACGGCTCGTAGAACGGCTTGGCCCCGCCGACGACGACCCAGTCGTACCCAAACAGCAGCCCTCCCATCGCCGCGACGAGACAGATCAGCCACAAAAACCGCATATCATACCGCACATCACCGCCCGACGGATCGTCCATGCCCACACCTTTCACAACAGAACCCCAACCACCCTCGCAATACATCATACCGCCCCAACCCCGCCGCCTCCATCACAAACACCAATCGGGCCTCCGTCGCGCGTGTCGAACGCTGGCGCAGGTCCGTCCCCACATTCTCGCTCTCTCGTAGCTCGTGTCCTTGCCTTTTCCGCTGTTTCGGCCCACAATACCGCTGTCATAGATGAATGCAGGCTCTTGAGCAGAGAATTGACGGGAGGTAGACGACCAAGTATGTATGCCAAACACCCAGAGCTCACTTTGCCGGCTGACGAGGCCACGATCTGGCGGTACATGGATAGGTGGAAGTTCGAAGACATGCTGGGGAGTTCGTCACTTCATTTCACGCGAGTTGACAAGCTGGATGATTCGCTCGAAGGAACTTGGGGCCCCGCTGGTATAAGCAATGCATACGCTTCGTATGGTCCCGAGTACCTCGGACAACTGAAGTACTGGGAGTCAGTTTTCCGCACGATAGGAGCAGTGAACTGCTGGCATGTCAACGACTCTGAATCTCAGCAGATGTGGGACCTCTATGTAAGGAGTCAGAATGGACTCGTAGTGCAGTCCACGGTCTCGTCGCTTCGCAAGGCGGTAGGTCCTTCTCATCAGACTGTCTATTTGGGAATGATGAAGTACATTGACTACGAACTCGACGCATTCGCCAACTGCACCGAGACATCGTTTGGAAACTTCATGACTTTCTTCAACTACAAAGACACAGGGTTCCGCCACGAGAATGAACTGCGAGCGTTAATACTGGCGATGGGAACGCAGTCCAAACCTGCGACACCGTTGAACCCTGTTGGAACAAAAGTGGTCGTGAATATACGGGATCTCATCAAAGGTGTATACCTGCAATCCGGAAGCGGGGGGACCGACCTGGGCGAGTTGCAGGATCTGTGCTCGGCGCACAAGCTTGATGCTCTGATCACGATGTCGACTCTCGCATCGAATACGTGACCTCACGGAGGGCGGGATGGCGCCAGCAATTAGTGAATGTCGCAATTCACTTCCGGATGCGTTGGCGTGCAGTGTACACATTACCCAGCTAGATGCAAGAGAGCAAAGAGGGTACCGCTGGTACCCCTCATGAGGTTCTGTGGCAAAGAAACGAAATCATTACATTCCGCGTGTGCTGTTGGCACGGTTCGCATCAAGGCGTGACGGAAAGAAAGCATGGGTCTGGCAACTCTCCCAGGGCAAGGAACCGACCGAAGTTAGTGTGCGAGATGCAGGAGTCGCGACCTATTTCTACGGCAGGCCGGAGACGCGCGTGGAAGAACGACTCTCCCAGCAGGAGGCCCGCATCACGACGGTTCTGGACGCCATCGAGGCCGGTGCGAATCCCGCCAACCACGACCGTGAACTGCGACACTGGCTCCACACCCTGACGGCACGAACCAGACACCTTCGTGACGGGTTCAGTGATGCAGCCACTGCATTAATTGAGGAACTGGTCAATTCAGCCGACTCTGAGAGTGCGCAAAGTGCCGGACGCGCCTACATCGATGCCAACTTCGACGAACTTATGCTGGAGACGTTGGCGGAGTTTCCAGAGCATCAAAAACACTTCTTCATCGACGCACTGCGACGGGACCCCAGCTACCGGGCGTTTCTCCGCGGCTACATGACAAGTCTCGTTTCTCAGCACAACCTGGGAAAGCTTGTCAAGGATTTTCTCTCCCGTGTCCAGGAACTGGCTGACGTAGACGAATTGGGCAAGGACGGGCAGGTCAGGGGGCTGTCGAAATTGCTAAACGCAAGAGACCGTGAGAGCCCGATATCGGTGGATTCGTGGCACTTGATCAAAGCAGATTCAACCGAGCTTGTCCTTGGAGACTGTTGCACGTTTGTCATCGACAAATCCGGCGATGCTTACCCCTTGCTCGCGGCCTCGTCCGAAGATCGCAGAGAAATATACGTACCATTGTCCAAGCGATGCACCGCAGTGGGTACGCGGAGTTCAACAACGCCAAGCTTGACGGCCCCCGAGATCAATCTTGCCGCAGCGAAGGTGTCACGAGACACGCTCTTCGCTGGAAGCCTTGACCCGACGATTCTGCAGTTGTCCAAAACAATCGGGACTTCTTCTTCGCTTTTGGGGAGAGAATCCACCTCTGGCCTTGTCGAAGAGGTTTGGGAGGAGATGCGCCGGAAACCGCGTGGGAACAAACGTGATGATTGAGGCCGAGGTTACTCGGGATCCATGTCCTGTCTCAGGACGGTGCCGGGAAAGCTTGACGGCATTCGAGCCGTCTCTCGACTCCATGAGGAAATCGCTTCTTCGCCGGTGCAGGCTTGTTGACGACGGCAGAGGTTGTCCGGATTCCGACGGGCAACGCCGAGGGAGCTTCGGGGATGCTATGTGAGTTAGCCAGACGGGTTCAACAGGTTCCGCTCATGAGGCTCTTGCTCCGTGGTCGTGTTCTTCGAGCGCGGTGTTGGGGGGGGGCATGGGGTGCTCGAACTTGCACCCGACCTCGTCGTCCGGTCAAGTGGGTGGCGGTGTGCTTCGATCCTCTCGTACAGTGTCTCCGGGGCGATGTCGGCACCGTTGGGCCAGGAGATGGTTCCGCCCTCGATGCGAGCCTGCTTGAAGAAATCCAGGTCCTGCAACGGGGCGAACACCGGGCCCTTGTTGAGGTACGGCGCGAAATCGACCTCGCCGCTTGCACCGTCGTCGAAGACGATGCGATACCGGTAGTCACCTGCGTATTCGATCTCTGTGACGTCGTTCAGTTCCCACATAAGCCAACCTCAGTCCAGAGGGTCAATTCGGCCAACCTCTCTACCTGCCTGCGCTCGTTCCCAACCAGCGCGAAGCTCGTGGAGCCGGAGGTCTATCCATTCTCGCACCAGCCGCAGGGCCGTTCGAGATTTCAGATCACCCTTCAGCACATTGCCCGAGAAATCCAGCACAGCCTTTTTGCCTTGGTACTCAACATGGATGTGCGGCGGATTGTGCTCGTCATGGAACATACGGATGATGATTCCAAAAAAGCGACAAATCTCCGGCATAGCACGACATCCTTACACGAACCCTTGCACCGTTGATTATAGCATGTCTGATGCCACTGTGGGAGGCGAAATCGAGTTTTCGCCGGGGCGAAAGCGGTGGTGTGAATGGTTGAACCTGGGGCAACGGTCGGGTATATTCGGGCCCGGCGCGATCCTCTTGGTGTGATCGAAAGCGTGAATCTGTACGGGGAGTGATAGTGACTATGAGTGCGAAACCGAATGCGATTGTGGCCCAGTCGGGCGGGCCGACGACGGTCATCAACGCCAGTGCGTGCGGCGTGGTGCAGGAGGCCATCAAATCGGGCAAGATTGGCAAGGTCATCGGCGCGACCAACGGCATCCTGGGCGTGCTCAAGGAGGATCTGTTCGATGTGACCGCCGAGAAGCCCGAGGCCATCGAAGCGCTCAAGCGGACGCCGGCGGCCGCAATGGGCTCGTGCCGGTACAAGCTCAAGCAGATGGAGGAGTCGCGGGCGGATTTCGAACGCGTGCTGGACGTCTTTCGGGCGCACGACATTCGCTACTTCTTCTACGCGGGCGGCAACGACTCGATGGACACTGCCGACAAGGTCAACAAGCTCGCGGCCAAGGCCCACTACGACCTGGTCTGCATGGGCATCCCCAAGACGATTGACAACGACCTGGCCTTCACCGACCACTGCCCAGGCTATCCGAGCGTCGCCAAGTACGTCGCGACCTGTGCGATGGAAGCCGGCAAGGATACCGAGGCGCTGTACACGACCGATACCTGCACGATCCTTGAGGTAATGGGCCGCAACGCGGGCTGGATCGCCGCGGCGACTGGCCTGGCGGCGCGGACGCCTGAGGACGCGCCCCACCTGATCTACATGCCTGAAGCGGCGTTCTCGTTCGACAAGCTCGTGCGCGACGTGGAGGCGGTGCTCAAACGGCTGGGACGCGTGTTTATCGTCGCTGGCGAAGGGCTCAAAGACGAGAAGGGCAACTACGTCACCGCCGACAGCGGCGCGTTTGGCAAGGACAGCTTCGGACACGTCCAGCTTGGCGGCGTCGCGGAGATGCTCAAGGCAGTGATCGAGAAGGAGGTCAAGATCAAGGCCCGCTTCAACAAGCTGGGCACGAACCAGCGGGCCGCGATGCACTTCGCCTCCGCCACCGACATCAAGGAAGCGTACCTGTGCGGCAAGACCGCTGTGCAACAGGCGCTTAGGGGTGTCAACGGCAAGATGGTGACGCTCGTCCGTGAAAAGGGCAAAGAGTACAAATGCACCACCGGCCTAGCCGAGCTGAGCGACGTCGCCAACGGCGAGAAGAAGGTCCCGCGCGAATACATCAACGCCGATGGCAACCACATCACCAAGGCGATGCGCAACTACGTCCGGCCGCTGGTCAAGGGCGAGGCGCCCGTCACCATCGGCGAGGACGGCCTGCCCGTGTTCATGCGGTTCAAACGCAAGCCGCTCAAGACGAAGCTGCCGAATTGTCTGTAGCACAGAAACTGGCGAAAGGAAGCAATGAAGAACCTGTTCGATGTCAAAGACAAGACGGTAGTCATCACCGGCGGCGCCGGTATCCTCTGCGGCGAAATGACGCGCGTGCTCGCGGGCAACGGCGCGAAGGTCTGCGTCGCCGATTTCGATGAAGTCCGCGCCGGCGCGCTGTGCCGCGAAATCGAGGCCGAAGGCGGTTTTGCTCTGCCGCTCAAGATCAACGTGCTCGAACGCAAAACGGTGCAGGAGGCCTACGCGGCCGCGGTAGCGAAGCTCGGCCACGTGGACGTGCTGATCAACGGCGCCGGCGGCAACAAGAAAGAAGCGACATGTGCACCGCCTACCGCGTTCTTCGACCTGCCGGAGGATGCCATCCGCATGGTGTTAGACCTAAACTGCGTCGGCACGATCATCCCGAGCCAAATCTTCGGCAAGCACATGGCCAAGCGCGGGACGGGAACGATCATCAACATCTCGTCGATGAACGCGTTCCGCCCACTGACGAATATCGCAGCGTACTCGGCGGCCAAAGCCGCGATCAGCAACTTCACACAGTGGTTGGCCACCTACATGGCTCAGCGCCATTCTCCGGACATTCGCGTCAACGCCATCGCGCCGGGGTTCTTCCTGACCGAGCAGAACCGCTTCCTCCTGACTGACGAGAAGACAGGCAACCTAACGTCGCGCGGCAAGACCATCATCGAGCATACCCCGATGGGCCGCTTTGGCGAGCCCGCCGACCTGATCGGCACGCTGCTGTGGCTGGTCAGTGACGCGTCGAAGTTCGTCACCGGCGTGGTCGTCCCGGTCGACGGCGGCTTCTCCGCCTTCAGCGGGGTATGAGGCGAAGGTCGCCTGGAATGATGGAATGTTGGAATGGTGGGGTAAACCGTGGGACAGGATGAGAAGGTGCTGGTGGTCGAGCGGAGCGTGCTCGATGAGTTGGGGACATTTCATGGGCTCACGTTCGACGTCGAGCGCTATCTGGACAAGCTCTTCGCGGTCGGTGCGCCGCGGTTCATGCTTCGAGCCGAGGCGGAAAAGGACCCCGCGCACAAGCAGCTCATTCCCTACGTGCTGATGGTGTGCGAGGGCACATGCCTGACGTACATCCGCGGCAAACGGGCCGGTGAGACACGACTCGTCGGCAATCGCTCCATCGGCATCGGGGGACACATCAACCCCGTCGATGACGCGGCGCCGTTGTTCAATGTGGACTATCGCGAAGTGTATATGGCCGCGGTGCAGCGCGAGGTAGCCGAGGAAGTAAACGTCGAGACCGGCCATGCCGATCGCATCGTTGCGCTGCTCAATGACGACACCAACGACGTGGGCCAAGTTCATCTGGGCATTGTCCATCTCTGGACGCTGGAGGCGCCGCATGTCACGCGGCGAGAGCAGATGATCACGCAGATGGAATTCATGGACCTCGACGCGCTGCAGCGGGTTCGTGACACGATGGAGACGTGGTCGCAACTGTGTCTCGCCGGTCTCGGGCAGATGCTCGACTCGGGCCGGAAGGCCCGGCCCGCCGCGATCGAGGAAATCCCACTTCCGCGAACGGATTCAGACCCCCGGATCGGACACAAGACCTGAGACTTGGTCCACACACGTCCTCGACGCCCGGTCGGAGTTGAGATGCGCGAGGTGATTCATTCTCCTCGATCCCATCGATGCGCGACGGACTCGCCGACCGGAAGACTCAACCGCACGGGATAATCTGGAACCTCTGGCCAAGATGCAAAAGGGGGAACTCGACATGCGTTAGCCCCCGTTTTGTCACGCGCTGCACGCAGCGCCGCAGGGTACGTAGAAACACGTATTTCTACTCCTTTTACTCAAGGTTTTTGCCTAGGCTAAATGCGGGGGCTTCCTCAATGCGGAGGAGCCCGGCCCCATGTACATTTTCTGCCTGACAACGAGAAGTGCGGGGGGCCTTCTCCGGGCCTGATAACGACTGGCTTGGCCGAAGCGAACACGGATGGAGGCAAGAGGCCGGAACCGACGCGGTTGATCGGCTGGCGATCTCCAAAGGAGTGGAACCATGGCAAGTGAACGAAGAGTGCTGTTCTCGGAGAATGAGTGGATCGGAGTGACGCGCGGATTAAGCCTTTCGCCCCAACAGGACGCCCTGGCACGCAACCTCTTGTCGGGCAAGTCCGACAAGCAAATCGCTCGGGAGATGGGGATTGCCGTGCCGACGGTGCGCAGCCACATCACGCGTCTGTTCCGCAAGTTCGACGTCTGCGACCGCATCGAGCTGATCCTGCTTCTGGTGGCCTGTCTGCAGGCCTCTCACGAGAGCCGGCCGATGTCGACGGACTATCCCCTGTTAGCGGAAGTCTCCACCGCTGGCGCCGTCTGACTCTCGTAGCCGCGCGCCGCGCAGGACTTGAGCGATTTTCATCGTTTTCCGATTTATTTTGTTGACAGTTTGCCGCGGGCCGCGGTAGCATACCGTCTCAGTAAAGGGGTGGGCTAGGAGCCCTCGCAGTTCATCCCTTACACAGGTAGAGGGCCGACGCGTTGTGGGTGTGGTTGCGCCCAAGGAGAACATTGTGGCAAAAGGTACAGTGAAATGGTTCAACGAGCAGAAGGGTTTCGGATTCATCGTCCCCGACGACGGCAGTGAGGACTTATTCGTCCATCACTCGAATATCACCGGCAATGGATTCAAGACACTTCGCGAAGGTCAGGCGGTCGAGTACACGCCGGCCCAGGGTCGCAAGGGCATGGAAGCGCAAAGCGTCACTCCCTGCTGAACGGTCAATCTGACTCGGACCTAGAGCCCCGCGTCAAGCTGCGGGGCTTTTTCATGCGCCGCCCTGCGGCGCGTCCCGTCGACATGACGACGCCACAGCCGAAAGACCTTTCAGACAGGAGACAACGAGAGAAGACGCATCCGCGCGCACCCACGATCGCGGTGGACTGATGGCGCGATGGCCCCGTCCAAGCTATTCCGGGACGGCATTGCGCGGGATGTAGAAGATGCCACCGCCGGTGCCGTCGGGGTAAGGAGGGACACCTTCGGCGGTGATGGAGACGCGCAGGGGGACTGCCTCGTCGGGCGTGTAGGTTTCGACGTGCCCGTCCGTGTAAGCAGCATGCAGCTTGACCTTAGGCGGGCGGCGCGCGGGATCACCCGGCACCGACCAGTAGGCCGAGAGCAGTTGCGTCTCGGGGACGATCTCGGCGCCGCTGAGCTTTTCACAACTGCCGAACGCGCGCGGGCTGCGCCAGTGGTCGTAGCCGAAATAGTCGGTCAACAGCAGTCGGCTGTACCGACCCATGCTGGCCGGGCCGCTCGGACCGCGAAACAGGGAATCCGTTTCCGACAGGTAGCCGATGTAGTTCCAGTAGAAGCAGTACGTGCCACCGAACGGATCACCGGTCACAGCGGTGTCCGGATTGTCCCAGTCGTCGCCGGCATCCCAGGCCTCCTGGAGATACTTGTGCTTCTGCGGGGCGCCGGGACAGTGCAGCGTAGCTGCGTCTTGAATGTAGTCGTGCAAATAGGCGCTCATCGAGCGGTGGACTTGCGGCGTTCGTTTGCGGTTACCGGTCATCTTCGTTGGCTCGTGCCAGTTCCATTTGTCGCCGAAACCGACGGTCGCTACCGAGTCGGGATACCGGTCGCGATGATCGGCCGCGAAGAAGTCCAGCGCCATCGCCACCTCTCTCTGATTGCGCATACTCAGGAGCGAGTAGGCCTTGCGCTTGACGGAATTGACAGCCGGCACGAGAATCGCCAATAGAAGTGAGATAATAGAGATCACCACGAGCATTTCGACGAGCGTAAATGCCTTCACCCTACCGGCTCCACCAGAGATGTCTTTGCATCTCTTGCCGATCGTACAGCCCTCCGAATTCTGGGGTAGCCCTATGCCTGCCGGCTACCGATACAAGGTCCTATTATATCGTCCAGCACCACCTGCTTCAAGCCCAATACCGAATCTACGTGACTATTCCTGCCCCGGTGCGATATTTCTCCAAAGCCCCAAATATAGGGGGCTCGCCGACATCAGGCCACCACACCTTGGGCCTGCTAAGACGTGGGGCCTATAGAGACCCACTATTCTACGCCCGATAACATGGAGAACAGAGGACAGAGAACAGAAACGCCCATCGTGCGCCGTCTTCCGTCCTCTGTCCTCCGTCATTTGCCGGCGTCGGCGCCGGCCCTCGGATTCCCACCACCACACTCACGCTGGCATGAACCATGCAGGAGTCACTCCTCAACCAAGACACAATCACCCTGCATCAATCCGAAGCCAATTCCAATTCTTGTCTTCCAGACACCTCTTTCGTTGTTCTTCCGTTCACTGCTTAGAAGCTGCTCTTGCTGGCGTAGGGCGTGCCGCCGTAGGCACCCATGTTGATGACGTCGCCGTTGGGCTCAAATTCCGCTTCGTAGTAGTCCTGCGGATTGCCCGCGTCGATGCACGGGCTCGTCTTGGGGTCGTCGTTGACCCACTCATCGCGCTGCGGGTCGTACCGGCCGTACTGCGACTGCAAGTGGTAATCGCCGGTCGCCGTGTTGACGAACAGCGGATCCACACTGATGTTGCGGGCCGCCTTGGGGTTCGCAGTAGGGTCCCGCTCCACATTACTGAAGTACGCCGTGCATTGAGCCAGGCTGCCGTCGGCGTTACCCCAGATGATGCAGTTGACGATATAGGGATCGGCGCCGTCGTAGGCTTCGATGCCAAACTGGTTGCCGACAATGGTCAGGTTCTTCAGCGTCGGAGAAGCACCGCTGCAGAAGATCGCGCTGCCCCGACAGTTTCGGATGACAAAGTTGGCCAGGGTGCTCCTGGAGCTCTCAGCATAGTAGAAAGAGACTGCGGTCCAGTCGGCCGCTTCGAGAATCGCCGCGTCGGCAGCGCTCCTGACGGTAACGGCTTTGCTCTCGAAAACCAACTCCTCCCTGTAGACGCCGGGCCAGACGAGGATCGTGTCGCCATACTGGGCCTTCGCCAGCGCGTAGGCGATCGTCTTGAAAGCCTGGGCACGACTGAGCCCCCTGCCGTAGGCGTCTTTGCCTCCGTGGGTATCCACGTGCCAAATGGTATGCTCGACGCTCTTGCTGGCTTGGGGACCGGCGCCGTAGGCGCCCATGTTCACGCGCTCGCCGTTGGGCCCCGGCTCAGCGGCGGCAGAACTGCCTCGGTCGCCGGCATCAATGCACGGACTGTCTTGCCAGTCGCTGTAGACCCAGCCCCGTTGGGGATCGTACCGGCCATGACGGGACAGCAGGTGATAATCGCCGGCGGCGGGATTGGCGAACAACGGGTCCTCGTTGAGATTGCCCTCGCCCAGATGACCGCCACCTTGGATGTCCGAGAACGTGATGGGGTAGGTCAGCGCGCCCAGCGCGGGATTGATGACGATGACGGGATTGGTGCCGTTTCCCCATACGATCGAGTTGGTCATGAAGAAATCCGTGCCGGTCGAATAGAGGCCACCGGCCTGTTGGGCCTGGTTGTTCGCGATGGTACACTGGGTCACCGTCGCGGCACCTCCCTGGAAGGCCACACCAGCGCCTACCGCAGCGCTGTTGGCGAAGAGCAGGCAGTTTTTGAAGGTGGCGTCCGTCAACGTGCCGGTGCAGAAGGCACCGCCACCGTTTGTGGTGGCGGAGCTGCCGTTACCTGAAATCCGACAGTCTCCGATCAGGGCCAGACTGTCCTGGCAGTAGATCCCGGCGCCGTAGGTGGCGAAGTTGCCGGTAATCTCGCTGCGCGCGATCGTCGCGTTCGACACTCCAGTCAGTCCGATCGCGCCGCCGTACGTGGCGCTGCAATCGGTGATGGCGCAGTCGATAATCGCCGGGGCGGCGCCCAAAGCGCCGATGCCTCCCCCGACAGCGGCGCTGCAGTTCTGGATGATGCAGTTGGTGATAGTCGGACTGCTGAACTCGCAGTAGATGCCGCCACCGGTGGCGCCGGGGGCCCGCGCGTTCCTGATGGTGAAGCCCGACAGCACAGTGTCGGCGCCTTCGCCTTCGTGGAAGTAGAATCCGCGACTGCCGCCGGCATCGATGATGGTTTGCTGCGGGCCGCTGGTGCTGCGGAGCGTGATGGCTTTGCCACGGAACTGGATGTTGCCGGGATAGGTGCCCGGCCCGATCTCGATGACGGCCCCTGGCGCGGCGGCATTGATGGCGGCCTGAATCGAGGAGAAGCCACCTGAGATAGAGGTCGTCGTGGGCGGCGTGGACAGGGAGGTCTGCAAATTGTCAATCGCGACGTGCGTGCCGGAGAAGCGAACGTAGGCGGTTCCCGACGGAGCGTCGATGGGAATCTGATGCCAGCCGGCAGCCAGCCACTGTGGCTGCGACCAGGATACGCCGTCGCCGGACGTAGAATACACCAGTTGGCCAAGTGGGTCTTGGGCGATGCTCATGTTGTCCGGGTACGACACCTCGACGGTCAGCGATCCGCGGACCGCCTTCGGCACGCCAAACGAGTCGAGCGTCAGGCAGTACCCCAGCTCGGCAAGCTGGTTCTGATAACCCATGAAACCCAACTGGCGGCTCCCGTTGTCCCCGAAGAAATAGAATAGATAGGGTCCCGGCGGCGGAGTCGCCCGATCCAGCCAGAACCGCGACTGAATGCAGCTATCGTCTTTCCCCTTATCCGTGTCGAAAGTGTCGCTGTACGCCGCCCAATTGGCGCCGCACGCCGCACCGCCCAGGAGCAGCGATAACAGCCACAGCAAAACGAATTGTCCAAAACCGATCTTCATTACATCACCACAAGCCGGCGCCACGCAAGCAAGGGCTCTACCGGCAGGCGCAACGCCTGCCTGCAAAACCCCTCCGGACAACCAGCGTTCGTTCCTTAATTGTCAGATGCCATATTCCCAGGGGGCGCCATCCTCGCGCCGCGGTGGATTCGAGAGGACTCCGGGATGCGCCTGCGCGACGCTCCCGGAGCCGGTGGGACATCATCGTGCACTCCCTCCATGTCGATGCCGATCCAGGCGCAGAGGACTCCCTCCTCAGGATCCCCTGTCTCGATTTCGATGTAACGATCGCGTGTGAGTCCGTTCCTCAGGCATCGACCGGGCGCTGCGTTCCATGCACGGCGCCCACACAGTGCGACCCACGTCCCTCTCGAGTCCCATGCCGTCTCAACGGCCATGTCCTCCCTCCCTGGAGAAACGGCGAAGACCGCGTGCGTTCCTGCCCAAACCGCCACAGGCCCAACCACACGCGGAGAGTCCTCTGTCGCCCCAATCGAGGCATCGCCGGCAAACGCGCGGCAATCTGGGGCGCCAACCACCTTAATCCTCGGCGAAGCTGCAAAACCAGGCATGTCATGCTCCGGACACCTCGGCGCGGCGAGACCCTGCCGTTGGGCAGCCACTCTCGCTCTGTCAGCATCCATCATCCGGTTCCGTGACATGATCTATCCTCGTGTTTCAAATCCTTGTTTCAACCAGTCTTTCGCTGACTACGTTCTCGACGATCCCACTGGCAGACCCGAAGGCGCCTGATTCTTCAGCACCATGATCGGCCGACAGGTGTCAGTTCTCCAGAGCGGCGCTCGCCAGCCGACCCAGCCAGGCGATACCGGTGCTTCTTTGCAGCGTGACGCCACTGCGGTCGCCGGCGGGCGCGATGAACTCGTGCTGAACGGAATCGATGTCCTGGAGGTATTCGAATTCCAGGCGTCCGACCGAGGCGCCGGCCTTGGTGAACTCGATGGTGCTGACGACGTCGGTCTCCATATCAATGGTGTAGACCAGATCGAGCCCATCGAGGGCAATTTTGACTTCCACGTCGCGCCCGTTGCGCAGGTCGCGTGTCTCAAACCACGCGCGGCGCTCCGCCGCGTCTCGACGCACGACATCGAGGGTATGCAGACCCATCCAGGGCCGAGCCAGACCCTGGAAGAGACTGCCCTGCGGGAACCGCGCGACCGGGATCCCTTCAGCATCAAGCTGGATCGCACCGGCGTCGCCATCCGTCATCGTCAGCACGTCGCCGACCTTCAGGCTCAACCACGCGCCGTACCGCGCGCTGGTGGCATAGAGGAATGGGATTCTGCCGGTGCCGGTGACGGTCTTGCCGCCGAGGCTGCCGCGAACTCGAAAGTACGTCCAACCGCGCAGGTGCATCGCATCGCGCCGGTCCACCTTCTCGATGCCCGCCGACCAGTCGTCTTGGAAGTAACCCTCTTCGAGGACGTTGTCGTGCGGGACGACGATCGGGCGGCTGTCGCCCACATCCGCCTCGTTCGTGCGATCGAGGACCACGAGAAGGTCTCTTCGGCTCGTTCGTGTCAGCGAGACGGTCTGCATGTCGCTGGTCTTGCCTTCGACGCGTGACAGGAAGCTCGACAAGGTGCGGCTATCCGTCGGCAGTCTCGTCACGCTCAGGTCGGGCTGCCAGAGATGGTGGTTGTTGATGGTCACGACGCCGTCGCGCTGGCTGTAGTTGGCCACGCCGTTTTGCAGTACGAACGGCGACGAGCCGGTGCCGCCGCGGTCCATGCGGACCATGACGGGACCTTGCGAACCTTCGGGGAAGTAGTACCAGTGCTTCTGCTGTGCGGACAATGCCCCGAGCGGGCTGACGACCCGTGCCCCCCTGGTCGGTTCAGCCGCTCGGTTACCGGCATTGTTGCTTAGCAAAGTGGAGGTTGTCGTGACAGTTCCAACGGTCACCGCAGCGGCCGCGGTCAAGGAGACGACGGCGGTTTTGGTGGTGGCCCAGCCAGCCACGCCGGCCAGCACACCCACCTTCGTGGCTGCGACCGGAATGGTCAGTTGCGCCGCGGCGGCCTCACTCGGAGCGGTCATCTTGCCGAAGATCACCAGCGCCGCCAGCAGCGAGCCTTTGCTGAACCCGTTGCGGGAGAGCTCTTTCTGGAGTGACTTCTTGGCGCGGACGAAGAGCATACGCGTGCTGAATTCGCTACAACCCATCGAATCGGCAATTTCAGCATAAGACATACCATCGTAACACCGCATCACGAGCACTGCCTTGTGACGGGTGCGAAGCTTCTGCATGGCCTTGGAGATGATCTGCTTGAGCTCATGGCTGACCAGATTCTCCAATCCGGCTTGACGTTCGTTCATGGGTCCACGCCGCCTTTCTTCCGCAGCGACCGCGTTGCGTTGAGTCCGTTCGGTTCGATAATGACGGTGCAGCTTGTTGGTGGCGATGCCGTACAGCCAGGACCAGAACCGATCCGTACTCTTCAGTTTGCCCAGTACCCTACACATCTCTAACAAGCTCTCCTGTACAATCTCTTGGGTCAAATCCTCTTGCTGGGTCAGGCGGTAGACATAGACCCGCAGCCGGTCCCTGGCCAGGGTTGCCAGCCGGTTGAGGCATTGTCGGTCGCCTCGCTGGGCTCGCTCGACCAGTTCGATGATGTCCATGTGCCCTTCCATCGTGGGCCGCCTGATTGTTTCGCTCGTAATCATGTCGCTATCAAGTGCCATTATAACCGTTTTCCATAACGTTTTTTTTCGTCTCGATCAGTTTTCTTACATTTCCCAGATTACCTGCCCAGGGTCTGCGGTGGCGACCCAAGCTTCCAGGCCGCCAAGCCCATATACACAGATATGGCGGCGCACGGCGGGGGTTCGTGGAGTCCGCGCCGGGTGGGTGGCCAGGGATGGCTTCTCCAGTCCGGATGACGGGCGCCGCCAACGCTAAAGTGGCCCGCCGACGGGGTCGATACAGATTCCCTGAGGGTGCAGGGGCCGAAGACACGCTACGCCGGAGCTTTCGGAGAAGGATGGAACATATGCTCGAATCCGCCGACCGTCCCGCCCAGATCGTTACGATCGGGTTGCACGATACGATCAAACACGCCGCCGAGAAGATGTCGTCGCACAACGTGGGCTGCCTGATCGTCAATGACGATGATGGGCGTTTTATCGGTCTCGTCACCGAGCGCGATATCTCCCGCTATGTGGCTGCTTCACCCGACAAGATCGGCGACACAAGCGTAGTTGAGATCATGACTGAACACGTAGTGATCTGCACGCCGGGAACGCCCACGAGCGAGGTACGCCAGATCATGACGACCCACCGCATCCGGCACCTGCCGATCCTTGACGATGGGGTCGTCGTCGGCATCCTCTCGGCTCGGGACGTGATGGGCCAGCAACTGCTGGAAGATCGCGCCGCGGCCGAGGAAGTGGCGATGCTTTCTAACTGCCTTAAGAGCATCGACTTAAACGAAGCGGCGGAGATCGTCGCTGCGGAGGTGCCCAAGCTGTTCGGCGCCAAGAACTGCGTCCTGTGCCTCTACCGGGACGAGCACTGGGTGGAAGCCCCCGAGCTGGTCAGCTCCAATCGCTGTCCCTGCCTGGACGGGCATCTGCACGGAGGCGAAACCATAAGCAAGCTCCCCGCCGAGGGTGGGCGCTGCGAGGACACGGTGCCTCCTCAGTGCGAAAAGTGCGGCGGCCAGCCTCCTCGCCTGGTCATTCCCCTGACCATCGTGGGCATGAGAGAATCGGGCATGAGCACGGAGAAGAGGCTGTCCGGATACCTGTGCATGTGCGGACTGGCCCCTTCGAGCACGGCCAACCGGGAGCTCGTGGCCTACAAGGCCAAGCTGACCCGCGAAATCATCACCGCCCACCTGAGCAACGCGAC
>JAFGLV010000158.1 GCA_016927855.1 Sedimentisphaerales bacterium
GCTTCGCTCGTTGTAGCAGACCAGTTGGCGTTCTTCGCCCGAGCAGTCGGGGGACGAATGAATGACGATGCGCTTCTCGGTAGCTTGCTCGATCTGGGCAATCGCGGCGCGCTTCTCGTTCTGGAGATAGTCGGCCACCTCCGGCGAGACCGACAGCTCGATCCGTCGGATGTGCTCTTCGGAAACCGCCAGGTTCAGCAGGCGGATGATCTCGAGCGCGAGCGATTCGTGGCTCTTGACGAACCCGGTGCCGGCGCAGTGCGGGCAGGCCAGGTACGTGCTCAGGTGCAGTGACGGACGCATGCGCTGGCGTGTCATCTCGATGATGCCGAACCCGCTGATCCGCAGGATGCGGCAGCGCGCGCGGTCGGTCTTGACCGCGTTGCGGAAACACCGCTCGACGTCCTTGCGGTGCTTCGGATTCCGCATGTCGATGAAGTCGCAGACAATCAGGCCGCCCAGGTCGCGCAGCCGCAGTTGGCGGGCGATCTCGACCGCCGCTTCCATGTTGGTTTCGTAGGCAGTCTGTTCGGCGTTCTTCTGCTTGCGGTTGCGACCGCTGTTGACGTCGATCGACACCAGCGCCTCGGTCTGCTCGATCACGATCGACCCGCCCCCCTTCAAGTCCACCGACCGGGATTGGACTTTCGCGATCTCGGTCTCGATCTGGTACTTGTGAAAGAGCGGAATCTTGCCGTCGTAGTACGTCACCCTCGGCTTGAGGCGCGGCATCGCGATCGAGAGGAAGTCCTTGATCTTCCGCACCGTCACCTCGGAGTCGCAGATGACCTTGGTCACCTTGTTGTTGTACACGTCGCGCAGGGCGCGGATGACCAGGTCGGACTCCTGAAAAATCTCGCACGGCGCCTTCTCGCTCTCGATCCGCTTCTGGATCGCGCGCCAGAGCCGATTGAGATAGCGCAGATCGTTCTGGATGTCGCGCTTGGAGGCGCCCATCCCGGCCGTGCGGATGATGAACCCCTGCCCTTTCGGCGGCTTGCACTCGTCGAAGACCTCCGCCAACCGCTTGCGCTCTTCCTCGTCCTCAATCTTGTGCGAGATACCGTATTCGCGCATCCACGGCATCATGACCAGGTGCTTGCCGGGCAGGGACAGGTACGTGCTCAGCGTGGGGCCTTTGGTCTTGAGACCCTCCTTCGTCACTTGGACGACCAGCTCCTGACCCCGGCGCAGGCAGTTCTGCATGGGGGGACGGTCCTTGAGGGCCTGCCGGCGCCCGATGCTTTCGAGCACGTTGCTCTTGCTCTTGGGGAAATAACGCGGATGCAGGTCCGAGATGTGCAGAAAGCCGTTCTTCTCGATCCCGAGATCGATGAAGGCGGCTTGAATGCCCGACTCGATGTTGACGATCCGCCCTTTGTAGATATTGCCGACGTGGGCGCCGGCGCTGGCCCGCTCGACGTAGAGCTCCTCCAGCGCGCCGTCTTCCACGACGGCCACCCGACATTCTTCCCGCTCGGCCACATTGATCAACATTTCACTCGACATCAGCTACGTCCTTTATTTTGTCATCCGGCCGGCCTTCGGGCCACCGGTATCAAAGTCGCACGCTGGAATGATGGAATGATGGAATGTTGGGTGTGGACAATCCCATTATTCCAATATTCCATCCTTCCAGACTCCAATCGTTACCTCATCAATCTGTGCCGCGTTACGTTATCGTCCACACGACGTTCGTGCGCCGGACGGGACAGGCGAGGTCCGTGACCGTCAACTCCAGCAGCCGCATGATCTCATCGACGCGGATAGACCCACCGGTGCTGATCGCGCACGTCACCACGACGCGATCTACCTCCAGGCGGAGCGACTTGAGGAAACCTCGTACGTCGATTCGGCGGCCCGGCCGGCACGGCGAGACGCGCTCGACCTCGATGCGCTCGGCAGCCTCCAGCGAAGCGGCCCTCTCCTGCAAGGCGGTTGTCGTGTCGGCATCCATTCGCACCATGAATTCGTAATCGACGGACTCGGCGCTGAACGACGCCTTCGTCTTGTGCAGCGCCACCGAACGCAGCTTAATGGGCTCAGGCAGCGCGGCCGTCAGCGCTTGTTTCATTCGATCCTGCCACCTCGTGCGCGCCAGCGTCTCGGTCCCGTCGGCCGGCACGCCTGACTCGTCGAACAGACGCACGACGAGCAGCTCGTCAGCCGACTCGACGCCGACGGGTCGAGGCAACGGCAGGGACAGCTTCGGATGTGGATTGAATCCTTCGCTGAACTTGACCGGCACCGCGGCGCGGGCACAGGCCCGCTGAAAAACGCGCAGCGTTTCCGCGTGAGAGAGAAACCGAAGCATCCCGCCGATCGCGAACCGCACCGCCGCCGTCGCGTCGGTCATCGCGCGGGCGGCCCCCTCACTCCCCGATAAGCCCTGTGCGTCCTGGTTCGCGTCCGCTACGATGTCTGTCTCCTTCCGTCGAACGTTCGATCATGATTCTCGTCATTGCGGATGCGCTCGGTGCCCATGGGCAGATTCCACCCACCGGCACCTGCAATTGTCATTCCGAGCGGAGGATTGCCGAAGGCAAGCCGGAGTCGAGGAATCTGGTTGAGAACAAGGTGACACTCCGATTCTCGGCCAGATTCCTCCGCGCGGGCTTCGCCCTTGGTCGGAATGACAAGGCACTGCCTTTTCTTTTCAACGGATCTCTCTGAGAACACCAAATGCAATTCGTTACTCCGACAGCGCCGGCGCCGGGCCGGCGAGCAACTGTCAAAACGCCTCCGGCAGGACCTTGCGCGCCGCGCTGCGAATATAGCTCGATATCTGCCGCTCCGAGTTCATCGCCAGGACCTTGCGCGTCAGGCTGTTGCACTCCTCGATCGTCACCGAACGAATCATCTCCTTGATCTCAGGGATCAGCGGCGCCGCTAAGGACAGTGTTCGAACTCCCATCCCCAGCAGAATCATGACGTACTCCGGTTCCGAGGCCGTTTCGCCGCAGACGGACAGGTCGATCTGCGCTTTGTACGCGTCCTGAATCACCGTGCGGATCAGGCGCAGCACCGCCGGGTCCGCCGGCGAATACAGCGTCGAGACCAGCTCGTTGCCCCGGTCCACCGCGAGCGTGTACTGGGTCAGATCATTCGTCCCGATGCTGAAGAAATCCGACTCCCGCGCCAGCGTCGAGGCTGTCAGCGCCGCCGACGGCGTCTCCACCATGATCCCGACGTCGATATCCCGATTGTATGCGATCGACTCCTCGTCCAGGTCCTCCATGACGTCGTGGAGGATCATCTTGGCCTGCATCAGCTCTTGCAGGTTGGTGATCAGCGGGAACATGACCTTGACCGGTCCGAGCACCGAGGCGCGCAGGATCGCGCGAAGCTGCGTCTTGAACATCGCGAGATTCTGCAGGCACAAGCGGATGGAGCGCAGGCCCAGGAAGGGGTTCGGCTCCGGCGCGAAGCGCTTGCGCTGCGTATACTTGTCGGCGCCCAGGTCCACGGTGCGAAAGACGATCGGCCGGTCCTTGAGCACGCCGATCGTCTGCGCATAGGCGCGGTAGTGCTCCTCTTCGGTCGGCTCGGTGGGCCGGTTCAGGTAGAGGAACTCGGTGCGATAGAGCCCGATGCCTTCGCCGCCTTTCTCCAGGATCATCTCGGCTTCGTCGGGAAACTCGATGTTGCCCAGCAGCGTGATTTTGACCCCATCGCGCGTGACCGCCGGTTTCTCGCGGATGGTGTCGAGCCGGTGTTCGAGCGCAACGAAATCGGCCGAGTACGTCTCGTACTGCTGGAGCGTCTCATCATCCGGATTGACGATGACCAGACCGCGGTTGCCGTCGACGATAACGTTGTCGCCACCCCGGACGATCTCGGTCAGGTCCTCCAGCGCTACGACCGCCGGGATGCCCAGCGAGCGGGCCACGATCGCGGCGTGACTGGTGCGACCGCCGGCGTCGGAGGCGATCCCGCGCACGAACGCCTTGTTGAAGCCGGCCGTCTGCGTGGGACTCAGCTCGCGCGCGACCACCACGACCTCTTCGCGTAGCCGCGCGAGGTCCTCGCGCTTGCTGCCGAGCAGGAGTTTGAGCAGGCGCCTTTCGAGATCGTAGATGTCGTCGGCCCGCTCGCTGATGTAGGAGTCCTTGACGCTGGTGAAATGGGCGGCGATCTCGTGAAAGACCGTGACCACCGCATACTCGGCCGTGACCGATTCGTCAAAGACCAGGTCCGTGACGCGCTTGCGCAGACGACGGTCCCGCAGGAAGCGCAGGTGGACCGCGAAGATGTCCTTGATGCGCCCGCCGGCGGTATCATCCTGCGCCTGCTCCAATTCGGTCAGTTCGACGACCGCGTCGCGGAACGCGTTGCGCACGCGCTGCACCTCACCCATGCGCTGGGACGCGTCGATTTGACGTCGGGGAATGCGGTAATCCTCCGAGTCGATGATCAGGCACTTGCCGATCGAGACTCCCGGCGAAACAGCGATTCCCTTCTTGATATCCATGTCAGGGTCTATTGCGGCTGGTTTTCGTTTGGCTTCGGCGGCGGTTCATCGAACATCCGCACCTCGACGAGTTCGCGGAGCGCGTCCAGGGCCTCCTGGGCCTGGGGGCCGGCGGCCCGGATCTTCAACTGGGTCCCGTAGGTGGCCGCCAACATGCTCATGTGCATGATGCTCTTTCCATCCGCCTCGGTGCGTCCGCTGCTGACTGTGATTTCACAGTCGAACTGGCTGGCCAGATCGACGAACTGCATGGCCGGACGCATGTGCAGGCCATCGCCGTTCTTGATCTGTACCGTTGTCTCACGCACCACTGTCTCCAATATCTTGTCTCCCGCAGACATGTCCGGCCTGCCTCTTCCCGGATCGGGCGGCGCCCGATCACCACGACGGGTGCTCGTCCGCCTCTTTCAGAAGATCCTCGAGCATCTCCGGCGTCCGACATTGACGCAGGAACTTGCGGAATCTCTCGTTCTGGAGATGCTTGAACACGTTCTCCATGGCCTGGAGATGCCGATCGGGGTTCTTGAGGGGGCTGATCAGCAGAATCACGGCGTAGACGGGCCGCTCGTCCAGCGCTGCGAAATCGATGCCCGCCGTGCTCTGGCCCACTACCGCCAAGACGTCTTTGGCGGCGGCGTGCTTGACATGCGGGATGGCCACGCCCTTGCCCATGCCAGTGCTGGCCTCATTCTCTCGTTTGATCACCGCCTTGGTGATCTCGGCGCCGGCATGGGCCGGCAGTCGGCCCGCCTGCACCAGCGCCGAGACCAGTTCAGCGATCGCGCCATCACGATCCCGGCTCTGCAACTCGGGGACCGTCGCCTCGAAACACACAAACTCATCGAACTTCATTCTCAGTGTCACTTTCAAGGGTCACTGTCTTTCGGACGCAGACCTCGGCCGGCCGGCTCCCGGTCCCAGATCCGATCCTCACTGGATCTCGCGCTCGCGGCCCCCCACGTGCTTGTCATCGCGCTCCTTCGTCTTCTTGCGCCGCAGTTGCTCCTCCAGCTTGTGGACCGCCGCGTCGATGCACTGATACGCGTCCTCCCCGTTCTCGGTGGCCACGAAGACGTTGCTGTGCTCGCCGCGGGCGATGATTTCCACCGCAACGTGGGCCCCGGTGTCATTGCCGTCCAGAATCACCTCGACCTGGTTGATGCCGCTATAGTACCGCGGCAGCTTGGATGTCTTCTCCTCGGCATAGGCTCGGAGGGCGTCGGTGATCGTGACGTGCTTGCCCGTGATTGTAAACAGCAATGCTCATCTCCTTAATCAGGTTGATACTCGTGTCTGTCACTCCTGCGGCGGTTCGGCGTAGGCCTTGGGCAACACCGCCGTCCCACGCCGGTTGTCCGGCGCGATAACGCCGGCGCTGATCGCGAAGCGGAACGCCTCCTCGATAGTCAGGTCCAATGCGATGGTCTGCTCTCGGGGCACGATGATCACGTACCCGGTCACCGGTGTCGGCGAGTTCGGCACCAGGACCGTCAGGAACTCCTTCTGGACGCTCTCGGTAATGCGCCTAAGGCCCGATCCGGTGACGAAACCTATGGACCAGATCCCCTTGCGAGGGTACTCGACGGCAACGACCCTCGAAAACATCTTCTCCTTTTCTTCCTGCGTCAGGACGAAATCGGTTACCTGCTTCACATAGGGATAGACTCTTCGGAGGACCGGCGTGTTCAGGATGAACGCTTCGATCACACGCCACAGCGCCCGGCCCACGACGCTGGCCAGGAGCGTCCCCACCGCAAACACCACCACCAGAGCGATCAGGAACCCGACGACCTGGCCCGGGCCGGTGATGAAGATTCTCCTCATGTCGTCTTCATAACTGTCCAGCCACGCCGCATTGGGCGCCTCACTTTTCTTATTCTCTACCAGGACCCAGACCAAACCACGATTGATATGGTTGCTGACGTTCTGCCGGATGAAGGTGTACACCCCCACCAGAATCCAGATCGTCAGCAACGTAGGCAACAAGACCGCTAAGCCACGAAGAAAGTAGCTCTTAAGCCGTTTCGTATTCGGACTCCTCAATCACTCCTTTGCCATTCGGATCTGATATACCCATCACGACCGTCGACGACCGGCCGATTTTGCGCTATCCGGCGGCCATAGCCTAATTTAGCGTGCCCTGACCGTCAACGAAAAACTCCTTCGGCAGGTGCCCTCCGACCAGGTGCACGACGCCGCCGGGCAACGAGGCAATCACCCAGATGAACCGCTGGCACAACGCCAGAGCCAGGGCACTCTCGGCGGGCGCGCTGGTCAGACGCGTGAACAACTCCACAATCCCGGCCTCCAGCACACCCAGCCCGGCGATACTTACCGGAATCGCCCCAATGACCCAAGTTACCGGAAAGACGACGAAGTAGTACTCCAGCCCGGCTGCAATCGCCATGTTCCGCCCCAGCAGCCAGAACGAGACGACCACCACGCTCTGGCTGATCATTGTCAGGACCACCGCGCAGAGCATCGTCCACGGCTTGGAGCAGTAGACCGCCAGAGCGTCCCTTGTCCGTCCCACTAGCGACCATCCGCGCCGCCATACCTTGGCCGCGAGCTCAAGGGCCCGCCGGCGCCCGCGCGGATGCAGCAGCACGGCCGCCGCAACCGCCACAATCGCCGCGACGCCCCATAACATCGCCTGGCCGTACCGGAACGCTCCTTGCGGCGACCCGTCTTCACTGCGCGTCGCTACCTCCAGGTTCTGTCCTCGCAGGAACAGCAGGTAGGTCGCGATCGCCATCAGCACCATCCCGCCCAAGCCCACGACGCGGTCCACAAACACGCTAAAGGCCCCCTCCAGCCGCCGATGCGTGTGCTTGGCCACGTACCACGCTTTGAGCAAATCCCCACCCACCGAACCAGGCATCACGTTGTTATAGAACAGCCCGACGAAATGCAGCCTGAAGGTAGCAAGAATGGGGATGTGAACGGACTGGGCCCGCAGTAGCACCCACCAGCGAAACGCGATAACCGACTGCGCCAGGGCATAAATCGCCAGCGCCAGGGCAAAATACCACGGATCGAGCCTCCTGAAGACCGCACCGAGCTCCGCCCAATCCTGGTCGTGTAGAACCCAGCCGATCGCCAGGATCGCCACCGCGGCCCGGGCCACCAGCGACAGGTGTCGGGATCTCCTTACCCTCTCTGTTGTCAACGATTCTCTCCAAAAAGGCACTTGTCCCCGAAAAGCTTACCGAGTAAAAGGGGTTATGACAAGCCGCTGACAGCAAAGAATTTAGGGGTAAACCGTTGGAATCCAAGCAGATCGAAGAGGGCCTTCAGTTCGCTCCGAAGTTCAACGCCGAAGGCCTGATACCCGCGATCGCCCAGGACGCCGACTCCGGCCAGGTCCTGATGGTCGCCTACATGAACCGCGAAGCCCTGGACCGCACGATCGCGACCGGCCGGGCCACCTACTACAGCCGCTCGCGCCGGAAGCTCTGGAAGAAAGGCGAGCAGTCCGGCCACGTCCAGCAGGTCCGCCAGATCCTCGTCGACTGCGACCAGGACTGCCTGATCTTGAAAGTCGCCGTAGACGCCGGCCAATGCCACGTCGGCTACCAATCCTGCTTCTACCGAGCCCTCAAACCCGGCTCCGACAAGGAGTTAGAGCTAATCGCGCAGAAGGTCTACGACCCCGAAGCCACCTACAAGAAGGCGTAGCGGTGCACCTGCCCGGCCTCACCACCTCAGGCAGCCATGCAAGGGCCTTGCTTGGCTGATGCAGGCGAGTTAGAATAGACGTATGGCACCGGACCTTCACGAATTGAAGAAGCTGCCCCTCGCCGAGCGGGTCCAGCTAGTAGAGGACCTATGGGACAGCATCGCGCGCAGCAGCGAGGACCTGCCCATGCCCGCATGGCAGAAGGCCGAACTCGCGCGCCGCAAGCAGGA
>JAFGLV010000159.1 GCA_016927855.1 Sedimentisphaerales bacterium
CGGGATCGATCTTCAGCACCTCGGTGCTGCTGAACGGAATCCCATAGATGCAACCGTTGGCTGCCAGAACACCGCCGAGCCATTTGTTCGTTCCGGGCAGACTGCCGAACGTGGATATGGCGTCGGTGGCAGGGTCAATCTTCAGGACCTTGGTGCTGCCGTACGGAATCCCGTAGATACAGCCGTTCGGCGCGACAACGCCGGCAATCCACTTGTGTGTCCCAATCAGGCCACCAAACAGGGACGTGGTATCGGTGGCGGGATCGATCTTCAACACCTGCGTGGCATCGTAAGGAATCCCGTAGATGCAGTCATTGGGAGCCAGCACGCCGCCGACCCACTTGTAGGTACCCACGAAGCTCCCGAACGTGGAGAGGGTGTCATTCATCGACCGGCTCCTTCCCTACACCGCGGGTGCGCTCGGTCGTCGTGTCGCGCAGCGTGGTGTCCCGTGACTGGGTCTTCTCCTCACTGCCGGCCTCGGCTGGGTCGGTCGAAAGGTCTGTTACACCCCGCGCGGCCGGATCGCTGTTGTCGTCGTTGCTTCTCTGCGCCGCCGCGATGCGGAGGATGCGGGCCGTGTGGTCTTCGCGGGCGGTCAGGTGTTCGTCATCGTCGAAGCCGAGAGCGACCGAGGCCGTCTTCTCGCCGACCAACCCGGCGTTCTTTGCGTCGATGATGGTCTTGGGATCGCTGGTGGTGTAATGCGAGGCGTCGATCTCACGATGAATGCGTTCGATCCGCTCGACACTCACCTTTCCGGCCAAGAGTACCGTGACGATATTCTTGGCGATCTCCCGCTTGACCGTCCGGCCGGGAACGGTGTGCATGAGTTCGGCCAGCTTGTCGGCCTCGTCGATCCGCTCCTCGTCCGACTTCAGGCTGTAACGATCCGGGTACTTGACCGTGGCGACCTGTCTGCGGGCCTGTCGCCGCTCTTCGTAGGCGGCCCAAAACTCGGCAATCCGCCGCTCGGCGCTTTCGAGCACCAAGCCGATGTACGAGAGGCCCGCTTCAAGGCCCTGGTTGTCCATCTGCTTCGACTCGGCCGACGCACGGGTCGCGAGGTTCACCACGGCCAAGTTGACCAGTTTGCGAACGTCCTCCTCCAACTTGGTCTGGAGCTTCAGGCTGGCTTCGAGCGGCTCCGAGGGTGGCGCGATGAACGCCGGCGCGGCGGCCTTGATGTCGTACGCCCGCCCTTGGGTCGAGCCGACCTTGATGTCCGTGTCGGCCGCGCCCTGACCGCCCTGGGTGGCCGTGCCGTCGGCGCTGGCGGCGACCTTTAAGTGGCCTCCGACCGCCCGCAAGTCGCGCTGTTCGATGTAGAACGGGAAGTTGGCCTTCAGCGCGTGATTCACATCGCTGGAGCCGAGGTTCAACAAGGCGATCTGGTGCTGGCACACGTCCTTGATAAGGCTGTCGCCAATGTCGAGCATTACAAACGGAATGCGATCCAGTTCAAGCAGAACCGGGCCGGACGGGTTGCCGTCGCGGTCAATCGGATTGCCGTCCGTGTCATAAAGCTGCAGGGCCACCTTGCCGGTTTCCGGGTCGATCCACAACAGGCGATACCGCTGGAAAGTCTGCGTCGGCAAGCCGGTTCGCTCGTCGAGATCGAGGCACGAATCCCGCAACAACAGCGATTGGAACTCGGACGGCTCTTCCGGCTTCGAGCAGGCCCACGAGAGGATGTCTTCCACCTGGTAACTGTACAGATACGGCCGGCGCCCGGTGGCGTCCGCCAGCGTACTGACCCCATCAACCACCGGATGGTCCACGTATACGCCCACACGGCCCATCACCAACAGATCGGTCAACACCTTCATGCCCAGGAAGGACGTCATCGTCGCGCCCCGGCGATCAACGCCGCCTTCCAGACCGGCGACGGCCTGCTGGTAGGCACCGCTCCCACCGGTCCGCAGCACGTCGCTCATTCGCTGGTAGATCGAGTTGCGGATGTCGTTCACGGCCGCCTTGGCGAAGGCCGGGATCGGTGTCACGGCCTTGCGGCTGTTGAAGTCCTTGTGCTCCTCTCGGGCGCTGAACTGCTCAAGGAACCGGTCGCGGAACTCGTCGCCGCCGCGGTAGGTCAGTCGCCACTTCTCCCAGTCCGACATGCAGGACAGGTAGTTCGGGTGCCGGCTGTCGATGATGTTGTGCGAGGGTCGTTTGCGACTCATGGCATTCTTGCTACAGGAACGACTTGATGTCCTGGTTGGTCTCTCTTGCCGCGACCAGCGGCAGGGCGATCTCGGCGTAAGTCCGGGCGTGGGCAAAATGGTCGGGACCGGTCGAAACGAACGTGGCCACCACGTTGCCGCCGCTCTTCTCCTGCTTGTCCTTCTTCGTTTCCTTCTTCTCGCGCTCGTAGGTCCGAACCGGCGCCTTCAGGTGCTCCAGGTACTCGTGGGACACGTCACGGGGCAGGATGATCCGTCGTGGCTGGCGGAACCGTCCGAGCGACGCACTGAGCCAGTTGGTCCGATCGACCGTCGCCAGCGGTGCCCCATCGTCGTCGTC
>JAFGLV010000160.1 GCA_016927855.1 Sedimentisphaerales bacterium
AGATGACAACATCGTCCAAACGACCCGAGCACGTGGCCTGGGCGTCGCTGATGGCAAGCCTGGTCTTCTTCGGCGTGGCCTTCTTCCTGGGCCGGTGGAGCGGTTTCGCGGCGATCTCGGCCGTCGCCTGGCAGATCCTGGCGGCGGCGCTCATCTGGCTGGTCCTGGCCATTCAGTTCCATCAGCGCAGCCTCGCGGAGCAGGAACGGTTGGACATGACCCAACTGGCCGGCGAGAAGAACACCTCCACCATCTTTCAGGGACAGGGCGAGCGTGCCACCTTGATGGCAGCCGCCCAGCGGCGGCTCGAGCTGATCGAGAAGTGGTTCGTCCCCGGCTTTGCGGTCCTGATCGCGGTGTACGAAATCGCGTTGGGCCTTTACGCCCTGCGGAGCATGGCCGCCGCGGAGGGCGCGACAACGCAGCAGCCGCTGGTCTGTGCGATCGTGATGACCGCGGTGGCGTTCGTCACGTTCCTGTTGTCACGGTATGCGACCGGGATGTCGGCGGAGCCACAGTGGAAGCCGCTGCGCGCGGGAGGCAGTTTCCTGCTGGGCGTGGCCCTCGTGTGTTTCGCGCTGGCGCTGGGATTGGCCGCGATCCATTTTCAGCAATACCTGCCGGTGCAGATCATCGGCTACGTCATTGGGGTGCTGCTGATTGTTCTGGGCGTCGAGACCTCGCTGAACGCGGTGCTGGACGTCTACCGACCCCGGCTCAAGGGCCAGTACAGCCGGGCCGCCTTCGACAGCCGGCTGCTCGGGATCATCAACGAGCCGGGCGGGATCTTCCGCAGTGCCGCGGCGGCTATCGACTACCAGTTCGGCTTCGAGGTCTCCCAGACGTGGTTCTACAAGCTGCTGGAAAAGGCCATCGTCCCGCTGATTCTGTTCTCTGCCGTCACGCTGTACCTGGCCAGTTGCATCGTGGTGGTTGACGCCGAGGAGCAGGCGATCATCGAGCGCTTCGGCGATCCTCTCACCTCGAGCGGCCGGGTCCGTCTCGCCGAGCCTGGCCTGCACTTCAAGCTGCCCTGGCCGATCGACATTGCCCGCAAACACCCGACGAAAGAAGTCAACGAGATCTACATCGGCTACGTGCCCAACACCGACCCCAAGACGGGGCAGATCATTCCCGAACCCGCGCTGCTGTGGGGCCAGACGCACTACAAAGAAGAGCAAAGCTTCCTCGTCGCCAGCGAGTACCCCGGCCAGCCCTCGGACGAAAGCGCTCCACCGGTCGGCCTGGTCAAGGCCAACATTCCCGTCCAGTATCGCGTCAAGGACCTGTACGCGTACGTCTACAACACCAGTGACCCGGCCAAGCTCCTGGAGAACATCTGCTACCAGGAGTTGACCCGGTTTGCCGCCAGCGCCAAGATTGAGGTCGACGAGACGTTGTCACAGCCGGGCGTCGCGGACGAGAGCCTCTTCGGCGCCGGTCGCACCAGGGCCAAAGAAGTCCTCTTCGACAGAATTCAACGAGCCGCCAATGACCAGGATCTCGGTATCGAGGTCGTGTTTGTCGGCGTCCAAGGCATTCATCCCCCGCCGGAAGTGGCGCCCGATTACGAAGCAGTGATCGGAGCGATTCAGGCCAAGCAGGCTTTGGTCCTCGAAGCCGATGCCGAACGCAACCGTACGTTGAGCGAGTTGGCCGGGACCGTGACCAAGGCCTCGGAGCTGACGGAGCTGGCAGCGCAGTACCAGCGGGCGCAAGCGCAGGAAGATACCGCGCAAGTCGAGCGCCTCGCCGACCAGCTCGACGAGGCATTCGCGCAGGCGAGCGGGCAGATCTACCGCATCTTCGCTGAGGCCAAGAGCTATGCCTACGAAACGGCGGCGCTGGCGAAAGCGACCGGCGAGCGCTTCGTCGGCCAGCTCAAAGCCTACCGCGCGGCGCCGACCTACTACCCCCGACACCAACAGCTTGCGGTTCTGGAAGAGGGCTTCCCCAGCACCCGTAAGTACATCGTCGTTGCCGACCCCAACGATAGCCAAGTGACCATCGTGGACCTTCAAGAGAAGCCCGCCCTCGGCCTTCTGGATATCCTAGGCAGTGCGCAGGAGAGCAGCACACAATGAAAAACCTCGCTATTCCCATACTGGTGGCCCTCATCTTCATCGTCATGGGCATCTACCTCGTCACGTACCAGGTGCGCGAGACGGAGTCGGTCTTCATTACTCGGTTCGGCAAGCCGGTTCGCGACCAGAACGAGCCGGGTCTGGGTTGGAAGTGGCCCACGCCCATCGAGCAGGTCCACCGCTTCGACGCTCGGATGCGGGTCCTGGAGTCGAATCGGCTCAGCGAAACGCCCACGCGGGGCAGCACGCCGATCATCGTCAATACGTACATCGTCTGGCGCGTAGCCGAACCGCTGAAGTTCCTGACTGCGGTCCGGACCGTCGCGGAAGCGGAGAGCAAGCTGCGGGCCCAGATCAATGACACGCAGAATCGAATCATCGGTCAGCACTGGTTCGGTGATTTCGTCAACAGCGACCCGAACCGGGTGATGCTGGATCGGATTCAGAACGATATGCTGGCCGACCTTCAGGAGCCGGTGCGGCGTGAGTATGGCATTGAGATCAAGACGCTGGGCATCAAGCAGCTCAAGGTCAGCGAAGACGTGACCAAGAGTGTGTTCGATCGGATGAGAGCCGACCGCAAACGCCGCACCGACACGACCATCTCGGAGGGACAGGCCCAAGCCGACAAGATCAGAGCCGAAGCGAACAACAAGCGGGACGTGCTGCTGGCAGCCGCCGAAGCTTTGGGCAAGGCCATCCGCGGCGATGGCGACGCCCAGGCCGCCAAGTACTACGAGATGCTCGAGCAGGCGCCGGACTTGGCCATCTTCCTGCGAACGCTCGAAGCGCTGCGCACGATGTTGGGAGAACGCACCACGCTGGTGCTACCCGCCGACAGCGAGGCGCTCAAATACCTCAAGGAAATGCCTGCCTTGGAACCGCAGGACTGATCGCAACGACGGTTTGAAGATAGCAAAAGCCTGGTTGAGAGCATAATGGCACACAAACACACACACGAGCACGAGCCTCCGGAGCCGGTCGAACAGTTGGATGCCGCCGGCAAGTCGCTTTCCGACGCGCTGCGCATCAGCTTTGCGATCCTGAAGGTGATCATGATCGTGTTGGTCGTGGCCTTCCTGGCATCGGGCTTCAAGACCGTGGGCCCGAACGAGCAGGCGCTGGTCTTGCGTTTCGGCAAGATCCAAGGCACCGGCGACGAAGCCCATCCCAGGGTTCTGGAACCGGGCTTCCACTGGATCCTCCCCTACCCGATCGATGAGATGGTCAAGATTCCCGTCGCAGAGCAGATCAATCTGCCGATCGAGACCTTCTGGTACAAGCTGACCCAGGCGGACCTCATCGGTGAGGGTCCCAGGCCGCGCGAGCTCATTCCAGAGAAGCTGAACCCGCTCACCGAAGGGTATGCCCTGACACGCAGCGAGGATGCGCCGAGCGCGCGCGCCCGGCAGACGGTGCTGACGGACTCGGAGGCCAGTGACTACAGCATCGTCCACACGCGGTGGCAGGTCGTCTACCAGATCGGGGACATCGAAAAGTTCTTTGCGAACGTTTACGTCGACGACGTCAAACCCGGCCAGGTGTACTCCGAGGTGATGAAGCAGTCCATCACACCAATGCTGCAAAGCGTGGTGGAGGACGCGGTGGTCGACGCGATGGTTCAGTACACCATCGATCAGGCGATACTGAGCACGCCCACGATCCCGCGGCTGGTCCGGCAGTTGGTCCAGGACAAGCTCGACGCCATCGAGAGCGGCATTCAAGTCACGTCGGTCCAACTAAAGGAGGCCCGGTGGCCCAAGCAAGTGAACGAGGCGTTCGACGCCTTCATCACCGCCGGCCAGCAGAGCGGCCAGGCGATCAGCGAGGCGCACACCTATGCCGACAATACCCTGAACGAGGCCGCCGGCAGTGTCGCCGAAGAGCTGTACCGAGCGGTGATGGCCGACAGCCTGGATCAGGAGCAGCTCGACGCGTTGTGGTCGCAGGTCGCCGGCCGGGCGCAGAGCACCCTCTCCGAGGCGCAGACCTACCGTAACACAGTCGTCGCTTCGGCGGAGGCGAGTGCCAAGTACCTCCAGAGCATCCGACCGGAGTACAAAGCGCGGCCCGAACTGGTGGCCTGGCAGATCTATCTGGACGCGATAAGCCAGGTACTGAGCAATGCCGAGGAAATCTTCGTGCTGCAGCCTTCCACCGAGGGCAAGGGGCAGGAGATCAGAGTCCTGGTCAACCGGAGCAGCAGCGCTGGCTCCAGGCCGGCGCGGCAGACTCAGACAACGAACACGAGCGCGGCGCCGCGCTAGCGGCAGGCCGATAGGAACCATCGATACGAGAACCGGATTATGGCGCATCAGCACCTACACTTTCAGGACAACCTTGACGCCGAGGAAACGCGCGGCAAGCAGCTTCGCGTCAGCATCGCCATGCTGGGGACCCTGGCGGGCGGCGTCCTGCTGATCAACAGCGGTCTGGCACGCTTCTTCTACGAGCCGGACGGCTTCAACACCCAGGTGTTTGCGGCGCTCGGCGCATTGCTGTTGGGCGCCCCGGTGGTGATCCACGCTTTTGTCTGTCTCATCCGCGGTCATTCGCACATGGATGAGCTGGCGGCGCTCGGCATCGTCGCGGCCTTCGCCACCGGCGAGTACGTTGCGGCCGGGCTCATCGGCTTTTTCATGCTACTGAGCGAGCTGGTCGAGACGCGCACCGCGCTGGGCGCACGCGCCTCGATTGAGTCGCTCATCAAACTGACACCCACCAGCGCGAATCTTCTGGAACAGGACGGCACGGAGCGGGAAGTGAAAGTCAGCGATCTGCGTCCCGGCGACATCATTCGCGTTCGTCCCGGCGACAACGTCGCGGCCGACGGCGAGGTCGTCAACGGTCTCAGCTCGCTCAACGAAGCCACGATCACTGGTGAATCGCTTCCCGTCGATAAGGTCCCGGGCATGCAGGTCTTCGCCGGCACGAACAACCTGACCGGCATGCTCGACGTGCGCGTGACCAAGGCCGGCCAGGATACCACGCTGGGCAAGGTCCAGTCGCTAATCATTCAGGCCGAGGGGACCAAGATCCCGATCATGCGGATCATCGACCGCTACATCAAGTGGTACGTGCCGACCATTCTCATGATCGCGCTGATCGTCCTGTTCTTCACACGGAACATCAGCCAGGCGATTACCATTCTGGTGATCTCGTGCCCGTGCTCGATCATTCTGGCGACGCCTACCGCGATGGTGGCAGCGATTTCGGCCGCAGCGCGACTGGGCGTACTCGTCAAGAACGTCGCGGACCTTGAGATCGCCGGCAAGATGACGGCGCTGGTTTTCGACAAGACCGGCACCGTGACCACCGGACGGCTCTACGTGACGAAGCTGACTCCCGCCGAGGGCGTGGAAGCTGCCGACCTCTTGGCGGAGGCTGCCGCGGCTGAGCAGATGAGCAAGCACCCGGCCGCCCGCGCCCTGCACGAGGTCGCCAGAGATGCAAACCTGACCTTGCCGGACACCCAGGAATTCAAAGAGACGCCTGGCAAAGGCGTGACGGCGTTGGTGGACAGATCGAGGATCATGGTCGGCCGCGACACGTTCCTGCAGGAGAACGGCATCGACATCAGCGGCGTCTCGAACCCGGCGCTGCACGAGGAGCAGGGCTTCAGCACCCTCTATGTCGCTAAGGACGCGCGCTGCATCGGCTGGATCGGCCTCCAGGACAAGACCCGGCCCGAGGCGCAGTGCGCGGTCAAGGAACTCGTGGATATCGGGATCAAACGCGTGACGATGCTGACCGGCGATCGCAGCGAAGTGGCCAATCGCGTCGCGGGCGAACTGGGCTGCACCGATTTCAAGGCCAACTGCCTGCCTCAGGACAAGCTGGCGATCGTCGAACAAATCAAGGCCGACGGTCACACCGTGGTCGTGGTCGGCGACGGGATCAACGACGCGCCGGCGCTGGCGGCAGGGGACCTGGGTATCGCGATGGGGGCCGCCGGCAGCGACGTCGCGATCAACTCGGCGTCGATCGCGCTGATGAACGACGACCTGCGCCGCATTCCCTTCCTGGTGCAAGTGTCGCGCAAGACTCGGCGCGTCATCAACCAGAACCTAGCCTTCGGCGTCGGCTTCATCATTCTGGGCATCTCCTTGTCGAAGTTCGTACCTCCCGGTGCAGCCGCGTTCCTGCACTTCGCCAGCTCGCTGGTGGTGGTGTTCAACAGTGCCCGGCTGTTCCGTCACGGCGAGGAGCTCGACCGTGAAACGCACACGGCCTGATCGCGTTCGTAGAAGAGGAGGGACGTTGGGATTCTCTCCGGCGGTTCGCACCTGTTTCAACGGTATCCATTGAGCTATGGACTATGCGATAGAGACAATTTCGCTGACGAAGGTCTTTTCCGACTGGTGGGGCCGCGCCAAGGTCTATGCCGTCGACGACCTGACCCTCCAGATTCGACCCAACGAGGTTTTCGGCCTGCTGGGCCCCAACGGCTCAGGCAAGACGACGACCATCAAGATGCTTCTGGGCCTGCTGCACCCGACCAAGGGGCACGCCTTCCTGCTGGGCGGCAGCGGTGACGACCCGAAGATCAGCGCGAAGGTGGGTTTCCTCCCGGAGGAGTCCTATCTCTACCGTTTTCTCAACGCGCGCGAAACGCTGGATTTTTATGGTCGGCTCTTCGGACTGGCGCCGAAGGTGCGCGAGCTGCGTATCGAAGCGCTGCTCGACATGGTGGGTCTCAAAGCGGTCGCGCGCCGACCCGTGGGGACGTACTCGAAGGGCATGGCCCGCCGGATCGGCCTGGCACAAGCCCTCATCAACGATCCCGACCTGCTGATTCTGGACGAGCCCACGACCGGCCTGGACCCCATCGGCACGCGCCAGATCAAGGATTTGATCCTCAAGCTGGCCGACCGCGGCAAGACCATTCTCTTGTGCAGCCACCTGCTCGCGGACGTCGAAGACATCTGCGACCGGATCGCGATCCTCTATGGCGGCAGAATTCAGGCCGAAGGCGAGGTCCGCACGCTGCTGCAAAAGACCAACAAGCGCCAGATCATGACGGGTGCCATCAGCGATGCCACCGTCCATCGTATCCAGCAGGTGCTCGCGGAGGAAGACGCGACGTGCGAGGTCACCACGCCGATGGAGAGGCTCGAAACGTTCTTCATCGACACTGTCGCCCAGGCCCAGCAGCAGGATCGGCCGACCAGCGGCGCCGTCAGCACGACCCAGATCGGCGACTTCCTGACCGAGAACGCCGCCGAGAGTATCCTGGACAAGCTGGTAGCCGCGCCGGTGTCGGCGGAGGCGCCTCCAGCGGCGCCGCAGACCGAGCAGGCGGACCGGCCCGAGGCCAAACCGCAGCCTCAGCCCGACAAGGATCTGCTGGGCGAGCTGACCAAAGCCAAGCCGACGCCGCAGACCGAGCGCGTCGAGCCGGCACGACCATCGCAGCCGACGCCGGTAAAAGAGCCGGCTCAAAGTCGAGAGGTTAGAAAAGACGTGCTGGATTCCCTGACCGGCAAGACGCCCAAGCCCGAGGTCGAGAAGCCTCACCCGCCGGACGAGCCGCAGGAGGGAGGCAGGCACGATGCGTAGGACCTGGGCCGTTGCGAAGAATACGATCCGCCAGGCCTTGCGGATGAAGGTGGCGATCATCTTCGTCGTCCTGCTGTTGGTGCTGCTGCCGATCATGGGCCTGACCGCTACCGGCGACGGCACGCTCAAGGGCCGGCTTCAGACGTTCGTCAGCTACGGCCTGTCGCTAACCAGCCTGCTGTTGTGCCTGCTGACGATCATCGTATCGATCTACACCGTCACCAGTGACATCGAGCAGCGCCAGATCTACACCGTCGTGACCAAACCCATTCGCCGCTACGAGTTGATTCTGGGCAAGCTGCTTGGCGTCATCGTCCTGGACGTCGGCCTCCTCGTCGTCTTTGCCGGCATCGTCTATAGCGTCACGGTATTCATGCCCGAGTTCTTCGATGCGTCGGACGCCGAACTCCACCAGGTCAAGAACGAGTTCTACACCGCCCGCGCTAGCCTCGTGCCGCCTGAGCTTGACGTGTCGCAAGAGGTCCAGGAGGTCTACGACGAGCTCGAGAAGGACGGCCAGCTCGAGGCCGCCTATCCGAACATGACCCGTGAGGAGATACTCGATACGCTGACCGCGCGCAAGCGGCTGGAAAAGCAGGCGGTCGCCGCCGGGGGACGGCTGCTCTGGGAGTTCGAGAACGTCAGGCCGCTCGACCCCAATCAGAGCCTGTTCATCCGCTTCAAATACGACGTTTCGGTGACGCCTCCCGACGGTGACGTCTACGGGATCTGGCAAATCGGGGACCTGCGCCAGTTCCAGTATGGCGGCGAGATCGTCACGCCGATCTGGCCGGAAGAGCGCCGAGACCCGATTCGTACGTTCCGCGAGATCGAAGTGCCGGCCCGTGTGATCGCGGCCGACGGTTACCTGGGCGTCGAATTCATCAACAACCCGTATAACCAGACGGTGGTAATCTTCCCGGTCGAAGACGGGCTCGAAGTGCTGTACAAAGCCGGCACGTTCACCGGCAACTTCATCAAGGCGGCGCTGCTGATCCTGTGTCGGCTCGTCTTTCTGTCGTGCCTGGGGGTACTGGCAGCGAGCTTTCTGTCGTTTCCGGTGGCCATTCTGTTCTGCCTGGTGATCTTCACCATCGGCACCGTCAGCGGCTTCGTGCTGGAGTCGTTCGACATGCTCAGTCACAGCATCGGCCTGGTCTACACGTATACGATCGGTGCCGTGATTCGACTGCTGCCGCGCTTCGACCAGTACAATCCGACCGCCTACCTGGTGCCGGCCCGGCTGCTGACCTGGTCGCTGCTGGGACGCGTGCTGGTGTTCATGGTGTGTATCAAAGCGCTGGTGCTGCTGGCACTGGCGCTGCTGATCTTCAGTTTTCGAGAGCTGGCCAAGATCATTGTCTGACGCCGTCGTTTTGTCGGCGCGGACCGATGCGAAGAGAATATGCGTGGACGTGACGTTGCCATTATCGTGATCTGTGTGGCCCTGGCCGGCGGGCTGTTCTATGCCTCCGGCGCGCAACTGGACTACATCAACGCCCAGCGCGAGAAGATGGGGCTGGTCATCAACCCCGCGCTGGAGAACGCGCCGCCGTCGCTGGCGTTCGCGACGGTGGCGATGGGCGCCTTTCGCGGTCTGGTCGTGGACATCCTCTGGATGCGCGCCGACAAGCTCAAGGAGGAAGGCCAGTTCTTCGACGCCGAGCAGTTGGCGGAATGGATCACGACGTTGCAGCCACGCTTTGCGGCGGTCTGGGAATTTCACGCCTGGAACATGGCCTACAACATCTCGGTCGCCATCCCGGCCACGCAACCCGACCAACGATGGCGCTGGGTCAAGAACGGTTACGAGCTGCTGCGCGACAAGGGCATTCCGATGAATCCCAAGTCGATCGCGCTCTACCGCGAGCTGGCGCGTATCTTCCAGCACAAGCTGGGTGACGTCTCCGACGACGTGCACAAGTACTACAAGCTCCAGTTGGCCGAGGCGATGGGTCCACTGCTGGTGTCCCAGGATAATGGCCTGACGTGGGAAAACAGCGCCTATTTCGACGCGCTGGTGCAGACGCCGCAGCAGTGGAGCCAGATCGCTGCCGATGCCAACGTGGCGCCTTTGATCGAGGCGCTGCGGAAGGCCGACGAGACGTTCACCAGCGACGAGGCATTCGTGCAGGCGTACCTGTCGTTGCGCCAGGCGCCCGGCCGCTTCAAACCGGCCGCGCTGGACGTAATCGACATCTATCGAGGCACGCCTGCACTCAAGCGGCTCGACCTCTTCGCCAAGGCGTTTCAGCTTCGCCACACGTGGAAGCTGGAGCCGGCGCGGATGCGCGAGTTGAACCGGACCTACGGACCGATCGACTTCGCCGACCCGAATAGGCACTACCCGCTCGATTGGCGCCACCCGGACAGTCACGCCATCTACTGGGCCACCAAGGGGCTCAGCGTCGCGACCGACATCCAGGACCCTGACCTCAAGCTCGTCAAGACCAACACCGAGCGGATCGTCGCCCACAGCCTGCAGAATCTCTTCCGCTATGGCAAGATCGTGATCCTTCAGGGACGCGCCGATCCTCCACCCGGCGCCGATACGACGGACGAAGCGACGGTATGGCAGCGCCGCGACATCTTCCTGGGGCCCGACTTGCGCATGTTCGACCCGTACAACGAGGCGCTGCTGAACATCCTGGCGGGCTATACCGACCGCGGGACGCTCGAATCGCTCCAGAACGGTCACCGCAACATGCTGCGCAACGCGGTGCTGTCGTTCTATCAGGCCGGCCTCAAAGGCGAAGCCCTCAAGATCTACCGTGAATTGAGGCAGCGCTATCCGCGTCCCGAGTTCGAGGTGCCGCTCGAGCAATACGCACTGGCCCGATTCCGGGAGGAGCTCGAGAGCATCGGCATTCACGATGCGCGCGAGCAGGTGGTGGCGCTGCTCACCGACGGCTACCGTCTCTACGCCATCGGCGACGACCAGGGCGCTGCCGGCCGAGAGGAGCTCGCCAAACAGGCGTACAATTTCTACCTCGCCTCGAATCCGGATGAGTTTCGGGTCGATCTGCCGCCGCTGCGGGAGTTGAAGTACATCGCTCTCAACACGCTTCTTTATAGCGGCGCCTATCCGGTGTATATCCAAGAGCGCCTGCTGGCGCGCATTCAGACGGAAAAGCCCGAGCTCTACGAGGAACTGATGCAGGCCGAAAAAGACCTGCTCAAGCGCCAACAGGGAAGCGCGCCGAATCCATAGGGAACGCCGTTCGAGCATGCATGAGGCCCTTCTGGAACAACTGACGCCGTCGCAAAGGCAAGCCGTCTCTCATCGCGAAGGTCCTCTGCTCGTGCTGGCCGGTCCCGGCAGCGGCAAGACGCGCGTCATCACCTATCGGATCGCGGCGCTCATCGAGTCGGGCGTGCGGCCGTACCACATCTGTGCCATCACGTTCACGAACAAGGCCGCCGAGGAGATGCGCCAGCGCGCCGTCGCGCTGGGCGCTTCGTCGGGCGCCTATATCAGCACGTTTCACTCGCTGTGCGTCCGGATTCTCCGTCGCTACGCCGCCGCGGCGGACATCCACCCGAACTTCAGCATTTACGATGCCGCCGATCAGAGCCGGTGCATGAAAGAGGCCATCAAGGACTGCAACCTCGACAGCACCA
Organism: Sedimentisphaerales bacterium; assembly: GCA_016927855.1. Taxonomy (GTDB): domain Bacteria; phylum Planctomycetota; class Phycisphaerae; order Sedimentisphaerales; family Anaerobacaceae; genus JAFGLV01. Next base: position 11,265 of record JAFGLV010000160.1, read on the forward strand.
ACTTCCCGCCGGCGCGGATGCTCGATGCCGTCTCGACGTTGAAAAACAAGCTGATCGACGCCGACGCGTTCACGTCGCGCGCCGAGGACTTCTTCTCGCGAACGCTCGCCCAGGTCTACACGCGCTATCAAACACTGCTGGCGGAACGTAACGGGTTGGACTTCGACGACCTGCTGATGAAAGCGGCGCTGCTGCTCGAGAACGACGCGAGCGTCTGTGCCGAGCTGGCCGACCGTTTCCAGTACCTGCTCATCGACGAATACCAGGACACCAACCACGCCCAGTACCGGCTGGCCAAGGCGCTGGCGCTGCGGCACGGCAACATCTGCGCCACCGGGGACCCCGACCAGTCGATCTATCGCTGGCGCGGCGCGGACATCCGCAACATCCTGGCGTTCGAGAAGGACTGGCCCCAGGCGATGGTCGTCAAACTCGAAGAGAACTTCCGCAGTACCGCCGCCATCCTGAGAGTCGCCGACAGCCTGATCGCGCGCAACGCCAACCGCAAAGCCAAGAGCCTCGTGGCGGTGCGAACGGACGACGGCAAGGTCCTCGTCGAAAGCTACGAGGACGAAAGGGCGGAGGCGGACACCGTCGCCGGTCAGGTTGACAGCCTGCTGGGCGGTGGCGTTCGCGCCGGCAGCGTGGCGGTCTTCTACCGGGTCAACGCGATGAGCCGAGCGTTGGAGGAGGCGTTCATTCGCCACCGCGTGCCCTATCAGGTCGTGCGTGGCATCGAGTTCTACAACCGCAAGGAGATTCGCGACCTGTTGGCCTATCTGAAGGTCCTGGCCAATCCCGCCGACGAAGTCGCGCTGATGCGGATCATCAATACGCCAGCGCGTGGTATCGGCAAGGTCACGATCGACCACGCCCGCAACCACGCCGCCCGGCACGGTATCTCGCTTTCGCAGGCGCTCGCACAGGCGGACCAGATCGCGGCGCTGAACAAGGGCGCCCAGGTCAAGCTGACGGCCTTCGCCAAGATGCTCGATGCCTTCCGCCGGGCGGCTGCCGGCAAGGTGGCGCCTCTGGCGGAGCGTGTGTTTGCGGAATCGGGCCTGGAGGAGTCTCTTCAGAAAGGCGGTGCGGAAGGCCAGAACGCGTTGGAGAACGTCTCCGAGCTGATCAACGCGGCCGCACTCTACGATCGGCAGGCCGAAGAGCCCTCGCTGATCGACTGGCTCCAGCAAATCTCGCTCTTCAGCGATACCGACGCCTACGACGCGGCCTCCGAGCGGGTCGCGCTGATGACGCTGCACGCCGCCAAGGGACTGGAATTCGACCACGTCTTTGTCATCGGGCTCGAAGACGGATTGCTTCCTCACGAGCGGGGCAGCGCCAGCGCCGACGATCTCGAAGAGGAACGCCGTCTGTTCTTCGTCGGTGTCACCCGCGCCAAGACGAACCTCCGGGTCAGCTACGCGCGGTATCGCACCGTCCGAGGGCAGTGTCAACGCACGGTGGCGTCGCCGTTCCTTTTCGAACTCGGCACAGGTCTTACGCCCCAGGAGCACGAAGAGCCCGAAGATGAGGACGACTCGTTTGGCGCGGGAAGAAGGCCGGAGCGAACGTACCGTGTCGCGGTCCCTTCAGCCCCGAGCCGGAGCGAGCCCGAATTCGCGCCGGGTCAGCTCGTCCGCCACAAGATCTTCGGGTTGGGCCGGGTCAAGAAGTTCGTCGATATGGGCGCCGGCAGCATCGTGACCGTCCAGTTCAACACCGGACAAACCAAGTCCTTGCTGCTGCAGTTCGCGAACCTGACCAAAGTGTAGCCAACCCTCAGCGCCGGCGCCGGCTGCGGAAGGGCGGGTCCTTCGTGGACTCATCCAGGAGCGGCCCTCCCTGGAGGGCATGGAGGAATCCCGACGGCACCGGAACGCCCAGACTCCGGAGCTTCTTGACGTCCTGCAGAGCGGCGTTCTGCTCTCCTTTGGCGTAACGGACCATGCTGCGCCGCAGGTAGGCTTCGGCACACGTCGGTTCGATTTCGACAGCTTGGCTGAAGTCGGCGACCGCTTCGTCGTAGCGCTCGCTCGTGACGTGGATCAGGCCGCGTTCGACATAGGCTTCGACAGAGTCCGGCCTGATCTGCACGACCTGGCCCAAGTCAGAGGCCGCCTGGCCCAGATTGCCCAGCGCCAGGTAGACCAGCGCACGATTGTAATATGCTTCGGCGCAGACAGGGTCTTTCCTGGTCGCGGTGGCCAGTTCCGAGAGGGCATCGGCGTACTTTCCCTGGCGCGCATACGTGACGGCGCGTCGATTGCAGGCAGCCGCGCCCTGCGGGTCCGTCTCGCTCGCTTGCGGCGGTTCCTGGAGCCGGTCCTGCCAGGGACACGGCGCCCGGCCCGTCGCGACCTCGAACTCCGCGTACCAGCGGTCCATCGCTTCCCGCAGCTCGTAGACCATACGCGTCTCAAACGTCGGGCTCGAAGGCAAGTATTCCAGGCGTCGCAGCACCTCGCAGCCGAGCGGATACTTGAGTCTGGCCGCGACGTAGGGCAGGGCGCCGATCTTGCCGGCGTCGACGACCATCTCTCGGTAACCGAAGTGCTGCCTGGGCGCGAGGTCAAAGGGCAGGCCGAAAGGACCTTCCACGCTCACGATGACGTGGATGAAGCCGAAACCGATACCCGCGAGCACCGCCGCGACGCACAGTGTCACCGACGTTCTCTCGTACCACTTCGGGGGCCGGCTCTCCACCTCGGTCCCACAGCGCGGACATCTCTCCGCCTTCCTCGGTACGCGCTTCTTGCAGTTGGGACATCTATTTCGGGCCATTCCTGATCCTCGGACGATCCTTCGCCGGCGGGTCCACATCCGGCACAACCGCCATTCTACCGCAAGCACGCCGCACGTCCAAGGCACATACGCAGACCGCTTGCAGCGGGGCGCGATTCGAACAACGCCGCATGTGCTGAAGCTCATCCTGACCGCCTGCGACATCAGCTTGAGGATGACTCCTGTTGTTTCTTGGCGGCGGCCCTCTTGTTCGCCAGTTGGGCCAGGAGGATGCCGAGCTCGTACAGGGCGTAGAGAGGAATCCCGAGCAGGACCTGCGAGATGACGTCCGGCGGTGTCACCACTGCCGCGACGATGAAGACCACGAGGAAGACGTACTTGCGCGCGCTGCGCAACGCGCTCAGGGAGACCAGACCGGTGCGGTTGAGAATGAAGATGGCGATCGGGGTCTGAAAGGCCAGGCCGAAGACGAGCATCAGGACGGTCACGAAGGAGATGTACCTTTGCAGGGTCCAGTTGGGCGCCGCCGAGATCAGGTCGCCAAAAGCCAGGAAGAACTTCAGCGAAATGGGCGCGACGACGAAGAGGAAGAACAGGGCGCCCGCGACGAACAAGGCGGCCGAGAACGGCACCGCGGTGCGGACGTAACGTCTCTCGTGCTCGTAGAGTCCCGCCGCAACGAACATCCACAACTGGTAGAATACCCACGGACTGGTGAGGATCAGTCCGGCGATGAAGGAGACCTTCATATAGGCGGAGAACGCCTCGGCCGGCGCCAGCGTTTGCAGGCGGGCGTAACGCGGCAACGATTCGATGCCCTCCGCCGCCGCCGGCATCTGCTCGGCATGCCATTGCCGCAGCGTCGCCACGCAGACCCGGCGCAGGAATTCGAGCTGATTCGGGTCCAGTACCGGCGCATTGGCGTCGCTCCGGGCCTGGGCCGCCATGTTCGTGAAAAGCATCTCCACCAGCGCCACGGAGTTCGGCTCCACGACGGGCGGTTCCGTCTTCTTGATGCGCTGGGCCATCGAAGAAATGTAGGGCCGTTCGATGAATCGGATGATATGGGTGCCGAAGATGAGGCTGACCGCGGCTCCCAGCGCCAGACCGAGAATAGCGAGAATCAGCCGAGTCCGCAGTTCCTCCAGGTGATCACCGAGGCTCATGGTGGAATCTGCCGGGTTGCGTCTGGTCTTCTTCGTCTCGCCCATCGCACACAGTGAGGCTCAGTAAGTGGGCTCTAGGTTGCGGCCGCGCGGCCTATGACTTGATGTCTTTCCAGACCGTCCCCGCATCGTCCAGGCCGCCGGCCTTCTTCGCATCGTTGACTACGTCATCCTTGACCTTGCGGACGTTGTCGACCAATTCGTCGGTGGAGTCTTGCGCCTCGTTGACGCCTTTCTTGAACTCGGTGAGGCTCCTGCCCAGACCGCGTGCGATCTCCGGCAGCCGCCGGCCGAAGATCAGCAGCGCCACGAGCAGGATAATCATCCATTCCCACCCGCCGGGCATCCCTATGGCTAAGTACGTGTATTGACTCATTCTATTCTCCTACGCATTCGGTCGGATGTGAACGCGTACCCTGTCGCTAACATTGGCCGAACTGGATGCATCAGCACCCCCCGGCGCTTCCGGCGCTGCGTACGCGGCACACGCCGAACCTGCGGTAGCAGTATAGTCGCTATCCCCTTTGCCGTCAATGCAATATTACGACCGCCGCAGGGTGGATGTTTGCGTGCCTCCAGCGGCAGACCGCCGCCTTACGGAGGTGGCCGAATCAAGGGTACTCTGGGACTGTGCCGGCGCTCCCGGCCCACGCGCCCGATAGGCCCAGTCAAGATTGAGAAAGCTGTAAGCTGTTTTTATGCCATGAGTTATGGCGCCTGCGGTCGTTTTTTCTTGCCTTGAGCCGGCGGTTTCAGGTATAATACGCGTGTTGGATTTGACGGAACCTTGGGGGGGTAGAAACATGGCTATGAAGAAGTTCTACTACGACAAGTGGTTGCCCTTCGTCGCCACCAAACGGCACATCCTCATCCTGGCGATTGCCACCTACGCCGCACTCTGCTAAACCTGGGCTCACGCCTGGCTGAGCACACACGCTCCGCGCAATCGTCACAATCGTCGCATCTCGTACAATCCCGTCTCAAGGCCGGTCGGCGCAACCAGGGACGTGTCCAAACCGGCGGCTTGCCCTTGGGAGGCGTTTCCCGTATAATCCCGGCTCCTTTTTTGCCAACCTTGTGAGAGATGGGTATATGGACGCACAAGTCGTCGAACAACTGAACCAACTGAAACGGGGCACCGTCGAGGTCTTCACCGTCGCCGAGCTGGGCGAGCGTTTGGCCGAGGCGGCGCGCGCGGGACGGCAGATGCGGATCAAGCTGGGCCTGGACCCGACCAGCCCCGACATCCACCTGGGACACACCGTGGTGCTGCGCAAGATGCGGCAGTTCCAGGACCTGGGGCACAAGGCGGTTCTCATCATCGGCGACTATACCGCGCGCATCGGTGATCCCTCGGGCCAGAACACCGGCAGGCCCATGCTGACCGGCGAGCAGATCGAACGCAACGCCAAGACCTACTTCGAGCAGGCCGGCAAGATCCTCGACCGGTCCCCTGAGAAGCTGGAGGTGCGCCACAACAGCGAATGGCTCTCGGGCCTGCAACTGGCCGATATCATCAAGCTCGCGGCCAATATGACGGTCGCCCGCATGCTGGAGCGCGACACCTTCGAGCTGCGCTACCGCAAAGGCGATCCCATCGGCGTGCACGAGTTCCTCTATCCGCTCATGCAGGGATACGACTCCGTGATGATTCACAGCGACGTCGAGCTGGGCGGCACCGACCAGACGTTCAACAATCTCGTCGGCCGCGACTTGCAGAGAACCCACGGCCAGCCTCCCCAAATCGTCATTACCATGCCCATCCTCGTCGGCCTCGACGGCAAGGAGAAGATGAGCAAGTCCAAGGGCAACTACATCGGTGTCACCGATGCCCCCGGCGAGATGTTCGGCAAGATCATGAGCATCTCCGACGAAATGATGGCGAACTACTATACGCTGTTGACCGACCTGCCGACGGAGCGGATCGTGGAGCTGACGAATCCGGATAGGACGCATCCCAAAGAGGCGAAGGTGGCCTTGGGCAAGGCCATCGTGACGCAGTTCCATGGCGCCGAGGCCGCTGAAGCCGCTGGCGCGGAGTTCGAGAAGGTCTTCGCCCAGCGCCAGCTCCCCGAGGATATCCCGGACGTGGAGGTGGCGAGCGAGCCCGTGTCCGTCAAGCAATTGCTGGTGGCCTGCAAACTGGTCGATACAGGTGGCGAGGCCAAGCGCGCCGCTACGCAAGGCGGCGTTACCGTCGGGGGCCAGAAGATCGCCGATCCGAACGCGCAGATCACTCCCGCCGACGGCATGATCGTGCAGGTGGGCAAGCGCCGCTTCGCGAGACTGCGCGTGCGGTGACGCTAACCCTTGGGCATCTCCTCGATCCGCGCCTTGGTGATGATCAGCTCTTCTCGCGGCGTGCCTTCGCGCGTGCCGGCGGTCTCGAGTCGGTCCACGGTCTCGAAGCCCTCCACGACCTCGCCGAAGATGGTGTGTGCCCCGTCCAGCCAAGGTGTCGGCTTGAAGGTGATGAAGAACTGGCTGCCGTCGGTATTGGGACCACGGTTGGCGGTGCTGACCAGGTAGGGCCGATCGTGCCTGACGTTGGCGTCGAACTCGCCGGCGTACGTGTAGCCTGGGCCGTGCGTTCCCGTTCCCAGGGGGCAGCCGCCCTGGGCTATGAAGTTCGTGATGACGCGATGGAAAGTCGTGTCATCGTAGAAGCCTCGGCGCGTCAGGAAGATCGTGCTGGTGGCGTGCATCGGCGCGACGTCGGGCATGAGCCGGATTCGGATCGTGCCCTTGTTCGTCTCGAGGATCCAGAAGTAGTCCCGGTTCGGATCGAATTTTATCATCTCGGGCTTTTCGAGTTTCAGCTTCCAGGCGTTTTCGGCACCGAGTTTTGCCATAGCCGCGGCCTCCTCTTGCACCCATAGCGCCTGTTGCTGGGCCACGAGCTGCTGGTGAAAGGTCATCATGACTGCGTTCTGCTCCTGCGGACTCAAGGCGCATGGCTGTGCGGCCAGTGCCTCGCGCATGCCGCGCATGAACAGCTCGATATTCACCTCGATCCCCTGCAAGCGCAAGCTCGCGCCGAACTGCGTGCCGATCAGGTAGCTGATTTTGTCCAGGTCCGTCTTCAAGTCGGCGCTGCTGTCTGTGGCTGGGGCGCTGCCGACCGAAGCGGCCAACGCAACGCACAACAGCGCCGCCCATTTCTGTCTATTTCTCAGCACCGTCCGTACCTCCCAAGCTGAGCGCGATTCTCAGCCTTCTGCCCATCTCGAACCGTTTGGCGACTCAACGCAATCTGTGCATACGTCTGGGATTATCGGCTATCGGAGCCAGTGACTGCAGAGGATTTCCAGATCGCGCGCGTCCGTCAGGCCGTCCTGGTTCAGATCGGCCGCGGCGCCATCAACGGCGAGCCGCCAGGATTGCCCCAGCACCTGTATGTCATGCAGATCTACGCGGGCATCGCCGTCGAGATCGGGTCGGAACGGCGCAGGCACCGTCGTCGCGAGGATGTCGTAGTCCGAGCTGTCGGGCTCGGCGCTCTCCCAGGCCGCGACGAAAGCGCCGTCGGCGGCCAGCGCCACGTCGGGGTAGCGCTGCGTGTCCCACCCGGAGGGGGCCAGGCGGACCTCTTCGCCGAGAGGCCGGCCCTGCACGTCGAACCGGCGGGCGTGGATGCTGGTGGGAACGCCGGGGTCGTTGCCGTCGGACTGCCAGACGAAAACCACGTCGTTGGCGTCATCGACAGCCACACGCGGCCATTGCTGCGCGCCGGCGCGGAGGGTATTGACGAGGAACTGGCTCGACTGCGGCGCGCCGTTCGGCTCGAAGCAGCGTGCGTGGATGTCGTCGAGGCTCGCCAGGTTCGGATCGCCGTCCCAGGTGACGACGAAATGACCTCGCTCATTCATCGCGACCGCAGGACGCGTGACGGAGCTGAACTCCACCTCACTCACGTCGAATGCATCCGAGAGAGCCAGGCCGTTGGCGTCGAACAGCCGGCCACAGACCGACTTGCTCGTGCGATCCTGCAGCCAAGTCACGACGAAATTGCCGGCCGCGTCCGTCGCGACGTCGGGATACCGGCAATCCCAGAAGTCCGCCGCGACGAGGAATTCCGTGGCCTGTCTGGCGCCGAGGACATCGAACGACCGGCCCCACACGGAGGCCAGGCCGGCGTCACCGGTGTCACGATCCTCCCAGACCGCGACGAATGAACCGTCAAGACCCGCAGCCACTCGCGGAAACCGGCGCTCGCCTGGAATTGCCGCGTTGATGGTCAGCTCGTCGGTGAGAGGGTCACCGTTCGCATCGAAGATGCGTGCGACGATATCCACTCCCGCCCGGCCGGGGTCTTCCCAGACGACCGCAAGGCCACCGCGTGCGTCGATCGCGACGGCCGGCTCGGTCTGGTTGCCCTCACGCGTGACGTTGACCTGAAACTCGTCCCCATCGAGCGGCGCGCCGGTGCGGTCGAACCGCCGGGCCATAATCTCGTTGCTGCGTCCCGAGCTGCTGTAGTAGCTGCTCCAGGCCACGACGAAATCGCCTCCGCCCGTCGCGGCGACAGTGGGATTGCACTGAGCGCCGGACAAGCGCGTGTTAATCGGAAATTCCGCCGCACACAATGGGACTGTCACGACCAGCGCCGCGGCTACAATAAGGCATGCTCTCTCCATTTGATCCGCTCCTCACGTCTCTGTGGTTACAGAAAGTCTCACCCGGCAAAGGGATTCCCTTTGCGGTGTCGTCGTCACTGGTGACACGGGTCTCGCGGTCCTGGTCGGACCCGCCGTCCGATCCTTCGCCCTGCCAGTATAGCGAATCGCTGGCTTCTGTCGAGAAAAAAAACGAAAAAACCTCCGGTCCGGGTGCACTGCACGTTTATAGATGAATTCCGCTTCAGACTGTCATTTCGACCGGAGGACCGCCGCAGAGCCTGCCCTGAGCGAAGTCGAACGGGCGGGTCGCAGCGGAGAAATCTGCGCAAGAATGAGGTACCGCCATAGCCGCGGCCAGATATCTCGACTGCGTCCCGGCGCGCCGGGACTCCGCTCGATATGACAAAAAGGCC
>JAFGLV010000161.1 GCA_016927855.1 Sedimentisphaerales bacterium
CGGGACAAGGACAATCGCGCCAGCTACGTGTACGTCGAAGAGAACAAGGTCCACTTCGTCCGGCTCGAATACGATTTCGAATCGACGATGAAGAAGATCTACGCGATCGACCGTCTGGACAACTTTCATGCTGAACGGCTGCGGGACGGTCGATAGCCCGCCGATAACGTCCACCAATTGAGTACAAAGGATCCTATGAGCGTTCGGACGCTGTTGATTGTGGTACTTGCCGGGTTCTGCCTGTTCTGCGGGTGGCTCGTGGCCGAATCGGGGTTCTTCCAGGCGGCGCGGCCTGTGCCCGACACCCGCGCAGCGGCGCCGAGCCGGCCTGGCCTGGTCCTTCTCCAGCAGACCACCGATGTGCAGGATGACGTCGCCGCACCGACGCCCGCCGAGACGACCCCACAGCTTCAACCCGCCCAGTCCGGCAGCTTCGGTGCCATCGGCGGCCCTGACGTGGACGTCACGCTGGGCTCGGTCGATCCCGAGTCCGGATTCAAAGTCCAGCTCGAACTCGATTCCAAAGGCGCCGCGATCCGGCGCGCCACCTTGGGCGAGTTCAAGAACCGCGATCGGGACAACCCCGGACCGTTGGAGTTTCTCTCTGCCTACCAGCCCAGGCCGGGACGCGAAGTGCTGTCCCTGGCCACGCGGAGCCTGTCGCTCCACAACCAGGGACGCCTGATCCCACTGGGACAGCTCGCCTGGAACGCACTCGACGTGGAACGCGGTGGTTCCCTCCAGACGGCCTCGTTCGAGGCCACCATCATCGACCCGCAGGACAGGCCTCTGCTGAGGGTGACGAAAACCTATCGCCTGGCGGCGGAAACGTACCTGCTGGAATGTACGCTCACGATCGACAACTTGTCCGATTCCCAGCAGAGAGTCAGCTATGACCTCCAGGGTCCCGTCGGGCTCGGACGAGAGGCCTTCCGACAGGACATGCGCAAAGTGGTGGCCGGGTTCAGAGACCCCGACGGCAAGATTGCCACGGTACGACTCGATGCGAAGACTCTGCTGAAACCGAAGACCGAGAAGCCGGCCCCGCTGGAAGCGCGAAAGGCCGGCGAGCGTTTCCTTTGGATCGCGGCGGTGAACAAGTATTTCGCGGCCATTCTCGTGCCGGTGCCGGAGGCCAACGAACCGTACGCTGACTGGGTGACCCGCAAGACCGCGATGTATTACAACCCCGACGGCGACAAGCGGGCCGACAGCGGCGACGAGACCATCGGCGTGGACCTCGCGACGACCGTTGCGACGCTGGAGCCGGCCGGCCAGACCGCGAGCTCCAAGACCTACGACTTCCAGCTCTATCTCGGACCCAAGGATAAGAGCCTTTTCGACAAGAACGAGCTGTACGACCGGCTGGGCTTCATGCAGGTGATCGACTTCATGCCCTGCTTCTGCTGTCCGACGCAGATCATCAATCCTCTGGCCTTTGGGATTCTGGCGATCATGAAGGGAATGCACGCCTTCATTCCCAACTATGGCGTCGTCATCATCATCCTGGTCTTCCTCATGCGGCTGGTCATGCACCCGATCACCAAGAAAAGCCAGGTCTCGATGAGCAAGATGAGCAAGCTGGCGCCGCGGGCCGAGGAGATCAAGAAGAAGTACGCCAACAACAAGCAGGAGATGAATAAGAAACTCATGGAGCTCTACCGCGAGCAGGGCGCCTCGCCGATCACCGGGATGTTGCCGATGTTCGTCCAGATGCCAATCTGGATTGCTCTCTGGAGCGCTGTCTATACCAGCATCGACCTGCGCGGCGCGGCCTTTCTGCCTTTCTGGATCACTGATCTGTCGGTCCCCGATGCTCTGATAAGCTGGGCGCGGACCCCGGTGACGGTTCCGCTGCTGGGTTGGAAAATCGTGTCGCTCAACGTCCTGCCGATCCTGATGGGCGTCGCGTTCTATTTCCAGCAGAAGCTGATGCCCACCCAGGCCAGTGCGGCGACGAACCCCCAAATGGCTCAGCAGCAGAAGATGATGCAGATCATGATGCCGCTGCTGTTCCCCTTGATGCTCTATACCGCTCCGTCGGGCGTGAATCTGTACATCATGGCAAGCACCTTCGCTGGCGTGGTCGAGCAGCACGTCATCCGCAAGCACATCCAGGAGAAGGAGGAGCAGGAGGCCAAGGGGCTCGTCCCGACCACGAGCAAGGCCGGCGGCAAGGTCAAGAAGAAGAAACCCAAACCTTTCTTCAAAACGTAGCGAATTGGGGATTTTGGATTTCGGATTGCGGATTACGAGTCGCGCGCTCGGCCCGCTTGCTATGTGCATGGCTATCGTATGCACAGCCTGAACGATACCATTGTCGCCATCAGCTCGGCGAGCGGCGGCGTTCGGTCGGTCATTCGCATCACCGGGCCGCAGGCGATACAGTTTTGCGAACAGGTATTTCAGGCTGATCCCAATTCGGAAATCCGCCATCCGCAATCTGCAATCCGCAATCCTCGTCTCTTGTCCGGTTCGGTCGTCATCGAAGGCGACCTGGCCGTGGACGCCCTGCTCTATCTGTTCTTCGCTCCCCACTCGTACACGGGCGAGGACCTGGCGGAGCTGCACGTCTACGCCAGCGGCGTCCTCATCGAAGCTCTGGTTCAACGCCTTCTGTCGGCTGGCCTGCGTGCCGCCGGTCCCGGCGAATTCACCGCGCGGGCCTACCTCAACGGCAAGCTGGATCTCGCTCAGGCGGAAGCGGTCAACGAGATCATCGCCGGCTCGAATCGCCTCCAGTTGAACGCGGCCGAAAGGCTCCTGAGTGGCAGGCTGACGAAGACCACCGACGCCATCCGCTCCGACCTGCTGGATTGCCTGAGCCTGATCGAGGCCGGACTGGATTTCAGTGGCGAAGAGATCGAGTTCATCAGCGCCGAGCAATCCGCCGAGAGGCTCGGCGCCGTCGAGCGCCGCCTCGAAGAGCTGCTCGCAGGCAACATCAGGTACGAATCGCTGCTCGACCTGCCGTCGATCGGCATCGCAGGCGCGCCCAACGCCGGCAAGAGCAGCCTGCTCAACGCCCTGCTGGGCCAGGATAGGAGCATCGTCTCCGACCAGCCCAAGACGACCCGCGACGTCCTGAGCGGCATATTGACCGTCGTTCCCGCGAGACCCGACAGACTGGCAAGTGGGACCAACCAACCGTCGAGCTTTCCTGCTTCACACTTCAAACTTCAAACTTCAAACTCCATTCAATGCGTGTTGTTCGACTGCGCCGGCCTCCTGGCCGCACCGGAGAGCATCCTCGACCGACTGGCGCAGCAGGCAGCCACCGAGGCCCTGCGACATTGCAGCACCGTCCTGTTCTGCGTCGATCTCGCCAAAGCCGACTGGAGCGAAGACCTCGCGATCCGCACGCTGATCGAAGCCGAATCGGTCATCTACGTCGCTACCAAGTCCGATCTCCTGGCTCCCGACGCGCTGCAAACGACCCTGGAGCAGCTTGCCAGTTCCTTCGCGGCCGCTTTCCTGCCGGCTTCCGTCAAGACGGGCCGAGGGCTCGACGAACTGCGATCGGCGATTCACGCCTCCCAGACGACAGGTGAGCAAGTCTGCGCAAACGAGGGGATTGCCCTGACGACGCGCCACCGGCAAGCGGTCTGCGAGGCTATCGAGAATGTCCGCCAGGCCTCGGGTGAGGTCGCCCAGGGCAACGAGGAACTGGCCGCGACACTGATCCGTGCCGCACACGCGTCCCTCGCCGGCATCGCCCAACAGCCCATCGACGAACAAATCCTCGACCGCATCTTCAGCCATTTCTGCATCGGTAAGTAAGAGCCTCTAACAGAACGACCGATGCAGGTGTAGGGGCAGGTCCCCGTGCCTGCCCGGGGCAACCACAGGGGGTTGCCCCTACAACGTCCGTGGCGCGCCTGCCCCCCAAAGCCCATTCTGTCAGGTGCTCTAAGAGCCCACCGATCTGACCTCAAAACAACAATCGGTAACGCGAGACGCATCGTGCGCCGAGAGGAAGCGAACCACCATCGTTTATGGAAGGGAGGAATCATGTCTGCACCGTGCTGCAACAACTGCGTGTACTGCATTTTCGACCCGGAGGATTGGCTCCGGTCGCTGTACCTGGGCGAGCCACTCGTGCCCAAGTGCGCCAACCACCCGAAGTGGCCGGGCGTGGTCCATTACGTGCCGGGAGTGCCCTGCGAGAACTACCAGCGCCGGCCCATGCCGCCGGAGGACGGCAGCGTCCGCCTGATCCCGCTCTCCGGCGGCGGCTACGCCTGGGTCGACGCCGCCGACTACGACTGGCTCAACCAATACCGCTGGCGTCAACTGAACGGATATCCCTGCCGACACAAAAAGGGGCGCGAGGTGTTCATGCACCGCGAAATCATGCAGCCGCCTGCGGGCATGGTCGTGGACCACATCGACGGCAACAAACGTAACGCCTGCCGATCCAATCTGCGCATCTGCACCAGGGCGGAGAACCAGCGCAACAAGCACAAGACAGGCACCGGCCACTCCCGCTTCAAAGGCGTCTCGTATTGCAGGAAGTTGGGCAAGTGGAAGGCATACTACCAATTCGAAGGCCAACTGCATCACCTCGGCTGTTTCGACGACGAAGCGGAGGCGGCCCGCGCGTACGACCATGCGGCCGTCAAGTACTTCGGCGAGTTCGCCTGTGTGAATTTCCCCAGGGAATGGCCCCCCGACCGCCGGACCCAGGTCCGCGCGGAATACCTCCAAGCCGAAGAAGCGCGTAGGGGGGAATAATCACTCGCCCTGCCCCATTGTAGGGGCGAGTGATTATTCGCCCCTACAGACGGCCCATGCCACAACAGGCTCCAAACCCTCTGTCAACCGCCAGACCGTAGTCCGAGGGATGCCACACGCAATTCATCATCAAGATAGGTAAGCTGTCCCCGGAACTGCAATATTCTTGGCGCACCGGGTGTTATCCGTATAATTCGCAGAAGTAACCTCTATTCCGACTATCATGATCCATGGAAGGAACGCCGCAGTGCCCCCGGGAACTCAACAATGTTTTGACTTCCTCCGTGAACGGAGTGAAATGGCAACCACCGCCGTAGCTGCACCCAGTGGCTACACCGGACTTTACGCGTTTCACAAATACTGGGGCAAGAAACCCCACGAGCCTATAGCCTTCGCCATCGAACAGTTGACGCAAGAGGGACAAGTAGTCCTGGATCCTTTCCTTGGCTCTGGCACGGCCGCAAGAGAGGCATTGCTTCGTTCACGCGCCTTTGTCGGCTTTGACATTAACCCAGTGGCAGTCGAACTTAGTCATCTTCTCATTAAGCCTCCCTCCAACAATCTGCTCCGCGAAGCCATCAAGCAGATTGAACACTGCGTCAAAGAGATAATACTTGATAGTTATGCTCTGGAAGACAACGAAACGAAAGCAACCCACTACCTATGGGACGGGGACACCCTGAAGAGTGTCTGGGTTGTGAACCACCGGAAACGCACCGAACTCCAACCAACGGCCCATGACCTTGCTCTGTCAGCCTCGTTTGCCGGATACAAGAGCACACGTGTTAGACCACCCCGCTTCTTTACGAACGCGCGTATCAACGCGGCTCCAGGCTTAACGCTCAGTGACCTGATGACTGGTCGAGCGCAGCGAAACTTGGACCTACTAATCGATGCTATTCGGCGCTGCCCAGACGAAGTACAGCATGCATTGAATCTATGCTTGACTGCGGCTTCAGGGCAGATGACAAAAATGGTCTTTGCCGTAACGGGTAGAGGAAAGACGAACGGGGAGAAATCGTCAAAGATAGAAGTCGGCAGTTGGGTCATAGGCTACTGGCGTCCACAACTTCATTTCGAAGTCAACGTTTGGAACTGTTTTGAGCGTAGACTCAAGAAGCTGGCTTCGGCCTTGAAGGCCGGTGACCCATTATCGTCGACTCTCCTCGCGAGCGACATCTCAGAAGTCATCACTGGAAAATCCACAGCCTACATAGGCCGTGGAGATTGCCGCAGCCTTTTAAAATCAATACCCGACAGTTCTGTCCACCTGGTTATTACTGACCCTCCACACAGCGACCGCGTCCCTTATCTCGAATTGAGTGAGTTCTGGAACAGCCTCCTAGGTGTCGAGCCTGATTTCTCAGCAGAGATCGTCATATCCAACGCCCGAGAGAGAAGCAAGTCGGTCAAGTCATATATCGAGGCAATGCGAGGATTCCTTCGCGACGTAACAAGAGTGATCCATCCTGAGGGTTTCTTGGTAGTCCTCTTCAACAGCAGAAAGAAGAAAGAGTGGGATATATTTCGCCCGTGGTTCGACGCTCCGCATTCAGAAGACAAAGAGCCGTTGCGGTATGTAGGGCATTTTCCCTGCACCTATTCAGCCGGTTCAGTGGTGCAAGATAACCGCAAAGGTGGCCTGAAAAGCGATCATGCACTGGTCTTCGATAGGATTGACAAACCCTCTTCCAACGAGCGACATCTGAGCATATTGAGTCGCATACCAGGATGGTCGTCTCAACCGCCATCACTGTCTACGGAGGCTGATGGCAAATGACTTTCGACGAAGCTCAGCGAATGTTCCGTGACGAACGCATACGTGAATTGGCCGCTATTCCGGATGGACTGAGATTCCTCAAGCTCCGTTCACTCTCAAGGCGGGAGCATTTAGAGGAACTCTTCGGCCTTGCAGCCGTTACCCCTCAGGCCACACAAGCGCGGCTCCTCTTTCGCGAAGCGTACGAAAACCAAGCAGTTGATACGATTCTGATAGACAGCTACATCCGCACAACCTACGCTTCAGAAAGGAATTCCCGCCGTCAACGCGAACCTGAAATCGTGAACCAGCTCTACCGGATGCAGGTGTTCGACTGGGGAGGGCTCCATCAGAACAGCTTGGAAAAGACCATAGTCGACAACTATGTCAAGAAGATAACTGATTATGACACTCTCTCAGACAAGATTGAGAACGAACTCCACTCAAGCATGCGCGGCTATGTCTTGTGCTCATGGTATAATCACTGGACGTCCATTATCATTGAAGATGTCTTCCGTGACCATCCGGCCGTTTTGCCGGCTGTCGGCTTGGTGAAGAAGATCGATTTCTTCATTCACGATGTCCCATTTGACCTGAAGGTCACTTACCTGCCCGAAGGATTCATCAAGGAACAAAGGCGCGTCAACAACCTGCGACCAGAGTTGACACTCCTTAAGCAGAAGGCTCGTCGACTGAACATTCCTTTTGACAGCGACCTTCCCGACGCCAGACTTCTGGAAGACTTGTGGTCAAAGCACAGAGACCATCCATCTGAGGGTTCCCGCGAGTTGATTTCTGAACTTCACGGTTTCAGGGCAAGCCTGCTAGATGAATGTCGCAACGACCCAACCACGTTAATCCGTTGGCTGTATGAGAACCAAGGCGTCCGAAGATTCGATGCATCCAACAGGCTGTTTCTGGTTCTAGTTGACACCGCGAACTTTTTCGAATCGTGGAAGCTCAAGAGAGCCAAACCCCTGCTTGACGAGCGGATACACGGTTTTCTTGAAGATGTCGGAGCAAATCCTGGACGAGAAATTGCGTTTCGATGGGACGGCGCTGAATACACCACGGTCTCCGACGCAGTCTTTGTTGTCCATCCCTAGGCCGTAGGGTGGGCTATCTGCCCACCAATACAGTCGGAGCGGGAGCCTACCGCTCGATCATCGGAATGGTGGGCAAATAGCCCACCCTACTCCTGCTGGCCGAGGACGAAGGGGTGTCCCGTTCGCAGCCAGATGTCTCGACTCCGCGTTGCGCAGCCTGTCCTGAGCGAAGTCGAAGGGCTCGATATGACAAAAAGGCCGAGCATCCTCGTTGCCTGCACGACTGTATCGGAAAATAGAGCCGCGATATACGCCGGACAGCGCCGTCTCTGAGCAGGCGCGTCCAACGTATATCGCGGCTTTTTCTTTCTGCGTGCGCCGACTATGCTCGGCGGCCGGCGGGCTTAGTTGTCCTTGGCTTCGAACTCGGCGTCGATGACGTCGTCGCCGGCTTTGCGTTTGACTTCGCCTTCATCGGGCGGCGTGTGCGGCTGGCCGCCGGGTGCGGCACCGGGGCCGGACGCGGCTTGCTTCTTGGCGGCCTCTTCGTAGAGGACCTTGCCCAGCTCCTGGCCGGCTTCGCCGAGGTTCTCGATCGCCTTCTTGATCGCGCTGCCGTCCTCGCCCTTGGTGGCTTCCTTGAGGTTGTTGACGGCGCTCTCGATCTTGCCGCGCGTCTCGCTGGAGACTTTGTCGCCGTGCTCTTTGAGCGTCTTTTCCGTCGAGTAGATCAACTGGTCCGCCTGGTTCTTCAGGTCGACGACCTCGCGGCGCTTGCGGTCCTCTTCCGCGTGGGATTCGGCGTCCTGCGTCATCTTGCTGATCTCGTCCTCGCTCAAACCGGAGCTCGACTTGATCACGATCGACTGCTGCTTGCCGGTCCCGAGGTCCTTGGCCGAGACGTTCAGGATGCCGTTGGCGTCGATGTCGAAGGCCACCTCGATCTGCGGAATGCCGCGCGGCGCCGGCGGGATGTCGGTCAACTGGAACCGGCCCAGCGTGCGGTTGTCCCGCGCGAACTCGCGCTCGCCTTGCAGGACGTGGATGTCCACCGTCGTCTGGCTGTCGGCCGCGGTCGAGAAGACTTCCTTCTTGCTCGTCGGGATCGTGGTGTTGCGCTCGATCAGCTTGGTCATGACGCCGCCGAGCGTCTCGACGCCCAGCGACAACGGCGTGACGTCCAGCAGCAGGATGTCCTTGACGCCCGCGTCACCCGCCAGGACGGCGCCTTGCACCGCGGCGCCCAGCGCGACCACCTCGTCCGGATTGAGGCTCTTGTTGGGCTCCTTGCCGAAGAGGTCCTTGACGATCGCCTGGACCTTCGGGATACGCGTCGAGCCGCCGACCAGCAGGATCTCCGCAATGTCGTTCGTGCTGAGCTTGGCGTCCTGGATTGCCTTGCGGCACGGTTGTTTGAGCCGCTCGAAAACCGGATCGCAAAGCGACTCGAACTTGCTGCGCGTGATAGTGATTTGCAGGTGCTTCGGTCCCGACGCGTCGGCGGTAATGAACGGCAGGTTCACCGTCGATTCCACCTGCGTGCTCAGTTCGCATTTGGCCTTCTCCGCGGCCTCTTTGAGCCGCTGGTGGGCCATCGGGTCCTGACGCAGGTCGATCCCCTCGGTCTTCCTGAACTCGTCGGCGAGATGGTTGATCAGGACGGCGTCGAGATCGTCGCCGCCGAGGTGAGTGTCGCCGTTGGTGCTGAGCACCTCGAAGACGTTGTCGCCGATGTCGAGAATGGAAATGTCGAAGGTGCCGCCGCCGAAGTCGAAGACCGCCACCTTCTCGTTCTTCTTCTTCTCCACGCCGTACGCGAGCGCCGCGGCGGTCGGCTCGTTGATGATCCGCTCGACCTGCAGGCCGGCGATCTTGCCGGCGTCCTTCGTCGCCTGCCGCTGCGAGTCGTTGAAGTAAGCCGGCACGGTAATGACCGCGCGCTCGACCTTCTCGCCGAGGTAATCCTCAGCGGTCTTCTTGAGGTCTTGCAGAATCATGGCGGAGACCTCCGGCGGCGTGAATTCCTTGCCTCTGACGCCGACTTTGACCAACTCGTTCGGACCCCCGGTGATCTTGTAGGGGACGATTTTTTCTTCCGAGCCCACCTCGCTGTGCCGCCGGCCCATGAAACGCTTGATCGAAAAGACCGTGTTTTCGGGATTGGTCACCTGCTGGTGCTTGGCGATCTGGCCCACCAGGCGCTCGCCCTTGTCGGTGAAGCCGACCACCGACGGCGTCAGGCGCGAGCCCGAAGCGTTCACCAGGACCTTCGGCGCAGAACCCTCCATCACCGCGACTACCGAGTTCGTCGTACCCAGGTCGATCCCAATTATCTTAGCCATCGCGAAACTTCCTTTCCGTTTGTAGTGACGCCGTAAGGCGTTATTCCCACGATATGCCCCTTCGGCCGGCTCAGGGCAGGCTCTTACGGGCACACTACGAACTGCGCGTACACAAGCATCTTACCTCATGATGCCTGGTGCAAAAGCTGTGCCAGTGGCCGTCATGCGGGCGGCGGCACAGCTAAGTCTAACCATACAAAGCAGTTAGGACAGCTTCGGGCCAGGCGCCTGGGCTTGCCTGGGATCGACGCTGTTGTATCCCTGTCAGCGCCCCGTGCCATTTTGGCAGGGTGGACGCAGCGCCGCGCGGCTCCGTGTCAGCGGCCCACGGTTTCATAGATATGAGCATCTTCCCTACATAGTCATTGCCAATTCCCTGATAGAAGCATACCGTGTGTTTGGGGGCCCGCGCTTTGGTCAGCGCCGGGAAGAGGCACTCGGTTGAGGATCAACTATGCCCAAGAAGAAAGCCGCACGTTCCCGCGCGTTGGCAGCTTTGGAGAAGTGCCCGACCGGTATCACGGGTCTCGATGAAATCACGTTCGGCGGCTTGCCGCGCGGGCGCGCCACCTTGGTCACTGGTTCGGCCGGCTCCGGCAAGACCCTGCTGGCGATGGAGTTCATCGTCCGGGGCATCCGCGACTTCGGCGAGCCGGGCGTCTTCATGGCTTTCGAGGAGACCGCCGAGGAATTGGCCGCCAACGTCGCCTCGCTGGGCTTCGATCTCGACGAGCTGATCCGCCGCAAGCAACTGGCTATCGATTACGTTCGTCTCGAACGCAGCGAGATCGAGGAGACCGGCGAGTACAGCCTGGACGGCCTGTTTATCCGGCTCGACAGCATGATCCAGGAGGTGGGCGCCAAGCGGGTGGTCATCGACACGATCGAGGCGCTCTTCGCGAATCTGAGCGACGAAGGCATCCTCCGCGCCGAGCTGCGCCGGCTATTCCGCTGGCTCAAGGACAAAGGCGTCACCGCGATCATCACCGGCGAGCAGGGCCAAAACACGCTGACCCGCCACGGGCTGGAGGAGTACGTCAGCGACTGCGTGATCTTCCTCGACCATCGCGTGGTCGACCAGATCGCGACGCGCCGGCTGCGGGTCGTCAAATATCGCGGCTCCGCCCACGGGACGAACGAATACCCAACCATGATCGACGAGCACGGCCTGACCGTCCTGCCGATCAGCTCGCTGGGCCTGGACTATCCCGTCAGCAACGAACGCGTCTCCACGGGGATCGACGGTCTCGACACGATGCTGGGTGGAGGCTACTACCGCGCGAGCAGCATTCTGGTCTCCGGCAGTGCCGGTACCGGCAAGAGCAGCATCGCGACCGCCTTTGCCGACAGGGTCTGCCGGGACGGCCAGTGCTGCCTCTATTTCGCCTTCGAAGAAGCTCCCGCCCAGATCGTGCGAAACATGGCTTCGATCGGCTACGACCTGGACAAGTGGGTCCGCAAGGGTTTGCTGCGTTTTCACGCCGTGCGATCCACGCTCTACGGCCTCGAGCAACACCTCGGGAGCGCGCACAAGCAGGTCAGCGACTTCCAGCCGGCGGTCGTCATAGTCGACCCGATCACCAATCTCACCGCGATTGGCGACGAGCGCGAGATCAAGTCGATGCTCACGCGGATCATCGACTTTCTGAAGGGTCTGGGCGTCACCGCTTTGTTCACGAGTCTGACGTCAGGCGGCCATACCGCCGAGCAGAGCGAAGTGGGCATCTCCTCGCTGATGGACACCTGGCTGCTGTTGCGCAACGTCGAGGACGCCGGCGAGCGCAATCGCCTGCTGTTCATCCTCAAGAGCCGAGGCATGGCGCACTCCAACCAAGTCCGCGAGTTCCTTCTGACCGACGGCGGCATCGGTCTGCGCGAGGTCTACGTGGGTCCCGGCGCCGTGCTGGCGGGCTCGGCCCGCGTGGCACAGGAGGCGCGTGACCGCAGCCAGGTCAACGGCGAGCGCCAATCGGCAGCGCGACGGCGGCGCGAGCTGGAGCAGGAGCAGGCGCTAGTCACAGCGCAACTGGAGGCGCTGCGCGTCAAGACCGCCTCTCTGACCGAGGAGCTCCAGGCGCTTGGAAGCAGCGAGGAGGCTCGGCTGGACACGGCCGCCCGGCAGCGGGAAGAAATGACGCGCTTACGCGGCGCGACGCCGGAACAGGCACACCGATAGAGAGGATGCGAACCCATGCCAACGAAGACCGAAAGAACCAAGACGCCGCGCCGCAGCTCGCGCAAAACCGCCGTCGAGCCTGAGACGTGGAACCTGAGGCTCTACGTCGCCGGCCAGACGTCGCGCTCGATCGCGGCGCTGGAGAATCTCGAAAGAATCTGCCAGGAGCACCTGGCCGGCAAGTACAGCATCGAAGTGATCGACTTGCTCAAGGACCCGAAACTGGCGCGCGGCGACCAGATCCTGGCCGTGCCGACCCTGGTCCGTAAGCTGCCCGAGCCGGTCCGCAAGATCATCGGCGACCTGTCCAACCAAGAACGAGTCCTGGTGGGCCTGGATCTGCGGCCCAAGCAATTGGAGCCCTCATGACGAAGACGCGCGCCAAATCAGCCAAGGAAGCCTTGGAGGAGGCCGGTCGCCAAGCCAGGCAGCAGAAGTACGTGCTGCGCCTCTACGTCGCCGGCGTGACGCCGCGCTCGCAGGAGGCCATCCGTGCCGTCAAAGCGATCTGCGACGAGCACCTGGCGGGCCGGTACGAACTCGACGTAGTCGATATCTACCAGCAGCCGACGCTCGCCAAGGACGAGCAGATCATCGCGGCGCCGACCCTGATCAAGAAGCTGCCTGCGCCGCTGCGCAAGATCATCGGCACCATGGCAGACACGAAGAAGATGCTCGTAGGCCTGGACCTGCGCATGAAGGAATAGGAGGCCGAACGGTGGCTCCCGACCATCGCGATTCGCCCACGAGGGACTGGTTGCTCCACCAGAACCAAACGCTGCAACAGCGTCTGGACGAGGTCCAGCAGACGCTGGACGCGATCCGCCAAGGCGACATGGACGCGATCGTGGTGGGCGGCCCGCGCGGCGAGCAGGTCTACTCGCTCACCGGCGCCGAGCATGCCTACCGCGTGATCGTCGAGACGATGAACGAAGCGGCGCTGACGGTGGGCCTGAACGGGACGATCCTGTACTGCAACCAGCGGTTTTGCGACCTGATGCGGACACCGATGCATCAGGTGCTGGGCCGGGACATCGAGACCTTCGCCGCCGAGCCTCAGCGTCCGGCGCTGAAGCGGGCGCTGGCGGACGCGGAGACCGAGCCTGTCCAGCGACACCTGATACTGCGTGTGGCCGATGGAACGGTGGTGCCGGTCTTGCTGTCGGCCAATCTCCTCCAGGCCGCCGACAGCGTCAGCATCTGCGTAGTCGCGTCGGACCTGACGGCGCTGGAGGAATCGGCCCATTCGATTCGCGTCTTGCGCGAGAACCAGCAGTCGCTCCAGGACGCCAACGAGCGGCTGCGGGCGCAGACCGAGGAGCTGCAGGTTCAGGCCGAGGAGTTGCGCGTCGCCAACGACGAATTGAGGCTGAGCGAGCAGGCGTTGGCGGAAGCTGAAAGCAGGTACCGCGAGCTCGTCCGCTGTGCGCCCGCCGGCATCTACGAGATCGATTTCCGCCGTGGGCGCTTCACCTCGGTCAACGACGCGATGTGCCACATGCTCGGCTACAGCGAGGCGGAGCTGCTCGCGCTGGACCCGTCCGAGATCCTCGATGATGAAAGCCGGGCGCGGTTTTCCTCGAGAATGGCCGCCTGGCTCGCCGGTCGCGAGCCGGAGGCAAACGTCGAATACCGAGTCAGGACAAGCGATGGACGCCTCATTGACCTCCTTCTCAACGCGACCTTCACCGCCGACGAGAACGGAACGCCACTCGGCGCGACCGTCGTCGCGCACGATATCACCGAACGCAAGCGCGCCGAGGAGGCGCTGCGCGCGAAAGAAGTCGAACTCCAACTCATCGCCCACGCGACACCTGTTCTGCTCAACCGATGCAACCGGGACCTGCGCTATGTCTTCGTCAACCGTGCCTGCGCGGAGTTGCTCGGGCGTCCAGCGGAACAGATCATCGGCAAACCGATTATCGAAATCATAGGCAAGCAAGCGTTTGAGACGATTCGCCCCTACGTCGAGAGGGTCTTGCAGGGAGAGCGGGTGGGATACGAGTCCGAAGTCCCTTACCAGGGGATCGCCCCCCGGTTCATGCGCGTGACCTACATCCCCGAGACAGATGCGCAGGGGCGGGTTGTGGGCTGGCTCGCCTCCATCGTGGATATCACCGAGCGTAAGAAAGCAGAAGAAGCGCTGCGCGAGAGCGAGGAGCGTTTGCGTTCGCTGGCGGAAAACGTGCCCTGCGTGCTGATGAGGTTCGACCGGCAGCTCCGCGTGGTCTACCTGAGCAAGCAGTCTGATCGGTACAATCCCCGTACGGTCGGGCAAATGATCGGCCGGACGAACCGCGAGGCCGGAATGCCAGAGGAGTTGTGCGACCTCTGGGAGGCGGCCACCGAGCGGGTGTTTCGCACCGGCGCCCCGGAGGAGATGGAGTTCGACTTCGCCGGGCCGTCCGGGATGCGGACGTTTGCGCTGACGTTGGCGCCGGAGTTCGGTCCGGACCATGAGGTCCGATACGTTCTCGGAGTCTCCTCGGACATCACGGACCGCAAGCGCGCCGAGGAGGCGCTGCGCCGGAGTGAGGCCGCCCTGGAGAGCAAGGTCGCTCAGCGCACGGCAGAACTGGAGCAACGGACGCGCCAGCTTCAAGAGCTCGCGTTGGAACTCTCGCAGGCGGAAGAGCACGAACGCGAACGGCTGGCGGAGATCCTGCACGACGATCTGCAGCAGGAGATTGCGGCCGCCAAAATCCAATTGGGTCTGCTGGCCAAACGGCATCCGGGGGACGCACGCTTTCAGGAGAGCCTGGCCAGGATCGGGGAGATGCTCAAGGACGCCGTAGCGAAGTCGCGCAGTCTCTCGCACGAACTCAGTCCGGCGATCCTTCATCATGGCACGCTCGGCGACGCGTTCGAATGGCTGGCCAACGAGATGCGCACCAAGCACGCGTTGGTGGTCCATGTCGAGATCGACGGACAGATCGATTCCAACTGCAACGCGTTGAAGACCTTCCTTTACCGCACGGCGCAGGAGCTGTTGTTCAACGCGGTCAAGCATGCCGGTGCGAGCGAGGTCCGCGTCCGCCTGCGCCGGCTCGACCAACGCCTGCGCCTGTCGGTGTCGGACCGAGGCCGAGGGTTCGACCCGCAGGGATTGCGCACAACGAAGGGATTCGGGCTCCTGAGCATCCGCGAGCGCGTTCAACTGCTGGGCGGACGCATGAAGATCCACAGCGCCGAAGGCCAGGGAAGCGTGTTCGTCATCACCGTCTCGGAAACCGAGGTATTGGCGGCCAACGCCAGGCGCGAACGGACGAGCACCCAGGAAATGGTGAAACAGGTAAGACGCCGCGCCAACCCCAAGGAAACCGGGACAGCCCCACTCCGCGTGCTGTTGGTCGACGACCACAGGATCCTGCGGGAGGGCCTGGCGACCCTGCTCAGCGATCAGACGGATATCCAGGTGGTCGGTGAAGCCGCCAACGGTCACGAGGCGCTGAATGAGGCGTATCGGCTCCAGCCCGACGTGGTCGTCATGGACGTGGCCATGCCGCGCATGAACGGCTACGAAGCCACGGAACAGATCAAGAAAGGCCTGCCGCAGACGCGCATTGTCGCGCTATCGATGTTCCACGAAGAAGCGGCCGCCGAGCGGATGCGCCGGGCGGGAGCCGAAAGCTACGTTCTGAAGACAGCGGCCTCTGAGGATATCCTCGCTGCCATCCGAGGCCAGCTTCCCGCCTGAGACGCAGGCACGATTTCGAGCGGGGCGCGCCGATACGAAGCATCGTCGCCGTGGCAACTACGTCGGTGCGGTCCTCAACTCGATGCGATACCGGCAGCGCTTGCCTCCGCGCAGGATCGATTCGGTGACCTCGGCGCGGACCGGAGCACCAACGACTGCTGAGAACATCTTCTCCGCGAATCCCTCGGAGCAGTAGCACAGAATTCCCAGCTCCGCGCCGTGCTTTTTCGGGACAAGAGGACAGACGCAACTGCTTTTGTTTTCGTTGATCGTGATGACGCCGTTCGCTCGATCGTGCTCGATGATCCATCCCCATTGCGTGCGCAGGAAGTCGAGAAACGCCGGGAGCTTGCCGATGAAAGGCTCCAGCGTCGCCTGCATCTTCAGGTGCTCGTAGTGAGACGCCGAGCAGCCCTTCAGGACGCGCCTGGCATACTCCTGATCGCCGCCGGCCAACAGAGGCAGCAACGTCACGATCCACTTCTGCGGCATGGTGGCCGGCTTCTCTTCCGGCGCCGGCGCACTTTCACTCTCGCCGGTCTGCGCCGCATTCACCGCCCGCGCCCCACAGGCGCACAACCCGGCCAAGCACGCCTTCTTGACAAACGCCCTGCGGCTACCGCCTTGGGTCTGTCCTTTCTGCATCTATCTTCCTTTCATCGCTGACAGTCCACGAGACGCGCTACCGGGCTCGTCGGCGTCGTCGCGCTATCCCGACGTCACCATGATACACTCTGCACGCCGTTGCTTCAATACGCGCAAAATACGGGGCGCACCGTTGGGTGCATTGCACGTTTGTAGGTAGATTTCCGCTAACCGGCGGCCGTGCTTGTCATTTCGAGTGGAGGGCTGCCGCCGGCAGACCGCAATCGAGAAATCTGGCCGAGAACGACGCGGCTGTCTCACTCGCAGCCAGATGTCTCGATTCCGCTTCGCTCCACTCGACATGACAAAGGGGCTGAATGTCTGCGCTACCTACAAACGTGCAGTGCACCCCGCGCCGTTTCGGAGGGTGCGTCGAAAGGGCGCCCATCGGATGTGAACGGGGCCTACTGGCTGAGCGCTTCGCGGATGATTTTCGCGCGGAGGACGTCGCGGTGGGTGGCGTCGAGGAGCTTGCCGTAGTTCATTTGCAGGTGGGCCGGCAAGGTCAACATGAACAGGCGGTTGATCGTGCGGATGGACAGTCCGTGGGAGGGCTGCGTCGCGCCGTCGTCGTGTCGCCGGGCGCACAGCCGGTCGATGGCCGGCGTCGAGGCGCCCATGTGGTCGCGCATATTCAGGCCCAAACGCAGGTGACTGAGCAGGATCAAGGCCTCCTGCGAGCTGATCACGTGCGCGTTTTGCAGCAGCGCCATGGCGCGCGCGATCTTATCGTCGAGCGTCTCGACCTGGTGAGCGAGCAACTGCTTGCGCGCGGCCTTCTCGTACTCGGTGATCTCGGGAATGATCGTACCTTCGAACTCGGAGACGATCTGCTGCTCGCTGATGCCCAGCGTGACCTGGTTGGAGATCTGGTACAGGTCGCTGGTGGCTTCGCTGCCTTCGCCGAAGAGGCCGCGGACCGCCAGGTTCATGTCCTTGGCCGCCGCGAGGAACTTGCCGATGTCGTTGGTCATCTTCAACGCCGGCATGTGCAGCATGACGGAGACACGAATCCCGGTGCCCAGGTTCGTCGGGCACGCGGTCAGGAAGCCAAAGCGCGGACTGAAGGCGTAGTCCACCTGCTTTTCGATCGTGCTGTCGATGCGGTCGATCTGCTCGACGCACGCGGAAAGCTGGCATCCGGGGCGCAGCACCTGGAGGCGCAAATGGTCCTCCTCGTTGATCATCGCGGTGAAGAACTCGTGCCGCGCGATGACCACGCCGCGGGGTCCCTTGGCCACCGCGTGATGGCGGCTGATCAGGTGACGCTCGACGAGGAAGTTACGGTTGAGCGCCGAAGCCTGGTCCACGCTGACGTAAAACACCTCGTCGCCGAGATCGAGGGACATGATCACGGTCTTGAGCCGTTCGAGGATCTCCGCTTTCTCTTCGGCCGAGCAGCTATTGAGAAACTTGTGTCCGGCCAGGTTGCGCGCCAGACGTATTCGCGACGAGACGACGATGTCGGCCATCGGGCCCGACCCGCTGAACCAGTCGTTGATGTCGTTACTTATTTCCGTCAGTTTCATGGTCACCCACTCGCCGTTCGTACGGAAAAGCTCATGGCGCAGGCATCAGTGGAGCCGCTTGATTTCGTCACGCAGACGAGCGGCCCGTTCGTAGTCCTCGTCGCGTACCGCCGCCTCCAATTGCTGACGCAGATCAGAGAGCTTGACCAGCTTCTTCGTCTCCCGAGGCGTTCGGGAGGGCACTTTGCCGCAATGGGCCGTGGCACCGTTATGGGCCCGCGCGATCAAAGGCACGAGCGCGTGCTCGAAGACCTCGTAGTCACGCGGGCAGCCCAACGTGCCCTCCTTGCGCAGGCGGTCGAGCGTGAAACCGCACTCGGGACAACTTGACGCGACCTCGGACGGTCCGAAGATCTCCTCGTCCGAAGGCTGCACCGCCAGCAGGTTGGTCAGGAGTTCGTTGATCGACATCTGGCTTTGCGAAGCGATCCCCTGCTCGGCCGCACAGTGCTCGCAGATGTGCATCTCACTGCGCACGCCGTCACTGATCTCCGTCAAATGGATCGTGGCCGCACGTTTGCTACAAATCTGACACTGCATAAGAATCTACGAATCTCAACTCCGTCGTTGCCCGGCTGGAGGTCCCTTTCCGAGACCGTTTCAGAGCCACGCTCATTCTATCGACAAATCCCGCGCCGAGAAACAGCACGAAAATCCCCGGCGCGAGCCAGCCTGTTTAACCCCATTGCGTTCTTCACCCTAAGGTCCGATATAGACTTGCTCAACACATCCTAATCGCGACAATTCTGCTGAACGCCAAGACCATGGCACTCAACACCCAGCACTTCTAAGCGTACGTCCGCGTGAAACGCATTGTTCCGCGAAACGGCCGCCAGGCGCCCGCTCGCCCTACCCCGGCCGTCGTCCGCAGGCTCACGTGTCGCGGCGGTCGAGTCTCCTACTTGCCTTGATGTCGCAACTGGCTGAACCGGCCCTCCAAGCGTCGCTGCACGCCGGCCGGGATCAGGTTCGACAGGTCGCCGCCGAGAGAGGCGATCTCGCGGATCAGCGTCGAGCTGGTGAATCCATACTGCTCGCTGGTCATGATGAACACAGTCTCGATCCCCGCGACGGCGCGATTCGTCATCGCCAACTGGAACTCATACTGAACGTCGGTCAGGCTGCGCAGGCCGCGCAGAATCACGGTGGCCTTCCGGCGGGCAGCGTACTCCACCGTCAGGCCCTCGAAGCTCTCGACCGAGACCGTCGGCATGCCGTCGATCAGCTCCGCGATCATCTCGACCCGCTCGGCCGGCGTGAAAAGCTGGTTCTTGATCGGGCTGCGCCCCACCGCGATGATCAGCTCATCGAACAGGCGCACCGCGCGCTTGACCACGTCCAGATGCCCATTCGTGATGGGGTCGAACGAACCGGGGAAGATAGCCCTGACATATTTGTCGCCCATGCGATCCTTCCTATATGGAACACAGACTGCCATTATACCCCGCTCTTCGCGGTCAATCAAGCAAACCCTGTCGGCCTGCCCGGGCGGACCGTCATCTGCACAACTCCGTTAGTGTAAAGAGTTTACATCGCGCGAGGCCAACCGGGGTCGCTCGCATCCTCCATCGGGGCGCGTCGTTGTGTCCGGCTCGGCCGGCATCGATCCGAATGGACATCCGACCGGAACAGTGGTATCCTTTCCGGCATATTCCGGAATCGTAAGACCACGCAATTGACCCTCGCCTCCGCCTGGGAGGCATTGAGAGATTGGAGGACCTATGAAACGCAGGACGTTCCTTTCGTTGGCCGCCGGCACCGTAGGCGGCGCGTGTTTGGGTAGCCCGATGGCAGGCGCCGCTGAACAGCCCAAGCCAGCCGAGCCGGCCGTGCCGTTCAAGATTTCGTTGGCCGAATGGTCGTTCCACAGAAGGCTCTACGGACGGGCGCAGCCGGCGCTGGATAACCTGGACTTCCCCGCCGAAGCCAAGCGGTTTGGCATCGACGCCGTCGAGTACGTCAACGTCTTCTTCAAGGACAAAGTCAAGGACAAGGACTACCTGGCCGAGCTGAAGAAGCGCGCCGACGACCTCGGGGTTCGCTCCGTGCTCATCATGTGCGACGCCGAGGGCAACCTGGGCGCGCCGGAGCAGCCCCAACGGGACGCGGCCGTGCGGAATCATCAGCCCTGGGTCGAAGCCGCCAAGTACCTCGGCTGCCACTCCATCCGCGTCAATGGCTACTCGGAAGGCACGCGCGCCGAGCAGGCCGACCGCGTCGCCGACGGCTTGCAGCGCCTGTGCGAGTTCGCGGCCGACTTCGAGATCAACGTGATCGTCGAGAACCATGGCAACCTGACCTCCGATCCGAAATGGCTGACGGACGTCATCAAGAAAGTCGGCCTGCCCAATTGCGGCACACTGCCCGACTTCGGCAACTTCCCCAACGAGATCGACCGCTACGAAGCGGTCCAGCTCATGATGCCGTTCGCCAAAGCGGTCAGCGCCAAGAGCTACGATTTCGACGCAGAAGGCACCGAAACGCGTATCGACTTCGAGCGGATGATGGACATCGTGCTCGCCGCCGGCTATCACGGCTACGTCGGCATCGAGTACGAAGGCAGTCGACTGAGCGAAAACGACGGCGTCGTCGCCACGCGCAAGCTGCTGGAGAAGATCCGCGCGAAACGCGCAAGCGCGTAGCGTAGGGGCAACCCCCTGTGGTTGCCCGGGGCGGGCACGGGGACCCGCCCCTACGGATGACGTCGCGGATACGCTACAAACCTGTTGCAGGAACCAACCGATGCTCGTCGGCGTCATGACAACGCAGATGTACATGCACGGCATTGCGTCGCTCAAGGAGAAGCGCAGCATTGTCAAGAGCGTGATCGGCCGGCTGCGCAGCCGCTTCAACATCTCGATCTCCGAAGTGGACCACCAGGACACCCGGAGCACCGCCGTCCTCGGCATCGCGGTCGTCAGCAACGACGCGCGCTTCATCGACCAGCAGCTCGACGCCATCCTGACCTTCATGCGCAACGACGCCCGCTTCTACCTCGGCCAAGTCGAACGCGAGACCTTCTCATGACGAAGCATCTGGCCGACCCTGACAGCCTGCTCGGACTGCTCCAGCGCGGACGAGGCAAGGGCTATCTGCTCGCCCTGGAGGCTCCCCCAGCCACTGTTTGGCCCCTGCTTATGGAGTGCATCACGAACGACCCAAGGGTAGATTGTGATGTTGAAGTGCGCGATCAGTATTACGCCTCCCTCATCCTCGCTACCGGCATGGACCTTCAACCGTTGCGGCTACACATCAAGCTAAACGACAACACCGAGAGAATCAGCGCCTTGCAGTAGTGGCTCCCATTGGCGACTCTCGCCTGCCTCGTCCACGAGTCGGACGAAGCACTCCAGATCATGCGAGAATACATCGCATACGGGCAGGATTGGGAGTGGGCCATTCGCGTCCTCCATAGCGTGGACAATCCCCAAGCACTGGAGGACGTCGACGAAGTGCTGGTCCATCGGATTGGCGCCGACCACAATGTCCGAGATCGATTTGATGCCGCCGCCAGAGAGGCATGGGAATGGTACCTCCTTCGGGAGGAGGAGAATCGCGCGGAATGTGATCTCATGCTGCCGATTTGCGAGCCCTGGAAGTCGTTCTGCCGGAAGCACGAGACACTGGCGAGTCTCTTCGCGAACGTCGGACTGCCATACGACCAGCCCCCACCTCCCCCGAAGAAGGTGGCTGTCGAAGATTTGACAGACGTTTCGACAGCCGGCTTGCTGGCCTCGGTCAACAAGGCGAATTTCTACGCGAGCCGGTGCGTCCTCGATGAGACAGTGACAATGGACGACGAGACCTTGCTGTTGGAGAGTGTCTCGTCAGAAGATGAACGCCGGGCTATGCTGGCGCTGCGCGGATTGGGCCGATTGGGCACGCCCGAAGCCTTTGAGGCAGTCAAGTCATACATCGAAGCGTGTGGGAGCACAGGATCACGAACTCGCAGGTATGCATTCTATGCAATTGCCGAGATGCCCGGTTCGCTGACGTTGGACTTGGCCAGGCAGTGGTTCCATCGTAAGGAACACCACTTCCATTATCCGGCCGGTCTCATACTGGCAAATCACGCCACGCACGAGGACCTTGACTTGCTGATCGAAGCGCTTCGCCAGCCGGAAACACTTCGACGCGAGGATTTTCGCCTGTCCAATGTCCTAGAGGCACTGGCTCGCTTCAGCGGGATCGGACCGATTCCCGAGCTTGAACAGGTCTTCGGCGAAAACGGTCACTGCTACGACAGGCATCGCGCCGCTGCGGCGATGGCGGTCACAGCGCCCGTGCACTTTGCCGCTGATTATGCGTTCGAGTGTCTTTGGGATTGTCACCGTCACACGCGAGAGCTTGGCTGCGATACGGTAAGTCTGTCCACCCCCGGCGCGCTGGATCGCCTGCGAGAGCTCGCCTCCGACACCGCTGACGACGATGACGTGCGCGAAGCTGCCGAGAAAAGACTGGCGGGCTTCTGATCGCAGACTGAGGACCGGTTGCTCGGCCCCTATGGCTTCCAGAGTCGCATCAGGGGTCCGTCGGGGCCGTGGAGGGGGTCGGCTGGGGGGAGGGGCCCAGTTGGGGGTCACATCTCCAATTACCAATTATTTCGGCAGCGCTTCCAGCACCCGCCGGAACTTGCGGTCCGTTTTCGCGCGGCGTTCGGCCCGGCGGCAGGCCTGCTCGACAGCGGTGTAACCCACGCCGAAATGCGGCGCTATCCGACCCAGTCGAAAACAGCCCTCGCGCCACAGCAGGTACATCAGCGCGTCGCGGTCCGGCCGCTCACGATGGCGGATGGGGCGTAACAGTCCGGCCAATTCCTCTTGGCCGATCTCCAGCCTGCCGGCGTACTCACGCAGACGCTCCGGGATGGAGCCGTGGGCGCGCAGGGCCTGCAACTGCGGTTTTTCCGGCTCCCGCTGGCGGCACAGGCGCCGCCGCACCTCCTCCACGAGGGCCGGACTGCCCAGCACCAGCCCGTAGTACAAGTGCGACAGCAGCCCATCCCGTTCCTCGTCGTAGCGGCGCACCGATTCGCGGAAACGTTTGCCGTCCAAGTCGAATTGCTCGTACACCCGCCGCCGGTCGAACCACGCCCGCCGGGCCGCCCCGGCCGTACGCCAGCGCCCGATAGCTGCTCCAGGGGTAATCCGCCAGACGCTCAACGATCCGCGCGCGGAGCGGATTGCGGTGCACGTACAGCAACAGACGGTATAGATACGCATCTTCGGAGATGATGAAACTCTTGAATCGGCCCTGGAACAGATGGCCGCGGCGCTCGTGGCGTGCGTTGTGCCAGGTGCTGTACGAAACGCCCAGCCACTGCATGGCCGCCGAGAGGTTCGCCTCGCGCGTGCGGACCAGCAGGTGGTAGTGATTGCCCATCAGAACGTAGGCGTACACTCCCAGCGTGAACCGCTCCGCGCACCGTCCCAGCCGCGTCAGGAAGCCTTCGCGGTCCGGCGCATCGCGGAAGATCGCGCGCCGCTCGTTGCCACGGTTCAGCACGTGGTAGAAGCTGTCCTCCTGGTCGATCCGCAAAGGCCGCGCCATACCGGTACCCTACCAGCCCCCTGAGCCGCCGTCAAGCCAATAATTGGTAATTGGAGATGTGACCCCGTATCCTCCCGTATCCTCCTCCAACGCTGTGCCGGACCTTAGGGCCGCGCGCCCAGCGCATCATTCTCCGCGACTATGTGTTCACCAAAACAGTCCGCCGCTGCCGCCGCCGGGAGAGCCCCAACGAGGGACCGCGACGCCGTTGGGATCCATGTCGGGGTTGAAACGCCGCCAGGCAGCGTGCCCATCCAGAAAGCCGATGTTGCCCCCGGTAGGGTTCACACCTTGAAGATGGCTTGTGGGTTGGTCGGCAGGCACACCTCGGGCCTGCGTACTTCCGCTCCGTGCGAAATTCCGACCATATCGTTTGCTTCTCTCCGCCTGGAGATATTCGCTGCTCGGTCGCACTCCGGCGATTATGTCCACGAGCAGTTCCTTGCTTGCGGGGTTCTTGTCGAGCAGCGATTCGACCCACGTCTTCTTGATGGCGTCTGCGGCATACGGCGTGATCTCAGACGTGAACCCAGCGTAGGGTCCATAGCGCGGGTCGACCAGCCAGAGATAGCTCGACTTGATCGAGCGAAACATATCGGGCCCTTCTGTGAACCGTGAACCGTCCCAGTTGTTGTGCTCGGGAAAGCCGTCTATCCAGTAGTAATCGTTGTACTTCTGGTGCACCGCGTTCGAGGGGCAATAGAACATTTCCCGCGCCGTCCCGCTGCGCAGCATGAAATTGACCAGTTCATACTGCACCGCTGTGCCCACACCTAGCTGTCCCCCCATTTGTCCGCGCGGCAACTTGCCGTCGTTTTCAGTGCCGTAAATCTGCATTGCGATCAGTTGCTGGCGGATGTGCGAGGCGCACTTGGTCCGGCGGGCCTCTTCCTTGACCATCCGCAGCGCCGGCAGCAGGATCGCCAGCAGGACCGCGATCACCGCGATCACCACCAGCAGTTCGATCAGAGTAAAGGCATTGGCATTGTTGAGGGATGATGAATGACCGATGGTCGGACGGGATGACCGGCAGGTTGCCCCTTCGACCGTGCCCCGCCGGACTGCCGATTCCGCCCGGCGTCCACGCCTTGCTTCTCCCATCCGTCCCATCGCTCGCGCTCCTTGCTCCCCCAAGAAGAGCTCTCCTGCTTCGTAGTGATTCGGGCTTGCCCGAATCAGGGCGAATAATCATTCGCCCCTACGACCATGCGCCTAGCAGGACTACCTCTACCCCAAACTGTTCCTATCTTCCCTGTTCATCATTCTGCCCCCCCGTCGCCGCCTGCAAGAGAAGAATCGCCAGAAAGCAACTTTTTTTTGCCCGGCCCGACGAGGGCGTGCCGCACCTGCTTTTCGCCAGTCCGGCACCGACTTATAGGCGAATCTCGCACGCCGAATGTGGGTGCAATTCTGGACAACTTCACAAAGAAGTTTTGGGTCGGCCGGGGCCGGCGAAGGGCCGGTGTTCTCACGGCTTCCACAGTTTCATGAGGGGTCCGTCGGGGCCGTGGAGGGGGTCGGCTGGGGGGAGGGGGACGCCGGCGATGGTGCAGTCGGCGGCGGGACGCTCACCTTCTTTGCCGTAGCACATGTCGTAGTGTTGGCCTTGGGGATAGGCGCCTACGACGACCAGGTCACGGCTGGAACGGAGGCGCTTGTGCGCGGTGCCGGCGGGCAAGACAAGCACGTCGCCGGCGGTGACATCCAGCGTGACTGCCCTGTCGCCGCCGAGCTGCACCGTCGCGTGTCCAGAGCAGATCGCCAGGACCTCGTGCGCGGTGCTGTGATAGTGATGGAAGTCGTAGATGCCGTCGACCCAACTGCCGGTCCAATGATTCTGCGCGAACGTCTCCTGCGCGTGCGCTTGCGGGTCGGCCAGCACCGCGCTCAGCGCACCGCGATACACGAGCACGGGCAGCTTGGCGTTGTTCGAAAACACGCCGTCATCGGCCAGCATGAAGGTCTCAACGTCGGCGCCGACAGCCTGACTATCACTGGCGTGTCCACCGTCTGGCGTCCTCTGTCCTCTGTGTCCCGTCATGATCCGAAACCTGCCTCATGCTTGATTTTCCATTTCTTCCAGGCTTCACGGTGTAGCCAGGCGATCGCGTCGCGATTGGACAGCAGCGCCAGGCGGTCGCGTCGGGTCAGATGTTCCGGGCCGCCGTGCAGCGCGACGCGCGCGATCGACTCGATCTTGTCCCACGGCTGCGGCTCGATCCCCTGTGCGTGCAGCAGGCCGATGTGCATGTCGTTGAGTCCAGGATCGAGGACCACGCGTCGGAAGACCTCGCCGCGATTGCGGAAAGCGAGCGTTTGCTGGAGGTCGCGGCGCAGCACGCGCTGTCGCGACAGGAGGGCCGGCGGCTCGGTCTCTTCGGGACCGAGAAACAGGCCCGCATCTCGCGCCAGACGGCCGAGCCGGACGCTGCTGAGACTCATTTCCAGCGGGACGGAAAGCGCCATCCCCAGGAGCACGGCGAGCAACCACACCTGGCCCGGCGAACCCAGCGACAGCACGAGCACGATGCCGGTCACTCCGATCGCGGTGTGCAGGCCGTGCTGGTGGAGCGCCTCGGAGAACGCGACCGCCGTGTCGTCCCGGCGTTGGGGGTCCCATTGGATGGTGCGGCCGGACAGGAGCAGGATGACGAAGCGCACGTTGAACAGCATGAACACCGGCGCCGTCAAGATCGAAACCGCGGCTTCGAGAAACACGCTCAGCGCCGCGCGCGCCGGTCCGCCGTGCGCCTTCATCGTGGCCGGGTCGCGGACCAGGACGAGATAACCCCACGCCTTTGGCAGGAACAGCAGCGCCAATGTCACCATCCATAAGCTCGTGCCCGAGCGGGATGCGCCGCCGATCCCGTTGACCACCGTCAGCACGACGAAGGCCAGCCACAGCAGCGACGACAGGTAGGACATGGCGCCCATGCCGAAATAGATCCGACTGATCGCGTGAAACCCGTGCAGGACGACGAGACGCAAGTGCTGGAGATTCCCCTGGCACCAGCGCCGGCTGCGCGTGACGAAGTCGATGATCGTCGTCGGAGGCTCTTCGTAGCTGCCGCCCAGATCGCTCGCGACGCGGACCTCCCAGCCGGCGCGAAGCATGAGCGCCGCTTCGACGAAGTCATGACTGAGAATCTCTCCGCCCAAGGGACCGTCGCCCGCCAGGCGAGGCAGGCCGCAATGTTGCGTGAACGGCTCGACGCGGATGATCGCGTTGTGACCCCAGTAATTGCTCTCGCCCTGGCTCCAGAAGGCATAGCCGCGAACGTACATCCCGCCGTAGACGCGCGCGACGAATTGCTGGATGCGCGCGAAGAGCGTCTCGCGGCTGGCCGGCACCGGAGGGACCTGCAGAATGCCGATCCGCTCCTGGCGCTCCATGCGCCGAATCATCTCGAGGACGGTCCAGCCGTCCATGACGCTGTCGGCATCCAGGATGACCATGTACTTGTAGGCGCCGCCCCACCGCTCGCAGAAATCGCGTACGTTGCCGCTCTTGCGCCCGACGTTCTTCTGGCGCCGGCGATAGTAGATCTTGCCGGTGCCTGTCGCGGCGCGCCAGGCGGTCGCCCAGGCCAGCTCTTCGGCCACCCAGAGCTCGGGATCGTTCGTGTCACTCAAGGCAAAGAAGTCGATCCGCGCGCCGTGACCGGT
This sequence comes from Sedimentisphaerales bacterium, assembly GCA_016927855.1. Taxonomy (GTDB): domain Bacteria; phylum Planctomycetota; class Phycisphaerae; order Sedimentisphaerales; family Anaerobacaceae; genus JAFGLV01. The sequence continues at coordinate 27,145 of JAFGLV010000161.1, forward strand.
CTGCTGTACGGACTCGTAGGTCGCCAGCAGACCCGAGAACACGCGTGTCGGATCCTCGTTGTAGATGGGCATGATGACCGCCGTCGGCGGCAGATCCTCGTATTCGTGTGGGTCGACGGAGTCGACGTGGAACAATGCGGCCCGGGAAGTTTCACGATCGGCGCCACGGCGCAAGGCGCCCGGCGTCGAGGAGAGCAACAGTCCCAGAGTCGCGATCCAGAAGGCAACGGACAGCCACAAATACAGCAGAGCGAAGACCAGCAGCAGGAGCACATCCAACAGCGAAACCCCATCGGACCACAGCAGGCGAGCGAACATGAACGCGCCGCCGAAAGCAGTGCCTGCGATCAAGAGGCCGACCAGGAACCGTACCCAGGAGAAGTGAGGTTTCATCATGGCTCCGCTTGTCTCTGTTCCAGCACGCCGACCAGCCGGTCCCAGACCATGTTGCCGAGGGCCAGCAGCCTGTACCAGAGGCGAGGCAGTTCGCCCAGCGCCTGCGGCGGCATTTCGGTCGGCACCGGCGGCAACCGCATCGGTGTGCCGGCAGCTTGAATCGCGCGGTCGAAATCCTGGGAAAGACCCTCGCGGTGCAAGAACATCTCCGCATGGCGCATCAGCACGGGTCGCAGGAACCAGGCGAGCTGCAGACGCCGCTCTTCTGACGCGTCCGGGACAGAGGCGCTGAGCTCATCGAGCCACTGGCCGACCATGTCCATCACCCGGTCGATCGCAGCGCTGGTAAGGTCTTCGGCCGGGTTGTCGAGCTGCTGTTGCACCTCTCGCGTGACATTCAGCGCGCGGCGGCCGGCCTGTTCGGCCGGCAAGCCGACGCTGCGCAAGTAGAGCGTGACACGATGCACCCTCTGCTCGGGTCCGTGATGCGGCCGGCTCGTGCTCTGTTCGACGGATTCGTGGCTTAGCGTGGCCATGCGAAATTCCAGACCTCGGTCAACTTACGTTCGTCCTGTTGGAGAAACGCGCGTATCTCCATGATCTGCCCACCGTGGGGACTGGCCTCGAAAGTGGTGCGCCAGTGTCCGGTGGCCGGGTCGCGACGAGTCTGCACGGCGCTGACTTCGCCTGCGCTGGCTGTAACCACCGCCTCGGGAGCCTGCTGCGGATCGGCGCCGGCCGCACCCAGGTCGAAATCCACCGCGAAGCGCGTAGCCGTCCCGGATGACTCGGACCAGCGCGTCGCGACGACCTTTCCGATGCCGTTCGGCTCAGGCACGGATTTGCCGAAGTGCAGCCTGTACTCCAGCGACAGCGAGCCGGCGGCGCTGAAGCTCGCAGGCGGGATCCAGCAGGCGCCGATATTGTCCTGGCCTTCTCCGTCGCTCGGCAGTTCCAGCAGGCGAATCCCGCCGTCTCGCCAGTCCGCCAGCGGTTCGACCCAGATGCTCGGACGTCTTTCGTACGACGTGCGCGGGTCCCTGTAATCGCAGGGATCGCGGGCGCGCTGTATCAGACCGAATCCCTTGACGGCCTCGACCTGGAGCGTGCTCAACGATATCGTCTCCGGATTCCACAGCGGCCGCCAGGTCCATTCGCCGGCGCCGTTGTCCAGCAGCAGCCCGTCGGAATCATGGACTTCGGGTCGGCTATTCTGGAGCCGCTTCGGACCGTTTCGTCCATAGAAGTACATGCTGGTCAGCGGCGCTACGCCGACATCGTTGAAGCTCGTGCGCGCGAAGACTTCCGCGCGAACCTCGACGAGTGTCGTTTCCCCCGGCCCGATGTCGAAGCGGTAGGCGCCTGTGACACTGGCGCTATCGAGCAACGCATACATCGTGATCGTTCGCGCGCCGGCCGACGGCTCTTCGACCCAAAAGGTCTCGAAGTAAGGAAATTCCTCGATGGGCGATCCCATCCCGACCGCCAGGCCGCGCGCCGAGGCACCGTAGACCTGGTGCGCGCCGAGCGAGCGGAAGTAGCTGGCGCCCAGGAAACTGATGAATTCGTGATGACGATCCGCCTGATGGATAGGATACAGCAGGCGCAGACCCGCGAAACCCAGGTCTTCAGGCAATTCCTCGGGCTGGACGGCGCTTTGAGAATAATCGAACAGCCGCGGCGAGAAGGCGACCTCGCGGCGCTGCCCATCTTCGAGAATGAATACCCGGACGCGCTGGGGGAAAAGGTAGCCGCGATGGAAGAATTCCACCTGAAACGGGAGCTTTTCAGCGACCCACAGGGCGCGCTGCGATCGAAAGCTTATCGCCCTGTAGCCATCGTAGTCGAGGTCCCGCAGCGCCTGGGGCAGTTCTACACGATCCGGCTGGAACGGCTGCTTGGCGCGTTCCTGCGCCTGGCGCCGCAGTTCCGCCAGCCGTCCCGATGGCGGTGAACGATCATTCGCTCCCGCCGGCGCGACCACGAACAGCCAGATCAGAATCCCGACCACGCCTCGCACCGTACGCAGACTCACACAGCGATTCCTCAGCGGCTCCATCGTACACGCTCCAGCGTACACTCCCTGCTCTGCCTGTCCGGGCCGCGCGCCCACTGGACTGTATACTCAGGCAGACTGCCGTGGTTCGGCATTGAAGCACCGTCAGGAATGGACGCAGTGCGGCTGCTGCGCGTAGGGCGCCCGGAAGGACACAGGGAAAAGACCTAACGGCGTCAGCGTCGGTTGTGCTGCTCGCAGAGGCGGATGGTGTGGGACAGCAGCGCAAGGTCGCCGGCGGCGCCGTGGCCGGGAACGACCAGCCGCGCGTCAGGGAAGCGGTCCAGCACCTTCTGCACCGAGACGGGCCAGGCGCTCATGTCGGCGTCGCCGACGAAGCCCGGTGTCCGCGCGGCGAGGGCCTTTATCATGCAGCCGCCAAACAGGATGCGCTCGTTCTTGAAATAGACGACGACGTTGTCGGTGGTGTGGGAGGGGCCGGGAAAGAACACCTCTACCGACTCGGCGCCGACGCGCAGCGCCAGGCCCTGCGCCAGCGGATACAGTTTGTTCGGAGCTATCAGCTTCTGATTGACGAACGCGTCACGGACGTCGTCACCTGCCTGGGCGTAGTAAGGCAGAACTTGCTGTTTGGTCTGCTCCCAGCGCTCGGCGATCAGCCTGGGCGTCAGGTCCGAACCATAGCAAGGGATGCCCTGAGCGATCAGGTAGCCGTTTCCCCCAGATTGTCGTTGTGGAAGCCGGTGTTGATTTCGATGAGGTTTGGATCGGAAAAGGTACGTTTCAGCCACTGGTGGACCTGGCGTGTGGCGTCATCCGTACACGGCGTATCGACCCAGACGAAATCGCGCGGCGCACACTGGACGAGCAGGCTGTTGCACGCGCCGCCGAAGCGGTGCACCACGACGAAGACGCCGGGCTCGACCGGCTGAATCTCGACTTCCTCACTCAGCCCGATCGGCTCAGCCGCTGGAGCGGCGCCACCGAACAGCAGAATTGCCCACACAAGCGGCCCGTATCGACAGTGGGCCATTGCGAGTCCTTTCGCTTTTCCTCACAGAATCTTATCGACGATGTAGCGAGCGCCGAGAAAGACGTCGAAGCCCAAGGCCGCACAGAGCACGGCCCAGCGCAGCGGCTGGAGCCGGAGATTCTGTCGCGCGATCGCGAACACGATCCCGACCGCCAGTGCCGCCATCAGATACATCTTGGCCGCTTCGACGAACAGCTTGGCGTAACCGTCGGCCAGACCGAAGATGACCTGGAAGTACTTCGCGGCCAGCAGCAGTATCACGATGGCCAGCGCGCCCAGGCAGATCGCGACCGCCAGTATCCACTTTCGGTCGGCATGGCCGGCATCGAGCAGACCCTGCATCCCCAGGCCCGCCAGCACGGCCAAGCAGACCATCGGGATGCTCAGCCACAGGATCGGACTGACGCCCAGCCAGACGACGGCAGCGGGACCGAGGTACGATTTGCACAGCGCCAAAGCCAAGCCGAGCGCTGCCATGACGAGCAGACCATAGCGACGAGCCTTGACCATCATCGCTGCACCGAGGACCAGAGCGGCGACGGGGGCATGATACAGACTGGCGAGCATCGCGCCGCGATCGGCGACCACTAGCGGAGCGACGAAGCCGACCAGGTCAACCGGTCGGGGCTGGCTCTGGATCGGAGCCGCGAAGAAACGATAGTCTTCCAGCGCGCTGACGCGGAAGAAGAGGACCACGCCCAGGAACGGCAGCAGTGAGAGCGCCGCGCCGACGAGGGCGTGACGTCGTCTGCCCCACAACGCGGCCGGCGCGAAGAGCCAGGGAATGCATGCGCCCAGCAAGCCGGCGGTCGGATGGTAGCGCGCCAAGCCGAGCATGAAGGGGCCGAAGCCATATACCGCACCGGCCAGCAGTGAGCCGGTGAAACCCGCCACCCACCGGCGACTCACGACGAAACAGCCCACTGCAGCGAGCAAAACGTTCGTCGGCAGCAGCCATTGCCAGCTTTGGAAGCCCTCGAAGTAAGGTCGGTACAAGTAGACCACGAAAGCGACGTAGACCGCCAGCGCGCCCGCAAGTCGCGGTAGCGCCAATTTCGGTCTGCGCAGTACCGGAGTGCCGCGGTCTCGGCCTGGGTGAAGGGATGGACGCCTGACCGTCGTGCCGGCCGGCGCCACGCTGTAGGCCGCAATCATCAGTCCGCAATCCGCAATCGGTTTCACTTCTTCAAGACGACCTCGCCGGCGCCAGGTGTGATTGTGCCGATCTGGTAGACGCTCTGGCCCCAGCGTTTGAGCTTCGCCGCGATCGAGTCGGCGAAGTCCGCCGCGACGACCAGCACGTAGCCGATGCCCATGTTGAACACGCGGAACATCTCCTTGTCCTCGACCGGCCCGGCCTTCTGGAGGAACGGGAAAATCGGCGGCACCGGCCAGCTCGGTCTTTTCAGCACCGCGTTGCAGTTCTTGGGCAACACGCGCGGGATGTTGCCGACGAGCCCGCCACCGGTGATGTGGGCCATCGCGTGGACGACGCGCTTGACCTTGTATTTGCTCAGCAGCCTGACAAGCGGCTGCACGTAGATCCGCGTGGGCGTGAGCAGTACCTCGCCTAAGGTGCGTCCCTCCAAGCCGTCGGGCGTGTCGGTCATCTTCAGGCGGGCGCGTTTGAAGCAGATGTTGCGCGCCAGCGCGTAGCCATTGCTGTGCAGGCCGGTCGACGCCAGCCCCAGGACGACGTCGCCGGGCCGGACGTGTTTGCCGGTAATGACTCGGTCCCTTTCCACCACGCCTACCCCGAAACCGGCCAGGTCGAAGTCGCCTTTGCGGTAGGTGTCAGGCATCTCCGCGGTTTCGCCTCCGAGCAGAGCGCAATCCGCCTGCCGGCAGCCCTCCGCAACCCCTTTGACCAACTCCGCGACCGTCGCCGGCTCCAGCGTGTGCAGCGCCACGTAGTCGAGGAACAGCAACGGCTCGGCGCCGACCACGAGCATGTCGTTGACGCTCATCGCGACCAGGTCGATGCCGACGGTGTCGAACTTCCTGGCCTTGGCCGCGAGCTGGACCTTGCTGCCAACGCCATCCGTGCAGGCGACCAGCACCGGGTTCTTGTAGTTCTTCTTGAAGAGTCTCTCGTCGTAGTCGAGACGCAACAGCCCGGCGAACCCGTTGGGCATCGCCAGCACCCTCGGCCCGAACGTGCTGGCCAGGCTGGAATAAATCCGCTCGACCATGACGTCGTTAGCGTCGATGTTCACGCCGGCTTGCTCGTAACTGACGAATCTACTCATACGCGGCCGTGAAGTCCTCGAACATGTACATCTGGTAGCGCTCCATCGCGAACTTGTTCAGCGCCACGTCGATCGGAATGCGATACTTGCCCGACCAACAGGCGGTACAGTAGTAATCGGCCGGCAGAGCCGCAGCAGCAAGCATCCCCTCCAGCGACAGGTAACCGACACTGTCCACTTCGAGGAACTCCCTGATCTGGTCGAGGCTCCGTCCGTTGGCCAGTAGTTCTTCCTTCGTGGGGAAGTCCACGCCGTAGTAACAGGGAAAGCGAATGGGCGGACAGCTCACGCGCATGTGGATCTCTTTAGCACCGGCGGCGCGCAGGTTGCGGATCTTGCCTCGCGTTGTCGTGCCGCGCACGATGGAGTCGTCCACCACGACGATCCGCTTGCCGGCGACGACCTCGTTGACGATGGCCAGCTTGAGCTTGACCGCCAGCTCGCGCAGCTCCTGCTCAGGCGAAATGAACGTGCGGCCGATGTAGTGGCTGCGGACCATCCCCATGTCGAAGGGAATGCCGCTCTCATTTGCGTAGCCAATGGCCGCGGACGTGCCGGAGTCGGGCACCGGGATCACGACGTCGGCCTTGACCGGGTGCTCCTTGGCCAATTGACGGCCGAGTTTCTTGCGCAGCTCGTGAACGTTCTCGCCGAAGATGCGCGAGTTCTGCTTGGCGAAGTAGACGTGCTCGAAGATGCAGTGGGCCGGCGTGATATCTCCCTTGCGGACGAAGAACCGACTGCTGAGTCCCTTCTTGTCTAGACGGACGATCTCGCCGGGCTCGACCTCGCGCACGAACTTGGCGCCGATGGTATCGAGCGCGCATGTCTCGCTGGCGACGATGTAGGCTCCGGCGTCGGTGCGCCCGATGCACAGGGGACGAATGCCGTACGGGTCGCGCGCCGCTTCGATATGGTCGGCAAACAGGAAGATCAGCGAATAGGCGCCCTGGAGATGGTTCAGGACGTGGCCCAGCGGATCGGGCTTGTTCTGATGGGTAGGCTTGGCCAGCAGATGGACGATGATCTCGGTGTCGCTGGTGGACTTGAAGATGCTGCCGTAGGCCTCGTATTCGTCGCGCAGCAGGCCGGCGTTGATCAGGTTGCCGTTGTGAGCGACCGCCACCTGGCCGCGGCAGTACTCGGCCAGCAACGGCTGGCTATTGACGGCCTTGGACGAGCCGGTCGTCGAATACCGGACGTGGCCGATAGCGATGGGGTTGGCCAGCTTCTCCAGGACGTCGGAGCCGCTGCGGAACACGCGCGCGACGGTGCCCATGTTCTTGTAGCATTGGATGAACTGGCCGTCGCTGGAGGCGATGCCGGCCGCCTCCTGGCCGCGATGCTGGAGGCTGTGCAGCCCGAAATACGTCTTCTGGACCGCGTCGGGATCGCCAAAGATGCCGAACAGCCCACATTCTTCCTTCTTCTCAAAAGAGCATCCGCATCCATCGAACTCTGAATCGTGCTCAGACATGACCCTCACACTGAAAAAAACAGACGTTGACCGAAAGAGACTCTCAAGATAGCTCTAACCACCCTCCAGGCTGATAGTGTACCGACAGGGGCCTGTCGAGTCAATCGCTGTATTCAATTCGTCAAGCCGGCCGCAGCCCCTTCCCGGGTCTCCACGCTCCTACGCTTCTACGCTCCCATGCTTCAACATGTCGATCAGGAGCGGCTTGAGCTTGCGGATGGCGTTGCCGCGATGAGAAATGGCGTTCTTCTGGTCGTCGGGCAGTTGCGCGACCGTTTTGCCAAGCTTCGGGACGAAGAAAACCGGATCGTAGCCAAAGCCATTTGTCCCGGCCGGCTCGTCGATAATGCGTCCTTCGACCCTCCCCTCGGTCTCGATCAGCACGTTATGTGGCACCCCCGCCCCCGGCGGTGGTGAATTTGCCGCCTTATCCCCAGCCGAGGGCGGCTGGGCTACCTGGGGCGTCGCCAGGCACAGATGGCAGACGAACCGGGCTGTGCGCCTCTCGGGCGGGACATCCCGGAGCAATTCGAGCAGCTTGGCGATGTTTCGCTTGTCGATCACCTTCCGGTCGGTCCCGGGCGGAGCGTCGCCCGAAAAGCGGGCCGACTTGACTCCCGGCGCCCCGCCCAACGCGTCCACCACGAGCCCCGAGTCGTCCGCCAGCGTCCAAAGCCCCGTCGCTTTGGCGTACTCGGTCGCCTTTTTCCGCGCATTGGCGGCAAACGTCGCGCCGTCCTCCACCACTTCCGCCAGGTCCGGAAAATCCGCCAAAGCCACCCATCGCACCGCATCCCCCAACATCCCCCGCAACTCGCGCACCTTCCCCGGATTCGTCGTCGCCACCAGAATTCTCTGGCTCGGTTTAGGCACGCAAACGCTCGATTTCTGCCTCTATTTCAGCCAGGACCTCTCCGTTGGCGATCTCGCCATCAAGGCTGAAGAGGATGAATACCTTTCCTCCGTACTTGCGTTCGAATTCTCGAAAGCTAGCCTTCATTCGTTCCGAGGGCGAGTAGTTGCCGAAACTGGCCGCGGCAGTGACAGGCTTGATCTGAATGCCAAACGCTCGTTCTCCCACGCAGCCCAGATAGTCGACATCTCCGGCATGGTCAAGTTCCGGTTCAGACTCCACGAACCTGACACCCGGAAACCTCACTTCCAGCTCATCCGTGACAACCGACTTCTCGCGATTAAACCCGTCGTAGGTTCGGTTGATCGTGAGGTTGTATATGTAGTCGACACAATCCTGGAGAGTCAGTTGGCGGAAGGCCTCTCGCCATTCCGGGATGACGATTTCGGTGATCTTGATGTGCAGCCTTTCGCCGAGCTCTTCAAGAACCTCCTTGGTGACCTTCGCGGGGTGCTTTGCGACTGTGTGGGCGTTTTCAAAGTACCATCGCTCCCAGTCCTCAAAGGACTTCGGCTGACACTGCCTGATGAGGGACATGACAGCCCCAACCTTGTTCGGACGAGACAGTTGATAGACCTGACAAGCGTAATTCAGTACCTTCTCTTTCTTGCCGAAGTTCTTCGAGTAGATCTTCACCTTTCAGGCACTCCTATTTGTGCCAAACCTGCGGATTTCTCTGTCCATCGAAAATCCATATCAGTATCGATCAGCACCCGTCCAGGCTCTATGAGTCGAGTGACCTCGGCACCTTGACCTCTTGATTCAGGATCCACTCTTTCGCCATTAATCTACCCACTCCACCCCAGCGGATTGCCAGTAGCTCCCGAACTGTTCCAAGACGCCCCTGGCGTCGCACAGACAGCCCATGAACGCCACTTTCCCCTTGGGCCGGGGCACGCGCAGCTTGAGAAGACCGAAGTTTATCTGAAACTGCAGGCACTCCTTGACAGATAGTCCCCAAGTCCGTGGGACCACACAGTCTTCACAACCGCGGTCACACTTCTCAACGAGACTGTACAGTACATCTGCACAATCATGGCAGACCGCCTCGTACGGCTCGACGGGACTGACGATCCCATCGCCCGGAGATCGTATCTCCGGGGATAGAAGGACCCATCCCTCCCCCATTTCCAGATCGTACTCCTGTCCGCACCTTTCGCAAGTCCACATTGACTCATCCATCACGTGTCTCCTTTCGATATCCCAAAAACCTCGATCTGTACTTGTAGTCGAGACTTGTATCCACGTCGGCTAGGCCGCTGCGAACGAGGTGGGCGTTGACGAACGTCTTGTTTTGTAGGTACAGGTAACAAAGCAGATTGTTGTCTTTATCGTGCTTGACGGTGTCGAACTTCATGGCCACCCTTTGGCCGCTCGTCTTGTCCTCCAGGAACTGGATCGCCTGTCGCCTTGTCTCAGACTTGGCCTTCACGCCGAGCAGTCTTACCTGCAGGCCATCATTGAGCACAAGCCGTTCCGGCGACAGTATCCTCTCCACTCGGTAGTATTCTTGTCTTTGACCGCTCTTGTGATTGATCTTGGACCCGAACTGTAATCGCCTTGGGTCGACCTTCTTGTCGAACTGCACAGGGTCGCTGAAAATGTATGGAAGCCGTTGAACCACCTCACGGAAGTCAACGTTAGGAGCTTCCTGGGTGGTCAACTCGAAACTCGCATCCTGAAAGAGTAGCCGTTTGTCGAGACCGAGCTTCTGGCGGATGACATCGGCGAAATCGGGGTTGATTTCGTAGCCGATGGAGTTCCTGCCGAGGTTTCGCGCGGCCAAGCAGGTGGTTCCGCTACCAAGAAACGGATCGAGCACTGTATCACCGACAAAGCTGAACATCCGTATCAGGCGGCGCGGGATTTCCTCGGGGAACATGGCCAGATGGCCGTTCTGGCGCTCGCCGGGGATGTTCCAGTGGCCGGCAAAGAACTCGTTCCACTCCGTCACCGACATGCGGGACTGGTCTTTAATCTCCTTGCTGACCTTAGGGGGCGTGCCGTGCTTCTTGAAGATCAGAATGAACTCGTAGTCCAGCTTGAGGATGCCGTTGCGCGGATAGGGGAACGAGCCCATGATCGTCGCGCCGCCAGTCGTGTTGCAGGTCGTGACCTTCTGCCAGATGACGGCGCCCATGTAGTCGAAACCGATCGTCTCACAGAACTTGATGATCTCCGTTCGTATGGGAATGATCTTGTACCGGCCATAGTAGACTGAACGGGCGAACTGGTCGCCGACGTTCACACAGAGCCGGCACCCCTTCTCAAGCACCCTATGACATTGAGCCCAGACGACGTTCAGGTTGTTGATATAGGCCTCGTAGCTGTCATCGAAGCCGATCTGGCGTGCGTCGCCGTAGTCCTTGAGCTGCCAATAGGGAGGCGACGTGATGACCAGGTGTACCGACTCGTCCGGCACCTCGGCCATGCACCTTGAATCGCCCATAATGATCTTGTGATGCGTCTTCACGATAACGGTCCAAAGTAAGACAGGCTTCGATAGCTTTGTACCCGATTCCGGGCTCATCTTCAAGACCAGGCTCGGAAATGCCTCCGGTGGCGCGTGAAAAAGGCCGGGGGTGGAAGCCCGGCCTGGATGTGTGAGGGGTGTTTGCGATCAGTTGCGTTTTCGTATGGGCAGGCCGCAGGTGCCGAACTGGGTCTTGCCGTCGCCGCGGCCGATCGAGAACAGCGTCAGGTATGTTTGCGACGGGGCGATGCTGAATTCAAAGCCACTGTCAGGCGCGAGGTGAGCCGTTAGAGAGTAAGAAGTGACAGGCAGGAGCGACTTGAGAGCGACTTCGTAGTAGCTCAGGTCATCGTGCTGTTTCTCCGGGAGCTCGCCCAGCGAGAACTGCCACCGGCAGACGAACTTGCGCTGTCCGGCCAGGAGCTTGTCGCGGGACAACTGAACCTCATACTTGCCGTCGGCTGTGTGCACAAAGGGCACGTTCACATCTCCCTGTGCCACAGAGGTCAGCACGCCGGACGGATACGACAGCGTGACCGGGACATTGGCATCGCCTTCGGGCCCTCGGGCCAGGATGATTTGCGCTTCGACGGTGATCTTGCCCGACGCGTCCACCGTCCAGTTGTCCTCCTGCGTGCCGAGGAAATTAGGATCGGACCCTTGCTCGTAGCCCCCGCTTCGGCCCAGCACGTCGTCGGCGTCGAGGGGTTCGGGCAGATTCTCCCGCGCCACATCCTCGACGTGCAGGTCACCATAGATGACACGATAGGTGGCCGAGCCTTTGGGCCGATACCAGAAAATCGCTTTGTCCGCTTCGCCCAGCGTGACGCCTTGGCCGCGATAGTACCACTTGCCTTCGCCCTGGAAGAATCGGGTGAACAGCAGCATGTTCTGTATCTTCACACCCAACGCGGTCTCTTCCTCGTCGGACAGGTTCATCGACTCGATCTGCTGGGCCACAGCAGGCGCTAACTTGAGATAGTCCTCGACTGCAACACCGTCGGGGAAGCGCCCTTCGTTGAACGTCTCGGCCAGGAGGCGCAGGCCCTTGAGGAAGGCCTCTTCCGTGCCTGCCTGCAGATCGAGCGTGGTTTCCTCTTGCAGGGTGTACCCCTCGGGGACATCCATGCTGAACAGCGCTTCTTCCATGGGTACATCGAACCGCATGTTCTTGCAGATGACGCGCATCTGTCCTTCGTTCTGCTCGATGCGCACGGGCAGCCCCGTGGCCGGGTCGGCCCACAGCGTAAGGTCCACTCTCGGGTGCTTGATGTGGAAGCCGAGCAGCGTGCGGCCGTCAACTTCTCGCTCGCCCAATTCTTCGAACGCGAAGTCGGGACTTTCCTGCAACTTCACGAGAATGTTCTTCAGATGGTCCAGGTAGTTGGGTATGGGCGGCAATCCCTCCATGCTGACGAATTGCGCCTTTTTGTCTTTCTGAGAGAGCACGAGTATCCTGCTGCTCTCCAAGTCGATGATGCTGGTCGCATCGCCCATCGTCGACAGGCTGCGCCGGATGCGCGAGCCCATGACCATATCGTGAATGACCGGTGTGCCCTCCTTTTCCTCGCCGATGACGATATCCAGCACGGCGGTGTTGGCGTTGAGGATAGGCTCGATAACGCTCGCAAAAGACACCGTGGAACTCAGTGGATTGCCCAAGAAATGTATGGCAACTAGCGCGGCAATTACGACCACTGCCACGGCGGCTAGTTTCGTTATTCGACTCTGCATGATGATTCTCCACAGCGCCGGGCAAGGACGTGCGGTCCCGCCGGCGCGACGTTGGTCCAACAGGTCCAGGGCGTCGCCGAGCATACGCTCGTCCGTCTGCGGACCTGAGGTAATCTGTGCTTCTCGTATCAGTCGTTTTATCTCGTCTGCCGGTTTCATCTCGTTGCCTCACCGTTGAGCAGCAACCGCAGCTTATCGAGTCCATATCGGTAGCGGCTCTTGGCTGTGTTGGCCGAAATCCCTCGGGCTTTGCCGATCGCGCCGAACGTCATCTCCGACGCCAGGTGCAGCAGGATGACCTCGCGCTGCTCGAACGGCAGCCCGCCCAGCGCGCCGCTGAGCAACCGAAGCTGCTCGTTGCACACGAGGGATTCCAGGGCGGAGTCCTCGGCCGGCGGCATAACGCCTTCACTCGGTTCGGCGCTCCAGCCGGCACCCGGCCCCACCTGGCTGCGCACCCGCTCGGCCTTGTTGCAGTTACGAGCGTGGTTGGCGACACAGGTCAGCAGGTAGCCCTTGAGGCTGCCGGTCAGGCGAAAGGCGTCCAGACCCCGAACGAAGGACAAAAACACGTCGTGCACCACGTCTTCGGCGGCGCTTCGGTCGTTGAGCAGGCCCATCGCCAGCAGCAGCAAGTCCGCTTTGTACTTCTGGTAGATCCGCGCTAAAGCCTCGCGGCTCCCGCGCTTACAGCGAAATACCAGCAGCTTGTCTTCCATAAGGCCGACCCAAGGCGTACGCCAACAAACGTCTGTCGCCAATATAACAACGACGAGCGTCGTTTGGGTCTATCGAGACATGAATTCTCCCGCCAGACCGGCTTGGGCGCATGAAGAAGGCCGAACCCGTATCTGAGCCCGGCCTGGGAATCCGTACTCCTTCGTGTCGCGGGCGTCTCGCCCTCGATTTTCCGGCCGGGTTCCGACAGCATTGAAAGCTCTGTTCTTGTCTCCAGCGCGGGCAAGATGCCCGCGACACGAAGCTTACTGGCCGGACAAGGCATCCAGGATCGCCATGACGAACTGCGGCACCACCTGCGGTCCGGCAGACGTGACCAGAGGCCCGTCCTTCTCCACCGGCGCGCCGGTCCAGATGCCTCCCGCCAGCAGGAGCATGTCGCGCTGGGCGAGCAGGCTCGTAACGCGAGCGCCCGAGATGATCCCGGCGTTGGCCAGGATCGTCGGCGCGTTGCCGCTGGCCGCGATCACCCGGCGCAGATTGGCCGCACGCTGAGCCAGGTCCAACACGATTCGATTGTTGACCAGACTGACGGTGCCAGGACCCCCGATAAACACGATCGCGTCGAAATTCTCCACCGCGACGCGGTTGACGAGCAGTTCGGCTTCCGCGACGCCGCCGGCGGCGCCGGTGACGGGACCGATTCGCGTGCTGGCGATCACCGTCTGTACTGAAGCCAGTTCGAGCCCGCGCTTCGTGTCGAACAGCTCTTGGTCCTGGAACCCGTTTTGCGGGACGATGAGCACCGCTCTCTTGGGCGGGCCCTGACCAGGCTGGGGCTGTACCACGTCGGTCCCCCGCGACGCCGGGACGCCCACCATGAGCACGTAGAGCGGCTCCAGTTCGCGGGGCAATCGACAGGTTCGCCTGACAGCACCGGCGTCGAAGTTGCCGGCAGCTACGAACGTCAGGTCCCGGCAAACCGCCTCGAGCTGAATGCTCTGGGCCATCTGTCCGGCCTGAAGCAACATGGCATTGCGGCCCTTCGTACCGAAACGGGCGGAGAAATCCCTCGACGCGCCGGCCAGAACGATCTGACAGCCTCCGATGGGACCGGCGGTGGGCTGGTTCAAGGCCGCCGTGGCCAGAGAGGCGCGCACGTCGCCTTCACCGGCCTGCTGTAAGGCGTGAGGGCCCGGATAGTAGAGATACAATCCGTCGGGCAGCGCGACGTAGAGTCTTATCGCAGGCAATTGATCGATCGCGGCCTTCTCGCCGGCCTGGGGCAGGGCTACACCCTGACCCGCCCAGAGCAATTGCCCGATCTGTTCCGGCTGGAGACGTTGTTCCGCCGGCGGTGTCAAGTTCAGCAATCTGAGCAGCGCCTGTTCGACACTGACGCCGGTCGACTGACTGGGCTTGGGCAATTGGATGGTCCTGGCGCGGCCCGTCCGCGGCGCGCGGCGGCCCTCACTCGGCGGCGCCTGCTCCGAGCCGAGCGAAGCCAGGCTTAGCAGAACGACCAGAATCAGGCGTGTGCTTCGAAGGAAAGGCCCCCGACAGGCCGTGAGAATGGTACGACCTTTCATTGTTCTATCCTCCAATGTCGCTTTGGCGGTTTCCTGCCCTGCTATATCGCTACTCTACTGTATTCGTCTGCTTTTCGCCAGCGTTATTCCGCAGATCGCCAGCGCCCAGGTGCACTGCTCGTTTGCGGGTAGATTCCGCGTCAGACTGTCATTTCGACCGGAGGGCCGCCACCGGCGAGCCGCAGCGGAGAAATCTGCCCAAGAACGAGGTGCCGCCATAGCCGCGGCCAGATATCTCGACTGCGTCCCGGCTCGCCGGGACTCCGCTCGATACGACAAAAAGGCCGATCATCAGCGTTACCTACAAACGTGCAGTGCACCCCCAGCGCCCTTCCGGCGCGCACTGGTCTGCCCGGTCGCAGAACCAGCAGACTCGAATCCAAGATTTGTACCCACCAGGGAGCATCTTTGATAGAATCCGACCGGGCCAGGCAGGTGTTGTCTGCCGCCTTGGAACCCCAGCGCGATCGAACAGGACGTGACTCGATGCCCATGGTGCGACGACAGAAAACGCTGATTCTGACTCTGGTGCTCTACTGGCCGGCCATGTTCGTATTGACCCACATTCCCGTCCCTCAGGTCGTCCGCGAGGCCCATGTATCCGACAAGAACCTTCATTTCCTGACGTATATGATCCTGGCTTTCCTGCTGGGGTGGGCCTGGCGGTCCGGCGGAAATGCCGACGGGCGCCGGCGGGTGGGCAGATGGGTGTTCCTGGTGGTCATGGCTTACGCTCTGTGCGACGAGGGCCTTCAGTATTTCGTGGCGGGCCGTTCGCCGGACCGGGCGGACCTGCTGGCCAATACCTGCGGCACACTGGCCGGGCTGGCGGTGACCTCTTTCGTCTCCTTCTGGCCCGGTTCCCTGATCGTCACCGGCACGAGCATCTACACGTTGGGCGTCTTGACCCGCGCGAACCTGACGCGCCTGCTGCCTGTGACAAGCACGGCGCTGCACTTGGTTACCTATGGATTGTTCACGCTCCTCTGGATGGGCTACTTGAACCAGTCGCCGCGGGGCAAGAGACCCGATCGGACCTGGGTGTTCAGATCGTCGCTGGCGCCGGTGTTGCTGCTGCTGGTCACGAAGATCAGCGCCGTGGTCTCGGGAAAGGAACTGGAGGCGTGGGAGATCGTTGCCGCCATCGGTGGCATGGCTGTGGCGCTGATCGGCGCGGCGCTTTGGAGGGCGCTGTCACCTGAAGGCGCGAAGGACGCGCGCTTATCGGCGGCCGAGGCTTAGCGCTGCTTGAAAGGCCTGTAGAGGGGGTCTCCGATCAAGACCAGTTGCCAGGAATTGAACGGCTTGGTGCGATAGAAGGCCTCGACCAGGCAGCGGCCTTCGAGCAGCTCGCCGAAGAACGCCTGGGGCTCGGGAAACGCGTGCAGGTAGGGCTCCGCCACCGGCCCGAGCGTCGCGGTGATCCCGTCTCTGAGCATGGCGGTGCACCACGCGCTGCCGTTGGGATCGTGCAGGCCCTGGGCCTCGAAGCTGGCGATGTGGAAGCCGACGGCGCCTTCGACAAAGTCGAACGCATCGACATACCGGCGCACGCTGTACCAGCCGCAGTACAGCGCCGTCTGGGGACAACTGCCGGGTGCGAACAAGGCGCCGGTGGTTTCCTCCGTGACCGGCAGCGCGGCGCGCGAGCGGATCAGTTGTGCCAGATTGCGCAGCGACTGGTCGTAGTAGCCATAGGCCGTGTCGCTGACGATACCTCGCGAGTCGATGTAGGCATTGCCTTTCAGTCCGTCCGTCTCGGCCGCGATGGCCTTGTCGACGAGCCCCTTGGCAATCCCGTAGTCGGTGCCGTCAAGTCGGCAGACCATCAGTGTCTTGATCGCCTGCGGCGCGCCGCTGCGCAACAGGTTCGGCTGCCAGCGGTACAGCTCGTACGCGCCGAACAAAACCAGAGACAGCTCGCTGTCTACCGAGGCGCCGGTCTCGGCGCCCATGATCCGGCTGAGCTCCATCTGGAGCCATGCCCTGCGCCGGGACCGCTCTTTGTGCTCCGGCGACTCGCCCAGGCCGTTCGCCTCCAATTGCTCGATGGCTTCCGTTTCCTGCTCCTGCGCACGGCGCAGCTCCTTGAGCCGGGCTTCCGACGCCGACAGGGGTTTCCTCGGTCCGACCGCCAGCGGAATCCCATACGTCGTTAGCAGGCACTTGATCGAGGACAGGTCCTCGCGCGTGGTCAGGACTCTGCGAATCGGATGGGCAAGCCGCTTTTCATAGTCGTCCCGGCCGATCGAGTCGCGCAACTGCGGCCCCAGAGATACCGGCACGATGCGCTGCGGAGGCAGGCCGCGCTTCTCGCAGTAGTAGCGAGCCAGTCGCACCGAAGCCGGGTAGTCGGAATTGACGATCACCAGAATCTCGTCGGGCTCCAACGCCCATCCGATCTCGACGCACGTCGCAACCAATACGAGCGCGGTCAGGATCTTACGCGTCATTCTTACGCACCTCCAGTCAGCGGGCCTCGGGCAGGGTCGTACTGCAACAGGTGGCCCCGATACATTCAGGTTGACGGTTCCGGTCGCGTGCTACTCCGGACCGTAGGTTCGGTAGGGCAGATCGCTGGGATAATCGCGCGTGACTTCCAGGTAGTCATCCAGCCAGCAGGCGGTCGGATTGCTCTGCAGGACCAGAAGACGACCGCTGTCGGCATCGTCGGCCGCACGGTGGTATTTGAAGTACACGTGCCCTGCCCCTTTGCCGACAATCTCGATCTTTCCAGTCGCGTGCGACATCACGTAGCGCACGCGCTTGGCCAGGCCGGAGACGCGCGACTTGGCGTCTTCGACGATGTCATAGCCTTCCTCGACGGGGACCGTGTAGGCGCGATTGCCGACCGCCGGGCGGCATTGGAAAACGTAATAGGGGACGTTGCCAATGAACGACAGTTGCGCCAGCAGAGCTGCGAGCGTTTCGGGGTCGTCGTTGACGCCGCGAATCAACGGGGTCTGGTTGGCCGTGATAGCGCCCGCGTTCTGAAGCCGGCCGATGGCGTCGATGGCGACATCCGTCAGCTCGCGCGGATGAATGAAGTGCGTCATCACGTAGATTCTCTTCTGCGCCGTGCTGTACCGCTCGATCATCTGCAACAGGCCGGCATCGTTGGTGATCCGGTACGGATTGAAGGCGGGCGCTCTCGTCCCGATGCGGATGATCTGCACGTGGTCGATCTGCCGAAGCTGCCGGATGAGGTCGTCGAGCTTCGAGGTCGCCAAAGCCAGCGGGTCGCCGCCGGTCAGAAGCACGTTGGTGATTTCGTCGTGCTCGGCAATGTACCTGACCGCCGCCGGAACGTCCTGAACGCACGGCGGCTCCGATTGGATGAACACGCGCTTGCGGAAACAGTATCGGCAGATACCCTCGCAGACGCGGCTGACCAGCAGCAAAGCGGTGGAGTGGTATTTGTGTTCCAGTCCCGGCAGCACGGTATAAGCCTGTTCATCGGACGGGTCCATCCGTCCCCACTCGTCGAGTTCCTGCACGTGCGGGATGATGATCCGACGAATCGGGTCGGCCGGGTCGTTCCAGTCGATCAGTGACAGGTAGTACTCACTGCTGCGGAAGGCGAACCGCCGCGTGATCTCCGCCAGGCGGCGTTTCTCCTGGTCGCTCAGTTGAGGAATCTGCTCGACGGACGTCAGGTACCTACAAGCTTGTGCCGGGTCTGTCGCCATATCCACCTATACACCTACTCCTTACCGTCGCCATTTCATGTCTTATCCCCGCGCGTCGCCATGGACCCGGAGTATCTCCTTTCGTAGATGCCCCGGCGGCTGAACACCTGCGCGACGGTAGCGAGAAGGATCCTCAGGTCCAATCCTGGGGACGTCCTGTCCACATACTGGACGTCAAGGTCGAGCTTCTCCTCACGAGTCAGCGTGCCGCGACCAGAAATTTGGGCCAGGCCGGTCAATCCCGGCTTGACGAGCAGCCGCCTCTGCTGGCGCTCGTCCCATTCCTGGATCTGCGCGACGTACAAGGGCCTGGGGCCCACGAAGCTCATATCGCCTCTTACTATATTAACCAATTGCGGCAATTCGTCAAGGGAAGTTTCGCGCAGCCAACGTCCGACGCCGGTCAGGCGCGGATCGATGCCTGATTTCGGACTCGGACCGAAAGGGTCTACATTGACCCGCATAGTACGAAACTTGTACAGCGTGAAGGGCACGCCGTGCCGGCCGGCGCGCCGTTGCCGGAAGATCGCCGGGCCCCGACTGCTCAGCCTGATCGCCAGCACGAGGACCAGAAAGACCGGAGACAGCACGACCAGCAAAACCGTCACAACTGTAATGTCGAAGGCTCTCTTGAGAATAGCTTGAATCCTGCTGCCGCCGCTCTTCGCGCGGCACGCACGGGCGACGGGTAGGGTGGGTTCTCAACTCACGCGGTAACGGACAGATCGGATACAGTGATACAGGCGTTCAACCGAAAGCTTCGAGGACCGCGTCGACAACGGCGTCCTGCATCTCGTCGGTCAGTTCCGGATAGACCGGCAGCGCTATGATCTCCTGCGCGGCTTTCTCCGACTCGGGGAAGTCGCCTTCCTTATAGCCCAGGTACGCGAAGCACTTCTGCAGGTGCAAAGGGACGGGATAGTAGATCGCGCAGCCGATGCCTTTGTCGCGCAGGTGCGCGACGACCCGATCTCGCTGCGGCACGCGGATGCAATACTGGTTGTAGACCGTCCCGCAGTCGGGACTGATGTAGGGCGTCTGGACCTCGGTTCCCGCGAAGCGCTTGTCGTAGTAGGCGGCGTTCTCGCGCCGGGCCTGCGACCAGCCGTCGAGGTACGGCAGCTTCACCAGCAGCGCCGCAGCCTGGAGCGGATCGAGCCTAAAGTTGCCGCCGACGAAGTGATAATAGTATTGGGGCTGCTGGCCGTGATCGCGCATGATCAGCATTCGTTCGTAGAGCTGCCGGTCGTTGGTGACAACCATGCCGCCGTCGCCGATGCCGCCGAGATTCTTGCTGGGAAAGAAGCTGAAGCACCCGGCCGTGCCGATACTGCCGGCCTTCCTGCCTTTGTACGTGCTGGTGATAGACTGCGCCGCGTCCTCAATGACCGCCAGGTCGTGCTTCCGCGCGAGCGCCATGATCGGGTCCATGTCCGCCATCTGGCCGTACAAGTGAACCGGCATGATTGCCTTCGTCTTGTCGGTCACCACGGCTTCGATCTGACTCGGGTCGATATTGTACGTGCGCGGGTCGATATCGACGAACACCGGCTTGGCGCCGACCCGCGCGATGCTGCCGGCGCTGGCAAAGAACGTAAACGGCGTCGTGACAACCTCGTCGCCGGGACCGATGTCGAGACTCATCAGGCAGTTCAGCAGCGCATCGGTCCCGCTGGAGACACCCACGCCGAACTCGCAGTCGCTCGCCTGCGCGATCGCCCTCTCCAGCTCCTCGACCTTCGGCCCGCCGATACAGCGCTGGGACTCCAGCACCCCAGCCACCGCGGCCATGATCTCATCCTTGATCGTCGCGTACTGCGCCTTCAAATCCAACAACGGTACCTGCATGAGTCCTTCCTTTTCCGAGTCAATGAATGTGTCAAGGCAGGGACTATACATACATGCGGCGGCGCTTGTCAAGTTGCAGAGTGTGCCGTGCACACCGATTCAGTGGCTCGACTGAGCACATCTTCGAGCCGAGCGGCCAGGAGGCGACGGTCGAACTGGCGCTCGGCCAAGGCGCGGGCGTTGTGGCCCATTTCCTGGCGCAGCACGCGGTTGTCGGCCAGTTCCTCCAGCGCACCGGCCAGCGCTTCAGGTCGGTCCGCCGCGACGGCTCGGCCGCAGCGATTGTCCTCGACGAGGCTGCCCAGCCAGCCGTCGACGTTGATCAGGACCGGCCTACCGGCCGCCAGCGCGTCGAACAGCTTGTTGGGCGACCACGTCTGCTCTTTCGCCGCACGGTAGATCGTCAGGCATGCGTCACAGCCTGCGACGATCCGCGCGACCTCCTCCTTGTCCGCTACCAGGTCGCTGAACACGACGTTGCGCAGCTTGTATTGCCCGGCCAGCGCCTCCAATTCGGCGCGCTTGCCTCCGCCGCCGTGAAGCACGAGGACGATATCGTCGCGCTGACGCTCGGCGAGAATCCGGGCGGCTTCGATAACGTAGTCCAGGCCGTTCGCTAGGCCCATCGCGCCGAAATAGACCGCGGCGAGGCGGCTGCCCAGACCCAGACGCTGTCGCGCGGCGCTGCCGTCGAGTTCGGGACGGAACAGGTCCAGGTCGCTGGCGTTGGGAATCACTGTCACCTTCTTGGGCGCGACGCCGGTGCGCACGATGCCTTCCTGCATGCCGGGTGACAGCGCTACGACGTGATCGGCCTGCCGATAGATCCTACGCGCCATGCGGTCCAGCCATCGGATCGCGAGGGGGTTCTTCAGCGCGCCAACATTCACCAGCGCCTGCGGCCAGAGGTCGCGCACCTCGAAAACGAACGGGACATCGAAATGGCGTCCCAGTGACGCACCCGCGAGGCCAACGGTCAGCGGCGTGTGCGTCGCAAACACCACGTCGGGCCGCGCGAGATTCTTGCCCACCCGGCAGGCACCGCGCGCAAATTCCTGGAACTTGAGCATCCGCTGCCAGCCGCGCAGACCGGTTCCCAGATTCGGATCGTTGTATCCGGCCGCGATCGATACGACGCGAATCCCGTCCACCTCGCGCTCGGTGTACGCCTGCTCCGGCGCAACGGGGAATTCCGCGTTCGCCAAGCCCGAGGTCAGCATGGTCACGCGATGGCCCCGATTCACCAGGTAGCGGGCGAACTCGTAGGAACGCGTCCCGGTGCGGCCCTGGCGCGACGCGAAATACTGATGGATGTAGAGAATGTGCATGAATGCAGGCCGACGGCAAGCTGCCTTGGCGAAAACCCGAGCCTCAAGCGCGACTGGCTGCGTCCTCGCTCACCGTGCTCTTGGCGTTCAGGAACTTCAGCATGGCCTGGACGATGCGCTCGGCGGTGTGACCATCCCACAGGTCGGGGACCTGTCCCTGCTTCCACTTGCCGGCCAGGATCAGGTCCGATTGCTCCTCGACGTTGTTCATATCGACCAGTTCGTTGGTGCCCTGCGTGATCGTGATGGGCCGTTCGGTGTTCGGACGCAAAGTCAGGCAAGGCAGGTCCAGGAAAGTCGTCTCCTCCTGAATCCCGCCGGAATCGGTCAGGACGAATCGGGCGTTCTTCTGCAGTGTGATGAACTCGCGGTAGCGCACCGGCTCGATGATCCCAAACGCGTCGTTGAACGCCATCTCGATACCGAATTCTGCGATGTTCTTCTTCGTGCGCGGGTGCATCGGGAACACCACCGGCGCCTTCTGAGACAGTCGATTGAGGTACTCCAGGATGCTTCTGAGGCTGTCCGGCGTGTCGACGTTCGAGGGACGGTGCAGCGTCACCAGCACGTAGGAACCGGCGCTCAATCGGAACCGCGCGAGGATCTCCTCTTCGTGCGGCCGGTCGATCCGGTTCAGGATGGCAACCAGGGAATCGATCATGATATTGCCGACGCGCTGGATACGACCGTCTTCGACCCCTTCGCGTCGGAGGTTCTCATCGCCATCCGCCGACGGCGTGAACAGCAGGTCGGAGACGGTATCCGTGACGCGCCGATTGATTTCTTCGGGCATGGTCTCGTCGAAGCTGCGCAGGCCCGCCTCGACGTGCGCGACGGGAACCAGCAGCTTCTTGGCGGTCAGGCTGCACGCCAGAGTCGAATTGACGTCGCCAAACACGACGACAAGATCGGGCTTCTCTTCCTGGACCACCCTCTCGAACCGCGTCATGATCTTGCCGGTCTGTTCGGCGTGCGTGCCCGAGCCGGTTTCGAGAAAATGCTCGGGTTCCGGCAGCTCCAGGTCCTCGAAGAAGGCCTGCGACATCACGTAGTCGTAATGCTGGCCGGTATGGACGATCACCGGCTCAAGCGCCGGGGTTCCGCGCATCGCAAAGTAGAGCGGCGCCATCTTCATGAAGTTGGGTCGTGCACCGACGATCAACAGTACTTTCGACATCTTGCGTTCCTGCCTTTCCGTTTAAGACGGTTGCATATATCTCCAGGAGTTTTTCGCTCTGGCTTTCCCAGTTATAGCGTTCCAGGACGACCCGCCTGCCGTTTGCGCCCATCGCGCGGGCTTCTTGCGGATGTTCGATGAGACGTTCCATCGCCGCCGCCACCGCTTGCGGCCGGGTCGGATCGACGAGCAATCCGCATTGACTGGGCGCCACAACCTCCCGATACAGAGGAAAATCCGAGGCGATGACCGGCACGCCGGACAACATATACTCGAAGAGCTTGTTTGGCAAGCAGCTTGTATTGTTCGAATAAGGCAAGAAAGTGACGAGCCCCATGGCGGCTTCTGCCAGGAACGCCTCTTTCTGCTCGTACGGCACCCAGGGAATGAATTTCACGCACGTCGCGACGTGCCGCTCGGCCGCGAGCGCCTTGAGTTCCTCCTCGAAACTCGCAGGCCGGCAGACTCCTACCAGGCAAAGCTCCCAGTCAGGATGCTTGCGCGCCACGAGGGCAAAGGCTTCTACGACCTCGACCAGACCCCGGTAGCGCGACATGGCGCCCAAGTAGATGATCTTCTTTCGCGGAGCCCTCGCGCAGGTCCGGGACAGCTCGACAGGCGGATAGTTGTCGATCCGGCCGCAGCGCACCTTCAGCCTGGCGTAGCGCGCTCCCACCAAGGGCGTCGTGTAGATCACATAGTCGAAGAACCGCACGGCCGCCCGCTCGAACAGGTCGAAAGACGTGCTGGCGACCCGTCGCAGGCCCGTCGGAATCCAGAATTTGTCCAGAATGTCGTTCGGATAGTGCTCGTGAACGTCCCAGATGACTTTCTTGCCACGCAGCCTCAGACCCAGGCCGACGGTCAACAGTTCCGGATCGTGGAAGTGATAGACGTCTGCCCTTTCCTTCAGCGCCAGTCGCCAAAGGCGCCACAGAAGCGTTGTCATTCTTTCGAGGCGATTCCTCGGCTCAGGCAAAGGTACGACGCGAACACCGTCGATCACCTCCGTCTTGTCGTGTCGGGCGATCAGTACGACGTCGTAGCCGGCACGAGCCAGGCTCTTGGCCTGACGATGGAAGATCCGGCCATCGAAGGGAATGTGTACCGAAGTCAGGATGCAGACCTTCGCGCGCGGCTGGCTGGATACATCATTCATCGGCGACTCCCATCAGCGCTTCGGCCGGCTCGGTGACCAGTGCCTTCAGTGCCTCAGCGAAGCGGCGAGCATTCTTGTCGGAATCGAAGACATCGCAGGCCCGCGCCCGACCCTCTTCGCCTGCGAACCGCCTGAATTCTCCGTCGGTTATCATCCGCTCGATGGCGTCACGAAGCTCTCCGACGTTGTGCGCCTCCACGAGCAGACCCGTTTCGCCATCGACCACCGCCTCGGGGACCCCGCCGACGCGTGTCGCCACGACGGGCAGACCGCAGTCCATCGCCTCCAGAACCGCCTGAGGCATGCCTTCGCTATGGGAAGGCAAGACCAGGAAGTCAGCGCCTTGCAGCAGGAGCGGCACCTGTGTGGGTCCGACCGGACCTGTCAAGATTACCGACCCCTCGCGCCCCACCCGACGGGCCAGATCGGTCAACGTATCGCGCGACGGCCCGTCACCAACGCAGACGAGCGCGAAGTTGTCGTAGCGAGCGAGTAACGACTCGCAAGCAACAACCAATTCGTTTGTCCCTTTCGTTTCGACCAGACCGCCCACATAGATGGCGATGACACTTTCCGGCGCCCAACCGAGTTGTTTGCGGACGGCGCTCTTGTCGGCAGCAGGCACAAACGCGCTCGTATCCCGACCGAGGTATACGCACAAAGGCTCGCGCCGGCATCGACCTGTCTCGGCCAGTCGCGCGCAGATCGACCGACTGACCCCAACGGGCAGATCGACACGCTCCAGCGTGTCGCCCAACTGCTGCCACAGAGCCGCCATGCGCTCGGGATAGACCATCACGTCACTTCCCACCGCCAGGCTCGCCACCGGCAAACCCAGCTCGGCTGCGATAGCCACCGCGGCCTGAGCGTCAGGGAACATCGAGACGCCGAGGACGAGATCGAACGGCTCCTCCTCGTGCCAGCGCCGGGCCGGGCCCATCGCAGAAGCCGCCAGGGACGCACCCTCGTGGCGACGGAAACTGAAACCAGGCGGACGAAAGTAGTTGACGCGGCGCACCTGTAGCCCGATGGGCGGCACAAGCGGATTGGCCGGTCCGTAATCGCTCCAGCGCCGCACATGATGGAGAGGCCAAGGCGTCCACGGCCGGCCCACCAGAAAGCAGCACTCGATGTCGTAGCGGCGTAAGGGCTGCGCCTCGCGGCAAATGAAGATGCCGTGCCGTTGCGACCGCGCGGCCGGAAACATGTGGCTAACCGTCAACATCCGCAGCTTCTTCATCTGCCTCGTCAATCGAATCGTCGTCCTCTTCAACGTGCCACCAGCTCAGGCGTTCGGTTGCCAGGACGAAGGCCAGGAACACCCAGAAGTACTTCGCGGAAACCTGCTTGATGCTGAGCCCCATCACCAGCAGGAAGGTCAGCACGGCGCGCGCGTACAGTTTCTCCAGCGTCAGAGGCATCCGCTTGACCGTCAGCATCAACAGGATGACAAAGGCCGCGAACAGGATCGCGCCGGGAATACCATAGACGCCGAGAGCGAAGAAGAAGTCGTTGTGCGGCCAGATCAGGCTGCCGGTCCGCTCGAACCAACTGAAGTATCCGGTGCCGGCGGGCCGGACCGCCACCGCCTCGACGGCGTTCTTGATGGGCGCCATACGCACGTCAAGCGCCTGCTTGGCGCGCTGAACGTCGGTTAGCCGATTGGCGACGGAGGCGTCCAGACTCTGCTGCCTCATCAGCAGACCGCCGGAGGCGGACGCGAGCAGGATGCCCAACAACAGCAGGACGGCCAGCGCGGGCCGGCGGATCACCTGGCGCACGAATAGCAAAGGCGACACCAGCGTGAACGCCAGAGCCACCAGGCCGCCGCGCGAGCCGATCTTGAGCATCATGACCGGCAAGAACAGCAGCGCCGCGAGATAGAAGACCCGCCAGAGCCAACTGCGGTCGCGCGCGAACAAGTAGATTGCCGAGAGAAACGCCAGCGCCGTCAGCGCCGCCAGCATGTTCGCGTCGATCGCACTGCCGAGCGTGGCGGCATAGCGCGTGTCGCGCGTCTCGTGCATCGCGCGGATCGCGGCGCCGGTCCTGAACGCCAGGACGGTCGATCCCACCATACCGATGACGTACGAGCGCAAAGCCCATACGAACGTCCCTTCGTAGTTCGTTTCGAGAATCCAGTAGACGACCAGGATCAGGATGACCAATTGAAGCTGCGTGAATGCGCGCGTGATCTCCATCGACAGGTAAGGTTGCAGCAACGACGCACAGAAGATCCAGGCACTCAAGCCGGCCGCGACCCAGAGTGCGTTGTGGCGCACGCGCAGGCCTGGTCGGGTCAATACGACGTTGATCAGAAAGCTCACCGCGACCGCCAGACCTATGGCGCGATCGAGACTGAAACCGGCGCCGAGCCCGACGCCGGCGCCGGTGGGAAGCACGAGCATGAGCACGCACAACGCAAACGTCGGCTTCATCAGCATCCCGATGAACGTAGGTGCCGCGACGATCAGCGTGCCCGCGACGCGGTACTTGCCCAGAAAGGCAACGCCGAACCCGACGGCGCAGACCACAAGCCAGACCGCCAGGAGCAACACGTTCATGGCCGGTGATAACTGGACGTCGGACGTTCGTTCCTCGGAATCGAAGAGCAGACCGTCCTGGTCGATCTCGTTGACGTAGGTAGCGTACATCGGTTTGCCAGGCACGTCACGCTTTCAACGAAACCTCGTAGAGACGCAATACCTTGTGTCTCACGCTTGAGGGCGAATGATTATTCGTCCCTACGGTTTCTTTCGTGCCAAACGGCGCGCGACGTGAAAGAGGGCGCGTAGAATTGCGCTATCACCCGCCAGGGCGCTGCGTGCGAGGTAGAACTTGAGGGCGTCGAGGTAGTCACCTTGGATAGGCTCGGATAGCCTCTGGCGATAGTGGGGCACGCTTCGTCCCGTGACGCGGTTCAGAAGCATGCGCGCTTTGAGTTTCCTCTTCTTGAAAACCGCATGTTTCTGCGATGCCAGCAGCTCTTCGAGCCCGAGTTCCGATAACTGCACCGCTTCCTGCGACGCTGCCTGCTCGAGCAACTCCTCGGCTTCCGGCGTACGCGTGACGACGAACGAGCTGCCGGCTTTGTCGGTGTTCACGAGTTCGGGCACCCAGGCATCACCGCAGGACAGGTCGCTGAGTTCGCCAAACATGTCGCTGCACAACGTGCACCGGCCCAGAGTGTACGGACGAAGCCTGGAGTAGTAGTCCGCCAATGGCACGATAGTGTCAGTCCCGCCTCTGGCGCGGATGAGCATGCTGCCGGGCCAGCCGCGTCCGCGGTATTCCAGCATCTCGACCGCTTCGGGCGCAATGCCGATACCTCGGAGAAACCTCTCGGTCCCGAGGAAGCTGTAATCGAGACTGCACGCGATACTGATGCGGTAGCGAATCCGTTCACTCAACTCGGGCAAGCGCCGCTCGGCCAGCCGAATGCCTTGGATGTGACATGGAAGCCCGACGACAGCGAACCGGCCTGCGCTTTCGAGTAGCGGCTTCAGCGCGGCGCCGGCGGCCACCGGACAATATTTCGACCGTGCCGCGGCTACAATCTCTTCTTTCGTCCTCGCGATGAACGGCTCAGGCTCCAACGGACGATCGGGCCGCAGGCGCGTCACCAGCGCGCCGTCGATCAAACCTTCCTCCAGCGCGAAGGTCAGCAGCGCCGTCACCAGTCCACCGGAGGCACCGTTGTGACGCACCTTCTTGTCGGTCGCGTGGCCAACGTAAGTGCCCAGGTACTTGCCCAGCGCGAGGTGTTCGGGGACGTCGCCAAACAACGATCCGCCGAGGCTCTCGAAGTCCAGGCCGGGACCGGGACACACATCGTAACACAATCCACAGCGCGTACACTTGTACTCGTCAAGCTGGGGGAGATAACGTCCCTTCTTGCGGTCGACAACCATCGTCAGTGCCTCGCGTGGGCACGCGCCGGCGCAGGTGCCGCACCCAGTACACAAGCCACGTTTGACGACGTGCTTGATGGTGGAGCGCTTGGAATTCATGGCGCTGGGTGTGTCGGCGTGCCTTTGACGAGGCGCGCGATCC
This sequence comes from Sedimentisphaerales bacterium, assembly GCA_016927855.1. Lineage (GTDB taxonomy): Bacteria > Planctomycetota > Phycisphaerae > Sedimentisphaerales > Anaerobacaceae > JAFGLV01. Next base: position 54,958 of record JAFGLV010000161.1, read on the forward strand.
GGCTCAACTGCCCGGCCAGGTCCTCCTGCACCCGGTTCAGCATGGGCCGGACGCAGTGGCGCGACTCGAACAGGTCGAGCACCTTGCGTGCGGCCGCGCGCTCGTCCCAGACGTCCATGTCCACTATCTGGTTGTCGCATCGGCACATCTCTCCGATAATTCCGTGCGTTCTGGTATCCCGCCGGTTCGTCAACACCGCCAAAGGCGTACCCATCGACACGCTCGCGATCAACGAGTGCGTCCGTTGACCGACCAGAAAGTCGCACTGACCAATGATACCCTTCAGGAGGCGGGCGCCGCAATCTTCTTCAAGAATGGCGAGACTGTCCGGCTGCGCCCGCATTTGTTCGGCTACGTGCTCGGCCGCCGCAATGTCACTGGCGTTCTTCTCCACGGAATGAGGCAAAAAGAGCACGAAAACGTGGTGTTTCTCGACCAGGGCATCCAAAACTGTCGCCAGATATTTGGCGTGGGCCAGCCGTTTGGCCTCACCTGTGAGATCAGGCCTAAAACCGTCGAAAACCCGTCCTGTCTCCAACGCCGTCACGGCGACGATTGGTCTTGTGTCCGAGCGCGCGCGGCGCACGCTTTCGTTTCGCTCCAGTACCGCACGCGCTTCGTCGGCGTCTACCGGCCGCATCGCAAACGCCGGGTCGGGACCTACGACCAGCTTGTCGGGCTCGGAACTGACCTGTTTCATGCTCGCGCACGAGATTCGCTCGCGAAACACGCAGAAGTCGCTTTCATCGAGTGCCCTGCGATACAGGCCTGTTTTATAGAAGCGGCCGGCGCCGATTCCCGTACTGGCTCCGAGGATGCCCGTGCGTTTGCCATGCCTCTTCGCCAAGCCGATGATCCCGCACGACTCGACGCAGAAGACGCCGTCGTGACCCACCAGCACGTATTCGGCTTGCTCGAAGAAATCTCGGAGAGGTCGGCACTTCTTCTCCTTTGCGTTGGTGAGGTTCTGCAATCTCGAATAGATGCCGGCGCGAAGCTGTAGTGCGATGGCCGCCTGGAGCAGCACGCGGGCGACGGCCGGCAGACTCGAGCGGCCTTCGAAGCGAAACAGCCAGTCTCGCGGGAAGACGGTGATGTTGTCGCGCTGCGCGGGCTCTACGACAGCGTCGAACAGTCCTAGAGCCACCGGCCTGCCGTCCGCGAGCATGTCCTCGATCCCGCGCACGATGGCCTCCTCGCCTTTGTTGGCAATGGGCACATAGTCGGCGATCAGGATGTGTAGACTGTCAATCATGCTGTCGCGTTTCAGGAAGACTGTTTGGAGTTCCGGCTTTAGCCGGGTCAGAACGATGCAGGCGAGCGCCGAGATTCTCAAGAAGACCGCCTAAAGGCGGAACTCCAAACGGGGCGTCTCTACACGGGGTCGGCGGACCGACGTCCGGCGACGTGCAGGAACATGCGCCGCTCGGCGCTTTGCAGGCTGATGAACCAGGCGCAGACGCAGGTCACGATGCCGGTAGCAGCGACCACACCGAACAGCTTGAGCCAGGAATCGGGCGGCGCCAGATATTTCCACAGGATGATGATGGCCAGGCCGGGAACGCTGCCCAATAGCGCAGGCCACCACACCTGCCTGAGAGTATCCCACGTGCGGATCTTCATTCTGCGGTTGAAATAGGCCGGCAGAACGACGCCCGCGACGAGCGCCATCGGCGCAAAGTTGCACCAGGCGACCCCTGTCAGGCCCCATCCGGCGACCTTGACGCTAAGTACCGCACCGACGATGCACAGGAGCGCTTCGACCGCCGTGAGAACGCCAAAGACTTTGTGCTCGCCGCGACCGGCCAGGACGAGAAAGTTGCTGTGCTGGGCCAGCATCAGGCCGTGCCCTGCCGCCAGGATGGTGAGCACCGCCGTCAGAGAGGCAAGAACGCCCGGGTCGGTGAACTCCTTACCCACCCAAACCGTCAGGAAGTCCCTGCCCATCACCGCCAGGAAGGTGACCGCCGGAATAAGCAGCAGGAGGCTGTATTTCTGCGTGAGAAAAGCGATCTGCCTGACACGCACCTGGTCGTCCCGCGCATCGAGGTCGCTGACCGCCGGCTTGATCGCCGCCGTGAAGGCCTGGACGAATTGCGACAGCAGCAGGACCCCGGCAGCCGCGACGGAGAACTGCGCCACCTCCGCCGTGCCCAGGAAGATTCCGATGATCGTTTCGCTGGCGCGATAGACGATCAACGTGCCAGTCGCGTAGAGGAACGTGTTCATGCCGTAGCAGAGCATCTCCTTGAGCAACGTGCGATTGACGCTCTTCCACGCCACCGAGATCGTCGGCAGCAAACGCCGGGCATAGAAATACTGCACTGCACGCGCAACGACCTCGCTGATGCCATAGATGTACCCCAGCGTCAGCAAGCCATATCCGCGCAGCATCAAGACCACGAGCAGTGCCGTCCTGATGGTCAGAGTAATCAGAGTGACGATGCTGATGACATCGAAGCGCTGCAGTCCGCTCAGCAGCGCCGTGGCCAACTGCACCGGCGTCGACGCGGCGAAGCTCAGGCCGACGATGAGCACCAGCCAACGCGCCGCCGGCACCAGCTCGGCCTCGATGGCGAACCAGTCGCCGATCTTGAAATACAGCAGCAGCGTGAGCAACACCAGGACGAGCGCGACAAGCGAAAAGAACAGCAGCGCCGTGCTGACCACGCTCTGGACGCCTTGCTCGTCGCCTTTGGCCAGGTACATCGGGATGCGCCGGTTGATGGCGCTGTTGAGACCCATGCCCAGCACGATGCGATAGCGAAACACCGATCCGATCAACACCCAGACACCGTACTTCGCCTCGCCGAGCCGGCCCAGAAAGAAGCGGATCAGCACGAAGGCGAGGATGGCGTTGGCCATCAGCATGGCGACGTTATAGAAGGTATTGTGCACGAGTCGCTTGGGGGTCGTGACCTGCTTGGTCGTAGTCGTAAGACGAGTCCTTTCCGTCCTGCTGAATCCTTCCGTCCGCGCGCGGCGCGCCTGCGCCTCAGTGCGCCGCGCCGCAAGAACCGGTCACCCGCCACAGCGGACCGGTCTTCATCAGGCGATGCTTGCCGAGGACGAAGGGCGGGCCATAGCCTGGTTTGTCGGAGGTTACATACACATGGCGACGTCGAACGAGACTCTCGAATGTGTCTTCGTCGTACGGCGGCGCCCCTTCGCTGCGGATGGTGCCGGTGACGATCTGCACGTCGGGCCGGACCTTGTCCACCTCCTGCACGTACAGCAACGGGGCCGCCGTCGTGGTATCGGCATAGATGACGGCGTCGGGCTCAGCAACCGTCAAGGCAGCCTGGGCAAATCGTTCAGGACCGTCCTCGCCTGTCTTCCAGGGTCGAAGGAAGTAGGCATAGTCGTTCCGGTAGGCGACGTCGGCGCGCGTGCCGATCGATAATTGCGCCCGCTCGGCCCATCCCGGAACGACCGCGTAGACCGCCACAGGCATCAGCGCGAAGACCGCGGTGACCGCCGGCATGAGCCTGCCACGCAGACGGGTTCGGACGAGCTGCGCACCGAGCCCAACCGTCGCGGCCGCGAGGCTGTAGAACGGGATGAAGAAAGCGTAACGGTCGGCAACGGTATAGCGGAACGCAAAGACGAAGAACAAGACCATCAACACCGCGAAGATGATGCGAAAGACCGAATCGCATGCGACCCTGCGGAAAGCGATCAGACCTGCGAAGAACAACAGGATGTTGGGCGTCGGGACGTTGTACAGCAACAATAGAACGTTCTCTTTGACGAGGGTCCACGAGAGACCAGTGTTGAGCACGTCGGCCTGCCAGCGCGCGCCGAACGCAGCCGACGCCAAAGTCCCGAGCACATCTCCGGTGCCGACGATGTGCTTGACGATCAGGTATCCATAGGGCAGCGCGCCGATCATCCACAGTAGCGCCAGCACCGCGATGTTTCTCGCGCGTATAGTCCTCTTGGCCGACAATACCACTAGCCAAACGACGTAGCATAGCAGCGGTATGGTCGCGAGAATATGGACCGCGAGAGCCAGCCCGTTGAGCAGGCCCAGAGCATACAGATACGCCAGTCGTTTCGTCCGGGTGTATTGCAGCAGCACGATCAGCTCGCCCAGAAACAGTGCCACCCACAGCGTGTAGGTCTCTGCAATGCTGGCATGCTGCCAGAACGTGTGCGAAAGGGCCAACGTGGCCGCCGCCAACAGTGCCGGGAAGGCTTCACCCAGCCATAGATGCACCAGCAGGTACAAGTTCGCCACCGCCACCGCGCCGGCCAGCGCCGAGACCAAGTTGACGCGATAGCCGAACTCGCCGAGTCCTGTCAGCTTGGCGCCGATGGCCAGCAGGTAGTACAGTGGATGAGAGAGCGCCAGTCCCAGAGGGCCTTCGATATCATTGTGCCACGTGCGGTATTGAATCAGCCCGCTGTCTTGCCACAACGCACCCGGCGCGCAACTGGCGACGTACAACACGCCGGCGGCGCAGAGCACTCCGAAGTACCCACCGAAAATGTGGATGGATGTCTTTTGCACAGGATTGACGTGGATCAGCAGGCGGTTACGACGAGACCCTCGTTGCTGATGCTGAAATCGAAGAAGCGCGCCCGCTCGTTGGGCGGCTTCGCTTCGAGCATCGCGCGAATCGCGGCGGCATCGTCAGGGGATTTGCAGACCATGAGCATGAACCCACCGCCGCCGGCGCCCAGGAGCTTGGCTCCGAAGACGTGCGGCCCAATCCGCGCCAGCAGGGCTTCGACCTCGTCGTTCGTGCTGTTCGGGTCGAGGCGCTTGTTGAGCTGCCAGGCGGTGTCGATCAGGTGCCCGAACGCTTCGATGTCCTTGCGGATGAACGTGTCCATCACGTCGCGCGCGACCCGGCCGATGTGATCCAGCGTTGCCAGCGTCGCGCGGTCGCGATTCAAGTAGCGCCCGACCACCTGCTGGAGGATGTTCTTCGCGAGGCGTGTGACGCCGGTGTAATACAGGAGCGTGCGTCCACCGTTGGCGTTCGGGTCGACGATGTCGGCAGGCACGTAGTGAATGTGCGCGTCGGGGACCATGCCAGGCTCGGCGACGATCAGCTTGACGCCATCGACGGCGCCGCCGATCTGGTCCTGCCAGCCGCCGCCGGTAGTGAGCGCCTGCTCGAGCTTGAGCACCTGGTGAAAGAGCTCGCGTTGCGAGAGTTGTTTGCCCATCACGCGCGCGACCGCCGCGACGATCACGCCGCCCATGATGCTCGACGTGCCCAGTCCGCTGCCCTTGGGGATCGCGGCCAGCGTGGTCAGCTCGATACCGCCTCCGAACGCTTCCAGCGCTTTCTTGAGCGAGACCTTCTGCGCGCGAGCGCCTGGTGCCGGCGCCAGGCCCGACAGCACGAGCGCCGCCTTCGCCAGCGCGAAACTGCCGGTGGCCTTGCGATAGTCCAGCAGGTCTTTGAATTCGCGGATTTCGATCCGCACGCCCAGGTCGATGGAGCCGAGGCGGATGACCGGCTCGTCGATCACCCGCGCGTACGCCTGGATGGGAGGCTGGCCGTTCAGATCGATGGCCGCGTTCATGACACAGCCACCCCATTCGAGCGCGTAGGGCGGGGTGTCCGTCCAGCCGCCGCCGAAGTCAAGCCGCGCCGGGGCGCGGGCCCAGACGATCTCGTCGCTGCGCAACGCGTTACGAGGGCTGACGCTGACAGCGGCGCCGCTGCCGACGATCGCGCGCTCCAGCGCTTCGAAGGCGACTTCCCGCGCCCGGCCGGCCCAGCGCAGGACCGTCATCTGCACGTCGGCGTCGAGTCCCAGCGATTGGAGCCATTGCCGTTGGGCGCGAGTCAATGCGTCGCGCACGCCTGGCAACGCTTTGCTCATGAGCGCGTTGCTGCCGCGATAGAGTTCCGCCAGCGCGAAGCCGAGCGTGTGCATGATCCGTGGGAAAACCAGCGAGGTCGTGCCGCGGTCTTCGCTACCTTCCCAGTAGCGGTGGGCTTCGCGCAGAATACTTGCTACCCACGCGCCGGGATCGCTCGCGCGGCGCATCAGGTAGAGCAGCTCGCGCGCGGAGAAACCGCTGTCCGGCCGGAACATCTGCCGCAACGAGACGCGCACCCATTGGGCGCGGATTTCGGCGCGGCGACGGTAGAACCCCTGGTGGTCGGCCAGCGCGAGAATCTGCTCGAAGCTGTAGCGGTCGGCAGCTCTCCAGGTCTCGCGCTGCTGTGGCGAGGCCTGGGCCGGATCGAACATCCACAGCCAATCGTGATAGACCAAGCGGTCGGTCACGGCGGGAAAGAGTCTGGCGTTCCAGAGACTGCGTTTTTTCGCAGCGATGTCCGACCCCCAGACGTCCGAGGGCTCGGCACCGACGTCCGCCAGCCACTGGAGGAGGTCTGTGCCACAGAAGACCGAACCGGCGCCGACCGGCTCCTTGAAGGCATCGTCTATCCCATAGCAGCGCACGAACCAGACTTCGCGCTGCGACCGGTCGCGCCCGGCGATGACGTCGAGACAGGCACCCGCCGGCAAGGTCAGCGGACGATCGACGTCGACGCCGACGAGCACGTTACCGCCTGCCAGGCCAACCGACGAAGCGATGCGGGACCCCTCCACCCAGGCTGAGGTCCCCTGGATGGACGCGGACGGCGCGATCTCATTGTTGATGTCGAGATAGCTCGCCAGCAGCGATATCCCCCGGTCCTCCTGGAACAGCCGCGTGCCACTGCTGAGCAGGCCTCGGCTCGATCCGAAGTCCAGAAAGTCGCAGTGCTTGAGCAATTGCAGATTGAACGGCATCGCCGAGAGCGTCTGGAACAGCTCGGTCAACTCGGCGCCGGACCAGTTCGAGCCGCTGTCACGCGCCGACTGAAGGTAGTTGGCCAGCGATGCTTCGCTTCCCATCGCGCAACAGATTTCGCGGTAGAAATCCAGGCCCCGCTCGAGGACCGCTCGGCCGCGCTTGCCGCCGAAAGCCAACTCGCCTTTGGCATCGCAGCGCACGCCGAAAGTCTGCATCAGCCGCACCGCGGTGGCCGCGTCAAAGTGCATGACGCCAATGTCGAGGCAGGCCTGGCCATAGGCATTGATAGCGCCTTTGGCCTTCTGCTCGGCAATCGACGGCTTCTGCAGATACAGCCTGACCTCCTCGGGCCGGCCCTGGCAGAAGACACCGTGACGGCTGGCCTGTTCCGGCAACGCGTAGCAGGCCAATCCCGTGATGCCCGCGTGCGCGAAGCGGACATCCGACGGCTCGAATCTCAGCAGCACATCGCCCGACGTGATCACGACCTGACCCTGGCCGGGTCGCGGCTCAGGCAGCGCGAGGTAAGTGGGCAATAGTCTGTCGAACAGGCTCAGGCACACGGCGCTGTCGCTCTCGCCTGGCACCGGGATGAAGATCTTGCCGCACGGACCATAAGCAGGCATCCGGCGCGAATCACCTCCGGCGTGGACGATCAGGATGCGCAGGTCGCGCAGGATCTCCTGCCAGATGCGCGGGCCCGTTTTGCCCCGCCGGTCGCCCAGCCGACGGTGCAGGACCTCCATGAGACAGCAAAGCGTGCTCCCTCCGCTGCCGACGCGCCGACCGTCGGGGTCGGGTACGACGATAGCCTCGCGAATGTCGCCGAGCAATCCCATCTCGCGGCGCACCGCCAATTGCGATTCGTAGGCCTTGGCCTGCGCCTCGTTCGAGGCGGTGACGATGAGATAGTCCCAGCAACGCGTTGTCACCTTCATCTGTGCGTGTTCCTCCGTTTGTCTATCGTGGCTTGGCCTGCCGGCGGTGCTCTGCGATGACGTGTTCGAGGATGTCACTCAAAAGGGTCCGTGGCTGCCAACCGATCGTCTGCCTGATCCGTTCTGTACATGGAACCCGCCGCATCATGTCTTCGATGGGCCGGCCGTAAGCGACATCGTATGGGACGAAGCGCTTCTCGCTCTCGCTGCCCGTCAGCGCGACGACCTTGTCCGCCAGAGCTTCGATAGTGATCTCCTCAGCCGAGCCGACGTTGAAAACCTTCCCCACCGCCTGCTCGCTTTGCATCAGGCCGATGATCGCTTCGACGACGTCACCGACGTAGCAGAAGCAGCGGCTCTGTTGGCCTGTACCATAGATGTGGAGAGGCTCGTTCGCCAGCGCCCATTGCACGAAGCGCGGGACCACCATGCCATAGCGACCCGTCTGTCGCGGCCCGATCGTGTTGAAGAACCGCGCGACCACCACGCCCAACCCATACTGCTGATAGAAGGCCTGGCCCAGGAACTCGTCGATGGCTTTGCTGCACGCGTAGGCCCAGCGCGACAACGACGTGCTGCCCAGCACGAGGTCGTCGTCCTCGCGAAACGGGATGCTCTCGCTCTTGCCATAGACCTCGCTGCTGGAGGCAATCAGGACCTTGCGCCCGAACTTGTTGGCGACTTCGAGGACCGCTTCGGTGCCGGCGATGTTCGTCTCGATCGTGCGGACCGGGTCGTCGGCGATCAACTGCACGCCGACCGCCGCGGCCAAGTGATAGACCACCTCGCACCGAGCGGTCAGCAATTGCACCAGCCCGATGTCGCGCACGTCGCCCTTGACGAACTCCAGGTTCGAATCCTGGCGGAACGATTGGATGTTTTCGAGCCCGCCTGTGCTGAGGTTATCGAGCAGGACCACCTGGTGTCCGTCGCCCAGCAGCCGTTCGGCCAGATGCGAGCCGATGAAACCGGCGCCGCCTGTGATCAGTACCTTCATGAGCCTCGACTTTCCGTTAGAGTTGAAGCAGCAGCGAAATGCAGTGCCGGCCGATAGGGTTAACGCATTTGGACTGTCCGGGCAAGCACGATCTGCGCAGACTCCGTCCCCGTGAGGTCACCGCGCACGGCCACCCTCCGGCGCCGAGCCGTTGGGACGAACGGCCCCGACAGGGCCGACTGCGTTCACTGTAAGCATCGGAAAACAAAGAACATGCCTTGAGGCAATCCCTCGCGGGGACCGCCGCCGCGCGCTGCGCCCCACCCCTTGTTCCGGCCCTCGCCCAAGCTCCGATAATACTCCGATTCGCACGTCCAGCGCCCGCGTGCATTCGAAGTGCCGCTGCTCAGGACGGCCCGCCGACGCTCCTGGGGGCGCCGGCGCCGGCGGTGCCTTCGCCCACTACTCGCCTCTGCCTTCTTATGGGACATAGGGGATTTGGCTGCGGCCGGCCATCAACATTGACGATTGATGGATCGTGGTCCTCGCGCGACAATCCTGTGCGGTGTGATTCAGTGCGACAGCCAAGACAAGGTTAAGGCGACGGTCAAACGGACCGATACCTTCGGCAGACCCGGGCCAGAAGCCGCCCGGCGCGATGGCATCCATCGGGCGTAGTGGTGCACACGTGAGGACGATTGAGAAACAGCAGGAAACAGTCGGCAAGATGGCCGGATACGACGTCGAGCACGTCGGGCCGCTCACGTTGTCGGGTCGGATACAGAGCTTTCGCTACGCCGCGCGGGGCGTCCGCCTGATGCTGCGCTCTCAGCACAACGCCTGGCTGCACGCGGTCGCATCCTGTTGCGTGCTTATCGTAGGCGGGTTGTTCATGCTCTCTGATGCGGAATGGTGTTGGATCGTGCTGGCCATCATGGCGGTCTGGACCGCTGAAGCGCTCAACACCGCGTTGGAGTTCCTCGCCGACGCGGCCGCCCCTGAATTCCACCCGCTGGTCGGCAAAGCCAAAGACGTCGCGGCCGGAGGGGTCCTCATCGCCGCCTGCGGCTCCGTCATCATCGCCCTGCTCGTCCTCGGCCCCCATGTCCTGGACCTATTCAGGTCGCTCGGGTAGCCCCGAAAGTCAATACGTGAGCAGAAGCCGATCATGCACGACCTCCTCCTCCAGCGAGAGGCCATTCATCTGAAACCTCTTGAGCATCGACCGGCCACAATCAAGAAGGACCTCCCGTTCAAATAGGCCATCAGCAGGCGGCAGGGCGCACTTGAGCTTCCCTGACCTCTTTGAGCCATCTATGCTCAGAGCCACGAACACCCCGCGGGATTTGCACCTACCGATCACGTCGAACAAGTCCTTGAGACTGAATGACTGCGCGCCGTAGAGTATTGACTGGGTGTGGCTGTAAGGGGGATCGCAGTACACAAGATCGCCCTTCTTCGCGCGATCCATCGTCTCCCGGTATTCTGCTTGAACGAAGGTCATCCCTTTGACGCGCACATGCCACTCGTCTACCCGCTTCGAGAAGCCCACAGGCGAAATCGGTTTGTGGATGCCGCACGGCGTAGACATGTGACCATCCGCTTGGCGGAAGCGGACCACACCTCCATAGCATGAGCGGCACAGAAACAGAAGGTCGGCAGCGTTTGGACTCGAATTGTACGACGCTTTGATTGCCTCATAGCCAGCTTTCCCTGTCCGGTTCATCATGAAGTGCCAACGCTCTTCGTACCATTGCTTCAGCGTCGCAGGGCGCCTCGTCAGCGTTTGCCAGATTTCTATCAAGGGCGCGAAGCTGTCAGCACCAATCGATTCCGCTTTGGCAAGGATCGCCAGGACGGCTCCGCTGCCAAGAAAGGGCTCATGGTACCTCTTGAACTCATCAGGGAAGAAGGACACGATCTTCCGCGCGAACCGCTGCTTGTTCCCAATCCACTTCAAGAGCTGTGTCTTGGGAGGTTTCGCCATCTCTCGAATAAGACCCGGTTCGTCGAATAGAAGCGTTTGCATGCAAATTCATCCATTTGCGCCTGTGTGAACGGCGAGAGACAGCCCTCCATGCCGCGCAACAAACTCAATTATCGTTCTTACGTTTGAACTGTCAAGATGCCATCGGCGAGACAGCCGCGCCGGTCCCCTTGTATTCCATTTTGGAATATCTGTCAAGCCCAACTAAGCTGTCGCCATGCAAAAAACGATCTACAGCGGCGGGCAAGATGAGTTGCTCAGGCTTTTGCGGGAAACCAGGAAGCACGCGGGCCTGAGCCAGTCGCAAGTGGCCCGGCTCCTGGGGCGAAGCCAGTCCTTTGTGAGCAAGTACGAGACAGGCCAATTGCGTCTTGATCTCGTCGAGCTGCGAGCGGTCTGTCATGCGTTGAACACGTCACTCTCAGCATTTGTGCGAGAATTTGAGAAGCGCACCCTATGAAACCTGACCAGAGATTCCTCAATCTGCCCAAGGATTTCTGGGCCAATGTGCGCCTCCTCAGTCAGGAGATTGGGTACACCGTCAGAGGACAAGGACAGATCAAGATTCCCTCCGCCGACGAGATCAAGGAGGCCTATGACAAGATATCGCTCGACTGGCGACATCTTGTTGATGACACCGGCACTGCGACGGAGTAGGGCAACTTGCTCGGTGACTATTTCACATACAGGGCGGACGTACTCCAGACATGCGTGGAGCCACTCCTGATGACGGCAGAGCAGGCACAGCGCGTTTTTGAGAAGATGCGCAAGAAATTGCAGCCGAAGTGTCCGATCCCGCTGAACAAGCAGACCAGTGAGAAGAAAGCCCCGGCGTTCTTCACCGGCATCATTAACATGCTCATTGAGGCGAACGCGAAGGGCATGCCTTGCGATTACGATCCGCGCGTGCTCACCACCGTTACCCGCGGTGGGAGGCCGATCAGGACACTCGCCAGGCGGATCGATGGCGCTTTTCCGACTGCCATTGACCCCGTCGCGGTCTGGGAGATCAAGGAGTATTACTACACCACGACGTTCGGCAGCCGTGTTGCTGATGGAGTCTACGAGAGCCTGCTCGACGGAATGGAACTTGACGAGCTGCGCGCGACTGAAGGTATCGACGTCAAACACTATCTTATGGTGGATGCACATTACACCTGGTGGGACTGCGGGCGCTCATATCTCTGCCGGATTGTCGACATGTCGCACATGGGATACGTCGACGAAGTGCTGTTTGGCCGAGAGGTCGTTACTCGCCTGCCCATCCTGGTCGACGAATGGATATCTGCAGCGGGCGAACGACAACATCCACAGACGGACACTTGAAAGCGGGGCTTCGGACGGAGGCGGTCAGACGAGGGGTTTGCCGCCGTTGAGGTCTTCGTAGGCGGTGATGTAGCGGGCAACCATGCTGTCGAGGCTCCAGGTCGTGCGGGCGTCATTCATGATGCGGCGCATCTGCTTTTCCCATTCCTTGGGATGCTGACGGAAGTAGCGGTGGTTCTCGACGGTCTTGGTCAGTCCCCACCAGAGGCCGCCGCTGTCGTAGTTGCGAAAAAGGACGCCGTTGCCGCTGTCGATCGGGGCGCCCCAGGCGCGCAGGTTGAGGTTGGTGATCTTGTCGGTGTAGCCTCCGGTGTCGCGGTTGGTGGCGGTGGCGCCGTGAATGTTGCCGACGACGTCGATCTGGCCGAAGGGCTCGTAGAGCGAGGCGCCGAAGACATCGCTGGCGGCGGCGTAACCCAGTCGGCTCAGCTCGGGGTCGAAGCGACGGTAGGCGATCCTGCCTCCTGAGGCACACGCGATCCTGCCCATGATCTCGGCGTGCGTGTTGTCGCCTCCGACCGGATCGGCGACAACTGCGATCTGGACGTCGCCGTTGGCATGCACGAAGTTAGACGCCACCTGCTCCAGCAGCTCGATGCCCTTCTGCGTCGGGTCCAGCCGCGAGGGCCAATACAACAGGATGGCCTCGGGGTTGGCGGTCAGGCCCATCTGGCGCTGGAACTTCATAAGATTGAGCCGCTTGGCTTCGAGGATGTTGTCTTCGGACCCGAAGCGTTTGGCCAGGCCGGGCTGGTCGAAGTCGCCGTTCTCTCGCTGGTTTTCCGGAAACACGTCGGGCGAGATGCCGTTCGCTATCACCAGTGCCGCGCGGTTGTAGAACTTGACTTTCGTCTCCTCGCGCACGCTCGACGGGATCATCCAGCGGTCGAGGAAGTAGTCCTCGACGACCTCCTTGAGGAACTTCTCGCCGACGTAGCTGATTCGCGTAGCGTTCTTGATCGCGGTGGCCTGCGCGTCGACGCAGCGCCGGCCTGCGTCGGTCGAGATGTAGAGCGCGTCCCAGATCTTGCGGAGGTTGACGCCATAGAACATGTCCAGCGGGATATGGCCGGTGTGGGTGTTGTGGACCGTGTGCAGGATCGGGATACCGCGCAGGCTGGCATAGGCGGTCACGACGCCGCCGGCCATCCAGTCGTTGGTATGGAGAATCGCTCGGCCCTCGCACTTGCTGCGGATTTCCTTGATGTAGGTGTTGACGATCTGCCGCTGAAATTCGGCGGCGTTCGCGAGCGGCCAGCCTTCGTAAGCGCTGCGGTAGCCTTCGAAGACGCCTGAGCTGACGAGATGAACGTTCTGCGGATTGAGGTGCTGCCGCGTGCGGATCCATTCCTCCTCGCTCAGTCCCGCTTCCTCGCGGAAGCGCCGGGTCAGATTGATCGTAACCAGGTGGACGGGGATACGCCGCTCGGACAGGCCTTTGCACAAGGCCGAGACGACTTCGCCCAGGCCGCCACTCTTGCCGGAGACGAACTTGGCAAACTGGCCCATGCCTTCGGACGGCAGGCGATCGGTCTCAGGAGTAACCAGAATGACCGCGGTCTGGGCGCTGCGCTGCAGGATGGTGAAGCTCTTGATCGCGTGGAACAGCTCATCGGCCGCGTGCGTCAAAGCGTACGCGGCGGTGGTCGGCGATTCGTACGGACTGGCGCGCCAAGGGCACGCCGCATCGGCGCTGCCGTCCGACTCGGACAGGTAACGCCAATGATCCGACGCCGTCAGGTACCGGTAGCGGCGCAGCAGCTCACCGCCGGCCCGCTTGGCTTGGGGCTCGAGGCTCTCGATGTGCTCGAAGAGAATACGTTGGGTCCGCGATTTGAGCATGGTGGGCCCATGCGTTCCGGTGACCTCGTCGCACTGGCACTTCGGACAGGGACAATCGATCATCGGACAGTCGGTGATCTGGAACCACTCGGCGATCTCACCCGGATTGACCGGGACCACGTTAGGGCTCTGCGCGAGCTGGTCCCAGAGAATTTGCCAGAAGGCGACCAACTCGGCGTAGGCAGGCGTTCCTTCCTCGATCAGCGGAAAATCACAGACGATCAGTGCTTGTTCGCCCTGCGCATCGTGCAGGAGCTTGACGAAATCGCGGGCGGCCGCCGCCGGCCCGCCCAGGCGCGACGCCAGCGCGGCGCTGAGCGTTGCGTTGCGTGGCAGCACGGCCAACTTGCGGGCCCGCCCGTTGCGACCTTTGGCGCGGAAGACGTAAGCCGGCGCGACCCCGATGCCGGCCCGAGCGTTGATCATCTTGCCACACGGCTCGCACAGGATTGCCTTGTAGCCCATGTCGGCGACGATGTTGGCCACTTCGTTGTTGTAGAGCAGCTCGGTATTGGCGAAGGTCGCCGGGCGCACGCCGAACATGTTGTACATCGTCTGGCGGTGCAGCGAGACCTGCTCCTTGAATTCCGTCTTGCGCGGGTCGACGAAGAACGACGTGAGGGAGTGGTAGTACGTCTGCTCCAGGAACTCGACCTGCCGCGTGTCCTTGCCGGCCAGAAAAAGGTCTTTGAGCGCGTCCAGCAGTTGGGGCTCGTACAGTCCCGCCTGTTCCAGGAAAGTCCCCGACAAGCAGTAGCTGATCTTGAAGTCGAAGCGAGCCTTCACCAACTCCGTGAACAGACGCGTCGTCGGCAGGTAGCAGCTCCGGGCGCGCGCGACGAATGTCTCTTTGTTCTTTTCGTCCCAGAGCGTGGTGTCGTCATCGACGGGCAGCCAGAAGGGCTCGTGCAGACGAAAGCAAAACGTTACCAGCGGCATCGCGCGTGCTCCAGTGAAGCGAAAGCGTTTCTCGGTCGCGGTTGCGTTGGGCGTTGTGTCGCGCAACCGCTTGACGAAAACACGAACTGGCTTGAGAGAGTTTACCCGTCTGGCTTCCGCCACGCAAGCGGCGTAATGGACATCGCAACCGAGCCGACGCCACCTCCGTACCAGGTCCGAGAAAATTGGCCGCACAGGCACTGCCGGGCCGGGCATGGCTGTCGCGGAGTCGCGGATATGCCGCGATATGCTTGCCAGGCGGCGCGCCGGCATGGTAGTATGCGCCAACGTTCGCCGCCGCGGCTGTTTCGCATGGAGGGCTTAGTAGGCAGATGAACAGGACTTCGGGGGACATCGACGCCACCCAACCCAGTACGGGCAAGACGCCGCCGCAACACGTCTGCATCGCGCTGCCGGCGCGCGGCGGCGACTACGATGAGATGGGGCGCATCCTCGCGCAGGTCGTGCGGGAGGTCGGCGCCGAGGCGCGGATCGTACGCGATGGCGACGGCGCGGCTCTGGATTGCGATGCGCTGATCCTGTTCGGCAAGTGCTCGGCCTTCACGCGGTCGGCGCGCCTGCTGGCGGCTTGCAGCGCCCGACGGCCCGCCACGATCTTATGGCACATCGAACCGCTGTTGCCGGAGGCGATACCCCAGGTGGCTGAGCGGACCTGTCGGGTCCTGGCCAGATGCGACTGGAGCATATTGCCCAAGCCGTTGTCCAAGGTCATTACCCAAATCCCAGGCAGTGGCCTGCTGCGGGACGCGGCCCGAACCATGCTCAGCGACCGGCTCAAGCATCTGAGCGGTTGGGATGATCGGCCGCCTTACACGCGGGTCCACTCGCGTCAGTGGTTTCACGCGGCACAGCATCACGCCTGGCTCAGGGAACACCATAGTGACTGTTGGTGCGACCTGGTCGCTGTCAGCACAATGCCTCGATATCACGTCCTCCGTCAGATGGGCATTCGCTGCACGTACGCTCCGGTGGGGTATCATCCCGCCTGGGGATGCGATCTCGGCCTGAACCGTGACGTCGATGTCCTGTTCCTGGGACGCGTCAAGCGAACCTCGCGACAAGCGGTGCTCAGTCACGCGCGCCGCCAATTGCAGCAGCACGGGATCAGGCTGACAGTGGTCGATCGCAACTGCTTCGGTCAAGATCGCACCGAACTGCTCAGCCGGACGCGCATCGTCCTGGACGTGATTCAGAACGCCTGGGAAATGCCGGTCGTGCGGCCTCTGACCAGCATGGCATGTGGCGCTCTGGTTGTCTCGAACTGGATGTCCGATCCCTCTCCGTTTGGGCCGGAGCATCTGGTGCGCGTCGAGTCACACTTGCTGGCGGACGCGGTGCTGCACTATCTCCAAGCCGAGCCTGAGCGGCGGCGCATCGCCCAGGCAGCCCGGCAATACGTTACGAAGGAATTGACATGGCACAAGACGGTCTCGCGCCTTCTGCAAGGCTGTCGCGCGGAAGCTGCGACGACGAAAGGAGTTATGGTATGACCATCCCGGTGCAGCGTCCCTGCCTCGGCGACGAGGAGCTGGCTGCGGTCAGGCAAGTATTTGAGAGTCGCTGGCTTGGCATGGGCGCCTTCACCCAGACGTTTGAGGAGCGGTTGAAGTCGTTCCTGGGCGTGCGGCATGTGGTGGCGGTCAATTCAGGCACGAGCGCGCTGCACATTGCCCTCCGCACGCTCGATCTTCGCGCCGGCGACGAGGTGCTCGTGCCGACGCTGACCTTTGTCGGCACGACGCAGGCGGTCCTGATGGCCGGAGCGCGACCCGTATTCTGCGACGTGGAGGAGAGCACCTTCAACCTGGACGTCGAGGACGCCGCCCGCCGGATCACGCCGCGCGCCAAGGTCGTGCTTCCGGTGCACTATGGAGGCACCGCCTGTCGCATGGACGAGATCGGCCGGCTGGCTGCCCGGGAGAACCTCCGCGTGGTCGAGGACGCGGCCCACGCGTTCGGTTCGTCGTACCAGGGAAGGAAGATCGGCACCCTGAGCGATATCACCTGTTTCAGCTTCGATCCGATCAAGAACATCACCTGTGGGGAAGGCGGCGCCGTGGTCACCAACGATCCGGAGCTCGCGCGCCGCGCCGTCTCGCAGCGCATGCTGGGCATCAGCAAGGACGCCTGGTCCCGACAGGACGCGAGCAGCTCGTGGTCCTATGACGTCGTCGGTGCCGGGTATCGCTATCACCTGAGCAACATCAACGCGGCCATCGGCACCGAGCAGCTCAAACGCTTCGACGTCTTCAAGCAACGCAAGCAGGAAATCGCGCAACGCTACGACGACGCCTTTGCCGACGTCGAGGGCCTGACGCTGCGCCGATGGCATCCGCAGGAGACCTGTCCGTTCTTCTACGTGGTACGCGTCCTGGGCGGGCACCGCGATGACTTGATGGTCCATCTAAAGGACCGCGGCATCGTGACCGGGGTTCACTACATTCCGAACCATCTGCACAGCGCGTTCGCCGAGTTCCGAGTCGCGCTGCCTGTCGCCGAACGGCTGGGCGCGGAGATTCTAACCTTGCCGTTGTTCTACGAGATGACCGATCATGAAGTCGCTGTGGTGATCTCCGCCGTCCGGGAGTTCTTCGGTGTCTCGCGCACCATCGTCGCGTTGGAGAGGCGGAAAGACGCTTCGCGCGAACCCGATCGGGCGCCCGCTCGGGAGGGGATGTGACGTGGGAAGCGATGCGCGCTTATTGCTGATCCTGGGGACGCGCACCTTTGCCGAAGAGGTGGCGGACTGGGCCGGCGCGATCCCGCAGGTTCGCGTCGCCGGCTTCGTCGAGAACATGGACGCAGCGCGTTGCCGCGAGACCTTGGGGGGAGTTCCGATCCACTGGATCGACGACATCGGCCGATTTGCCGGTACCCACGAGGCCGTCTGCGCCCTGTCAACCACGCGGCGCAGCCGGTTCATCCAGCAGGCGGAGGACCTCGGCATCACGTTCGCCACGTTGATCCATCCGGCGGCGAACGTCTCCAGCCAGACTCAGGTGGGGAAAGGTGCGATTGTCGGCCCTGGAGTCGTGATCGGGTCGCACACGCATGTGGGACCCCACGTCGTGGTCAACCGAGGCGCGTTGATTGGCCATCATACGCGGATCGGACGCTTCTGCACCGTTCAACCCGGCGCCAATATCGCAGGTGCCTGCACGATCGGCGAGGCCACCTACGTCGGGATGGGAGCGGTGATCCTGGACCACGTCACGGTCGGTTCGCACGCGATCGTCGGAGCCGGAGCGGTAGTCACGCGGGATGTACCCGACCGGGTACAGGTCGTCGGCGTGCCGGCGCGGATTGTCAAAGAGGATATCGAGGGGAAGTAAATGCAGACCGATAAGCTCATCATCAATGCCGCCTTGACCGGCATGGTCCCGACCCAGGCGGATAACCCCAACCTGCCCTGCACGCCCGAGGAGATCGTCGCCGATGCACGACGCTGCCGCGACGCCGGCGCGAGCATCGTCCACGTGCACGCCAGAGATGACTCAGGCAAACCGACGTACAAGAAGGAAATCTACGCTGAGATCATCTCCGGCATCCGCAGCGAGTGTCCCGATCTGCTCATCTCCGGATCGACCAGCGGGCGCCTCTACCGGCAATTCGAGCAGCGATCGGAAGTGCTCGATCCCGGGCCGGGATGCCGACCCGACCTCGGCTCGCTGACGCTGGGATCGATGAACTTCCCGACCGGTGCTTCCGTCAACGAGCCGCAGATGATCAAAGACCTCGCGCTGACGATGCGCCGCCACGGGATCAAACCGGAGATCGAGCTGTTCGATTTGGGCATGGTCGACTATGCCCACTACCTGATCGCCAAAGGCATTCTGGCCGGACCGTGCTACTGCAATCTCCTGCTCGGATCGCTGGGCACGCTGGCCGCAACGCCCCTCAACCTGGCCACGATGGCGCGCGCCCTGCCGGAAGACACGGTCTGGTCGGCAACGGGAATCGGCCGTTTTCAGTTCTACGTCAACTGCATGGCCATCGCCATGGGTGGGCACGTACGCGTCGGCTTGGAGGACAACCTGTACTACGATGCCGAAAAGCAAGAGCTCGCCACCAATGCCGGCCTGGTCGAGCGTCTGGTCCACGTGGCGCGTGCGGTGGGTCGCCAGGTCGCCACTCCGGACGAGGTTCGCCTGCGCCTGGGCCTTCCGGCACGAAAGAGGTCCAAGCAGACCTCGATCGTAGCGCTGGACGGCACACGGCGCCAGCAAGGGAGCCAACGTCCTATAATCAGCACCGAGCCAAAATGAACGCTAAACTGGTCTTGCGAGGCGACGACGGTCGATAACAAAGAGACGTGACCCGTGGCCCGTGACCCGGGCCACGGACCACGAGCCACGGATCACGAGTCACGGATCACGAGCCACGGATGGATATGGCCAGGTATTCGAATCCCACGCAGCCGAGCGCTGCGAGCGACAGCGGCACGAAGGCCTGCCCCTTCTGCGCCGAGACCATTCGTTCCGAGGCGGTCAAGTGCCGCTTCTGCGGCGAGTTCCTGTGCGGCGATCCCGGAACGCCGGGATCGCGCGTATCTCGTAACTCGTATCTCGTATCTCGCCCTTCAGGGGTTTCGAGCGGCGAGAAACGAGATACGAGAGACGAGATGCGAGATACGGCCCAAGAGGACGACCTGCTCTGGTATGGGCGGCCCAGTCTTTTCGCTCTGACAGGCGCGTTCATCAAGCTGGGCGCTTTCATGGCGGCGTGTTGGGCGGTGTACCACTATCGCGCCACTGCCTTGATACCCTGGCTGGGCAAATACGCGACCAACATCAAGGTCAATCCCGAGCGACTGGCGCAGGTCGAGCATTGGCTCGATCTTGGCGCGCTGGGCCTGATGACGGCAGCAGGGTTGGTGCTGCTCTGGAAGATGATCGCGCTGAAGAGCATTTACTACGAGGTGACGCCGGACCGCATCGAGTGGTCGCGCGGCGTGTTCGATCGCAAGATGGACAACATCGACATGTTCCGCGTGATCGACCTGAAGCTGCGCCGCTCGTTGCTGGAATGCCTGCTGGGGATCGGCACGGTCCGCCTGACCACCAAGGATGACTCCGACCCACACTTCGACTTCGTCAAGGTGCGCGATTGCCGCTACCTGTACGACGTCATCAAGCAGGCCGGTCTCGAAGCCGACAAGAAACGCGGCGTGATCCACCTGGAATAGAGCGTTGGAGCGTGAAAGCGTTGGAGTGTTGAACGCATCTACGCTTCTACGCGACTATTCATGTCGCAACGACTCGATCGGGTCCATGTTGGCGGCACGGATGGCCGGGTACAGACCGAAAGTGATACCCACCGCCGCACTGATGCCGAAAGCCAGGACGAGTGAGCCGCTGGTCACGGCGGTGCGCATCTGCCCAAACTGCGTCACGAAGTACGGAATGGCCGACCCCAGCACGATCCCCAACACGCCGCCGGCCAGGGTCAGCAGCAGGGTCTCGGAAAGGAACTGGAAGACGATGTCACGCTTCTTGGCGCCGAGGGCCCGACGGATGCCGATCTCGCGCGTGCGCTCGCTGACGGTCGCCATCATGATGTTCATGATCCCGATGCCGCCGACCAGCAGTGAGATCGCGGCGATCGAGCCGAGCACGATGGTGAAGATGCGCTGGATGTCCTTGGCTTGGCGCATCAGCTCCAGCGGCACGACGATCTCGTAGTCGTTCTTCTTGTGGAAACGGCTGATGAGCGTCTCGACGCTGCGCCGCGTCCCGAGGACCATGTCGATGCTCTGGACCTGGACGATGATCTCCTGGAGCTCGACGCGTTCGAGGGTCTGGCCGCTGGCGGCGCTGACCTGCATGGTCGTCTCGCCAAAGCGGTCTTTCACCGTCGTCAGCGGGATATAGATGCCACCCACGTTGGCACCGGCAGCTTTCTTGGCGCCGGTGGCGTCGCGCTGTTCGAGCTGGTTGACTGCCGCGGAGGCCGCGGCGCTCTGCTCGGTCGCTACGCCTACCACGCGGTAGTAGTCGCTGCCAATCTTCAGGTCCTGGCCCAGCGGATCGTCGAAGCCGAACAGCTCCCTGACCACACGTTCATCGACAATGCAGACGCCTCTCTTGTAGTGCATGTCGATGGTACTGAGGAAGCGGCCGAACCGCACCCGCGTCGGCGAGATTTCCGGATACCACGGCACCGTGCCGATGACCTCGATCGACGCCCGGCGGTTGCGATACAGCGCCTGGTGCGAAAGACGCCGGTTGGGCACGAGCACCTGCACGTTGGGGATGCCGTTCTGGAAGCGCTCCGCGTCGTCGTAGGTCAGGCCGTACTCAACCAGGGTCTGCTGCTGGCCGATCGACGACTGGTCCTCAGGCGGCTTGATCGTCTTGATGATGATGTTCTTGCTGCCGAGCTGGGCGATTTTCTCCTGCGCATCGCGGCTGGCGCCTTCGCCGATCGCCAGCATCGCGATGACCGATGAGACACCGAAAATGATGCCCAGCGCCGTCAGCGTCGAACGCAGACGGTGCATCCACAGGCTCTTGACACCCAGTTTGACCGTGCGTTTGAGACGATATAAGAACATAGGCGCCTACCGTTTGTTGTATTCTTCCTTTGCGATGCGCCCGTCGAAGAGCCGGATGACGCGCTCGGCGCACGTGGCAATCTGCTCGTCGTGGGTCACGATAATCAGTGTCTTACCCTCGGCATGCAGGCGATCGAGGATCGTGAGGATGTCCGCGCCGCTGGTCGAATCGAGGTTGCCCGTCGGCTCGTCGGCGAGCACGATGAGCGGATCGTTGGACAGGGCCCGAGCGATTGCGACTCTCTGCTGCTGACCACCGCTGAGCTCCGAAGGCCGATGTCCGAGCCGGTCGCCCAGACCCACCATGTGCGCCAGTTCTCTGGCGCGCCGGTTGCTCTCATGCTCGGTGAAGTTCTGGTAGTACATGGGGATTTCGATGTTCTCCACGACGTTGAGTTGGGCGATCAGGTTGAACGACTGGAAGACGAACCCGATGCGCGCGCCGCGAATCATCGAAAGCTGATCATCATCCAACACGGCCACGTTCTGGCCGCCGAGCAGATAGTCGCCGCTGGTAGGCCGGTCGAGACAGCCGATCATATTGAGCAGCGTGGACTTGCCCGACCCGCTGGGGCCCATGATCGCGACGTACTCACCGGCGTAGATCGAAACGTTGATGTCGCGCAGGACGCGCAGCTCGTGGGTGCCGAGCTGGTAGCTCTTGCACAAGTTCTTCATCTGCAGGGTCGGCATGTCCGCCTTGGCCTTGGGGGATTCGCGGAACTCTATCATCGTTGCCTCGTGGACTTCCTTTCGTGGCTGAGTGGACCGAAGTCTGCTATTGGGTCTGGCTCTCGTCCGTCGGGCTCGGAGCGGGACCGTTCTCGGCGTCGCGCGACCCGCGCGGCCTTCGTATCGACGGGTCCATCCCCTCCTCGCCCATCCGCCCGGAGCCGAAACCGCCTTGGCCTTCGCCGAAACGACCTTGGCCGGGACCGCCCTCTTCGCCACGCTGCTGGCGTTGTTGGCGCCGCTCCTGCATCTGCTGCATCCACTGCTGGCGCTCTTCTTCGGTCATACTGCTCAGGTCGGGGAAGCCCTGGCCGCCCATGCGATCGCGCATCTGCTCCATCCACTGCTGCCGCTGTTCCTCGGTCATGCTGCCGAGATCCGGCATGTCACCGCGACGCATGCCTTGGCCTCGTCGGCCGCCGCCACCGCCGCGACGCCCGGTCGATCCGGCGCCTGGGCCTTCGAACGGAGGCATGCCTGTCGGGCTGTTGGCATCGAGGATCATCGACTCGAACGCTTCCGGCAGCTCGCGGCCCTCGAAGCTCGAAGACGCGGCTTCGGTAAACAGCGGCGGGTTCAGCAGGACGTTTTCACCTTCCTCGAGCCCCTGGACGATCTGCACGAACGTGTCATTGAACGCGCCGGTCTGCACTTCGCGTTCCTCGGAGCCTTGGCCCGTCTGCACGTAACAGACCTTCTTGCCCCGGCGGTTGGCCACCACCTGGATCGGCACGACAATGACGTTTTGCAGCCGCCGCACGAGGATTTCGACCTTGCAGGACATGCGGCTCTTCAAGAAATCGTAGGTCCCGTCGATACTCACCAGCGTCTGGTAGACCTTCAGGTCCGGATTCATCCAGCCGCGCTGCTGGTCCGGCAACGGCGCCACCTCGAGAACGCGACCCTCCAGGACCTGATCGGGGAAGGCGTCCATGATGATCGTCGCCGGCTGGCCCGGACGCACTTTGTCAACCTCGGTCTCGTGGACGCTGATTTCCGCCACCATCGACGCGGTATCGGGCATCGACAAGAGCGTCTGGCCTTCATAGACCATTTCGCCCTCGGCGATGATACCGCCGCCGCCGCTGCCGCCGCGTCCGCGCATGGCGCGGAGAGCGTCGCCGCTGCCGCCGGTGCCGTAAATGACCAGACCCGGCGCTTTGGCTTTGATCGAGCAGAACTCGATCTGCAGAGCCAGCTCATCGACGCGCAACTGCTGCGCGCGGAACCGTTCCTGGGCGTTGGCCAGCCTGGCTTCCGCCTGCGCCAGGCGCGAGCGGCACTGCGCGTACGTGCGATCCAGTTGACGCTTGGCCTCGATGTAGTCGCTGAGGATCTGCTCGGCGTTCTTGGGGAAATCGTAGCGCCAGAACAGGTCCAGGTTCACCTCGGCGTTCTGCAGAGAGAATTCCCGGTTCTTTTTCGTTAATTGGTCTCTCTGGAGGTCCAGATCGGACACGTAGTTGGCGTCGTGGAGCCTGATCGTCCCGGTCAGGGTGGCTTCGGCGGTGCTGAGGTCGCCTCTGGCCAGGACGATACGATCCTGGAGGCTCTTGAGCTCCTGCGCCGCCGCCGAGCCGGTCAGGATGTTGGGATCCTGGCGCGCCTCGGCCAGCACCGGCGAGACGTACGCCGACAGGTTGACAGCGTCGTTGACGTCCCGCGTGAGCTTGGCGGCCAGCTCCGTCCCCAGATACTTCTGCAGGTCCATCAGCGCAAAACGCACGCGCAGCTCGCTGGAGGCACTGTCGCTCTCGTTCTGAAGGACCTGGATGTCGTACGATTCCTTCTCAGACGTCGCGTTCTGGCGGTCGCCGGACAGCTCCATCCGCTCGGCAACCAACTGGTCCTCCAACTGCGAGGAGTCCAGTTTCACGAGGACCATGCCGTTATCGACGTCCTCCTGGGTCACGTACGTGCCGGGCGGCACGATCTCGACGATCGAGACCTGCACGCCGCGGCTCTCCACCTGGCAGCGGTATTCGACCGACTTGTGCGCGCGAATGCTGCCGCCTTCATTGACGGTGATGGTCAGGTCGCTGCGTCGTGCAGTGAACGTGCCGCCGGCGGGACCGGACGGACCGGTATCGCGCTTGACGGTCGCGGCCACCAATCCGGATATGGCCAGGACGGCGACGATCAGCAACGGAATCCACCACCGCCGCTTGCGTGTGGGCCCGCCGATCGCGAGGCCCTGAGGTTGACTGCTTGACGCTGCCTTTGCTTGATTAGTCGTATTATCTTTCATTTTGCTGGTTGCTCCCACATGCCATCCGGCCTGACTTGCATTACACCAATGTCTCGGAAGAAACTCATCTTGGCTACCATGTGATCTACGAGCGCGCCCAGCACGTCGTTCTGCGACTGCACCAGGGCATCCTCGGATTCGAGCAGAAGACGCACGGTCCCGCGGCCATACTCCAATTGCAGCTTCTCGAATTCCACGCGGCTCTCGGCCAGTCTCAGGCCGATCTGCTGGATGCGATAGCTGTCGGCGGTCTGCACCAGCTCACGATAGGCCTGCCGCACGTCCAGCTTGATCCGGTCCACCTCCTC
>JAFGLV010000016.1 GCA_016927855.1 Sedimentisphaerales bacterium
CAGGACCTTGCCTTGGCTGACCGCCGAACCGGTCCAGGCCCGGAACTGCACCGCCGAATCCGCCGGCGCCGCCTCGATGGACAGGACCGTGCCCTGGGGGATCTGGAACTGCCCCTCGCCTGGCGTCACGACTGAACCTTGACCATAGGACGAGACCGTCAGCACCTGCATCGCCGGCGCTCCGGCCGTGAAGCTCCAGACCTCGCCCTCATGGATCGTCACCCCATCCGCCTCCACCTCGTCCACCCGCCAGTAGTACATCGTGCCGGGCACCAGAGCGTACGGAATGAGGCAGTCCGCCGTCGTCCGACGACCGATCAGAGTGGCTGAACCGAGGGACGCGTTGGGACCCAGGTACACGTTGTGCCGGGCCGCCGTCTGACCCGCCGACCAGCGCAGTGTCCTTGACACCACTCCCTGAGCGCCGTTCGCCGGCGAAGGAGCATATGCGGTCAAGTGCACGCGCGGACTGAGCCTACGGAATTCGGCGCGCAGGGTGTAGTCGCCATCGACGTGCACCTGGGTGCTCGCCGCACTTGAGTCGACGACCTTGCCGAAATCGACGGCCGTGCCCGTCCAACGGACAAACTCGTAGGAGGAACTCGCCGGGGTCGCCTTTATGCTCAGCGTAGCGCCGGCCGTGCACTGGAATTGACCTTCTCCCGGAACCGTCACCGTGCCTCCATCCGACGATGAGATCGTCAGGAAACAGGTCCCCTCCGGACGTTCACCTGCGCCGTCAAGTCTGACTACCACATTGTCCAGACCCCAGCTCTCGTCGCCGATGCCTTGAAGACCCGACGCCGAGAACGCCAAAGCGCATGTCGAGGCAGAATGGGTGAAATCGAAAGAGAGATGATAGACCGCATCGCTTGCCGACACCCCGGCCTCAGGGTAATTGAAGGTGTACCCTAGCGTGTTTGTCTCAGTGGCTCCTGTCTGTGGCGTGTAACCGCCACTGCGATAGCTGCCTGGATACGCCTGTTGATGGTAGTCCCGATGAAACGCCATGTGGTGATTGTCAAAGGTTGTCGAGAGAAACACGGGGCCGTTTTGAAGCCCAACCGACCATATGTCGGGACCGTAGATATCTCCCCACGGGTCTGGCAGCCCATCTCCATCCCATGATTGAATGACAAACAGATCAAAGGACAGGCGCAGTCTATCGTGCGGAGGCAAGGCTCCCAAGGTTAGCACAACGGTGTCGTTGGCGAACTGGCCGAGGAAGCGCCGGGCACCGATAGGCGTAACGTCCGTAACCGGATGGGACCATTCCGGCCCGGCGCCGCCTTCGAAATCCTCCGCATACAAAGCTTGCTCGTCTAGGATCTCCACGCACACGTTGTCCAGACCCCAGCTTTCATCGCCTATACCCTGGAGTCCAGACGCCGAGAATTCAAAGGTACAGGTCGAGTCGGCATGGGCGACATCGAAGGTTAGGTGATAGATTGAATCGGCCGGACGCGTTCCTCCCGTAGCGTAGGTGAAGGTATACCCCAGCGTGTTGCGTTCGGTGGCACCGGTGCCATACTGGTGTGAAGTCCCCGGAAACCATCCCGGGTACGACTGCGGATAGTAGTAGGGTGGCCCATCTACGTTGGAGAAGGTCGTGCGCAGCAGAACTTCTCCGTTACCCAGCGCAACCTGCCAGGGATCGGGACCAACCGTGCCGCCGCTGACAGGGTCGACTACCTGATCGCCATCCCAGGATTGGATGACGTAGAGGTCGAAGGACAACGTGACCTGGGCATGCGCAGGCAGATTGCGCAACGTCAGGCGTACCGTGTCGTTGCAGAACTGGCCGAGGAAACGGCGTGTACCAATGGGCGTGGCGTCTACGTTGGCGTGTGACCACTCCGGCCCGACCGCGCCTTCGAAGTCGTTGGTGTAGACCCTAACCGCTTGACTGGCCGACGGCGTTGCAAGCCATGCGGCCATCAGCATCAGCGTACGAATGGCTGTGGTTGTCGGCCGTGCCCGATGTGGATTTCTGACGGACTCTGAGCAGTACATGGTTGTGTCCCTCCAATGAGGCGTCCGAGGTTATGTGAACGTGATCGGTTCCATCCGCACATCCACCTGCTGGGGCGTGAACCCCCTGACCAGCCGTTGCGCGAGAGCCAAAGCCGCCGATGCGCCGCACAGATGCCGCACCAGGACTGGTGAAACGAGCAAATAGTCTAGCGCGCCGCTCGTCCGGCGTCCATTGCGGAGAATACGTAATTTTCTTCCAGCCTCCGCCTGGAG
The DNA here is from genome assembly GCA_016927855.1 of Sedimentisphaerales bacterium. Taxonomy (GTDB): domain Bacteria; phylum Planctomycetota; class Phycisphaerae; order Sedimentisphaerales; family Anaerobacaceae; genus JAFGLV01. The sequence goes on from JAFGLV010000016.1 coordinate 2,248, forward strand.
CACCAGCCTCGCGGTCTACGCCCCAACGGCCCGACGTTGCTCCCTGCCCCAGAGCCCGCAGGACAAGATGCCGCATAACAGTCGCCAGACGGCGACGGGCGGGCCGCTGCACGCTGGCTGGCTGACCTGGCTGCCGCCTGATTGCGGCAAACCGACTTCTCGCTGGCAGGTTGGGCAGATTATGCTGTTCGCATCAGACTGATACCATGCCCGAAGAGACCCGCCACAGCATGGACACTCGAACGCCGTTTCCCGCACCATCTGTCATGCTCCCTTCAGCAGTGGATGGCAGACGGAGCCCGCCGCCCCGCGATTTGTGTCGTATCCCGTGGTTGAAGCAGGTAGTCGAAATCGGTTACACGGTGAGATTCCCCGGCGCGCTTGAAGCGGTGCAACACCGACGCATCGACGTCGCCATCTCCATCGGCAAAGAGCAGCAGGGTGCCACCCAACCGAATCCGGTCGCGATGCCTCAGTCGCGTTTCAGCCGTGATGCGGATGCCATTGACGAAGACACCGTTCTTGCTGCCCATATCGATGGCCGCGTAGCGGCCGGTGAGCGGGTCAAACCGGACCTGAAGATGCTTGCGCGAAACACGATTGTCGAGGACCTGAATCGGCAGCGCTTCGGCCCGGCCGACGACGTTGGTCCGGCGTCCCAGCGGGTAGCAGTCGCCTCGATGCTCTCCGGAGGCTATCACGATGCTGGCCATAGTATCACCTCATTCGTGCATAGGGCTTTGTCCTTGTCTTCTGAGGATGGATACGCATTGGCGCAGACGGCATTGCGCGCCCTGGGAATACAATCGCAGTTCCGCAACCGCTAAGCCCGCCGTTGGGTGGTCGTTCCTCCAGGATGGAATTGGCGATAACCGCCAGTGGGAGGGGGCGTTCTGGGAGCCCGACCCTGTGGTTGACCCTTCGGCAAGCTCAGGGCAAGCTTTGGGCGGGCACAGGGCCTGGTCCCTACTGTCGCGTTTTACTTCAGGGTCACGTCGAGATAGACGGAGTAGCGGTCATAGGTTTCGTAGAAGGGTTTGAGGTTTACGCCGTTGGTGGTGAACCGGAGGGTGGCCGGGTCGCCAGCGATGGACTTGCCAATATCGACAGCGTCCAGGGTCACGGCGCGCCATTCGGAGCGGGCGGCCGACTCTTCGACCGCCAACAGGACGGGGCCGTAAAAGATGCTCGCGATGCTGGGCTGGTCCATGACGCGCATCAGGTAGAAGTCCATCGGCATCCGCAATTCGATGGTGTCGCCGTCCTTCCAGGTTCGGCTCAAGGTCAGGTACGTGCCCGGGGTCGCCTGGACGGTTTGGGCTTGGCCGTTGATCGTGACGAAGAAGCCGCGAGTTGCCCATCTCGGGACGCGCACCTTGATATCGAAGGCGCCGCCGCCACCCAGCGTCAGCTTCGTCGTATCGGCGTAAGGGAAATTCGTACTCTGCTTGACGGTCACCTTCTGCTCGGTCCAGGTCAGCGTCGAAGGCACGTAGAGGTTGACGTACAACGTCTTGTGGTCGTCGCTGCGGAAGTAGATCGAATCTTGGAGCTTGGTGTTGCTTTCCAGACCGGTACCGTTGCAGCAGGTGAAGCCGGTCATGCGGGCGTTGCTGAACTGCCTGCGGGCACCGGGATTCAGCGGCACGTGATAGGTGTTGCCCGGATCGTTCTCGGCGACCGACGCGAGGATATGGTTGTACAGACCCTGCTCGTAGTAATCCATGTACTTGCCGTCCTGGTCGAACATGAAGAGCTGCCGGCTGAGCTTGAGCATATTGTAGGTGGCACAGCTCTCGTTTTGCCCGCCCTGGTTGAAGCCGTTAGCAAACAGCGTATTGGGCTGGGCGGTGAAGCACTCGGCGTTGTTCGGGTTCTTCGCGCCCCCGACGCCGCCGATACTGTACATGTAGCAGTGGGTACACAGGTCCCAGAAGTTCTCTGCGACGTGGTAGTATGCCGGCTCGCGCGTGCCTTTGTAGGTCTCCAGCGCGCCGGTGATCTGTGGGATGTGCTGGTTGGCGTGCTTGCCGCGGATCGTGTCGACGTTCATCGCCAGGCCGTGCTCGTGCTCGGCGTTGCCGAAGAAGAAGTCGATGTTGTCGAACAGTTGCGCACACTCCAGATACTGTCGGTTGCTCGTGAGTCGGTACAGGCGCGCCATGACTTCATTCATGCCGCCGAACTCGCCGGCGATGTAGCGGTTCCACATGCTGATCCGCGTCTCCGTCGGCACCACCTTCAAACGTGCGTAGACCCAGAGGCCCATGCCCTTGGCGATCTCGAGCGCCTTCTCATTGCCGCCGACTTCGTAGCAGTCGAGCAGGCCGGCGAGGATCTTGTGCAACGTATAGTAAGGAGCCCAAATCTGGTTGTTCCGGCCGCCATAGGTGGCACCGTGTTCGAGCATGATGAACTGGTCCGGCGGATAGCCGCTGATGAAGCCCTTGCCCCAGTTCCAGTAGTCGGTGCGGATACCTTCGGCGCTCAGGTCGGAGTCGTAGCCATCCCGGCCGGGACCCGGCGGAACCTTCGTCGGATCGGCATTGTATGGTCCGCCTTCCTCGGCAGGCTTGCCCGACTTCTGCGCGAGGTCGTACAGCGTGTCGATCATGTAGTTCATCTTCTGCAGAAAGTTGGCGTGCAGGTCGGCGTCGTATGTCGTGCTCCCGTAGGCCTGCGCGATAGCGGAGAGGTAATGACCGCTGGCGTGGCCGCGCAGTCGCGTGGTCTGGCTGTCCCAACCGCGCAGCGGCCGGACACCTTCGGGCTGCGGCCGGCCGAAGGCGTCGCGGAAGTTGTACAGGAAGCTGTTCGGGTCCGTTTCGGCCAGGGTCAGGACGAACTTATCGCGGTTCTTGATGAACTGCGTGTCCCGGCCGCTCTCGTCCTGGTTCAACACCACCTGGCCCAGCCCGAACGGTTCCAGGTTGTGCTGCGGACGACCCTCGGCGGCACCGGCCGCCGCCTTGACCGTCACAGTCGCCTTGGGTTGGAACGTCGTGCCTGGCACGGTCCCGGTTACAGTGTAAACGCCGGGCGCGCGAACTTGGCTGTTGTCCGTCGGAGCAGGCCAGATGACGCGCAGCATCGGACCTGTGGCACCGTCGCCGTACGTGCCCGGGATCATGTGGGGCAGGCGCGGCAGTTGCCCCACGGGCGTCTCCGCCGTGATGTCCGGAACCCCGATCAATTGCGACGCATTGGGCAGAACGGCGGTCTCCGTCGCCGCGGCTGGCTCATCCTGGCCGGCCGGTTCGGTCTCTGCTCCCACCACCTGCTCGCCGGCCAGCGCATTGATGCGAATCGCCGCAACCTGCCTGTCGCTCAGTGCAATACTGTAGAGGCGAACATCATATATTTTGGCGTTCAAATCCACGTCAGTCTCGTAGCGGGATTTGCCGAGGTAGAGCAGGTTGGCCGCGGCGTTCTCCTGGTCCAGGACCTGCTCGAGAGTCAGTTCCACCTCCGCCTGCGCCGCGATACGACCGTCCAGATAGATGCTCAAGATGTGCTTGGCCGTGTCCAACACCACCGCCAGGTGAATCCAACGCTCGGTCGGGACGCGCGGCGCGGCCGGCCCTTGCTCAGCCGTCCAGCCGCTGGTGGTGATGCGCGCACGATAGCCTTCGGCAGGCTCCTCGCCTATCGGCGTGCAGAAGAAGTTCCGCGTGGTATCCTGTCCGAAATCGAAGAACCTCTGCCAGGCGTCGGTTGACCGAATGTAGAGCCAGCCGGTGACACTGAGCGTGTCAATGCCGATCAACGCCTGTCCGGGAATGCGAACGTGACCACCGTCGGCGCCACCGGGCAGGGACAAGACGGTCCCGAACTGGCTGTCCTCGACGTACGCGGCCTGCGTTCCGTTTACCGTCGCGTGATAGTTGTTCCGCGACCAGTCCTGCGCGTTGCCGTTGAACACGTAGCGTGCGATCAGCGCGGTCTCTCCAATGCCGTCGAGGAACTGATCGCCTCCGCCGCCTTGGGCGAAGACCGACTCCGCCTGCAGACTGACGATGATTGCCAAAACAGATACGCGCCAGATAGACCCTCTATCCATTGTCGATGCCTCCAAGGTTGTCTGAAAACACATTGTGTAGCCTATTCTATACCACCTTGTCACAGCGCGAGTCAGGCTTTTTTTCTCGCCGGACGGCCGTCGCCGGCCAATTGTGCCCAAACCCGAGCCGCCCCTCAGCAAACCGCCAAATCCACCTCTCTTTTTTTGGCTTACGTTGGCTTCGCGTCTTAACGGGCAGCTTCCGTCCGTCGATCGGGCCGGCCCGAACGCGTGGAGCCGCTCCCTTGGCGCAGGCCGCAGGCTAAGCGTGACGGCGGCCGGGTAAGCCGAGGATGAGGGCGACCAGCAGTAACGCGGTGGTGCCGAGGGCGCCGGTGATGATGGGGTCCAAGGGACATTGGAGCCAGGCGAACCGAGTCGGCAGGTCGCGGGCAAACGTGGCCCAGATGATGGTCGCGATACTGGCGCCGATGGCGACCAGGCCCTGGCGCAGCGTCAGGCGGATGCACAGCAGGCCCAGTAGGAACAGGCCGAGAATGCCGCCGCCGAAGATGCCGGAGATCTGCCACCAGATGTCCAGTGCACTGCGCCCGGCCCGAATCACCAGGAGGGCAAACCCGGTGCCAATCATCCCCCACAGAACGGTCACGCCACGAAGAAACAGGAGGCTGGCCCGCTCACTGACCTCCGGATTGACGTGTCGTCGGTAGAAATCCAGCAGAAGAACCGTGGCTGAGCAGTTGAGGGCCGAGTCCACCGTGCTCATGGCCGCGGCGACGATGGCGGCCAGGATCAGGCCCTTGAGCCCGGCCGGCAGTTGCGTCGCGATGAAGTACGGAAAAACCTCGTCGCCTTTGGTGATGTCGGCGGACAACTCATGCGCGCCGCCGGAGTAGAACGCAAATAGCGCGGTACCGATGTACAGGAAGATCGCGGTCAACGGGATGTAGATGAGCATCGCGATCCATACGGAGCGCTTGGCCTGACGCTCCGTCGGCACGGAAGAGTACTTCTGCACGTAATTCTGGTCGGCCAGCAGGTTGCGCAGATTCTCCGTGATGCCGTAGAGAATCATCACCCAGACCGTCCGTGATGCCAGCGAGGGTTTCAGGCTGCCCAGACTGAACTTGTCGGCCTGCAAAGCGGATTCAATCAGGGGCTCGGGACCGGAGAAGATGGCAATGGAGAGACTCACGGCACAGAAGACGATGCCGGCAATCATCACGAGCGACTGCATCACGTCGGTCCAAATGACGGCCTCCATGCCGCCGAGAAGAGTGTAGATGATTGTGATGGCGCCGATGACGATGATAATCGCGCCGACATTCCACGGCACGAACGTGCTGATGAGCAGACCGACGAGATACAGGATCATCGCCATTCGGCCGATCATCAACAGCAGGAAGGAAAGGGCCGCGTAGGTCCTGCCCCAGCCTCCCAGCCTGTTCTCCAGAAACTCGTAGACGGAGACAAGTTGCTGCTTGCGGTAGTATGGAATCGCATATCTGGACACGACCCAAGCGACAGGCACAATACAAAGCGAGAAGACGAAGGGATGCCAGTTGAATTCGTACGCCTGGCCCGGCGTGGCGATGTAGGAGATGCTGCTGGTGTACGCGCTCATGACCGCCAGCCCGGCGGCCCAGGCGGGAATCGTGCGGTCGGCCACCATGAACTGCTGGGCGGTGCGACACCTGCGCTGGTAGTAGAGCCCCAGCCCGACGAGGACGCCGCAATAGGCGATCAGGATCGCAATGTCAAGAGATTCGAGGCCGGTTGGCATGGCTGCCCGTCAATCATGTCGTGCGAGTCAGTCCGTTTTTCGTGATGCCCAATTCGGTGAGGTATTGCTGGACCCGCTGTCGGTTGGGCTCGTCGAAACGGCGGAACGGCTCGGCGACGAAATCGCTGCATATCCCCAGGCAAGACAGGGCGCACTTGAGGGCCCGAAGGAAGCCGGACCGCTCGCGGCTGACGTTGAACAGCGTCGCTTTGAGCTTCATGACCGTTTTGTGCAGGGCCTGCGCCTGGGCGATGTCGCGGCGGTGCGCGGCTTCGTAGAGATCGACATAAAGACGCGGCAGCAGGTTGGCGCCGCCACTGACGCCGCCATGCGCGCCGAGCAGCACCGCCTCGGCCAGGAGCATCTCCGGCCCCATCAGCAGCGAGAAGTCGGGCTGGTCCTCCATCGCTGACTGGAGTTGGCGGAAGTAGATCATGTTGGCGGAACTGTCCTTGAGCCCGACGATGTTGGGCATATCCGATGCTGCCTTGACCGTCTCGACATCGAAGACGGGAGCGGGACGGTCGGGGATGTTGTACAGCAGCACCGGCAAAGGCAACTGGGGCACGACGCAGCGAAGATACGCCAGCAGATCGGCCTGGCTGGCAGGGTAGTAGTACGGTGCGGTCAGGACCAGGCCGTCGGCGCCGGCGGCCGCCGCTTGGCGCGCCAGGTTCAGCGCCTCGATGACCGAGGTGTCGATCAGGCCCACCAGGACCGGCACGCGCCGGTGCACCTGGGCGCAGACCCGCTCGACGAGATCGTGTCTGGCACGATGGCTCAGTGCGGGCGCCTCACCCACGGTGCCGAGAATGAACAGGCCGTGCACGCCACCTGCGAGAATGTGCTCGACCAGACGCTCCAAACCGACTGGGTCGAGCGTGTCGGCCTCCAGAAGAGGCGTGACCATCGGTGGGACAATCCCCTGCAACGGACGGGGAAATGCAGGCGCATCAGGACTCATTGTTTATTCGACTCCGACAGACACCGGTTTCGTTGCCGCACATTTCAGTGGGGACATCATACCACGGCCGGACGGCCGAGGACAGCCCCGAGCGCCGCGCCGGGGCACAAAAGTCCGCAGACGCGAGAAAGCCTGGGATACCCTGACCTTTTGGGTAGCGCCGGCGTATGGTACAATCGGCGGCCGGACAGAGCTGCGCTACAACCGAGGGAAGTATTGGACCGTGTGAGAAGCGTCCGCTTGGAGGGGCTGTCGTGGAGGCAGCTTCCGAGCGGGCCTACGAATACGGCATGTGAAAGGGAGGTTCGTATGGCAAGCACGAAGCGATTGACAATCATGGTGGCCTGTTGCGTGGTTCTGGTGGGCGCCGGCATCGCCGCGGCGCAGGACTGGCCGCAATGGCTGGGACCGAACCGCGATGCGCGCGTCAGCGACTTTGACGCGCCGGAGCAGTGGCCGGCGGAGTTGACGCAGAAATGGAAGATCGCGGTCGGTGCCGGGGACGCGACGCCTGCCTTGGTCGGCGACAGGCTCTACGTCTTTACGCGGCAAGGCGACGAGGAAGTCATCATGTGCCTGAACGCTTCCGACGGCAAGGACATCTGGCAGGACAGGTACACTGCTCGTGAAGTGACGGGTGCGGCCGCACGCCACCCCGGACCCAGGAGTTCGGTCACAGTGACAGATGGTAAGGTCATCACGCTCGGCGTCGGCGGCATCCTTTCTTGTCTCGACGCCAGCGGTAAGGTGCTTTGGCGCAATGACAAGTATACAGGCGTGCCGCAGTTCTTCACGTCCATGTCGCCGATCGTCGTCGATGGTATGTGCATCGCTCACCTCGGCGGCCGTGACGATGGTGCGATCGTTGCCTTCGACCTGGCCAGCGGCGACGAGAAGTGGAAATGGACCGGAGAAGGGCCTTCGTATGCATCGCCTGTCGTCATGACCGTGGGCGGCGTCAAGCAGGTGGTCGTGCAGACGGAGCAGAGCCTCCTGGGGCTGGCGGTCAGTGACGGCAGCACGGTCCTCTGGCAGATCGCGACCCCGGCGCAGAGGCGTTTCTACAACGCCGCGACGCCGATTATCGCCGGACCGATGGTCATCTACACCGGACAAGGGCAGGGCACCAAAGCGGCAAAGATCGAGAAACAGGGCGACAAGTTCAACGTCACCGAACTCTGGACCAACAGCGATCTCGGCACGCAGTACAACACGCCGGTGCTCAAGAACGGTCTGCTCTTCGGGCTCTCCAACGACGGTTTGCTGTTCTGTCTGAACGCCGAGACGGGCAAGACCGCCTGGACCGATACGACCAAGCGCCAGGGCTTCGGGTGCACGATTGACGCCGGTTCGGTCCTGCTGGCGCTGTCCAGTGACTCGCAACTGGTCGTCTTCAAGCCCGACGGCGAGCAGTTCAACGAGGTCGCTTCGTACAAGGTGGCCGAGACGCCGGTTTATGCCTGCCCGGTGGCATCGGGCAATCGCATCTACGTCAAGGACCAGGACTCGCTGACGCTCTGGACGGTGGATTGACGGCGACGTGATTGGAGCGCGCGTGGCAGCCTCAAGGCCTGTCCTGAGCACAGCCGAATGGATCCCCAGGACTTGGGGATGGTCTTGGAGCCCGTAGCAGAATGATCTCTGTATGGCGGTAGCGGCATGGACGGTGTAGGGGCAACCCCCTGTGGTTGCCCAGAGCTTGCCCTGAGCCCCGTCGAATGGGGCAGGCACGGGGACCTGCCCCTACACATCACATCGGTCATTCCGTTGGGGCTCGGGGGCATCCTCTCGGGGTTGGGCACATGGTCGTATCGACGGGCCATCCCCAAACCTGCGCTTCGCTCCGGCTTGAGGCTGCCACCCGGCTGGTACACGCGGAAATCTGCAACAGTCGTGTGACTATTGCGGCAATCGTGCGTCTATGTGTACTGAGGACGACGCGTGTGATGGGTTCGTGCGGCGTCCACGGACGTGATCCTGGGGGCGAGACGTAGATATGTCAGAAAGGATGGCTTTATGAACGGCGCGAAGAGACAACTGCTGCGGATCGTGGTGGGACTGGTGTTTGTTTTGGGCGGGACCGGCTGGGCTGGGGAGGGAAATCCGGCGCCGCCGGCCGTCGTGGCCCATTTCCACCTGAGCGGGGCCCTGACCGAATCGCCGATGGCCGACAGTCTCGGTCTGCTGGCACAGGAGATGCTATCGTTGCGGAGTCTGGTGGAGCGGATCGACGAAGCCGGCAGCGATGACGCGGTCAAGGCGGTGATCCTGACCTACGACGGCATGTCCTATGGCCTTGGGCAGTTGGAGGAGATGCGGGCGGCCCTCGACCGGCTGAAAGCCGCCGGCAAGAAGGTCTACGTTCACGCCGAAGGCATGAGCACCTTCGTCTACGGCCTGCTCTGCGCCGGTGATTACCTCAGCGTCGCGCCGCAGTCATCTCTCTGGCTGACCGGCCTGTATGGCGAATCCCTCTATGTCAAGGACCTGCTGGACAAGATCGGGGTCCAGGCGGATTTCATGCACGTGGGCGATTACAAGTCCGCCGCCGAGATGCTGACGCGCACGACGCCCAGCGAGGAGGCGGAGGAAAACATCAACTGGCTGCTCGACGGCATCTATGGTTCCGCGGTGGACATGATCGCGGCGTCGCGCCGCAAGACTCCGGCGCAGGTGCGCGACCTGATCGATCGTGGGCCATACCTGGCCGACGAGGCGCTGAAGGAAGGTCTGATCGACGCCGTCCAGACGCAGGAGGCGTTCCTGGCTCACGTCAAGGCACAGGTGGGCGGGTCGGTGAAGATTGACAACCGCTACGGCCGGGAGAAGAAACCCGAGATCAACGTCGCCAGTCCGCTGGGCCTCTTCGCGATTCTCAGCGAGCTGTTCAAGCCGCCGCAGATGGAGCCGAAGAAGGACAGCATCGCGCTCATTTACGTCGAAGGCGCCATCCTTCCAGGCTACGGCCAGCCGAGTCTGTTTGGAGGGGCGGCCGCTTTCAGCGGCGACATCCGCAAGGCGCTGCAAACCGCAGCCGACGATGATTCGGTCAAGGCGGTCGTGATGCGCGTGGACTCGCCCGGCGGCTCCGCAGAGGCCAGCGAAGTGATCCTCAACGCCACGCGCCTCGTCCAGATCGACAACAAACCCTTCGTCGTCTCGATGGGCGACGTCGCGGCCAGCGGAGGCTATTATATCTCCTGCGGCGCCGACGTCATCTTCGCCGACGAAGCGACCGTCACCGCCTCCATCGGCGTCGTGGGCGGCAAGCTCGTCACGCAGGATTTGTGGACCATGCTGGGCGTCAACTGGGTCGGCTACAAGCGCGGCGCCAATTCCGACATTTTCAGCAGTTCCGCGCCGTTCAGCGACGCGCAGCGGAAGACGCTGGAGCAGTACATGCAGAAGGTCTACGACGTGTTCAAAGGGCACGTCACCGAAGGTCGCGGCAGCAAGCTGACCAAGCCGCTGGACGAGATGGCCGGCGGACGGGTCTACACCGGCAAGCAAGCCCTGGGGTTAGGCTTGGTCGATCAGATCGGCGGGCTCAAGCAGGCGATCGAATACGCGGCCGCCAAAGCGTCGCTGAGAGACTACGAGGTCCGCGTCGTTCCCCGTCCGATTGACTTTGTCACCGCCTTGCTGGAGGAGATTTCCGGTGAAGGCGAAAGACCGACGGACCTGGCGTTCCCCGACGCGACGAGTCTCCTGGCGGGCCGGCCGCACCTGATGAGCGCTTATGAACTCCTGCGCTGCACGGAGCCCCAGCGGGCCCAGGCGCTTTACCAGGCGCTCCAGCGCATCGAGCTGATCCGCCGCGAAGGCGTCATCATGATGATGCCTTTCGATCCGATCCTGCATTGACCCGTTTGCAACCGTAACGAGCGTCGCAACCGCAGCCGCTTGCCGATCGACAGAGCAAACGGGAGGGGCTTGTTCGGAGTTCCGCCTTCAGGCGGGTCAGAACGAAACCGCCTGAAGGCGGAACTCCGAACGCGCGCACGACACGGCGGGTATTCACGGAACGGATGGCGTGACGGCATTATTCTCTCAGCGTCAGCGTCACGAAGCCTGGCCGGTCGTTGTCGAGCCTGGTCATCAGGTTGACACTGGGCCAGCCGGGCCACTCGTCGAAGTCCTCGACGTAGAACGTCAGGCGGATCGACTCGCCGGCCGCGAAGGTCACGCCGGGCACGACGCTCTGCGGGATCGCCATCTCGATCATGTAGCCGACCTCGTGCAATGTGTACCTGGCGGTCACGGCAGCAGTATCGAGCGGGTGCCAGGGATCGTTGGGCTCATCCTCGTAGTAGTTGTGTGCGAAGACCTCGGCCCGGCCGCGCTGGCCTCGCGGCACGACGTAGAATCGGTAGTTCTGATTGCCGTGAAAGAACTCCCACCCGTCCTTCTGCGCGTCGATGCGGATCTGGAAGTTGTCCACCCACCAGGGTTCATCGTAGTACAGACCGAGCATCTCGTCGCCGACGTCGGCGGCCACGTAAAGCACGCCGTCAGACCAGCTAGTGTACACCGTGGCGCTCAGATCGACGTTATGGATTTGGTACTCAACGGTCCGGGCGTATTCGCCGGGCAAGATGATGCCGTCAACGTTCGGGACTCCTCGGTTCACCACCTCGCTACAGTTCCAGAGCGGGTGCACGTCGTCGCCGTCCGCCAGACCGTCCTTGTCCGTGTCCGGCACGAGCGGGTTGGATGCGTCATGGTACGCAGCGAACATCTCGTCAAGATCGCTGAGCCCGTCGTCGTCGGAGTCGACATCGTTGGGCGAGGTACCGAGCGTCGCCTCCGTGATCGGCGCCGAGCCTGTATCCGGCACACCGTCCTCGTCCTCGTCCGGCGCGGTTCGCACACGGGCCCAGTTCGGATGCAACATCAGCCAGCTATTGGGGTCGAGGATATGGCAGATCATGAAGTTGAATTCCTGGCCACAATCGACGGCGTAGGGAAAATCCCGAGCCCGGTCGGCGTGGAACATATCGTTGCCCATCGGGTTGCCGCTGCCCTGGAAGATGGCGTCGATCGCGTGCAGATACTCGTGCTCGGTGACCTGCTCGACCTCCAGACCCCAGGCCATGGGATTGGCGATGTAGGCAGCGTTGCCCATGCAGCCCATGTCCGGCCCGTACGTGCCTCCGCCAATCGGCGCGTACGCCGTTTCGCAGTTGACGAAGGCGTAGGAGACCAGCACGACCGCGTACTGACCGTTGACGATCCCGGCCGCGCGGAGATCGTCCTCGACGGAATGGACGTTGTCACACCGCCAGAAGGGCAGCCAATAGCCACCATTACCCCAGTCCCACATCTGCTCCGGTGTGAGCGTCCGCTCGTCCGGATCGTCCCCGACGATCAGAAAGTCCGTCTTCATGTCGAACTTCAAGCGCGACGCGCGCCAGAAGAACTTGCGGGCCTCCTCGATCTGGCCGACGACCTCGGCCACCTGGCTCTCGGTCAGGCGGACCTGACAGTCGGCGTTGTGGTAATAGCTCGTGTAGATCACACAGATGGTGGGGACCTCGACGTATTGAGTCGTCTGGGGCGCCCGCGGCGCCAGCGCAGTGGCGGCCAACGGTTTGGGTTCAACTGCTGGCCCGAGCGCCTCGACGAAGAAACCGGGCTGCGGTTTTTGCCCGACCATTTCGGGTGGCTCGGTGGGGCGCTCCGAGGCCGCCGAAGGGACAATCGCGCCTGCCGCCATGACCAGGACCGCCAGAGTTGCTAACCTGCGCCGCCTCATTGTCTGCTGCCTTTCGATCCGGATTCACTGCCTACCCAGCCCACTGTCCGTCCGTAGCGATGCGGCTCGAAGTGACCTCCGCACTTTCCCTGAGACGGTATTATGACAGAAATGCTGGGCATTTTCAAGTCTGTCGATATCGATATCGATTGCCGAGTAGGTCGTGCGTCCCGCACGACTGGCGAGCGGGACGCTCGCTCTACCGGCCCGGTCGTGGGTTGTTCTCTTGCCTTTCTGGTGGTATATTCGCTCGCGTCGGCAGGCGCCGATGTCCTGCTCAACCATACTTCGAGAAAGGCTGATATCATGACCTCGCTACCAGAAAAACCCCTTCGATGCGTCTGTCTGTGGCTCTGCATTCTGACGTTCTGGTGCGACCTCGGGATCGCGCGGGAGCGGCCGGCTCCGTTGCGAGACGGTGTGCCGCGACAGTACGCGCCGCCGCGGCTGGTCGATATCACGCATGTGAAGATCGACGTCACGCCCGATTTCGCCGCCCGCACCGTTACAGGCGTCACAACCATCACCTTTACCCCCATCGCCAGGCCGTTGACGGAACTGAAGCTCGACGCCATCGACCTGAATGTCGCCTCCGTAGAATCGACGGCGTCCGTCGCCGGGTACACCACCGACGACGAAGCGATCACTATCACGTTCGCGGCGCCGCTGCTGCCCGGCGAGGAAGACAGCGTGACGGTGCGATACGACGCCGAGCCCCGGCAGGGACTCTACTTCCGCACGCCCCAGATGGGCTATCCGGAGACCGACGTGCACCTCTTTACCCAGGGCGAATCGCACGAAGCACCCCACTGGTATCCGAACTACGACTACCCGAACGAGCGCTTCAGCTCGGAGGTGATCTGCCGCGTGCCGCCGGACATGACAGTCGTCTCCAACGGCAGGCTTGTCTCCGAGCAGATCGACGCGCGCACGGGTCTCAAGGCGGTCCACTGGCTCCAGGCCAAGCCTCACGTCAACTACCTCGTCGCGATGGTCGCCGGCTACTTCGACAAGATCGAGTCGCAATACCGTGACATCCCACTGGCGTTCTACACGCCGCCTTCGCAGTCGGCGCAGGCCGCCAACTCGTTCGACGGCACCGCCCACATGATCGCCTTCTTCGAGGAGGAGATCGGCGTGCCCTATCCCTGGGACAAGTACGATCAGGCAGTGGTCGAGGACTTCGTCGCCGGCGGCATGGAGAACACCTCGCTGACGATCCTCGCCGATCGCACGCTCTTTACCGACGCGACGGAGAACATCCGCTCCAGCCAGAGCCTCGTCGCGCACGAGCTGGCCCACCAGTGGTTCGGCGACTACGTCACCTGCAAGGACTGGAGCCATATCTGGCTGAACGAAGGCTTCGCGACGTACTACGAGGATCTGTACGACGGCCACAAGAACGGACGCGACTCGATGCTCTACGGCCTCTATCGCACGGCCAGCGGGATGGTCTCGCGCGGCGCCAATGAAGAGCCGATCGTGACGCGGCGTTACGAGAACGCCGACGACCAGTTCGACTATCGCACCTACGGCAAAGCCGGCTGGGTCCTGCACATGCTGCGCTGCCAACTGGGCGAGCGGCTCTATCGCAACGCGGTCCGCACCTACCTTCAGCGGCACGCGCTGGGCGTCGCGGTCACCGAGGACCTGCGCTCGATCATCGAGGAGCTGTCCGGCCGGTCCTTCGACCGGTTCTTCGATCAGTGGCTCTTCCACGGCGGCTATCCGCAGCTCAAGGTCTCCTACACCTGGTCGGAGGCGGACAAGCTCGCCAAGATCACCGTCGAGCAGACCCAGGCAGGCGAGGACGGCACGACCATCTTCTACCTGCCCACCAAAGTCCGCTTCTCATGGGGCGAGACCTCCCTCGACCGGGAGATCCTGATCGACAGCGATCGTCACGATTTCTACTTCGCTCTGCACGGCGAGCCCAACGTCGTGCGCTTCGATCCTGACCTGACGGTGCTGGCCGACGTGACGTTCGACAAGCCCAGGGAGATGCTCTACGCCCAGCTTGCCGACACGTCCGACGTCGTCGGCCGGCTGCTGGCAGTCGATGCCCTGCGGGAGAAGAAGGACAAGAAGACCGTCGCACATCTGAAGGACACGCTCAACCGCGATCCGTTCTACGGTGTCCGGCGGGAAGCGTCGAGCGCCTTGCAGGAAATCCATACCGACGAAGCGTTCGCGGCGCTGGCCGACTCGCTCGCGCAGGACGATGCGCGCGTGCGCGTGCAGGTGGTCAGGGACATCGGTCGCTTCTATCGGCCCGAGGTCCCGGCGCTGATGGAGCAGGTGCTCGCCAGCGAGAAGAACCCCGAGATTGTGGCCGCGGCCATCGACAGCCTGGGTCGCTATCACGGCCCGCAAACGCAGGAGTACGTTCGTACGTACCTGCAATCCACGTCCTACCGCAACGAATTGGCGAGCGCCGCTATCGGCGCCATTCGCGCGCTGGACGACGCTTCGTTCGTCGATGAGCTCATGGTGGCTTTGCGCGCCGGCAAGGACCGTTTCCCCTCGCGCAGCTTCGCGACCGGACTGGAGACGCTGGCCTACATCGCCCGCGACGAGGAGGATCGCACGACGGTGCGCGAGTTTCTGGCAAGCTACGTGAACGATCCGAAGCGCGCCATCCAGAGCGGCGCCATCGGCGCGCTCGGGACCCTGGGCGATCCGAAGGCGATCCCAATCGTCGAGACCTTCGCGAGCCGCGAGGCGCGCGACCCGCTCCAACGCACCGCCCAACGCGCTCTCACAGAGCTGCGCCAGCGGCAGGACGTTGTCCCGGAAGAAATCGTCGCGCTCCGCGAGACCGTCGCGGAACTGAAGAAGGAAACCGACAAGCTCAAGCAGGACCTGGAAGACCTGAAGAAGCAAACAGACGCCAAAGCCCAAGCCGAGCCGGCACCCGCCGCCGACACGGCAGACGTTGCCTCGCAAGACTGAACGCTGACGCCGTCTGTCGTAGGGGCGAATAATCATTCGCCGTCACGCGCGGGCCAGTCAACGGGTCCGGCATCCGACAAGGGCGAATGATTATTCGCCCCTACGCGCGGCGCTGCCGACGAGCCGCGCGAGCAGGTCGTCCAGGCTGACAGTGGCAAAGCCGGTGGCCGCGTCGCTGATGCCGTAGGGGATCACAAGAATGCGGTTGTGGATCAGGCCGCCGCAGGAATAGACGACGTTCGGCACGTAACCTCTGCGTTCGTCGTCGGTGGGCATCAGCAGAGGCTGATCGAGCCGGCCGATGACCTTCGTCGGATCGTCCAGGTCCATCAGCGTCGCGCCGATGCAATACCGCCGCATCGATCCGACGCCGTGCGTCAGCAGCAGCCAGCCTGCCTCGGTCTCCAAAGGCGAGCCGCAGTTGCCGACCTGCACGAATTCCCACGGAAACTCGGGCTCCTGGACCTTCACTGCTTCGTCCCAGACCAGGACGTTGTCCGATTTGAGGATGTAGAGGTTCTCGCCGTCGATGCGCCCGCTCATCATGTAATGGCCGTGTACTTTGCGTGGGAACAGCGCGAGCCCTTTGTTCCGCGCACAGCGCCCGTGCAGCGTGCGGACACGCGCGACGTTCAGGCCCGGCATCTCGATGATCTGGGGTAACAGTTGTCGTCCATTGAAGGCGTTGTAGGTCCCGTAATACCGCACCGAGCCGTTGTCGGTGAAGCGCACGAGGCGCATGTCCTCCATGCCTTGCGATTCCGCCTCGCTGACGGGAAAGAGCACCATGTCGGTGATGTCACCATCCGGCGCGGTCTCGATGTCGTAATCGCAACCGGCCAGCCACTCGAAGCCCGGCGCCTGCGGGCTGTCGCGCAGCAGGCCGTCGACCACCGCCTGGGGGCCGCGCACAACCTCCAGAAGGTCCTCGGCGGTGAACTGGTCGCCCAGCCGCGCGAGCACGGTTTTCATCACCTCCTCGCGCACGCCCATGCCCGCGAGCTTGACGCGGAACCGGGCCTTGCTGAACTGGTGGTACTCGGCGCGCCGCACGGGTTCGTGGAACGGTCCCGGCGGATCCATGGTGATGTTGCCGTTCGCGTCGATAACGCCCCGTCGAAAGACGATCGACGAGACGTGTCCCTCGCCGATGGTGCGCAGGCTCATGACGAAGCGCAGCGATCCCGGCCCGACCCCACCCTGATCGATGGCAGGCGTCATCGAGGGATTGAACAGAGCCGCCGACGCGAACGCATACTCCAGGGTGAAATAGGCGCCGATCAGCAGTTTGCGCTGCGGCGTGATAGGCTCGGGCATCTTCACCCGCTCGCCGACTTGCTCGTAATGGGCCAGGAAGATATCCTCGAGCCCGCCCGGCAGGTGGGCGAAGTCCTCGCGCATCGTCTCGAGCAGACGCGACACCTGCGCGTCGTCGAGGGTCGCGACGCGTTCGATGATCTTGCCGGCACGCTCCGCTCCCGGCCAGAACAGCCGCGTGATCGTCATCGCCGCATCCGCTGTCAGCCGCCCAGGCAGCCGCCGCACCAGCAAGGGTTCTCCGTTCATAACCCTACACCTTCCAAATGCCGAAGTACGCCGATTATATGCACTCGGTTCAAACCCACAACCCCGCCGGAAAGGTCCGTGCAAGAGCCTCCCGCCACCCCGTCGCCTCTCGTTCACCTTCCGCTTCACCTGATCCGATTATGACGGTCGCGACGACTGGGGAGCGTAAGGCGTGAGGCAGCGCCCGCCGCACCCGTCCGCGACCCCGGCTCGTCCACGCACCTGGGCGCTGCCATTGACAGGTGCGGCTTCGGCCGCGACAATGATTCGGTCGTGAGATAAGCCATCTGATCTGTGTTGGGAGAAAAGAACTATGGCAAAGACCTTTCTGTTGTCAATCCTCAGCATGGTCTGTCTGGTTGGCGCGGTTGATAACGGCGCGACGCCATCCTACATCCGTCCCTACGAGCCTTCCGTGGAGCACGAGTACCTGCTGAATCGGCTTGAGCGTCTGGAGCAGCGATCGCGCTGTCGTGTGTATGATTTCGTCTACTTCCTTGCACCTGGCGACGATCTGGTGGTCAGGATCGATGTCAGACGAGACGGGAAGCCCGACGAACTCCAGTCCAAGATCATGCGCGTGTCGTGGTGTCGCCAGCGTTTCAGCCAGCGTGGGATGGGCGTCTTCAGTGTCACGGTGGAACAAGGACTCGACGAACGTTTCGCCTGGTACATCGATTTTGACAGTGGCGCGGGATACGGCCTTTTCTGCGGACCGTTTGCGCGTGCCGCAAGAGGGCCAAGCGCGTATGGTCCAGAGGACAGACCGCAGGAGAAGGAGATCTTCCGGAACACGTCTGACGATGGGAGCATCGACATTCGCGTGTCGGCCCAGATATGCAGAACCCAAACGCGACTCATGAGTCCCACGATTCACCCGCTGTATGAGGACGACCCTCACGCAGAAGACCAGCCGTGATGAGTCTTGACGAACGAGACCGGCAATCATACCTTGCAGATCGCTCGATTGGAGCGTGCAGAGTCTGCCTGGCGACAGACCGATTCCGCCGCTTCGCGGAGGGAGTTTGCCGCTTTGGAGCCACCAGCATGCTTCACCTATGCGCGCTCCTGCCAACGAGCGCTGCAATGGAGCCCGTTTGTAGTGGCGTCGTCAGACGCTATTCATATCATATGCCCCTTCGACAAGCGCAGACTCTTGCGGGCACACCGCAAATGCACCATGCTGAAGGCTACAACGCGACAAACTCCCTGCCGGCGGTCACCGGCAGGCACTCAAACGGACCCTGTGACCGGGGAACAAACCCCATCCTGCACGCTACCGAATTTGTTTGTCAAAACTCATCAGGGGGTGGATATCCTCGACGGTCAGGTCCGGATAGTAGTCTTTGATGATCTGGTCGAAGGTGAATCCCTCGTTGATCAGTTCCAGGACGCTCTGGACCGTCACGCGCGTGCCAGCCACGCAGGGTTTGCCGAAGTGTATCTTCGGGTTCGCTGCAATTCGGTTCGTCACCTTGGCACCTCAAGTCAAATCCTGCGTTCGCCTGTATTATGCTCACCGGACGAGGAAAGGCAAAGGCCTGTCGAAGTACCCGTCGGCGTCTGGCGTGCAGCGCCTCCCTCCGACGAAACGAACCGCGCAACCACAACCGCATGTCGCGTCTGTCGGCCCAGCAGGGCCTTGACGCTGAGTGGGAATTCCGCTATCACCACAGCATAATGGAGTGGCCCGCAGGCCGGCTGGGTGGCAGCCTCAAGCCGGAGCGAAGCGCAGGCTTGGGGATGGCTTGGCCCGGGGCAGGTAGGAGCAGTGAGCTAAGTCTATGGCAAAGAAGAGCAAGAAGGACACCGTCGCGAAGAAGAAGACCGGCCGCCGGGCTGCGAAGAAGCCGGCGGCCGTGAAGAAACCCAAGAAGACGACGGGCGCCAAAGCGGCTAAGAAGGTCAAGAAGGCCAAGGTCTCAAGCGTCGCTGGTCGCGCGTCGCGCGTCGCTCGCAAGGACACCGTCGGACGTTCGTCCGAGGGACGCGCGACGAGGGACGAGCGACGCCAACCGCCGCGTCCGGCTACCGCCGAGGATATGGCCAAGCGCCAGCGCGAGATTTCCGTCGCCGAGTTCTTCACCAAGAATCGCCACCTGCTCGGCTTCGATAATCCGCGCAAGGCGCTGCTGACCACGATCAAGGAAGGCGTGGACAACTCGCTCGACGCCTGCGAGGAGGCCGGGATTCCGCCTGAGATCAAAGTCATCATCGCGCCGGGGACGTCCGAGGAGCGCTTCCGCGTGACGATCGAGGACAACGGGCCGGGCATCGTCAAGGCGCAGATTCCGCGCATCTTCGCCAAATTGTTGTACGGATCGAAGTTCCACCGGCTCAAGATGTCACGCGGCCAGCAGGGGATCGGTATCTCCGCCGCCGGCATGTACGGCCAGTTGACCACCGGCAAGCCGATCGTCATCACCTCCAAGACCTCGCGCGGCAAACCCGCTCACCACTACGAGCTCGAAATCGACACGCAGAAGAACGAGCCGCGCATTCTCACCGACGCCGTCGTCGAATGGCCCGTCGAGCGGGGCACGAAAGTCGAGATCGAGCTGGAGGCCAAGTATCAGAAGGGCCGCCAGTCCGTGGAGGAGTACCTGGAACAGACCGCGATCGCCAATCCGCACGTGGCGCTGCAGCTCGTCACGCCGGAAGGCGAGGTCAAGGACTACGCCCGCGCTACCGAGCAATTGCCAGTCGAGACGCGGGAGATCAAGCCGCACCCTTACGGCGTCGAGCTCGGCGCGCTGATCAAAATGCTCCACGACACCAAAGCCACCACGCTCCAGTCCTTCCTCCACACCGATTTTAGCCGCGTCAGTATGCGGGTCGCCAAGCAGATCTGCGAGCAGGCCAAGCTCTACGAGCGCGCTCGGCCTTCGCGGATCGCCCGGCAGGAGGCTGACAACCTCTTTCAGGCGATCAACCAGACCAAGATCATGAACCCGCCGACCGATTGCCTCAGCCCGATCGGCGAGGAGCTGATCGTCGCCGGGCTCAGAAAGCAGATCGACGCCGACTTCTACACTGCTGTCACGCGTCTGCCCGCGGTCTATCGAGGCAACCCGTTCCAGATCGAAGCGGGCCTCGCGTACGGCGGCTCGCTGCCGGGTGACGGTCTCGCCCGCGTCCTGCGCTATGCGAACCGGGTCCCTCTGCTCTACCAGCAGTCCGCCTGCGCGATCACACGCTCGGTCCTGACGATCGCGTGGCGCAACTACGCGCTGCAGCAGTCGGCCGGGGCGCTGCCGTCGGGCCCACTGGTCATCATGGTCCACATGGCGTCGGTCTGGGTCCCGTTCACCAGCGAGAGCAAGGAAGCGGTCGCGCACTATCCCGAGATCATCAAGGAGATCAAGCTGGCGCTGCAAGAGTGCGGCCGGCGGCTCTCGGTCTTCCTCCGCCGCAAGCGCAAAGCCGCTGAGTCGGAACGCAAGAAAGGCTACATCCAGAAATACATCCCGCACATCGCGATCGCGCTGCGCGAAATGCTCAAGCTCAGCGAAACGCAGGAACGAACGCTCGTCACCCAACTGACCGACGTGCTCGAAAGGAGCCGTTCGTGAACAAGCTCGCCAGTGAGATCACCAAGACCGCCGCCGACGTTCGCACTCGCATCCAGAAGAAGGGCAAGCCGACGCTGTCGTTCCCGCTCCGCGCCCTGAGCAATGTTACGTACCATCCGCGCAAGGGCTTCTTCGAGCTCCGCGGCAAGAAAAAGACCCGCACGCTCACCGTCGCGACCGTCAAGACCTTCGCCCAGACCCTGCGCATGATGTCCACCGCCAAGGGTCTCGTCGAGGGCGACGAGATCATGACCAAGCGAGAGGCCTACTACGTCAGCAAGAACTGGGACGACGCCCGCTTCGATGAGCAGCCCGAGTCCGACACCGTCATCGACGACATCGAGGCTCTCTTCGAGGTAAACCGCGAGCAGCTCGGCTTCATCCCGGAGGAAAAAGGCGGCGAGATCGCCGGCAAGCTCGTCGTCATCGACCGCGAGTCCGACAGCGGCAAGCCGCTCCGCATCGACTGCACCAAGTTCGGCTCCGGCGCCTATTCGATCCCGATCTCGGTCGAGCACCTCAAGTTCGAGACCAAGGCGAAGTTCATCCTCGCGATCGAGACGGCCGGCATGTTCCAGCGGCTCGTCAAGCATGGCTACTGGCGCACCGCCGACTGCATCCTCGTCTCGATGGGAGGCGTCCCGACGCGGGCGTGCCGCCGGTTCATCCGCCGCCTGGCCGACGAGCTCAAGCTGCCGGTCTACGCCTTCGTCGACTGCGACCCGTACGGCATGTTCAACATCTACCGCACGCTCAAGGTCGGCTCGGGCAACGCCGCGCACATCAACCGCTATTTCTGCGTCCCGACCGCGACGTTCCTGGGCGTCACGCCGCAAGACATCATCGACTACAAGCTGCCCACGCACCCGCTCAAGGACGTCGACATCAAGCGGGCCAAAGACGCCTTGAAGAACGACCCGTTCGTCAAGCACCACCAGCCGTGGCAGAAGGCCGTCACGCAACTGCTCGACATGGGCGTCCGCGCCGAGCAGCAGGCCTTCGCCGTCCACGACCTCAACTACGTCATCAACGACTACCTCCCCCAAAAACTCGCCGCGACCAAACGATTCCTGCCGTGAGGTTGCCTTAGGGGCCGCGCGGTCTACAGGGGCGGGCGAATGATTATTCGCCCCTACAAGGAACGCGATCCGCGCCTGAAATCGGGGAATAAGAACCTCGGTCTGTGTGATGCGGGCCGCTATGAGTAGGCGGGCCACGGCACCCCGTAGGGGCGAATAATCATTCGCCCTCTTTACAGACCGGCAATCCCAATGGATACTATGCATAGAAACGCCAGAACGGGTACACTACGCGCGGAGGATCGGAGATGCCCTACGACCCGAAAACACACCATCGTCGGTCGATTCGCTGGACCGGTCGCGACTATGCCCAGGTCGGTTTCTATTTCGTGACGGTCTGTACGCACGACCACCAATATCTCTTCGGTCAAGTCATCGATGACGCCATGCAATTGAATGCGTCCGGCCGCGTGGTCGAAGCATGCTAGCGTCATATCCCGACGCATTTCCCCCATGTGGCATTGGACGAATTCATCGTCATGCCCAACCACGTCCACAGCATCCTGATGATCGATTGTCCATCGGGTACCGGTATGCCCATAGGGGCGAATAATCATTCGCCCAATGTCCCGGCAAACGATGGACTTATTGATAATGCCCATGACCTACGCAAAGGCGCGGACCATCGTTCTCCCGCACCGGACTCGCATCACCGTTCGTACGGCCGGGCGAATGATTATTCGCCCCTACAGGTTCGCGGTACGTGCAGAACCATCGGATCGGTGGTGCGTGGTTTCAAGATCGGCGTGACGAAATGGATGCGAAAGAACAGCAATATCTGCGACGTCTGGCAACGCAACTACTTCGAACACGTCATCCGCAACGAGCAATCGTTACACCACACCCGCCGCTACATCGCCGACAACCCCGCCGCCTGGCTCCACGACCCGGAAAACCCCCGGGCCATCCCCCAACATCCGAACAATCGTAGGGGCGAATAACCATTCGCCCAGTCCTCGGCAGATAACGGATCTCTCGATGCTGTCAATATCTTTGGCGGCGCGCGAGCCATCGATCTCCTACACCGGATCTGCATCACCACCTGTGTGCCAGGGCGAATGATTATTCGCCCCTACACCTCCGAAACTGCCTGCGTATGCAATTCAATCATCCTTCATCAATGCCTATGGCCTCGACCACATCTACGAAGCCCAGAAGCAGCACGGCGACAAACTCGTCTGCCGCCAGCCCAAACCCGCGCGCAAACGCCGAGCCGTCTGACCTCGTGCTTCCGGAGGGAACCGACGATGTACCGAGTTGAGATACTCACGGAGTTGCGGAAGATTCGCGACGCTTACGCCGCCCGGCACCACCATAATCTGCGCGAAATCGTCGCCGACCTCCAGAATCGTCAACAAAACCCACTCTCCCGCCTGGTCGACCGCCGCCGCCCGTCCGGAAAGACCCAGCCGCCATCCGAGTGAAGATGACGCAGTCACCATGCCCGACAAGCAGACGAATTCTGTACGGCGTCGCGAGGAGTCTCTGCATTTGCAGGTTTCTTTGAACGCGGCCAAGTCTCAGACGTCTATTCTGATGGAAACAGGGCCTCGCAGCTTGTGACCTGGGGGCCCGATGATTGGATAGGGAGATGACCGATGATGCAACTGGAAATGAGAGAAATCGTTCAGCCGATCTGTCCGCATTGCTCTACGGAACTGACGACGCTGTGGATGCAGACGATCAAAGGAACCCTGGGCAAGCGCTACGTCTATTTCTGCCCCCATTGTCGCAAAGTGCTCGGCGTATCTCATCGCAAGGGCTTCTGGATGGGATAGTCGTCGTCGCGCCGGCGTGACGGCCCAACCCCGAGCCCTCGAATCCCCGCCCCCGGCAGTACCCTCGTTCGTAGTGGCGTCACAAGACGCTATCCTCGCGAATTGCGTAAGGCGTCCCGGAATTGCCCGGAATTGCTTTAAGGCGTCCCCGGAATTGCTTCATCAGGAACTTCTCCATGTCAGGGTGGTCGCTTGTCATCTCTGGAATCCCTGCTGGAGAGAATGGAACGAGGTCAAACGGGTATATTCCGACCGGAACGATGCTCCGGCCCACTGCGAACGCGGTTGTATCTCGCCCCATTGAAGTCCATGGTATCTTGTCGATATCCTTGTAGTGGTACATCTTTCCATTCCGCCAATTTTGTAGGGTACGCCTTGTTTGCCGCCCTTTTCTCTGCGCTTTGGAGCACATCCATGTCTCCCGGCCCCAAGAACCAGAGGCCTATTGTAGAGTATATGGAATGACAACACAAGCGGAAAGGCCAGCAAGTTCCCTCGTGGCGGATGGGCATCTTACTACTCAACGCCATGGCCCGCGATCGCCGAAGGTATCGGGAGAATTCACGAACGCTCTCGGAGCTTGTGAGGCGGGTCATTGTCTCTCTAAGAAAGAGGTCATTCAACTGCCGTCAGCCACGTTTACCTTGCGGAAGTCATTGTTCATCTCTGCAATGTCCCATCCGTAAAATGAGCGGACTGCCACTAGGATAATGTGCATGTTGATCGTCCAGTACTGTGCAAGTTCCTCTATCGGCTCAGTGCTGTCGTACGTGACTGACACCACAGTCCCATTGTCTGTTGCCTTGCTGCACAAGCTGACAAAATCAAGATGGATAGAGTCATTGAACTGCCTGTAGAGCTGCGGATAGAATCTCTTGTGCCAATCGTCGCCCAGTTCGGTCAGAAGTTTGCAGAACTTCCTGGGCATCGAGTCGCACTTCGATTGGCTCAGCGTCTTCTCGGAATCATTGATGCTTTGCTCAAGGCTGTCCCTCTCCTTTTCTGGAATAATGTTCAGATAGTCGCGACGAAGCTCCGTGTCCGCCCGCAAGGACGCCTTCGCCCAGGCTTCGATTTTATCGGCTACTGCTGATTTGGAATCGTCGGCCTCACGTTCCGCGAGACACCACAGGACCTTTGCGCTAACCTCAAACAGGATTCGGAGTATCGCTTTCGTGGGCATCCTCAAGCCGTTCAGCAGCAAGACATTGACCGCATTGCAGTATGTGGAGCAGACCGACATAGTGGTGATACACAAGAGATCGCTGGGCCTGTGAGTCTTCACGTTCTTCTCGAATGTGGATATTGTGTCCACGGCCCACCTGCTGATGAGTGCATATCTCCCGCCTATTGCCTCTATTTCGTCTGCGGTCGGAGTCTCGTTGGCCATGGTCCAAAGCTCTCAAGGCGCGCGTGGACAGAACCGGTTGCCCGTGTTAGCAGTTGTCATCCAGCTATTGACTCTCGTCTTGCGCACGCGTGGTGCTCATGTGGATCTTGCGGCGTCCCTCGCATGTACTTGTGTCCTATATCCGGCTATCGGCCGAAACGGGGGGACGTATAAGGGAAAGGAGAGAAAAAGTGGCCCCGAAGGGACCGTAGCTTGTGGTTCGTATCTCGTATTTCGGTGTCTACCCCAGGCGGACGAGAGCGGCCTACTCGCCTTTGGGTAGTTGAAGGCGAAGGAACTCGGCCAGTTTCGGGACTTCGGTATCAGCAGCTTTGAATATCTCGTGCAGGTCGACGCCGCGATAATGGTGGATCAACTTGTCCCGCATTCGTGCCATCGCCGACCAGCGGATGGCGGGGTGGGCCTTCTTGAAGTCGTCGCTAAGCCGTTTGGCGATCTCGCCGATCAGGAGGAACTGGTGGATGACTGCCGACTGGGTTTTGATGTCCGCGCGGAACTGCTCGAAATCCATGCGCCCTCTGAATTGCTCGATCTGCTCGGCCGCACGGAGCATGTCTTGCAGGAGGGTTTCGTCACGCTGCATAGATCTGCCTCGCAGTGGTCTCGATCGCGCGGCGGTAGGCGGGATTGGGATTCTCTTCCAGGGCGCGGATGCTCACCAGATCGACGTCCCGGCCGAACATCCGAGTCAGTTCGTCCTCCATGGCGAAATGATCGAACATGGTCCAGTCGGCCTCGGGAGCGAACGTGACCAGCAAGTCGATGTCACTGTCGGGACGCAGCGTACCCTCCGCCGCCGAGCCGAAGACGGCCAGGCGGCCGATCTTCCAGCGCCCGCAGAATTGCTCAAGCTGCTCCTGTGATACGCCCAAATCCACCGCCGTCATTGGTACGGTCCTTTCCTTCTCGTAGGCCTATCATAGCCATCCGACCGGCCGGCGTGCAAATCAGTTTGCTCACCCCCGGGGGCGAGGGGTGCCACATCGGCATGGGCAACGAGTAGCCCATCCTACGGACTTCATGGAGAGGCAGAAACGTCGTCGGCGACCGTGACGCTGTAGTCAACCGGGAAATTCACGGCGTTGGAGATAAGGCAGTATTTCTCCGCCAGTTCCGCGGCCTTCTTGACGTTGCTGGCAGCGTCCGGCCCGGGCGCCTCGACGCGTGCCTCAATGCGTGCGCTCGTGAAACGCAGGCCGTTTCTCGTCTTCTCCACCGTGCCGTTCGCCTCCGCCTGGTAGGAGGCAATCTCGAGGCCGGATTTTTCCGCGAAATGGTAGAACACGAGCATGAGGCAACTGTTGATGGAGGCCACGAACAGCTCTTCCGGATTGAGCGTGTCCGCCCGGCCGCCATATTCGAGAGGGGCTCCGATTTCTGCCTCCACAGCGCCGCTCATCATGGTCGTAGCGGTCTGGCCGGCCTGGCAATGTATCGTATTCTTGAAGGACGTCATGGGTGCGAATCACTCCTTTCAAAGGCCCCGTCAGCAACCTCTTCGCGGTGGCGCCTGCTGTATCGTATCCGAGTCATGTAGGACAGGCAACGGGTTTTGCCCATGCGGCTGTGTAGTCCAGTCGCCCTCGGCTGGGGATGCCGCATTTGCCGGCCGAGGCCGGAGGGGCAAGTTTGAAGTTTCAAGTATCAAGAGGCGGAAGGGGCTGGCGGAATAGATGGCAGGGGCATGGTTTGCAGTAACTCGTTGCTCCTTATGCACTTAGCGGCCGTTTGGCGGCCTCTTCGAGAAGCTCGCGCCCGTCCAAAAAAAACGGGAACTTTCGGCGATTTTCTCCTTGCGGCTCCGGTTAAGTTAGTATATCATCTAACAAAATATTACGGATCGGATGAGAGATGATGATCGAGGTTCATTGAGAGGCGAAGGGAGGACATGATGGCGACACGGCTGTGTCTCAATTGTGTGTATGCGCGGGTGGACGGGGAGGAGTGGCTGCGGGCCGCGTGGCAGGGGGCGCCGATGCTGGTCAAGTGTGCGAACCATCCGTGCTGGCCGGGGGAGCTGCGCGAGGTGACGGGGACCGCGTGCCCCAATTATGTGGCGAAGTGTGTCGAGCCCAAGGGCGACGTCAAATGCATTCCCTTGACGGGCGGGCAGTACGCGCTGGTGGATGCGAGCGATTACGAGTGGCTGAGCCAATACACGTGGCGCGTGTGCGGCACGGGGTACGCCGCACGCGCGGGAAAGGGCAGAGAGATCTACATGCACCGCGAGATCATGGACGCGCCTGAGGGGAAGTGCGTGGACCATATCGACGGCAATCGGAGAAACAACTGCCGGGCCAATCTGCGGCTTTGCACGCGGGGCCAGAACATGCGCAACCAAAAGAAGCACGCCGGCGCCACGTCCCGGTTCAAAGGCGTCTATTTCTACAAGAGAATCGGCAAATGGGCCGCCGCACTCCACTTCAAGGGGCAGCGTTTTTGGCTTGGCAGTTTCGTCGACGAAGTCGAAGCCGCACGGACCTACGACGCCAAGGCAGTCGAACTGTTTGGCGAATTCGCGCGGCTCAACTTCCCGGAGGAATGGCCTGCCAAGCGTCGCGCGGAAGTCTATGCCCGCCGGGGCGCCTCCGCGTGAGAATACAAACCCAATCGACCTGCGGTGCAGGCCAAGCACGAAACGCGAAATCCGAAACAAATTGAACGCACGAAAGAGGGAATGACCGAAACAAACCCAATCTGTGGCGGGAGACGCGGTACGGGACGCAGAGGGACGGACGGTGCGGCCGGGCGGCAGTCTGACTGGTGCTACTCCGTGGGGAGCCTTCTGAGTCTATGACCGTCCGCTTCGATTACGATGAAGACCTTCCTCAATTCACCTTCGTCATAGAGCTTCAGGACTCTTGCCAATTCACTGTGAACGGGTTTCAATGTCGAAGGCAGCAGCCTGAGGTAGAGGACGCCGGAACCCAGCGCGTTGACGAAAACCAGCGCGCCAAAATCACGATCTCGCGTGATGAGGATTCGGCCTTGTTCGGCAGCTACACTCAGCAACCGTTTGTCCGCCGCCTGTGAGAGCCCAATTTCAGCGGCGCGAACCACATCGTGGCCCAGGTCGGTGAGAAAACGGGAGGTGGCCGCATAGACGTCCTGGTCGAGAAGGAATTTCACGATGATGTCCCGGCGAGGTTGATCTCTTCGGCCGCGATCAGAGCGATCGCGTAGTCCAGGCAGGCGTGGATGTCCTCGATGGTCAGGTCGGGATAGTAGTCCTTGATGATCTGGTCGAAGGTCAGGCCTTCGTTGACCAACTCCAAGACGCTCTGGACCGTGATACGCGTGCCGGCTACGCAGGGCTTGCCGAAGTGAATCTCTGGCTTGGCGGTAATTCGGTTCGTCATCTTAGCACCTCAAGTCGAATCCTGCCTTCAACCGTATTATACCGCTCGGGCGGGGGTCGGTCCACTTGTCATTCCCGCGAAGGCGGGAATCCAGTTGGCTTCGAAAGGCTCCTGGACCCCGGCCTTGCAGGGCTGACAGAATCGACATCCGAGGTCGTCCAGGCCGGGGGCAATATTCGATGGACAGGCGGCGGGCTGCGGCGGTAGGATGGGCGTGGTTCGGTCTTGAATCCCCAGCGAATGGACCTCTCGTGCGCGGTTCGCGCTGGTTGCGGCGACATCACAACAAGCTTAAATGGTTGGGATATGGAAGAAAAGAAAGAAGGTTTGGACAGCGGCTCGGGCACTAACGGCGCCGAAGGCGGCGAACGCAAGCTGGACTTCGTGCGGCAGATCGTCGCGGACGATATCAAGACGGACAAGTGGCAGGGGAAGGTCCATACGCGGTTCCCGCCGGAGCCGAATGGGTATCTACACATCGGGCACGCCAAGAGCATCAACCTTAACTACGGCATTGCCAGGGACTTCGGCGGCAAGTTCAACCTGCGCTTCGACGATACCAACCCCGAGAAGGAAGAGCAGGAGTACGTCGATTCGATCATCGAGGACGTCCGCTGGCTCGGCGCCGACTGGGAGGACCGCCTGCTCTATGGCTCCGACTACTTCCAGCAGATGCACGACTGGGCGGTCGAGCTGATCAAGAAGGGCAAGGCCTACGTCTGCGAGCTGGACGCCGAGCAGACGCGCGCGTATCGCGGCACGCTCACCCAGCCCGGCAAGGACAGTCCCTATCGCAACCGGAGCGTCGAGGAGAACCTCGACCTGTTCGAGCGCATGCGCAAGGGCGAGTTCCCCGACGGCGCCAAGACGCTGCGGGCCAAGATCGACATGGCCCATCCGAACCTGAACCTGCGCGATCCGATCATGTACCGGATCGTGCACGAGCATCATCACCGCCAGGGTGACAAATGGTGCATCTACCCGATGTACGACTGGGCGCACGGGTTCGAGGATTCGATCGAAGGGATCACGCACTCGATCTGCACGCTCGAATTCGAGAACCATCGGCCGCTGTACGACTGGTTTATCGACGCTGTGAACGACGGCCGCACCGACGACGGCTCGGGTCCGTGGGGCAAGAAGATCCACCATCCGCAGCAGATCGAGTTCGCGCGGTTGAACATGACATACACCGTCATGAGCAAGCGCAAGCTGTTGCGCCTGGTCAAGGAAGGATACGTCTCGGGCTGGGACGACCCGCGCATGCCGACGATCTCTGGGATGCGGCGACGCGGCTATTCGCCTGAGGCGGTCCGCAACTTCTGCAAGCTCATCGGCGTCAACAAGTTCAACAGCACGGTGGACTTCGCGCTGCTGGAGCACTGCCTGCGGGAGGACCTGAACAAGACGTCCGCCCGCGTGATGGCGGTCTTGCGGCCATTGAAGGTCGTGATCGACAACTATCCCGAAGGCCAGAGCGAGGCGCTCGACGCGATCAACAATCCGGAAGACGCGTCGGCCGGCACGCGGAAGGTGTCTTTTTCACGCGAGCTGTACATCGAGCGGGAGGACTTCATGGAGGAGCCGCCGAAGAAGTTCTTCCGGCTCGCTCCCGGCCGCGAGGTCCGGCTGCGCTACGCGTACTTCATCACCTGCACCGACGTGGTCAAGGACGCCGACGGCAACGTGGTCGAGCTGCACTGCACCTACGACCCGGCCACCCGCGGCGGCGATGCGCCCGACGGACGCAAGGTCAAGGCGACCCTGCACTGGGTCTCGGCGCCGCACGCGCTGAAGGCCCAGGTGAAGCTCTACGAGAACCTCTTCACCAAGGAGAATCCCGACGACGCCGAGGAAGGCCGGGATTTTACGGCAAATCTGAATCCAA
Source organism: Sedimentisphaerales bacterium (assembly GCA_016927855.1). Lineage (GTDB taxonomy): Bacteria > Planctomycetota > Phycisphaerae > Sedimentisphaerales > Anaerobacaceae > JAFGLV01. Next base: position 32,376 of record JAFGLV010000016.1, read on the forward strand.
ATTCATTGGAAACGCTCACGGAGTGTTACGTCGAGCCGTCGCTGGCGCGGGCGCACGCATTGGATCGGTTCCAGTTCGAGCGGCTCGGTTACTTCTGCGTCGATCCCGACAGCACGCCGGAGTCGCTTGTCTTCAACCGCACCGTCGGCTTGCGTGACTCCTGGGCCAGGATTCAGAAGAAAGGATAGCTACTTACCCAGGATCATCTTCAGGGCGACGACGAGCAGGAGGACGCCGAAGAGGCGCTTGAGCATAGGGGCGTCAATGGCCGTGGCGCAGCGCGCGCCGATCAGGCCGCCGAGAAAGAAGCCCACACAAATCAGGGCAGCCACCTTGATGTCCACGTAGCCCTGCCTGTAATAGGTCCAGGCCGCTAACAGGCCGATGGGCGGGACCATCAACGCCAGCGTAGTGCCTTGCGCGACGTGCTGGTTCAATCCAAAGATCAAAACCAGACACGGCACGATAATGATTCCACCGCCGATCCCCAGCAGGCCGCCAAGAATCCCCGCCGCCAGACCGACGGCCAGTAACAGCATGATATCCATAATGCTCGTTGTCTTTCGAATGATGCGGCGGCGCATAAGTGGTGATGGCTTCGTACCGATCATCAAGAGGAGAGTACGACTCCGCCGCTCCACGTTTGGCAGGTCGGGGGTCCGCGCGCTTTGCGAAGGACACCACGGGATGACCGGCCGTCCCTTGCCTGGTTTGGGCGTCGGCCATGATCCTACGAATGTCAAAGCCATGTGCCTCGGCGAGTCTTTCTCGAATCGACCTGACTTCTCCCACAAGGGGGTCTTCCACTTGAGAGTCTATTCTCCCAATAACCACCATTGGTGCGTGATCTCCTGATGGGCTGCGACGACCAAGTCTCTGGTTGGACGCACCAGCACCTGGCTCGGAATCCTCGTTCTTATGTACACTCCTGGTTTCATGCGCTTGAGTGTACCAATAAGACTACGGCTTGGCAAGGGGCAGCCGAACAGCTTGGTGAGTTTCTCGGCGATGTCCGGGCAGGCGCAGAGGTGTGGCCCATGAGGATGGCGCGGCCGCCGGCTTCAGGGAGGTATCCGAGAGGTGGGGCCGGGATGCGTGACGCTCAGAAGACGACCAGTCCCACCACGCCGCCTGCCAGGATGACGACTATCGGATGCAGTCTTGCCTCGAAGAGGACCAGGAAGAGGAAGCTGGCGCCGGCGAGCAGCATGTCCGGCCACGCGGCGATAACACCTCTCCCGTACGACCACACGGCGAAGAGAATGAGACTGAGCACTCCGATCTGAATACCCTGTCGCAGCTTCTGCACGTGGCGGCTCTGGCCGGCGCGCTCGAGCAGTGGAGTCAGCAGTCCGAGAACCGATATGGAAGGCAGGACCACGGCCAGCGTGGCCACGGCGGCGCCGACCACGCCGGCCAGACGAAAACCCGTGAACGTGGCCGCGTTGATGGCGATCGGCCCGGGCGTCATTTGCGCGATCGCCACGATCTGGGCCATTTCCGCGAGGTTCAGCCAGTTCCGGTTGTCGACGATCTCGTGCTGAATGAGAGGAATCGTGACCAGTCCGCCGCCGTAGGCGGCTAGGCCGATCAATGCAAAACTGACAAAGAGGCGCGTCACCATCTGCATTATACCTATCCCTCGAAAGGCGGCCGGTCCCTGCATCAACCCCTATCGTCGAGCCGATCCGAAGGCGTGTCGCCCCGGCAAATCCAATAGCCAAGCCCGCCCGCAACTAGAATCGCCCACACCGGATGTACTGGAAGGACGCCCACGACGGTCAGTCCGGCCAAGCACACGACGATATTTCGTCCGTCGCATAAGAGCCGCTTGCCAAACGTGAAGCCGGCAAAGGCCAGTTGGCCGGCTACCGCGACGACGCAGCCCTTCAAGAAGGCCGCGACCCGCGGGTGCTTGAAGTACGGCAGCCCGATCCAGGCAAGCAGCAGGATGACGCAGAATGAAGGCAGGACGGTGCCGAGAATGGCGGCAGCCGCCCCCGCTCTGCCGCGCAGGCGTCGCCCTTGCAGGTAGGCCATGTTCACGGCGATGGCGCCCGGAACCACAGTTGCGGTCGACATCTGCGCCATGAATTCAGCGTCCTCGATCCATCGGCGCCTGAGCACGAGTTCATGCCTCATGACTGTTGCCATCGCCAGGCCCCCTCCCAACGTGAACAGCCCGATTCGAAAGAACACCCAGAAGAGCTGCGCGAGGGAGACCGGATTCTTCGCCCCATCATCGAGCTTGGCCAAAGGCCCTCTTTCGCGTTTGGGAGCCCCGGATGGCTGCTCCTGATGCCTCGTAGATGTCATCCTTCCGACCTGCCGACCATGTCAGTCGAACAACTCCCTGAATTTCTCTTCGATGTCGGGCTGCGCGCACAGGGTCTGGCCGATGAGGACGGCGCGGACGCCGATGGTGCGCAGTTTCTCGACATCGTCGCGCGTCTTGATGCCGCTCTCGGCGACCAGTTCTTTCTTATGCTCCAGCAAGCCGGCCAGTCGCGCGGTCGTGTTCAGGTCCACCTCCATCGTGATCAGGTCGCGATTGTTGATGCCCAGCAGGCTGTAGCCCTGCTTGGGAAAGCCGATGAGACTGCGCACCGACATGAGCGTGTCGGCCTCGTGGACCTCCAGCAGGGCGGTGAGCGTCAATTCCGCCGCCGCGATCATCAGGTCCATCAGGTCGCCGGGCTTGAGGGCGTCGGCGATCAGCAGAATCGCATCCGCCCCGGCCGCACGTGACTCGTACACCTGCCAGATGTCCACGATGAAGTCCTTGCGCAGGACCGGCAGCTCGACGGCCTGCTTGACCTGCGCGAGGTATTCGAGCTTGCCCTGGAAGTACTTCTCGTCGGTCAACACGCTGATGGCGTCGGCGCCGCACTGGGCGTAGGTCCGCGCGATCGCGACCGGGTCGAAGTCGGGCCGGATCAGGCCGGCCGAGGGGGAAGCCTTCTTCACTTCCGCGATCACGTTGAGCCCGCGCCGGTTCGGCTGGGTGACTGCCCGGTAGAAGTTGCGACAGCGCGGGCGGCCTGCCACACGTTCCTTGAGCGCCTCCAGGCTCACCTCGGCTCGCCTTTGGCGCACCTCGTCGCGCTTATCCGCGATGATCTTGTCCAGGATGTTCGGCAAGGGGTCTCTCCATCGTGATGTCGGCAACACATCTGCGTTTCACGCTTCACGTTCTACCGCGTTGGCGACGTGCACGTAGCCCATGCGCAACTCGCTGAGCGTATTCTTCAGCACGGCGGCTTCGTCCTCGGTCAGGTTGCCCTTGGTCTTGGCCTCGAGAGTTTCGAGCATGTCGATATTGTAGCGCGCCAGCTCCAGGTCAGGCTCGCGCCGTTCCTGGCCTTTGACTTGCAGCAGCCCCAGCGAGAACAACGCTTGAGTCGCCAACATGCTGATCAGGGCGGCCAGGTCGCCTTCCGGCAGCGGTCCGCGCTGCTCTTCGGCCTGTTCTGTGGCCTTCTCTGCCTCTTCCTTGGCCGCCAGGATTTCCTTTTCCTTCCGGGCTTGCTGCTTCCAGTCCTCGTCGATGATCAGTTTCTTCGGGGCTTTTTCCTCGTCGGCCATGATGAGAATCTCCTTCGGCGTTGAAGCGTAGAAGCGTTTGAGCGGCCCACGCATCTACGCTTCTACGCATCTACGCATCAACCTGTTACCGTCGTTTGTACTTCTTGGTTTCGCGGTCGATGTCGCGTTTCTGCTGGCGCTTGGCGATCGTGGCGCGCTTATCGTATTGGCGCTTGCCCTGCGCCAAAGCCAACTCGACCTTGGCGATGCCGCGGCTGTTGAAGTACAGCCTCAGCGGCACCAGGGTGAAGCCGCGCTGTTCCAGCTTGGTCCAGATCCGGCGCAGCTCGGCCTTGTGCAGCAGGCACTTGCGCTTGCGGGTCGGGTCGTGCCCATTCGTGCCGGCCTGCTGGTACGGCGCGATTTTGGCTCCCACGAGCCAGCATTCGCCGTCGCCGATCCGCGCGTACGAGCCGCTCAGGTCGGCGGCGGCGCCGCGCAGCGACTTGACCTCGCTGCCCTGCAGCTCCAGGCCCGCCTCGAACTTCTCGACGAGCTCGAAATCCCGGTACGCTTTCTTGTTGGCGGCGGCCGGACTGGTCTTGTCTGGTCCCGTTTTCTTCGACATCCGTGCTATCTTAGCCGCCGCCGTGCGTCTTGGCAAGCGTCGCGCCATTCGGTCGGGCGCCAAGGTGCCATCTGCGGAAAACTCTGCCTCAGCACGGGATTTCCGGTAGAAACAGCCCACGCTGTGGATATTGTCTCCTGTGGAGACGTCCATCTCCGTGTGGAACGGTCTCAGCGCGGCTGCTGCCATCACCAGCAGCGTGAAGAAGTCGTCCATTGGCGTCGGTGACAAGACCACACCCAGCCGGAGCGTGTCCGGCCTGCTCTTCATCGACGACGTCGGAGTCGGCCGCCCGACTCCCACACCGTAGGGACGCGCCCGACGTCCCGACGAGCATCGGGACCGCAGCGTCTCTACCACGGGCGAACGGGTTCGTAACAGTCCTCCCGGGGCCTGTGTCCACGCCGGCACAGGCCCCGCCCGTACTTGAGCGGTGAGGGGCGACCGGCCGTGGTGGCGTCGTTCGTTTCGGTTGAGTCTGGCGTGGAGTGGTTCCGTTCGACGCGACCGCCCAACGTGACGAGCCGCGCAACCGCAACCGTGCGACGACCACGCCTGCGTACGATCCAATGCACCCGCTGGGACGTTGCCTATGGACAGATGGCCTGCGCCGTGGTATCTCCGTATCGGCAAAGTCGATACTGGAGGGCGTCGCACATGGCTGAAGTGGACATCGCACAGGAACTGAGCCGCAAGGGAGCGGATGTCGAGGGTATCGTCGCGCGCGTCATCGCCGAACCGCGACAGATCCCCGCGCTGATCGAGGGCGTACAAGCCCCCAAAGGCACGCTGCGGTATGGCTACGAGAAGGTGCTGCGCCTGATCGCCGAGCGCCGACCCGAGCTGGTCTATCCCTGGTTCGACGTATTCGCCGGTTTGCTCGACTGCGGCAACAGCTTCCTCAAGTGGGGCGCGATCCTGACCCTCGGCCATCTCGCCTCCGCCGACACCGAAGGCAAATTCGAGGCGATCTTCGCGCGGTATTACGCGCCGATCCCCGGCCCGGCCATGATCACCGCCGCCAATATCATCGGCAGTTCCGCGAGAATCGTACGCGCCAAGCCCCACCTGATCGACCCCATCACCTGCGAGATACTGAAGGTTGAGAAAGGCCGATACCTGAGCAAAGGCCGCCTCTCCCCCGAATGTCGCAACGTCGTCATCGGTCACGCGATCGACACGCTGGAGACGTTCTTCGACCAGATCACGGGCAGACCCTCCGTCCTCAAGTTCGTCCAGCGCCAACTCAAGAACCCGCGCCAACCCGTCGCCAAGAAGGCCGCTCGCTTTCTGCAAGCTCACACCGTCTAAGAGGATCACCTAAGTTCAAGCTTGATAGCGTGAACCACGGCGGGTATCATCACCCGCCTCGGGAGATACCGGGTGTGCTTTCAGCAAGGTCAGAAACATCAACGTCTGGTTCAGGAATAGGTGTGAGTATGCAGAAGCACAAACCTCCCACAGGTTCAAGTCGGCTCAACCTCCTCGAAGCTGCTGCCTTGTCGGCTGCAAAGCATTCATGGCTGAATTGCAGTAGTGTGCTATCGACGTTACTCGTGCTGCTTTCTTCGGCCTGCTCAGGCCATGCGAATAGCCTCCCGTCTACGCCGGACGAAAAGGACATGAAGGCGTACCTGCTGGTCTACTTCAGGGACAACACGCATAGCCTCCATTTCGCTTTGAGTACGGATGGCTATACCTTTACCGCCGTCAACGATGGCAACCCTATCGTCGCCGGCGACAAGATCGCCAGCCAGAAAGGCGTCCGCGATCCTCATATCGCGCGCGGACCCGACGGAGCGTTCTATCTGGCGATGACAGACCTTCACCTGAGCGCCCAACGATTGGGATATCGTACGACCCGCTGGGAGAGGCCGCAGGAGCAATACGATTGGGGCAATAATCGCGGTTTCGTCCTGATGAAATCACCCGATCTGGTCAACTGGACGCATAGCAATGTCCTGCTCACCGAGGCCTTTGACGAACTGAAAGAGATGGGCTGCGCCTGGGCGCCGCAAACCATCTACGATCCCGAGGCGGGCAAGATGATGCTCTATTTCACCATGCGCCTGGGGCACGGCCGCACCAAACTCTACTATGCCTACACCGACGATGCTTTCACCAAGCTGACCACGTTGCCCCAAATCCTCTTCGAGTACCCGAATGCTGAAATCCAAGTTCTCGATGCTGACATCACCCGTCTGCCCGACGGGCGCTACTGCATGATGTACGTCGCCCAGGAGAATCCTGGCGGCGTCAAGATGGCGTTCTCAAAGAGCATCAACAAAGGCTATGAGTACAATCCTCAATGGGTCGATCTTGAACCCGGCGCGTGCGAGGCGCCCAACGTCTTCAAGCGTATCGGCGCAGACAAATGGGTGCTGATGGTCGACGCTTTCAGCCTGCGGCCCAGCAACTTCGGCTTTTGCGAAACCACCGATTTCGTCACCTTCAAAGACATCGGCCATTTCAACGACGGCCTCATGAAGACCACGAACTTCTCCTCGCCCAAACATGGTGCGGTGATACAACTGACCAAGGCCGAAGCCGACCGACTCGCCAGTCACTGGGGATTAGAGCTCCAATGGTAGGAGGGGACGGATTCATGCAGAATCAGCATGGGCAACGAGTTGCCCATCCTACGAACTCATCGAGTGGTGTCGGTGTGCTATGCACACCCTACGTCACTGCTTGTATAGTTCTCCCAGCTTGTTTCTCACTTCAGACAGAATCGCATGGGTCTCTTCAAAACACTTCTCGACCGTCGACCAGTATTCATCGGTGAGGGCGAGAACCTGGGGAGAACCCATATAGTATCTCAAGCTGCTGCCACGTTGAGCATCGTGTTGGAGCCGACCGTGGGCAAATGCGTTGCGCCAATCCATGATCTTCTTGAGGTGACCCTCGAGGGTACTTCTTGTCTTTCCTTCCAGGAGGTCGCATTCAGCGGCGATCTTGCAGACCAGCCCTTTCTTAAATGAGAATTGGAGGCCCGAAGACTGGAGCACGTTGTAAACGAAGAAATCTCGCCGCGGATCGGGCCCCACGAACGGGCCGAAGAAATACGTCAGAAGGACATCTTCAAGCTTCTGTTCGATACTTGTTGTCGCGTAGACAATCTCTGCTCCATTATCGCGTGCCACGTCCAGTTCTTTGTTGCCCGCGGCGATGTCTATCGTGGGGAGCTTCACAATCATCTTGCCGTCAATCTCGGAAACCTGATCCTTGGGGATATTGTGGCGGTCGATTGTCGTTGTGAACCCCTGTGTTTTCAGCAGACGGATCTTCTTCATATTAGAAATGCTCCGTTATTAGGTGACGTAGGTGTGCATCGCTCACCACGCCCTGCATTGTCTCTCAGACCCGGCCCGCACCTGCTCGCGTTCAAGCCCAAAGCCATACTGTGATGCATTCTCGTGCAATGGTTTCGGTGTGCGGTATGCACCTTACGTCGCTATCACTTGTCTGGAATCCATTTGACGAGTGCTTGCCCTTTGAACCTGGCTTCTGTTCTTCTTAAGGACTCAACAATGGTAATTGGTCTTTCGTAGCCCGCAGGGATCAAGCTCGCAATGAGTTCTGCATTTGAATGAGGGAGGCTGTCAGAGACACTGGAAGTCGTGTGTGCCTTGACATCCAGGATTCCCGGTCCGTTTATGATAGCCTCTGTCTTTGTGCAGGCGACGGTCAATGACTCAATGCGATGCTGCTGGCTATTCACGTTCACTCGGGGTTCGAGCCAGACCTCGTTGGCTATATGCAGTCTGTCATCCATTTGGACCTTGACCTCGCACTTGTGGCATGGAATCACAAGACGTTGTGGCTCACGAGGCGCAACATACAGTTTCAAGGCAATGTCCCAGCTATGCTGTTGTTGAGAGCTGGGAGAAGGACCCCAGACAGCCACTGTGGCATCAAGGACTTCGACCGCAGGAAGGTGTCCGATTGGAGAGAGTAGACGTATCAAATCCTCACGTCTTGCGCTGCGCGTTCTGCATCCCTCTCTCCAGGGGACCTCGAAATCAATGGGTCCGGCTGCACTATTCCTGACAACAAATGGAGCTCGATCCGTGGTAAAGAGCAGGGCCACCACGGTCTTGTCCCCAACGGGAACGTTGACATCGGTGAGCGAGGGAGCCAATCCGTCAAACTGTTTGACCACAGCAGGAAACCAACTTGCCAAGTCATTATTGTCTGCGCCAATCACGCCGCGGGATTCGTCAAGCCCAATGATCCAGAGTATGTCCTCGCCTGCGACGGCATTCGCATGTGCCGCAATTCGACGGGCAGCCCTATTGGCATCTTGTGGCCACTCTGCCTTCAATTCCACGCGACTATCTTCACACGGCTGGGCGCCATTCACTTGGTCAACCACCCTGAGAACCCAAGCCTCTATATCGACTAGTCTCATAGTCGCTCCGTCAGCAAGCCCTTGCCTCCGCACACAATGGTGTCGGTGTGCGGCGCATACCATATCCTACTTCCTCTCAGATTCGGCCTCAGTCCGCCTGAACGCGGCCGGGCCAGCCGAGGGTGTCCGGCCTGTCGGCCGGGACGTTGTTCTGCCGCCAAAGCTGTCACTTCCAAAGTCGCGACACGATTGTACCCGCCGTCGGTATGTCGGGCAAGCACAAAAGCCGTCGAATCCGATGTCGGAAAGCCTGTTTGAAGAGCATCCTACGCAGGGCCGCAGGGAACGCGGAAACGAACGGCTTGCGCCGGTATCGGGGCGGCTGGCTTGGCCTGGGCCCATGTGGCACCCCTGCTCTCGGGGGTGAGGGGTTTGCCGCCCCAGCCAGAGCGTGGAGACGCAAAATCTTGCGTCTCTACCACTTCTCATTCCCAGCCGGGGGCGGCTGGGCTACATTGAGCCTTCGGTTCCGCGGCCCTCCGCGCCTCCGCGTGAGACATCAAGAAGTCTCTGGACCCAGCGCGCATTTGCCGGTGGGATATGGCTGGCGGTGTGACGACCGTCTCCGGATTTGGGCTGGGAATCTGGGCGTGAGATGGTATGATGGGGCGGCAGGCCGTGGGTGCGAGCGGCGGTGCGGTGCGAGGGTTCATTCGAGGCTGGAATCATGATTGAGAACGTTCGGAAGGTATTGGTCAAGTATTGGGGCTACGACGGCTTTCTGCCGCTCCAGGAGCGAGCGATCGATTGCGTCGGACGGGGTAAGGACGCGATCGTCGTACTGCCGACCGGAGGAGGCAAGTCACTGTGTTTTCAGGCGCCGGCAGTGGTGCTGGGTGGGCTGACCATCGTAGTCTCACCTTTGATCGCGTTGATGAAGGACCAGGTCGATGCGCTGACCGAGTGCGGCGTGCCGGCGGCACGGCTCGATAGCTCGCTTTCCGCTCAGGAGCAGGGCGGTGTGATCCAAGCAATTCGTGATAACAAGCTCAAGTTGGTTTACGTCGCGCCGGAGCGGCTGGTTTCGGAGAGCTTTCTGGGATTGCTGCGCGGTAGCGGCGTGTCGCTGATCGCCGTCGACGAGGCGCATTGCGTGAGCATGTGGGGACACGACTTCCGGCCGGAATATCGGCAATTGGGGGTCCTGAAAAAGATGTTTCCGAACGTGCCGGTTGGCGCGTATACCGCGACCGCGACAGAGAAGGTGCGTAGTGACATCGGCGAGCAGTTGGGTCTGCGCGAGCCCGAGATGATCGTCGGGTCGTTCGACCGGCCCAACCTCATCTATAAGGTCCGGCCGCGCGCGGACCGGCTGCGGCAGGTCTGCGCAGTGATCGACCGGCACCGGGCGGACTCGGGCATCGTCTACTGCATTCGGCGCAAGGACGTCGAAAGCCTCAGTGCGGAGCTGAACGCCAAGGGCTATCGCACGGCGCCGTACCACGCCGGCATGGCGCCCGACGACCGGCGGCAGAACCAGGACGACTTCATCAAGGAGAAGATCGACACCATCGTTGCGACGATTGCCTTTGGCATGGGCATCGACAAGTCGAACGTGCGGTACGTCGTCCACACCGGCCTGCCCAAGTCACTGGAGCACTATCAGCAGGAGAGCGGGCGGGCCGGACGCGATGGGCTCGAGGCCGAGTGCTGCCTGTTCTATTCGTCAGGCGACTACGGCGTATGGAAGAGCCTGATGCGGGACATGGAGGGCGACGCGCAGGCGATCGCGCTGGCCAAGCTCAACGACATGTACGATTACTGCACCAGCGGCGCCTGCCGGCATCGGGCGATCCTGCGCTACTTCGGACAAGATTCCGTCGGGCAGGAGTGCGGGGCGTGTGACATCTGCCTGGGCGAGCTGGACTGCCTGGCCAATTCGCTGCAGACGGCGCAGAAGATCCTGTCGTGCGTGGCGCGTCTGGACGAGCGGTTTGGCGGCGACTATACCGCGGCGGTGCTGGTCGGCTCGCGCGAGCAACGCGTTATCGAGAATGGGCACGATGGGCTCTCGACGTACGGCCTGCTGGCCGAGCATCCGAGGCGGGTCGTGCGGGACTGGATCGAGCAGCTTGTAGGTCAGGGCTGTGCCGCCAAGACGGGCGAGTTCAACGTGTTGAGGCTGACCGAGAAGGGCTGGCGCGTGCTCAAGGGCCAGGCGCGGCCCCGCTTGCTGCGACCGGCGGCCAAGCCCGAGAAGGTCAAGGTCGCGAAGGCGGCCAAGGACTCGTGGGAGGGCGTGGACAAGGGGCTGTTCGAGACGCTGCGGCAACTGCGGCGGGACATCGCGGGACGCAAGGGGCTGCCGGCGTACGTGGTCTTCGACGACCGAACGCTGCGGGAAATGGCCCGCCTGAAACCCTCCACAGGCGACGAGTTGCTGGAGGTCAAAGGCGTCGGCGAGAAGAAGTGCCAGCAGTACGGCAAAGCCTTCCTTTCCGCCATCGAGCAGCATTGCCGAACCCGCCCGCGCGGGACTGACGGCGGCCCCGTTTGACGTCCGCTGCGAATGCGGCCCAATCGGGGTGACTGGACTCGAACCAGCGACCTCTGCGACCCAAACGCAGCGCTCTAGCCAAACTGAGCTACACCCCGTGAGAACCGCCTGTGCGGCGGGCCGTATTATAGTGTGGGCAGCGAGGCAAAGGCAAGAGCGGTATTATAGCTGCGAGGCAATTGGAGTCATGGGACGACGGGCTTCGCCCGGCCCAAAAAACAGTTGCATAATCCCTTGTCGTGCGGTAAAATACAGAACCTAGGGGATTTCGCCTCAAGGGATTCCCGGGCCGGTACAACGCGCGTTTTTTGTAGATGGAGACGGTGATTATGGCTGGCATGTTCTATTCCCTGGAGGAAGCCGCCGAGAAACTTGGCAAGACGGAAGACGAGGTCAAACAGCTTGCCAAGAGCGGCCAGCTCCGAGAGTTCCGGGACGGATCCAACCTGCTGTTCAAGATCGACGAGGTCAACGCCTTGCTGGCCGAGACTCCGGCTCCGGAAGTAGCGGCCGAGCCCGAGGCGGAACCGGACGTGGATCTCGGCCTGGACTTCGAGCCCGAGCCGTCGGAGGTGGACATGTCGATGGAGCCCGAGTTGGAGCCTGAGTCTGAACCCGACCTTGATTTCGATCTCACCGGGTCCGGCGAGCCGGCCGAAGAGGACCTGCCGCTGGAGTTGGATGAAGCCGAGTCGCCGGACGTCGAGATGCCGGCCGCGGCCGACGCAACCGCTGCTCTGAACCTGGCTCCGGACGCCGACGAGGGCGGCACCGCCGAGTTCGTCCCGGATGAGCTCCTGGCCGGCATGGAGGAGTCCGAGGAAGAGCCCGTCGCTGAGTTGGGCGACGATGAGGACATTTCCCTCGCTCCCGAGACCGGCATCATGGCCGGCGGTGACATCACCGACATGGACACCGCCCTGACCGGACAGGGCATCAACGTCCTGGGCGACAGCGACGCGGAAGATTACGGCGTCACCGATGATTCGCTGGCTGAGACCGTCGGTCCGGCCGGCGCGAGCACCGAAGCCTCTCTGGAAGAGATCGAAGATGACGTCAACCTCGACAGCTTCGGCAGCGGATCGGGTCTGCTGGACCTGTCGCTCCAGGCCGACGATACCTCGTTGGGCGGCATTCTCGATGAGATCTACACCGCCGACGGCGGCGAGGAAGAGCCGGCCGCGGCGGCGCCGGGCTCCCTCGAGGACCTGACCGCCGAGGCCGAGCACGTGGGACACGAGGACGAGCTGGCGGTCCCGGAGCCGATGGTGGCCGCTCCGATGGCGGTGGGCGCCGCGTACGTCGAAGCGCCGCCGGACACGCAGAGCAACATGCTCGGCTTCCTGCTGTTCATCCCGCTGCTGGCGCTGCTCTATACCGCGATCGTCGTCTGGTCCGGCCAGAAGCACGTCATGCCGACGATCCTCGAATCGATCCAGGGTTTCATCCTCTACATCGTCGGCGCCGGCGCCGTCCTGACACTCATTATCTTCGGCGCCTCGTTCGTCGTCGGTGGCGAAAAGGCCCCGCGCGCCGCCAGAGCCGCGAAGGAGAAAAAGTCCAAGGCCGCTCCGAAAGATAAGAAGGCCAAAGCCAAAAAGGAAAAGGCCCCGAAGGCCGAAAAGCCCGCCAAAGGAGCCAAGCCCAAGAAGAGCATCAGCCTCTTCGCCAAGAAGAAGAGATAGCCCCCAAGCACGATTGAAACACGCTGCAAAACCCCGAAGGCCCTTGCGAACGCAGGGGCCTTCTTCTATTGGCCTACGGACCTCATGCGTCGCCCACCAATGTAGCCCAGCCGCCCCCGGCTGGGGATGAGAAGGAGGCCTCTGCCTCGGCTGAGGCGGCCATTCACCCACCCCCGAGGGCGAGGGTGCCACACGAACTGCACTCCGCCCTTGATCTGCTTCTTGTCGAGCTTACAATACTGTATGTGACATCGATCGACGCGCCTCCGGAGGCCAAGTGGACGAGACGCCCGCGAATGGTGACCATGTAGCCCAGCCGCCCCCGGCTGGGGATGAGAACGAGGCCTCAGCCTCGGCTGAGGCGGCAAACTACTCATCCCCGAGGGCGGGGGTGCCACATGGACCACACGCCAAGCCAGGCCCGAGCCGGTATCGGCGCAACCTCCCTCATCTGCAAGCCGACAACAAGACGATCTTCCTGACCTTCTGCACGAAGGATCGCTGGATTCTTCCCGAGCCCATCCGCACACAAGTCCTGCACCACTGCCTCCACGACCACGGAACGAAGATACACGTCCACGGCGTAGTCGTCATGCCGGACCACGGCCACATGATCTTCACCCCTCTGCGCGATCCGGCCGGCTACCCGTACACGTTGGCCGAGGTCACCAACGCCATCAAGGGCGCTTCCGCACATAGCATCAATCGTAGCCTGCGCCGCGAAGGCCCTGTCTGGCAGGACGAATCTTTCGACCACGTGCTGCGTCGCGACGAGGCGGTCAGTGCCAAGGTCGCCTATATCTGCGCCAACCCGATCCGGAAAGGCCTGTGCCGCACCGGGGACGAATACGAATGGCTCTGGCGCGAATGGATCGAAGGCGCCATGTAACCTCCGCCACAGGCGGACCATGTAGCCCAGCCGCCCCCGGCTGGGGATGAAACGGGGGCCTCAGCCGTGGCTGAGGCAGCAAACCACTCACCCCCGAGGGCGTGAGGTCACGCGAGGAGCGCGCCCCGACTGTGACGGGCAGGGAATGCGCCGGCGGGCGTGAAACGGGCCTGCTTTTTTTTCACCAAGTATTTGCTTGCCACCCACGTAGCTTCTATAATGTCTCTGTGTTTGTTTGCGTGGTGTCTATAAATGGCGAGCGAGGAATATGAGACCACAACCGGTGTTGTGCAAGCGCGCTGCCCAAGGGAGAGGTGCCGACGAGTTGTCTCGTAGCCGTAGGCAGCGGACGTGCCACGGAGAGGACTGACGCATGCCTCGTAGTCCTGTTGTTCGTGCATTCCAAGTTGAGTGAGAGGGACAACCATGACTCAGCGATACGAGTTGAAACGAGTTCCACCTGAAGATGTGGAGTATGCGGAGTTCAACCCGAGAGGGGAGAAGGAAATCGAGATCGAAGCAGATCCAACCTTCGAGCAGCTTAAGGACTCCGTCTGGAAATACGGCGTCTTGGTGCCAATTGTTGTTCACCGGCAAGATTCTGGCAAACCGTACCGCCTCGTCGATGGTGAGCGACGGCTTCGGGCGGCCCTGGCAACCAAGGTAGCGCGCATCCCTGCTCACATCGCAACCAACGAGACTGGTCTTGATGATCTCGTTCAGGCGTTCCATATTCACATGCTTCGTAAGCAGTGGAAGGCTGTGGCCCAGGCGAAGGCCCTTAAGAGGATCATGGAGAAAATGAAAGAGCAAGGCCGTCTGACCAACAGCAGCGACCTTTTGGAAGAACTACAGACAGCAACAGGCTGTACCGAGACACGATTGAAGGCTCTGCGCCGAGCGATTCGTTTTCCGGACAGCGTCTTGAAGTCGGTCGATGACGGCAAGCTGAGCTGGAGTCACTTGATTCAGATCGAAGAGAGCTTCATAGAGGCCGTGAAGGGCAAGTTTCCCGAGCTATTGGCTGAGATCGGCACGAAACACGCGAGGCTGATTCTAGTCAGGAAAGCACAACAGAAAACGCTTACGAGTACCCGGGCCCTGATGGAAAATGTGTTGCCTGTTGTCACTCGAGCTGACACCGACGAGGAGAAGCTATTTGCGAAAGGACTGTTGAAGGAGTTCCTCGATGAGTTGGACATGCCAGCGGAGCATGTGCTTCAACAATATGAGAAGAAATATCCTCGGTCTGGCAGAAATTGGACTGAGTTGGGCAAGGATGTGCTGGAGTTTGCTGGCTGCTTGGCGGAGTTGCTCGATCATGTAGATACGAAGATGTTGAAGAGTTATCCGAAGTTGACAAAGGATGTGCAAGAGCGGCTTCAGTCGTTGAGAGCGAAGCTTGGCACGGTGCTACGTCGCATCAACAGAATTTCAGTTTGAGTGGTGGAAGTGATGAACTCGCTTCATACACATATTCTGGACGGACTCCGAGCTAAGTACAAGGGAATCGGTTCAGTGCCGCTTCCTCCTTGGCTCAAGCGGTCCAGATGGACTCCAACTTATTGCATGTCGCTCCCAAGAGACAAGCGGATCGTGGCGGTTGACGTCGTGCCGAGTGCAAACGTACCCAGGCTAATCTATCGAGAAGTGGTGCAGCCACTGAAACAAAAACACTCTCATCTGCGTGTCATCGTATGCGTTCTTGATAGTCAACTCGGTCGATTTCCAGGAACGGAAGCGTTCTGTCGGGACCTGGGTTGTGGTCTGCAGACTTTCCTCCCGAGTGTAGGTCTTCAAACGGTTGTCACTACCGACTTGGACAAGACGGGTGAAATTGGGGCTGAAGTGGAGCGGGGGTGGTTCCCAAAGCACATACTCGACAGAGCAGTGAATCTCACGAACCTCTCGTTCCATCGGACACTTGATGGATTCTGCGAGAAGGTGGCAGGACTTGGCGACGATGAGGCGTCCGTCGGTGCTCTCGTGTATGAGACGATAGACCGTCTCCTTCAGCACTATCCGAATTGTCACGCCGACGTCGGCAGTTTCATGAAGCTTGCGCACTTTGAGTCCATGTTCCGCCAAACGGTGCCAAGGGCAACTGAGCATGTCTTTCACTCCTTCAGGGTATTCCTTGCGGGTTGTGCTGTTGTCGACCGTTTCTACCCAAGCTTTCAGGATGCGCACAACCGCTTCTGTCTGGGTACCAACAGGAAAATGGACGTTGAGTATTGCTGGCTGCTGACTGCCATCTTTCACGACATCGGGCGGCCTCACGAGGGTGCAGCATGCATGCTTGAAGCAGAGTTGGAGGATGATGACATCGCCATATCGGTTGTGGGCAAGAACACGCGTTGGATCAGGGACAACTACAATAATGCAAGACGCATTCTCGCTTCGCTTGGTGCGTTTGTTGCGTCAGGCCCATCCGCCGGTGACGCATGGGATGTCGGAGCGGTTCCAGATGCTACCGACAACGCGCTGGCGACCGAATGGACCATGCTCTATGACGAGATGAGCAGTCACGCAGTTATCAGTGCCTTCAACATGTTAGCAAGCATAGTGGATCAGGCCAGCGCGGTCGACGAAAGGAAGAATCGACCGTTTGTTGTGACGCACGCCACCCCAGCCGCTCTGGCCATACTGCTTCACGATTGGAGAATCTGGAACGCGGCAAAAAAATGGCGGTTGTTCCCAGTTGACTCTGGCGTAATCCCGATGGCGGCATTGCTTATCTTCATTGACACCTGGGACGACTTCAAACGCAAAGGTCAAATGTCTCCGATCACCGTCGAGTCATTCGTCGTCTCTGAGACGGGCGTCCGCGTGACCGTAAGGTGGCTGAAGGCAGGGGAGTACGAGATCGAGAAGATCAAGTATTCTGCGTTCAAGAGAGCTTTGAAAAACAAGATGTTCGATATGAGTATCGCTGTGAAGGTGCCGAGCGCATGACGAACATACTGCTTGTTGAGCCAGAATTTCCGCTGCCTGACAAGAGCAGAAATCACTCGCATTTCCTGCCTATTGGGCTGCTCAAGATAGGTACATGGCACAGAAGGAAGGGTGACAGAGTCCGACTCGTGCGCGGGCTGCATTCTACAAGGGTTAAGGCCGACCGGATATTGATCACTTCTCTTTTTACTTACTGGTCTGAAGCGGTTCATGCGGCTGCGCAGTTCTATCATAGGCGGTACCCGGAGGCGCAGATTGAAATAGGCGGTATCTACGCGTCGTTGATGGCGGGGCACTGTCAAGAGGCCGTGCCTTTTGCCCAAATTCACCAAGGCCTTTACCGGAACGGGGTGGCGGAGAGTATACGGATTGATTTCTCATTGCTTCAAGAGTATCTGGACTATCAGATTGTCCATACCACACGGGGATGCACTCGCCACTGCGCTTTTTGCGGCACTTGGAGAATAGAGCCCGAATTCACCTGGAAGCGATCAATCATCCCGGAGATTCAGAAGCCGAGAGTGGTTTTCTACGACAACAATTTGCTGGCAAACCCGCACATTGATGACATCCTGCGAGAACTCAAGGAGTATCGATTGGCGCAGGGAAGAAGGCTCACGTGTGAAAGCCAAAGCGGATTCGATCTTCGCCTCCTGACGCCGCATCGAGCGCGGCTGCTGCGAGACGCGAGATTCAAATATCCGAGGATCGCCTGGGATGGACCGTACAAAGAATGGCCAACGGTGCGAGAATGTGTGAATGCCCTGAAAGAGGTTGGCTATGGCAGGAAGGACATCTTCGTCTTCATGATATACAATCACCACCTGTCCTATGCAGAGATGAGGGCCAAGCTTGATGCATGCCGCCGCTGGAAGGTGCGTGTTATCGACTGCCGGTATCGTCCGCTCGATCAGACGTTTGACCGGTACGTTCCCGGGCCGAAGGCGCAAACGGCTGACGATTACTACATCCACCCAACCTGGAGCGATTTGCAGGTTCGCCGGTTTCGTCGGGCAGTACGACATCAGAACATAGCTATCCTTCTCAACCTACCCAACGGCAGATACGTGCAGGGCTGCGAGTCCCGAAAGGTCTGACTGCTGTCTATCTATGGTCCCACTACAACTCCGCCTGATCGTAGTTGTAGATCTCCTCGGGGAAGTTGAGGTAGGCGAATTTGCCTTGAAGGGCGCGGGCGGCGCGGTCTCGGGTCTTGGGTGTTTTGCGTTGCCTTGGTCGGCGGTGAATGCTACGCTGGTACCATGATTGACAGGGCGGATCGGAACATCACGGCGGATTTGTCGCTCCTTGATGAGTGCAAGGCGGCGGTGCAGGCTGTTGCGCCGGGGGCGAGCCTCACGCTCTACGGATCGCGGGCGCGAGGCGATGCGCGCGAGGATTCTGACTACGATCTGCTGATTCTGGTCGATGGGCCGGCGGACATGGACCTCGAACGGGCCATCGTCGATCAACTCGTGCCTTTAGAGGTTCGGACGGGACAGGTTCTCACGGCGCTGGTCTACAGTCGGGCGCAGTGGGATTCACCGGCGTATCGCGCCATGCCTCTGTACAAGAACGTGGCGCGCGAGGGTGTGCCGATATGACGCCGGAAGAGCAGGCCCTTGTGCAGTACCGGCTCGAACGCGCGCAGGAAGCCCTTGAAGAAGCCCGGCTCTTGTTTGACGCCGGTCACCTGCACACCTACGTGAACCGTTTGTACTATGCCTGCTTCTACGCGATGTCGGCGCTGCTGTTGACCACAGGCATCTCTACCAGCAAACACACCCATCTTCGCGCCGTGCTCCACAGGGAGTTCGTCCGGACCGGCACGATGCCCCTCGAATACGGGCAATTCTTCGACCTGCTTTTCAACAACCGTCAGAAAGGCGACTACTCTGATCTTGTTGTTTTCCAGGCCGAGCAGGTCGCAGGATGGCTCCCGCAGGCGCAAGCTTTCGTGGAATACGTGTCCGGTCTGGTTTCCCAGCAGCTATGACCTCTCTTCTTCTTTTTGTCAGTCACTCCTCTTTGTCGTAGTTGTAGATCTCCTCGGGGAAGTTGAGGTAGGCGAATTTGCCTTGGAGGGCGCGGGCGGCGCGGTCTCGGGCCTTGGCGGCTTCGACCTCGTCGGCGAAGGTGCCGAGATAGTGGGTCCGGCCTTTGTGCTTGATGACGGCGTACCATTTGTCACCGCTGGGGTAGACGCCTTTGAACTTCGATCCGCGGCCGTGCGGGCCGCTGTTGTGGACGTTCTGCCACGGCGTGCAGATACGCAGGTTGCTCCGGCGGTTGTTCAAACCGTTGCCGTCGAAGTGATCAACGATCAGTCCCTTCGGTGCGTGCACGATCTCGCGGTGCATCAGGATCGTGCCCAGTCTCGTGTTGCGGCGGGCGTAGGTCTTGCCGGCTGAGCGTGAGGCGTACCAGCGGTAGCGGCTGAGCCGTTCGTAGTCGGCGGCGTCGACGATGGCGAACTTGCCGCGCGTCAAAGCGATGTAACGCACGTCGTCGCTCGGCGGTCTGGGCGGCTCGATGCGGACCGGTGGGCGGCGGCGGCCGCGGAAGTTGCGGCAGGGCCGGCCGGAGCAGACGTCGCGAATGCGGCCGGGCGCCTCGACGTGGTTGACGCACGTCAGGCACGCCAGCCGGCCGGTCTCCAGGCCTCGCAGGCACGCGACCGGGTTCCAATTCGAATACACGCAGTCGTGACAGGTTCGCTCGCTCATCGTTCTCTCCTTTCTCGATTGTCAAATGGACATCGATTCCGGAGGCTACGCCGGCCGGTGCGGCCAACGCGCGCCTCCCTAAGAAGAGCGTGTTGCACAAACGGTCCGGAAATAGGGGGTGACAAAATCGTCTCGGCGGCGGCAACTTCTTGTTAGATAGGCAATAAAAACATTTGACGTGACAGGTGTTTTTGCCAAAAGAGTGTTGCACAAATCGTCCAGAATCCGGGCGGGGGTCGGGCCATGCGCCCGGCCGGGCAAGGCTCGGGGAATGCCGGCTACTGGGGCTGTTGCTGTTGGCGAAGCTGGACGACCAGGACGCCCGCCAGGGCGATCACCGCCACGGCGGCAAGAGCGGCCGCCATCCCGTAGAGCAAGTAGGGCGGGTGTGTCCGGCGCCAGATTTCCTCTCTGTGCCTGCGGATGGTGAGCTGGAGGGTGGAGACGAGGGCGTCGGGCAGGTCGGCGGCGTCGTTGACCGTAATCAACTGGCCGCCGGTGGCCTCGGCGATCCGCTTCTTGGCGGCGACCGCGGTGTTCAGGAAGCCGGAGCCTTCCTTGGGCAGCAGGATCGGGTAGATGTGCACCGGGTCCAGGTTTTCGGCGACCCGGGCCACGTCGGCGAGCGTGCGGTCTTCCCAGTCCGGTTCATCCTGCGGCTCGTCGCCCATGGTGATGATGATCTTGGCCGCACCCTCGGCATCACCGAGGTTGATGGGGGTTCCCGTCGAGGCCGGGTTCTGCGATTGGACTGCCGCGCCTTTCTTCTCCCCGCGCCAGCCCATCTCGATTTTCTGATCGCCGACGAGCTGGTTCATGGCATACATGACCGCGCCGTAGGTATCCTCGTTGCCGCGGCGTCCCAGGGCAAGGTCGACGATCTGGATGCCCTTTATGGCGTTGCGGATGGTCTGCGTGTTGCCTGTCAGCGGGGTGGCCTGGATCCAGTTCTGGTCGTCGTGCTGGGTGTAGGTGACCAGTCCCAGGTGGAGGCTGATGTTGTCTTGCCGAACCCGCTCGTCGAACTTGGCCAGAATCTCGTCCACCTTCGACTTGACCGCCTCGATGTCGTCTATCATGGATCCCGAAACGTCGATGCAAAAGACCACGTCGAGCTTGCCCTGGTCTGATGATGGCTCGACTCGCCTGAGGGTCAGGGGAAGACCACAAGCCAACTGCCCACTCAACTCCTGGCCATCAGCACTCAGCTCTCCCGTCCACCCTTTGTCTTCCGTCCAGAATTTGTCATCCAGTACTTCGTCAACGGTGAAGTATACCTTTCCGCTCCACGTACAGCGCCCACGGATACCTATGATAGTGTCGTAGTCATGCTTGCGTGGGTCTGGCGGCGGTTGTTTGTCGGACGGCCACGGCGGATTCCACCAGATGTAAAGCCGCCCTTCGAAGCTGCCGTCCTCGCGGCTGTCAAGATGCGCGATGGTGTCACCATAGATGCTTGGTTCGCTTGTGCCTGAATTCTGCGAATACGCTTTGCCACGCCAGACACCGTTGAGATGAGGGCCCGTTCCGGGGAGGAAGGACCGGTACTTCTCGACAAGCGAGGTTCTCTGGGCAGACGAGAGGTCATTGTTTGGGACGGGCAGGTTGGCGGAGGCCAAGAACTGCTCCGTCCATGTGCGGAAAAGTCCGACTCTCTGTAGCCACTCGTCTGTTCGAAAGAGGATCATGATCGCATTGGAGAGGTTCTCCGCATCACTGATCAGCTCGTACAGGCTGAGATAAAAGCATCCCTTGGCTCCCGAGGCTAGCCTCTTGCACCAAAGGAGATTGGCCACGACCTCCGGCGCCGGCGGTGTCGTTGCAGTCCATGCCGGGGCATTGGCCTGAACGCGGTTATAGAAGTCGACAGCGACCTCTTCGATGCGCGATAGTGCCATGCACACAGTGAGGGTGTCATCGACGGCTTCGATCTTGTAGGCCTGCTTGGCAGCTTCGAACCCTATGGCCACGCCGGAAGCCGTGGCCCACTGCAATTGCGGACTCGTGCCGGTGAAACTGAGCAGGTATTCCAATGCCTCCCCGGACGCGAGAGACCAGACCTCTGGCGCTGCTCCTTCTTGCACCGCGTCGGTAATTCGGCGGGTTACCTCTCGCTGGTCTTCCAGGGCCAGAGGTATGGCTTCGCCGATGAGTCCGCCTGGAGCATTCGTCTCGAAATGGGAACGGAGACAAGTGCCGAGAAAAAGCAATTCGTCATTGTGCCATTGCAGTGCTTCTTGAGTCTGGTAGGCCCGATAGATAGCGGCTGCCACTGTCACCCCTTTGGCCACCAAGAGCCACGTGTGGACCCTCTTCATGCCATTGATGAAGTTCTGTTGCGATTCAAACCTCTTTAGACGATCCATATATCCTGGGTTGAGTTCGCAGAGAGGGTGCAAAGAGGCGCCGACAGGGGGCCTCACGGTGTCGATGACTGTCACCGGTGGATCGACAGGGCCGCCAATTGCGAGACCCGTCGACGCCCAAGGCGGCGGAACCAGCATTCCGATCGGCAGCGACGCCTTGTATTCGGTGTGGGGCTCATGGACCTCAGTGTGCGGCTTGACCCAGTCGGCAAGTGAAGACCCAGCTCCCGGACCCGCGATATTCATACTCTCCGCTGCCTTCTGCAGATCTGCGATGGTGCGGCCCAGCCCACTTCTGAAGGCATCCAAGCCTGCCCCCGCGATGCCGTCAGCAATCTTGTTGACTGCATCAGGCATCGCCGCCATTTCCGGCGCCGCAATCGAAGCTTGGGGAATCAGCAGGACAAGTGCCCGGCGGTAAGCGTCTATGACCTTCTCTCGCTGCCTTGTCGCGTAGTTGCCGGTAAGTGTGTTCCAGGCATCCCAAAGCGGATCGCCCCTGGCCAGACCCGTGATAATCTGGCGCATGACGTTCTGGTAGTCCTTTTCAACCGTCTCGAGGAGGGGATGCCTTCTGAGATCGGCGTCCATGCGGTCGTGGGTACGAGCCTCATCGTAGGTAGAGCAGATCACCTGCGCGGATTGCAGCACCTGCACGATGCGGAGAGGATCACTGACAGGAATGCCTTGATCGTCGAGAATCACCCAAGCCACTGAGTGGTCGACGATGCTCTGGACCTTGTACCAGAGCGCAGTGATTGGCTCCCGGCTGAAGATGTAGATACCGAACTTCGTATCGACGGCCGTTTCCGTTTTCAGGCGGACGTCCATCCAGTGGTAAGCTCTCTCCTCCGGCTGTCTGAGCTCTCCAACGAAGTCGCGGCGGCCTGCCGGAGGTGTGGCCTCCTCAAGACCCAGTGCGATGCCAGTCACAGACAGGAACAGAAGACAAAGGAGGACCGCTCTTATTCTACGTTGCATTCGGCGCCTGTGGCGGAAGGTCCGAGTGGAGGACAATTGCCTATTGGGACAAAGAAACCAACCGTAGCGCTCGGTCGGACGTTCTGGCCTGTCGACGGGGCTCACTCTATTGAACACAGCCGCTTCTCCCTGCCGTACGATTCTATCATCGACTTATGCGCGGTCCCGGCCCCGTCTGCGCAGAGGCTGAGCTAGGTCTCACGCTGGCCTACAGTTTCTCCAGCAGGCGTTTCTTTTGGGCGTCGAAATCTTCCTGGGTGATCAGGCCGTCGTCGAGGAGTCCTTTCAGGTCGCGCAGCTTGGCCCTGACGGCCTCGACTCCGCCGCCGGCCGGTTGAGCAGATGCCGGCTGCTGGGCTGGACGCTGCGCCTGCTGGGGCCCGAGGTCCTGCATCATCTCCTTAGCCATGCCGAGGCCGGCCCCAATACCCAGGCCCGCCGTCAAGCCATCGGCGGCTCCGCCGGGCTGCTTGGACGCGTCGCGCAGCGCATCGGCTCGCGCCACGCGCTCGTAACGGCCCAGCTCGTCCTCGCCGACCGCCCGCGCCCCGGCCGCCCGGTCGATGGCCTGCTGCACTTCCGGCGGCAGCGTGATAGACTCGATCAACAGGTCAACCAGTTCCAGGCCGTATTGGTCGAAGTCGTCGTGCGTCTTTTTGCGCACCCGCGAGGCAAGCTCGCTGTAATGCTGAGGCAGGTCCACGATCGTCGTCAGCACTTCCGGCACGCTCTGCGTGAACCGCGATACGATGATCTTGCGGAAATACTCCTCCACCGCGTACGTGGTCTCCACCCCCTGCGTGCCAACCAGCGTGCGCATCAGGATCTTCGGATTGCTGACGCGCACGGCAAAGGACCCGTGCGCCCGCAGGTTCACGTTGCGAAATTCCTTGTCTCGAAACAGGACCGGTTGCGGCGTTCCCCAGCCCAGGTCCGTAAAGGTCTTCAACGCCACGAAATACACGTACGACCGGAACGGCGACCGGCCCAAGGTCGCGATCTTCAGCAGTTGGCCCAGGATCGGGAGATTCTGCGTCGACAGGCTGTAGCGCCCGGCACGGAAACCGTCGGCGGGTTTACCGTCGTGAAAGAAGGTGGCGTATTGACCTTCCTGCACGATCAACTGAGACCCGGAGACCAGGTCCATGGTGCCATTCGGCGGTACCCGCGCGACAATCTCATCGCCGGTGGCGTTCTGGTATTCAACGACTTTCCACGGCATGTAGGTACTCCTCTCAGTAAGAAAGCATATCTTCGCGTTCACGCAGAGAAGCGATCAGGGTATCCGTCGCCTTGCGGACACTCGCGATCTGTTTGCCTACCGCCTCCTTCTCGGCGCCGCCTATCACGGCCACTGCCTTCTGTAGCGTCCGCAGTTTGTCTTCGAGCCCCTCTACGGACGGAATCGCCACCGCGCGGGCCTGTTCGCGCTGCGCCGCGGGTGACACCGACAGAAGTTGGCTCTTGAGTGTGTCCAGCCGCTTGGCGAGACCATCCAGGGCTTCCATGTGCTCGCTGTGTCGCTCGCCCAGGGACCGCACGGACTCGATGCTGGTCTGCACCAGGCTGGAATAGGACGCGATCGTCACGCGCTGGCGTTCCGGAGCGTCCCTCAGAACCTGAATCGCCACGTCCGCGCGGTGTAGCATGTAGACGCCCACGAGCAAGAGGAAGGTAAGGATCAGGTGAAACAGCAGAATCTTGTCGCTCAACCACGTATCCGCGGCGGAAGGACGCACCGCCAAAATCCCGGTGATGAAGATGGCTATGAGCCACACGACGATCAGCACCATGACGCGAAGCCGCATGGCCCGGCTGGGACGCTGCACCGTGTGAGGAACGGTCCAGAGATAGGCGGTATAGCCGGCCAGAATCAGCTCGGCAAAACAGAAGAATGACATGACGACATAGAACGTGTTGTCCCGATAGTCGGGGATGATGAAGGTGTAAAACGCGGCGATCGTCAAAGCTGCTGCCAACAACCACAAAAGTCCCAGCCATGCGACCGTCGTTGTTGCCGAACGCGCCATACTGTGCCTCCCTTCTATTCTGTCGGACGTTTCATTGCGAGCACCAGGAATGGGCTCAACGGAAGTCTCCCGCTATCTCCTACAGCGGAGTCCTGGAATCTGCGACTCTCCGCCGCTTTCCGGACACAGCCGCACGCGCGTCCTCGGCGCAGCAGCGGTCGAAGTAGGCTGCGTATGACAGAAGGTGACGCCGCAACCGCGCCACACGACGCCGACCGGCGGTCACCCAGACAAGGTAAACGAGGAAAGCCGATGGCATGATAGCCGCCGCAATCCACCGGCCTTGGAATGCCTGCCCTATGCCGAGACAAACGCCGCTGCCGAAGACCGCGCCCGTGGCGATCCGTCGTGCGTTGGTGGATTCCCGCCGGCGCATCAATTGCCCGTGAAAGTCCACCAACGCCGGCCACGGCGCCAGCAGAAGCCAACCCGCCACCAGCCACGACGGCGCGCGGTCCACCACGTCGCAGACAAGCAGCACGTACGCAAGGAGCCCGCCGCAGGCCAAGCCGGAGCATCTCGAACAGACCCGCACTCGCCAGGGGCCGCACCCCAGCGCGATCGTGCGATGCCCATGCTCCGGCGGATGGTGCGACAGCAGCAGGCTGGCCACCGAATGCACCGATTCTGTCGGTCGCTGGCGACCGTGAGTATGTGCCTGAACGAATCTCATCTAGCCGACACTCTCGATGCGAGCGGGAAACAACGGCGTCGTCCCACATTGTGGACAGATCCCCGACTGAACCGCTCGCCGCGCGCTGCCGCCCGCCTTCATCATAATCGCAATGAAGATCCAGGCCGGGATCCACATGCCGCACGTGAAGATGGTCAACCACAGATTTATTCCCGTCACCGCCCCGGAAATTCCGCCCCCGCGTGCCTTCGAGGGGGTTACATTCTTATGGCAACACACGCAGTATCGTATCGGCGTGGACGTCGATTCCGTGTAACCCAACGACACGTCCCCTCCGTCCAGGGTCGCGCCGATCTTGCGCAGCCGCTGGTAGAGCGGCTCCAATTCGCTCTCTCGAATCTGGTCACACTCGAGATTCATGGCCGCCTGGGCCTTCTTGAAGACCCCGAAGAACAGCCCGAATCCCGCCCCGATGAGTAACAGGCCGAATGCTATCGCACCGATTCCGCCGTCGAAGCCGAAGAGCAGTACGAGTCCCCCGATAATCCCACAGACGACGGCAATGCTGCCGGCCTTGCGTCCGAAACTATGGTGAAACTCCACAAACTTGAAGTCCAGCTTGTCCTGTACGGTCTGGGCGTTCTTCTGCAGGCGCGTTACCGTCAGTTCGCCGCCGACCTCGTCCATCTTCTTCTTCAGCGCGCGCAGCTCAATGGTCTGCACCACCGAATTGCCTTGTCCATCGGTGGCGGCGGCATATTTCGAATGGCAGTACTTGCACTCGAAGTATCCCTGTCCGGCGGCGTATTGCACCGTGCCGCCGCAGCTTTGGCAGTTCATGGCCTGTAACGCGCCCGGCGCTGGAGCCGGCACCGGAGCCGCTGCCGGCGGGGGGCCCGACGCGACCGGGGAAGGGGCCGGGGTAGCGGAAACAGCTACGGCTTCGGCAGCGGCGGAAGGAACCTGGATCGGTGCGCCACACTTCTTGCACTTGGCCCGTTTGCCGGCAAAACTGTCCGCGACGTTGAACGTAGCGCCGCATCCATCACAACTGAACCTGATTGCCATGATGCTACTCCCCTCGTACGAGATGTTCGTTAGGTTGGCTCTTGTCCCCCTGGGGGCGGCGCTGCGCGCAGCCTGACCCCTTTGGCCCCCTGAGACGTGCTGCGGATGTGGTGGACTAACTCGGAGTTCACGGTGCCACCCTGAAAACGTCTGCCTTCCATCCGGGCGGTGTCTGCCAGAGACCCAGCCGCGCGACGAGATGATGCTGTGGACGAACCGCGCACCGTCCGTATTGTACCTGATGAGTGGGCGGAGGGCAAGGGAATCCCCTGTTGGCAGGGGTATTTTGCCGCCGTCATACTTGGGGGGTTGACTTCGGAGCCACCGGCGGTATGATGCTGTCGCTGGCGATGTGTTGCGGCGCGCAGGCAGATACAGGATGCGGAGTCCGGTGGTCATGCTGACAGGTTGGGATAGGCGAGAAACGAGGGGTTTCGAGGGGAGGGGATTCACCCTGGTGGAACTGCTGGTGGTCATTTCGATCATCAGCTTGCTGGTGTCGCTGGCGCTGCCGGGGCTGACACAGGCGCGGCGCCAGGCGGAGCAGGTTCACTGCCTCGCGAACCAGCACCAGTTGATGCTGGCGTGGATCATGTTCGCCTCGGAAAACGATGACAAGCTCTGCCGTCCGGAATCCTGGGACCGGACCCTGGAGCCCTACTATCAGTTGAAGGAAGTGACGCACTGCAAGACCGAAGGCGACAGTTCGAAGTACAGCCCCTCGTACGGCGTCTCGAACACGATGGGCGGGACCAGCCGTGACGGTGTCAATCCGTACCTTCGGTTGCACCTCGTCTCTCAGCCTGCCGGGCGGATGGTCTTCGTGGACAAGGACCGTCTGGGCGCGGACTGCTACTGGCCGTTGCTTTGGCACGAGAACGGGTGGGTCTGGCGTCCCTGGTCGTGGAGCGGTGGGTTGCAGGGCACGACGGACAGACACAAGAATGGGTGCAACATGTCGTTCGCAGACGGGCACGGCGAGTGGGTTCATTGGAAAGATGATCGTACGCGCAAGCTGATCAAGGGCCAGATCGCGGACCCGAGCGAGGCTTCGGCAGACAACGCCGACCTGGCCTACCTCGTCGAGGTGTTGACAGTGACACGGACGAGAACCGCTGAGAACGGAGATTGAGCGAGATGGCGTTTCGCGATTCCAGCCTGTTTCAATCCGAGCTGCGCCACTGGCTGGAGCGGTGGCAAGAGAGGGTCCGGCGCTGGAACCTGAGGGGCTGGATCAACGACCATCCCGGATGGATCATCGGTGTCGCATGCTTCTCGGCGTTGCTGTTGTGTTTTGTGCTGATAAGGGTTTTCACACCGCGCCCCTCCACGGCGCTGCCGCAGAGCAAGTCGGCCTGGTTCTACGACATCAATACGGGCCGGCTGTTCACCGGCAGTCCCAAGCAGGCCGGTCCGATCACAGCGCCGTCCGGCCCGTCGTCCGACGGTGGTCCCGCCGGCTACCGCGCCCATGTGTACAGCTACGTGCTTGATCCGAACGAGTCGGAGCTGTTCGTTGGCTTTCTGGAACGGCCGAACCGTGGCGGCAAAGCGACGCGAGCCGTCTACGACATGAGAGATTTTGAGGCTTGGGCCAGCCAGCGGCAGATCAAACGCGCCGACGACGAGCAGTGGGTCGAGGCTTCCAGTCCCGAGGGAGAAGCGATCCTACAGGAACTGCTGAGTCCCAATGAGAAGGGCCAGACCCCGCTCTACCAGATGCCGCGTCCGTGATAGGCGTGCCCGAGAACTCTCACAGACGTGCGGCCCCGGCGCGATTCATATCTGCAAGTCGATTCTGCCAAGTGGAACCCCTGTTCGTCGTTCCGACCGGAAAGCCGCCAAGTCCAAGGCCGGACGCGGCGACCGCGCTTCGCTCCGCACGACATGACCAGAGGGCATGCCGATACGCATTACCTACAGGCTTGAAGTGCAGTCTCGTGGCGGCCGACTCCGCGATTCGGATGGCTTTCAGGGCCAAGATTTGGTATGCTACGGCGTCACGGATTTGGCTACGACAACGCACGAACGGTCCCGATGGAGATGGGAATGGAGCAAAACGGTATCAGGCAGAAACTGCGGCAGAAGCAGTTCATCGTATTGGCGGAATTGGTGGGGGGCCCGGGCTTCAGCTTCCGGCCGATCGAACAATTCCTCAAGGCCTACCAGGAAGCGTCCTCGGATAAGAGAGACGTTGCGCTGGCGGGCTTTGACCTGGCCGGCATCACATTGCCCCAAAGTCCCGGCGGCGTCGCGAACATCGACCCGGCCAGCGTCATCAGCACCCTGCAGGCGAGCGACCTGCTTGACGGGCTCGACATCATACCGCACATCAGTTGCAAGGACCACAACAGCGATGCAATCACCAGCGCGCTGATGGGATACAAGCAGGCCGGCGTTACGAGCGTACTGGCGCTGACGGGGGACAAGCCCGCCAAGTCCAAGGGGGTTTTCGAGCTCGAGTCGGTCGGTTTGCTGCGACTGATCCGCCAGATCAATCATCAGGCGTACCTTTCGGCGCAGCCTCAGTCGTTGTCGCGCGTCCACCAGTTCAACGCCGGCGCCGCGGTCTCACCGTTCAAGTACACCGAAGCGGCGCAGATGCAGCAGTATTACAAGATGGAGAAGAAGATCCGCTCCGGTGCGGCGTTTCTCATCACCCAAGTCGGCTGGGACTGGCGCAAGTCGCTGGAGCTGTTCACCTATCTGCGCGAGCGGAACTTGCACATTCCCGTGATCGGTAACGTCTACCTGCTCAGTACGTTGACGCCGGCGCCGCGCCTGATGCACGATATCAAGCTGCCGGGCTGCTTCGTCAGCGATGAGCTGCTCGCCAAGGTCTACTCCGAAGGGCTCGATGACCATCTCGAACGCGCCGCGCAGCAGGTCGCGCTCTACAAGGCGCTGGGCGCCGCCGGTGTGGATATCGGCGGTGTGCCCAACTTCGAACTGTTCGCCCGCATTCTGCGGAGGGCCGCGGAGATCGGCACCCACTGGGAGCCCTTCAAGGATAATCTGTGCTGGCACGCGAAAGAGGCCTTCTACCTCTATGACCAAAGCGGTGCGCCGGTGGCGCTGTCGCAGCCGCGTAGCACGCTGGGCAAGAAGTTCTTCGACTTCTCGCACCGTGCGTTCCTCGACCCGAAGCACGCAGGCTTTCACGCTCTCAAGAAGACGATGCGCTTTGTCGGCGCCGCCAAAGGTAAAGGCGCCGCGTACAAGCTCTTCAATTCGGACGAGAAGTGGTTCAAGTACCTGCTGTTCGATTGCCAGGAGTGCGGCGACTGCTACCTGCCGGAGAATTTCGGGCTCTGCACCATCGGTGGCTGCGAGAAGGGCCTGGACAACGCGCCGTGCGGCGATGCGACGGTGGATGGGCGCTGCGGCAACAACCTCGACCATGTCTGCAAAGGCGATCTCATCTACCAGGCGGCGTCGTCCGAGCCAGGCGGCCGCGAGCGCCTGCGCGCGACCATCAACAAGCCACGCAATCCCGCGCTGAAGCACACCTCCTCGATCATCAACTACCTGTTCGCGAGGGACCATACCATGCCGAACGCGATCATCTCCATCGGTGAATCCGTACACGCGTCCATCCCCAAGACAGGCCAGATCATGAAGGAGTTGCTCGATGATTGCGGACTGCGGATTGCGGAATGCGGATTGAAGGCGGCCGATTCGTCTAATCCGAAATCCGGAATCCGAAATCCGCAATTGGATTACATTCGCGCCCTGATCGAGTCACAGGCCGCCGACGGCGCCGACTACATCGCGGTGAATCTCGACGCCTTCGGTGAGGACGATCCGCAGATGGCGGTCGATATGATGGTTGAGTACACGCGTCTCGTGCGCCAGTGGAGCGACGGCGTGCCGATCTGCATCGACAGTAGCAACGACGACGTGCTGATCGCCGGGCTCAAGGAATGGTATGCGACGTCTGAGCCGGTCAAGGCGCCGCTGATCAATTCCGTCAAAGTCTATACGATGGATCGCATTCTGCCGCTCAAGAAGGAGTATGATTTCTCCTTCATCGGCCTGCTGGTCAGCGAGGACAAGCCTACCGGTCCCGGCGGCTCACATTCGGTCGACGAGCTCTACAGCCTGGCCCAGCAGCTCTTCGAGAAGGCGGTCGGGCAATACGGCTTCGCGCCCGAGCATATTTTCTTCGACTCGACGGTCTTTCCGATCGCGATCGACATGCCGATGGAGCCGGGCGTACCGGGCTACACCTACCGCACGTTCGAGACGATTCGCAGGATCAAGAGCGACCCGGCTATGAAGGGCGTCCACTGCTCGCTCGGGATCAGCAATTCCGTGCGCGATCTGCCCGGCCGGCGGATCGGCGTCTGCCGCGCCTATGTCGCCAAAGCGATGGAGTACGGCCTCGACGCCGGTATCGTCAACGCGGCGCACCACTACGGAACGGTCGAGGCCGACCCGGCGCTGCTGGAACTGGTAGACGCTTATGCCAAGCTCGACGGCTCGGCCGAAGCGACCGGCAAAGCGATGGATCTGATGTCCAAGTTCTGTCGCGAAAACCGCAAGCCGACGTAGAAGCAGACGATGGAATCATGGAATTGTCGAGTATTCGAATAGCAGGAGGCAGTCGAAAAAGAGACGACTGGATTTGATGGCCTCGGATGTGAAGCGGTCTTTCGTCCCGTTGTGCAGCGCAACCGAGCGGGAGAAGCGGAATGTTGAGCCTTGAGGGATTGCTTGCAGCAGTGGGGATTGTGGTTGGCATTTACGCAATCGCGCAACCCGTGCAACGCCGGTCGATTAAGCTCTTTGTGCCAGCTTGGATTGTCCTTATTCCTCTGTGTCTGTCTGGCGCAGTGATTGTTTGGAGGCTCGCGGCGGAGATCTTTGGTTACATTCCTTACCCTTGGTCGGATTTCCTTTCAACCCTGCTAGCCTCTCTTCTCCCCATAGTGCCCTCTGTGTCAGAATGAGTGAGACAATTCCTTGCCAGTAATTAGAGTAGAGGGCAAGGAGGTAATGAGTATGCTGGATGTCATGG